>DASUKM010000048.1:0-61819 GCA_036278735.1 Vicinamibacterales bacterium
CCTTGGTGGACACTTCAAAACCGACAATTTGTGGACAGGCAAAACCGACAATTATCCGATCGGTCGAGACGAGTGGAGTTTTACTTCGGCGCGTCCTCGGTGCGCAAGTCCGTCTGCACTTTGGTACGCCAGCTTCGGGGCCCGCACTTGAGGACGTGCGCGTGATGTAACAGCCGATCCAAAAGCGCTGTGACGGCCGCGGTGTCGCCGAGCAGCTTGCCCCAATCATCGACGGGGCGATTCGACGTCAGCAGCGTCGAGGCGCGCTCGTAACGTCGCATGATCAGCTCCAGGAGATCTTCGGCCGCGGTGTGCGGGAGCTTCCGCATCCCGAGGTCATCGATGATGAGGAGCGGGACGGTCGCCAAGTCGAGGAGTCGTTCCTTACGGGTGCCGTCGACCGCGGCTTCGGCGAGCTCTTCGAGCAGCACGTGGGCCTCGCGATACACGACCCGATAGCCCTGCTGGATGGCCGCGTGCCCGATCGCCTGCGCGAGGTGACTCTTGCCGGTTCCCGGCGGGCCGAGAAACAGCGCGTCCTCGCGTTGGGCAATGAAGCGCGCCGTCGCCAGGTCGTAGATCAGTGCGCGATTCATTTTCTTGTTGAAATCGAAATCAAAGGTCTCGAGGGAGCGATCGGGATCACGGAAGCCCGCGAGTTTGTGCCGACGTGTCAGCAACCGGTCCTCGCGGCGTTGCAGTTCGTCGCTGACCAAGGTGGCGACGAGATCCAGCGGCGCGAGCCGCTCCGTTTGGGCGTGGCGGAGTCGGGTCTCCAGGACGTCGGCCATTCCGGAGAGTCGGAGCTTGCGGAGTGCACGGTCGACTTCGACGAGCGTCATTCGGAGCCTCCAGTTTTCTGCGTGACGAGATCGCGGTAGAGCGACAGTTGTCGGATCAGCGGATCGATCTGGCGCAAGGTCACGGGGACGGGTGGCCGCCGCTCGACGTACTTGCGCAGAAAGCGATAGGTGGGCACGCCGACGTCCAAGGCCGTCTTGGCGGCTTCCTCGACGACGGCGACGCCGTGTTTCTTGGCCAGCGCGAGCACGCCGAGGATTTGGCGCACGCTGTGCGCGGTGCCCTGTCCGTGAATCTGGCGGCAGACGAGACCGATCGCGGCGCCGGCGGTGGCGGCGCGCCCGAGCAGCACCAGCGTCGTCGGTGGCGTCCGCGCCGGGCGATCGCGGTCGTCGATGCGATGGTGGCCGCGCCGGCCCCGCAGATGCTCGCGCAGGAGCTGTCCCGTCGTCGGCTCGATCAGCCGCACATGCACATCGTTCCACTGCACCTGCACGCGCCGCCCGATCCAGCCGGGTGGCGCCCCGTAATAGGCGGCCTCGACTTCAACGCAGCCGTCGAGATGCACGGTGCGCTCGCCGAAACAGTAGTAGCGAAACGGTTCGATCGGCAGCGGCCCCAGCGCGGGCCGTTCCTCCGCAAACATCGCGGCGACCTGGCGCTTCGTGGTGCCATGGATGCGCGTATCGGCCCAGTGCTCTTCCCAACGATCGAGATAGGCTTGGGCGGCCTCGATCGTTTCGAAGCGTTGGCCGTGCAGCGGCGTCTGTTGCGCGTGGCCGACGGCGCGTTCGACTTTGCCTTTCCGATCGGGATCGCGGACGCGGCACGGCAGCGCCACGACACCGTAATGGCGCAGCAGGTCTCGATACAGCGGATTGAGCGCGGGATCGTAGATGTCGGGCGTGAGGACGCCCTCCTTCAAATTATCGAGGACGACGACCTTGGTCGTGCCGCCGAGCCGGCGAAACGCCCGCTCGTGCAGCTCGCACCAGATCTGCGTGCTCGAGCGCCACGTGAGCACGCGCACGGCTTTCCGTGAATGCGCGAGCGTGAAGACAAACAGCCGGGTGCGGCGGTATTTGCCCGTCGCTGCCCACCGCACCATCGGGCCCTCACCGTAATCGACCTGGCCTTCTTCGCCGGCGATCGTCGGAATGACGACGCGCGCATCGAGCACCGCTGCGCCGCGCAGCTTCGCCACGTACCGACGGACGCTGGCGTATTTGGCGTCGAAGCCGTGGTCGTCGACCAGGTCTTGCCAGATGGCCATCGCATTGCGCCCCCGACTCAGCGCCTCCGCGATCAGCTCGCGGTACGGCTCACACGCACTGGCCGTGGGCGCGCGCGAGGGCCGCGAGTCGGTGGACACCTCGGACGAAGGAATTGCCGGTTTTGCATCGGAGTCGGTGGACACCTCTCCGGAAATTGTCGGTTTTGCTGTGCCTTCGCCGGGCCGGCCTCGCCCGCGCACTGGAATGCCGGCCGCGCGCAGATATTCGCCAGCCGTGACCCGATGCACACCCGTGGCCTGGCCGATGCGGGTCAGCGTCCAGCCCAGTCGGCCCAACGCGAGCACTTGCTGCTGCTTATCCTGCTCCAAGACGTTGCCCATTCCGGCGAAGGACCACACGTCCATCGCCTGCGTCAACGTCTCGGCCGCCCTCAGTTAATTGTCGGTTTTGAGGTGTCGATTAATTGTCGGTTTTGGGTGTCCACCGAGGACTCAAGACCGGCGATATCTCGGCGACTTGGACGCGCGTCGGTCGCGACGTTCGACAGTCGATTGCCGACATGGTAGGCAAGGACGCGAACGGCGAGCCGCTCAAGGGCCATCGCCACACCGAGTTTCTGACTTGGTGTGAGGACGGCCAACCGACGCGCATCGTGGTGTGGAGGGGCTCGCGCGCCTTCGATGCCGACGAGCAGGAAGCGATCCTCTTGGCAGCGTCTCGAGACGTGTCCTGGGCCGCCGCGGGCTCGGACGCGGACGACTGGACGGTACGCCTGGTTCCCTTGGATCGAGACGTTCCTGCTCCGCCGGGCTTCAGCGGCCAAGCTGCGATTCTTTGGGAGTCGGTCACCCCGTATGTACCGCCTCGTCATCATCTACGACGAGGCAAGGAACGAGAACGAGAATCGGTGCCCGAGCAGATCCGGAGTGAGCTTCAGAGGCGCGGGCTCACCGAACAGGTGGAGGTCGAACTCCTTGGGACACCTGCGTGGGTGTCCGTACATGTTCCACGCCGAGAGTGGGACAAGCAGGCGTTCATCGGCGACCGACGCGGGCAGACAGTTCAGTTGCGGTTCGCGACGCCGGTCATTGGGCCTATACGCTTGGGGCACTCGAGCAGCTTCGGTCTGGGACTCTTCCGCCCCGTTCAGGAACAAGACCAGCAGTGATCGCGATCGGGCGAAAGGGGGAAGGTTTTGAAAGGACCCGGCCGCCGAAGGAGGACAGGTTTTGAAAAGCCTCACCGTTCAGGTGGAGAGGTTTTGAAAATATCCTCAGCAAAGGGTCACTGGCTTTTGAGAACCGACGCCCATCGATTGTCGCGTCGGGCGAAGTGACCGAGAAAGCGGCAAGCCCGACGTCAGCCAGCGAGATCGATCGCGGCCGATTCGAGGGATCGCGCCCTCGTCTGGCTGCATCCTCTCAGCCGCACATTAGCGCAGGCCGGCGAACAGGCTCGCGTAGACGCCGATGCCCTGCCACAGGTTGTCGAGGCGCAGGTTCTCGTTGGCCGCGTGCTGATTGTCGTCGTAGTTGGCGATGGGCACGCCGATGGCGGGGATGTGGGCCGGGCCCTGGAAGAGGTACATCGGCACGCTCCCGCCCATGATCGGCAGGCGCACGATCGGGGCGGGCGCGGACGCCTGCACCAGCGTCACCACTTGCTGGCTGAACGGATCGGCCAGCGGGACCCGTGCGGCGGGATAGCCATGGCCCCACTGGAGCCGGATCAACCGGGGATGCGCGCGCCGCTCGGCTGCGCCGGGCGCCTGGCGGACGATGGTGTAGCCTCGACGGACGATGAAGGCTTCGACCTGATCGCGCACCCGCGCGGGCGTTTGATCGGGGACCAGCCGGAAATCCAGCGATGCCGTCGCTTCGGTCGAGATGACGTTCGCCGCCGCCGCGCCGACGAATCCACCGTGAATGCCGCGCACGTTGAGCGCCGGCCGGGCAATCTGTTCGGCCAGCGTGGCCGGCGCTCCCTCCGTCCGGCCGAGGTCGAGATCGCGGGCCAGCGTGGCGTCGTAGGCGGGCATGGCCGCGATGGCGGCGCGCTCGGCCGCGCCGAGCCGCCGGACGTCGTCGTAGAAGCCGGGTATGAGGATCCGGGCATCGCCGTCGCGCATGCTGGCCAGCAGACGCACCAGCATGGTGATCGGATTGGGTGCCCAGTTGCCGTAATGGCCGTCGTGCAGGGCACGGCCCGGACCGTAGACGGTCATGTCGACGTCCATGACGCCGCGAGCGCCGAAGTAGACCTGCAGCCGGCCACTCTGGTGCACCGGCCCGTCGCAGAGGATCCAGGCGTCGGTGCGGAGGCGCCCGGCAAACGTGGCCAGCACCTGGGCGAGATGCGGCGAGCCGGCCTCCTCTTCGCCCTCGAGGAAGAAGTGCAGGTTGACACGCGGGGTCACGCCCGAGGCGCGCAGGGCGGCAAGCGCCGCCGTGAAGCCGAACACCGCCGCTTTGTCGTCGGCGGCCGAGCGCGCCCAGATCCGGCCGTCATGTACGGCGGGCTGATACGGCGGGGTCGACCAATCCTGCGGGTGCACCGGCTGGCCGTCGTAATGAGCGTAAAAGGTGATCGTGCGCGTCGCGCCGGCGCGATCGAGCGTGCCGAAGACCACTGGCGGCGCCCCAGGCACGCGCAGGAGATCGGTCTTGACCCCTGCGCTCGGTACAGGTCCGCCACAGCGGCGGCGTTCCGTTCGATGTTGGCGGTGTCGCCGGCCTGATTGGGAATGGCCAGCAGTGCCGAGAACGCCCGCACCAACTCGTCGCGATGCGCGGCGACGTACGATTGAACGGGAGTCGCCGACGGCCTCTGCGCCCCGAGCGAGGCGCTCAACAGGACGACGGCCAGCAACGAGAGCCAGCGCATCTGCCGATCAGCGTCCCGCCCGCGCGGCGGCGGCGATCGCGACCTCGTAGACGGCCACGTCGGTTGGCGTCGCGCCGCCGGTCGTCAGCCTGATCTCGTAGGTGCCGGGCACGAAGACGTCGGTGGCGAGCGGCGCGATCACTGCCGGTCGGTTATCAGCCGTGCCCTGGCGAAGGCCGGCGCGCAGCCAGAGCACGTCCCCTCCCGTCCACGACCGCAACCGGACGGTGAACGTGCCCTGCGGCGCGTGCGGCGGCAGCAGCAATCGCAGGTCGACCACCGGCGCGCTCGTCGGCGGCACCGTCAACTCGGGCCCGTTCGGCGACGGCCGCGCGACAGGCGATAGCGTCAACGTGGGCGTCGCCAGGTCCTCGACGGCCGTCCGCTCGCGTCCGAGTTGCAGCCGCAGCGCTTCGCGCGTCGCGCGCTCCCGCTGCAGGGCCGCGTCGATCTGGTCGCGATCCACCTGCGCCTGCAGCACCTCGGCCCGCATCGCTTGAATCGTCCGCTGCCCGCGGCGCAGAGCCACTCCCGCCCACACGGCGACCGCAATGAGCCCGATCCCGACCGCGACGAAGGTCCATTGAACGGCCGGCCTGTCGAACCCGCTGACTCCGCGCATGCGACGTGCATTCTACTCGCAGTCGCCAGCTTCAGCTTCCAGCTTCCAGCTTGCAGCTACCTCCGTCCACCACCATCCACCATCCACCATCCACCATCCACCCTCCACCATCCACCATCCACCATCCACCCTCCATCCTCCACCCTCCATCCTCCACCCTCCACCCTCCACCATCTACCATCCACCATCCACCCTCCATCCTCCACCCTCCGTCTTGCGCTACACTCCGCGGATGCCGATCAGCCGTCGTTCGTCCTGGCCCCTGCTGTGTCTTGTTGCCGCGCTGCTCGCGGCGCCGCCGTGGGCCGCGGCGCAGGGCCCCGCCGCCTCCGCCGCACCCGACACTCCGGACGCCTTCAGCGCGCTCGAGTATCGCAACATCGGGCCCGCGGCCGGGGGACGCGTGTCGCGCGTGGCGGGCGTCGCCGGCGATCCGACCACCTACTACGCCGCCACGGCGTCGGGCGGCGTCTGGATGACGACCGACGGCGGCAGCAAGTGGAAGCCCGTGTTCGACGACGAGCCGGTGTCGTCGATTGGCTCGATCGCCGTCGCGCCGTCCGACAGGAACATCGTGTACGTCGGGTCGGGTGAGGCGAACATCCGCGGCAACGTCGCAGCGGGGGACGGCATCTACAAGTCAACCGACGGCGGCAAGACGTGGAAGCACGTCTGGACGCAGATCGGACAGATCGGCACGATGGCGGTCGATCCGCACGATCCCGACATCGCCTTTGCCGCGGTGCTCGGGCACGCGTTCGGCCCCAATCCCGAGCGCGGCGTCTATCGCACGCGCGACGGCGGCCGCACGTGGCAGCAGGTGCTCGCGAAAGACGAGAACACCGGCGCCTCCGACGTCGCGATCGATCCGGTGACGCCGGCGATCGTGTTCGCCGGCTTGTGGCAGGCTCGCCGGTACCCGTGGGATCTCACGAGCGGCGGCCCTGGGAGCGGACTCTACGTGTCGCACGACGGCGGCGATACCTGGGATCAGGTCACCGGGCACGGGCTGCCGGACGGCATCTGGGGCAAGGTCGGGGTCGCCGTCGCCCCTTCCGACGACAGCCGCGTGTACGCCTTGATCGAAGCGGCGCACGGCGGCCTGTTCCGGTCAGACGATGGCGGCGAGAGCTGGGAACGCGTGAACCCGACGCACGCGCTGACGCAGCGCGCCTGGTACTACATGACGCTCACCGTCAACCCGCAAAACGAGGACGACGTGTGGTTCCCGCAGGTCCCGATGCTGCACTCGATCGACGGCGGCCGGACGCTCGAGTACGTGAAGGTGCCGCACGGCGACAATCACGACCTCTGGATGGACCCGCGCAACCCGAAGCGGATGATCGCGGCCAACGACGGCGGCGTGCACATTTCGGTCGACGGCGGGAAGACCTGGTCCTCGCCGCCGCTGCCGATCGCGCAGTTCTATCACGTCTCGGCGGACACCCGGCGCCCGTACTGGGTGGCCGGCGCGATGCAGGACCTCGGCACGGCGCAGGGGCCGAGCAACAGCCTCGCCGGCGACATCGCGCTCGGCGACTGGCACGACGTCGGCGGCGGCGAAGCCGGCCACGTCGTCTCCGACGGCGCCGACCCGAACATCGTCTACGCGGGCGAGTACCTCGGGATCATCACGCGCTACGACTACCGGACGCGCGAGTCGCGCAACGTGAGCGCCTGGCCCGAGAACCCGTCGGGCCACGGCGGCGAAGACATGAAGTACCGGTTCCAGTGGACGGCGCCCATTGCCGGCTCTCCCTTCGATCCCCACGTCGTCTATCACGGCGCGCAGGTGATTTTCCGGACGCGCGACGGCGGGCAGCATTGGGACGTCATCAGCCCGGATCTGACGCGCAACGACAAGTCGAAGCAGAAATGGACGGGCGGGCCGATCACCGGCGACAACACGGGGGTCGAAACGTACGACACGGTCTTTGCGATTGCCGAGTCGCCGAAGCAGAAGGATCTGATCTGGGCCGGGAGCGACGACGGACTCGTGCACGTGACGACGGACGGCGGCGCGCATTGGACCGACGTCACGAAGGCGATGCCCGGCTTCCCCGAGTGGGGAACGGTCAGCCTGATCGAGCCCTCTCCCTTCGACGCGCACACCGCGTACGTCGTCGTCGATGCGCACCGGCTCGACGACACGCATCCGTACTTGTTCAAGACGACGGATCTGGGCAAGAGCTGGACGCGGCTCGACGGGGGTCTGCCGAAAGACGTCTACCTGCACGCCGTCCGCGAGGATCCGAAGAAGCGCGGGCAGCTCTATCTCGGGACGGAGCGCGGCGTGATGTTTTCGACCGACGACGGCCGGACCTGGCAGTCGCTGCAACTGAACCTGCCGACGGTGGCCGTGCACGACCTGATTGTGAAGGACGACAATCTGGTGCTCGCCACGCACGGGCGATCGCTGTGGATCCTCGACGACCTGCAGCCGATTCGCGAATTCACCGACAAGATCGCGGCCGAGCCGGTGCACCTGTTTCCGGTGGCCGACGCGATCCGCTGGCGCTACGGCTCCGGCGCGTATGGCGCGCGCGGGGCGAGTTTCCCGAATCCGCCGGAGGGGGCATCCATCTATTACTACCTGAAGGACAAGCCGGCCGGCGAGCTGAAGATCGAGGTCCTCGACGCGCGCGGGCAGGTGATCCGGACGTCGAGCAGCATCGCCCCGAAGCCCGATTACAGCAGCGAGGATCAGGATCCGAAGGATTTCGAGAAACTGGCGCTGCCGACCGGCGCCGGGATTCAGCGCGCCGTCTGGAACCTGCGCTACGAGGGAGCGAAAAAGATCCAGAACGCCAAAATCGATACGGGCGATCCCGCCGAGGGGCCGCGCGTGCCGCCCGGCACCTACACGGTGCGCCTGAGCGTCGGCGGGCGGTCCTTCTCGTCGCCTGTCCGGGTGACGCCGGATCCCCGCGGCGACTTGTCGCAGGCCGACCTCGAGGCGCAGGCGGCGTTCGGGCTGCGCGTCCGCGACGACATCTCCCGCCTCACGGGCCTGGTGAACCAGATCCACTCCGTCCGCGATCAGTTGAACGCCCGGGTGACCGCGCTGGAACCGCGCGCGACGGAGGCCGGGGTCCGCCAACTGGTCGCGTCAGCGCGCGCCGCCATCGCGACAGCGGACGCGCTCGAGGACAAGCTGCACAACCCGACCGCCGAAGTGGTCTACGACATCCTGGCCATGCACGGCGGGACGCGGTTGTATTCGCGGCTCGCGCCGCTTCAGATGTGGGCGGTCGAAGCCGAGGGGGTCCCGACGGCGGGCATGACGCAGGTGCTGCAGGAGCAGGAACAGGAACTCGCGTCGCTCGCCGCCGACACGCAGCGGTTTCTTTCGACCGACGTCGCCTCGATCAATCAGCGGGCGGCATCGATGGGAATGCCGTTCGTCGTCGTCGGACACGAGTAGACCAGGCAGCCCTCGCGGAATTCCGACGCCGTCATGTGCATCCACTGGCGGAAGTGGCGCCCCAGCTCGCCGGCGCTGAGATAGCCGACGCCGGCCGCCACTTCCTTCACGGTCAGCGGCGCGGCCAGCAGGAGCGTGGCCTTCAGCACGCGCAGGCCGTGGAGATGGACCGAAAACCGATAGCCGGTCTCGCGCGGGAACAGGTGGCACAGGTACCAGCGGGACACGCCGAGCGCGCTGGCCGCGTGGTCGAGGTCGAGCGCCGGATCGGCGTAGGCCGCGAGCAGCAGCCGCACCGCTGATTCGCAGCGCACGCGCGCAGACGGGGCGCGGGGCATGCACGCGATCGGCGACACCCCCTCCGTCAGCAGCCGCTGCGCGAACCCCGAGATGATGCGGGCGATGACGGCGCGTTCGGGAACGGCCGCCGGCGGCGGCACCGTCGTGAGGACATCCCACGCCGCGGCGATCCGGCCCGCGGCGTCGAACGGCTCCAGCCACGCGGCGGTCGCGGCCTGCGCACGCTGCGCGAAGGCGAGCAGCGGCGCGTCCATCGCGGGTGAATCGTCCATCGAAGACCCATTCTAACGCCCGCGCGACAATTTCCGCCTATCAAGAGCAACATCTGCCTACAGATCGACGCCCCCGGCCCGTGGCTGACGTGTACAATCGCGACGACGGACTCCCCGCGTCCTTTCCATAACATGTCCAGACCTTCGCTGCGCTGGCGGTTGCCCGTCTTCATCCTCACCCTTCTGGCCATACTGGGGTTGGCCTTCAACGGTCTCGCGTACTGGGAGGTGCAGCGGACGCTCGAAGCGACGGCTGCCACACGCCTTCGCGCGACGGCCGGCGAACTGGCCAGCCTGCTGGCGACCTCCGGGGCGGCACGCACGGCGGAAGATCGCCGTCTGGCGGCCAGGCCGGACGTGGCCGCCGTGCTCACGGCGCCGCCCGGCACGGCCAGCTGGCCCGCCACGCTCAAACACGACCTGATCGACCGCAGCACCGGCGCGACGATCTGGATCCTGGATGCGAATCGGCATCCCGTCCTGACGTCCCCGCCGGCGGCCGCCGCGCCCGACGCGGCCGACGTGACGCCGGGCCTCGGTCCGCTTCGCGACACCGCCGGAAAAGTGACGTACACGGCGACCAGCGTCATTGCCGGGGCCGATCGCCAGCCGGCCGGCTACTTCATCGTGCGCCGCGTGTTGTCCTCGGGATCGGCCTCCAACGTGCTCGGCCGCCTGATTGGCGACAAGGCGGCCGTGAAGATGGGGAATGTCGACGACAGCCTCTGGACCGACCTTTCGCGCGTGGTCGCCGCGCCGCCGAAAGTGGGATCGAACCAGATGGCGTCGGTGCACGAGGCGGACGGGGATCACGTGGGCACGCGGCTCCGGATTGCCGGAACGCCGTGGGCGATCTGGGTCGACATGCCGCACGCGCAGGTGATGGCCCCCGCGCGGGCGCTGCTGCGGAGCATGCTGCCCGTGGCGATCGTCCTCGTCCTCCTGGG
Organism: Vicinamibacterales bacterium; assembly: GCA_036278735.1. GTDB lineage: Bacteria > Acidobacteriota > Vicinamibacteria > Vicinamibacterales > 2-12-FULL-66-21 > DASUKM01. The sequence goes on from DASUKM010000048.1 coordinate 10,485, forward strand.
CGCCCTCCTGACCCGCGTCGTCAGCGGCAAGGCGACGAAGCCGATCGAGGCGCTCGTCACGGCGGCCGAAGGAATTGCCGGCGGCGACTATTCGCGGCGGACCCGGGCCGCGGAATACGAGGAAACCGACCGTCTGGCGAATGCGTTCAACCTGATGGCGGCGCGCGTGCAGGAGGCCCACGGAACGCTCGAAGACCAAGTGCGGCTGCGCACGCGGGAGCTTGCCGAAGCCGTCAAGACGCTCGAGGAGACACAGGCGGAACTCGTCCGGCGCGAACGGCTCGCGATCCTCGGTCAGCTCGCCAGCGGGGTCGGGCACGAGCTGCGCAATCCGCTTGGCGTGATGACCAACGCGATCTATTACCTCGAAATCGTGCAGACGGATGCGTCCGACGACGTGCGGGAATATCTGGGCATGCTGAAGCACCAGATCGCGCTCTCCGAGAAAATCGTGACCGACCTCCTCGATTTCGCGCGCATCAAGCCGCCGCAGGTGCAGGCGGTGCCGGTCGCGCGAATCGTCGAGGATCAGATCGCGCGGCTCGGCGACGTCGAGTCGGTCCGCATCGAGCGCGCGCTGCCGCCGTCGCTGCCGGTGGTGGCCGTCGATCCCGTGCAAATCGGCCAGGTCCTGCTGAACGTGCTCACCAACGCGGTGCAGGCGACGACGGGCGAGGGGATCGTGCGGGTCACGGCCCGGCAGGACGGCGAGTTCGTGGTGATCGAGGTGCACGATTCCGGCCCCGGCGTGCCACCGGATCTACGCGAGCGCATCTTCGAACCGCTCTTCACGACCAAGCCGCGCGGCATCGGGCTCGGACTCGCGGTTTCGCGCGGCCTCGCGGAAGCCAACGGCGGACACCTCGCGCTCGCCGACGGCGCGGGCCCCGGCGCCGTCTTCGCGGTCACGCTCCCGTGCGCGATGGGAGCGGGCGCATGAGCGGCTCGGTCCTCGTGGTCGACGACGATCGCCAGATGGTGAAAACCCTCTGCGGCGTGCTGCGGCTCAAGGGGTGGGACACGACGGCGGCGTACTCCGGCGAAGAAGCGGTGGAAGCCGTGAAGACCGGCGCCTTCTCGGCGGTCGTGATGGACGTCCGCATGCCGGGGCTCGACGGGGTCGGCGCGTTCCGCCAAATCCGGCGGCTCGCGCCGCGGCTGCCCGTGATCCTGATGACGGCCTATGCGGCGCACGAACTGCTCGCACAAGCCGAGCGCGACGGCGTCCTCATGATCCTGCCCAAGCCGCTGCCGATCACGCAGCTCACGCAGGTGCTGGCCGACGTCGGCGCCCACGCGCGCGTGCTGCTCGTCGACGGCGACGCGGATTTTCTCGCGCAGCTCACCGAACGCCTCCGGTCCGACGGACACACGGTCGCGCAGGCGCAATCGCTCGAAGATGCGCTGAACTGTCTCGAGGCGGACGCGCCCGGGCTGATGGCGATGGATCTGAGGATCGAAGGGCTTGCCGCCCCCGACGAAGCGGTCGTCGCGATCAAGAAGCTCAGTCCGGAGACGCTGCTGATCCTGTACAGCGCGCAGGCGGCCTTGCTCGACGAGACGCTGGAGCACCTGCCGCCCGGACTCGTCCACGCCACGCTGCGAAAGCCGTTCTCGCCGGAACGGCTGATTGAAGTGCTTCATGCCGCCTGTCAGCACTGATCCGTCGCTCGACGTGCTCGTCGTCGACGACGACAATCAGCTGCTCCGGACCCTGTCCGACATCCTGAAGCACCGCGGCTACAGCCCGCATACGGCGTCGAGCGGATCGGCGGGGCTCGCGCTCGCGACCCACGGCACGGTCGCGATCGCGCTCGTCGACCTGCGCCTTCCCGACATGGACGGCCTCGAGGTCGTGGCCGAACTGCGGCGGCTGTCGCAGCTCACCGAGACGGTGATCCTGACCGGGCATGCGTCGGTCGACAGCGCGGTTCGGGCGCTGCGGGAGCAGAGCCACGACTATCTCGTCAAGCCGGTCGCGCCCGATCAGCTGTTCAGCACCCTCACGCGCGCCTCCGAGCGGTGGCGGCGCCGCCACGCCGAGGAAGCGCTGCGGCGCGCCGAAGAGCGCTCGCTGCTGCTGCTCGAGAACATCTCGGACATCATCGCCGTCGTCGGCGACGAGGGACGGATCGAATACGCGAGCCCCTCGCTGGCGCGTACGCTCGGCTACGACCAGGACAGCATCCGGGCGGTGGACGCGCTGGAGCTGGTCCACCCGGAGGATCGGTCGGCGGTGGCGGGCGCCGGGTACGCGCTCGCCGCCGAACCGGGCAGCGTCGGAACGGTCGAAGCGCGCGTGCTGCATCTCGACGGCACCTGGCGCACCCTGGAGGGCCACGTGACCAACCTGCTGGATCGCAGCGCCGTCCGTGGCTTCCTCGTCAGCGCCCGCGACGTCACCGACGCCCGGGCGCTCGAACTGCAGATGCGGCAGGCCCAGAAGATGGAAACCGTCGGCAACCTGGCCGGCGGGATGGCGCACGATTTCAACAACGTGCTCACCGCCGTCATCGGGTACAGCGAGCTGTCGCTCGCGATGCCGGATCTCGATCCGGCGGTCCGCGCCGACCTCGAGGAGATCCGCCGCGCCGGCGAACGTGCCGCACAGCTCACCCGTCACCTGCTGGCCTTCGCCCGCAAGCAGCCAGCCGAGCCGAGGCTGATCGACGTCAGCGCCGTCATCCGCGATCTCGCGCGCATGCTCCAGCGGCTCATCGGCGAACACATCGTCCTCGACGTCCGCGCCGCGCCGCTCGGCGTGACGACGCGCGCGGATCCGCTGCAAATCGAGCAGGTGCTCATGAACCTGGCGGTGAACGCGCGCGATGCCATGCCGGACGGCGGTTCGCTGGTCGTCGAGACGGCGCTCGCCGAGCTCCGGACCCCCATGGGCGACGGCCCGGCGCCCGGACGCTACGTCCGCCTGACGGTGACGGACTCGGGGACCGGCATGCCGGAGGAGGTCCGCACCCGCGCGTTCGAGCCCTTCTTCACCACCAAGGAGAGCGGCAAAGGCACCGGCCTCGGCCTGGCGACCTGCTACGGGATCCTGAAACAGTCGGGGGGCGCGATCGTCATCGAGAGCGAGATGGGGCGCGGGACCGCGATCCACACCTACTGGCCGCTCGTGACCGGGACCGCCGTCGCCCACGACGTGGAGCAGTCGCGAACGAGCGGCCCAGGCCGCGAACGGATTCTCGTCGTCGACGACGACGACGCGGTCCGGCGGATGGCCGAGACGTCGCTGCGACGCCACGGGTACGACGTCGAATTGACGGCCACGGCCGAAGCCGCGCTCGCGCTGATCGAGGGCGGCCAGCCCGTCGACCTGCTCCTGACCGACGTGATCCTGACGCGCATGAACGGCGTGGACCTGGCCGCACGCGGCCGTCAGCTCCGGCCGGGACTGCGCGTGCTGTTCATGTCCGGGTACGATGCCACCGCGGGGAAGACCACGCGGTCCGGACCGATGATTCCCAAACCCTTCACCCCGGCCGCCCTGACCGCGAAGATCCGCGAAGTGCTCGATCGGTAGGCGTAGCGAAACGGCCCGATTGGCGAACGAGGCGTTCGCCAATCGGGCTCCACGCGCTCGACGCGCGCGGTTCAGCGCGGATGAATCGTCAGGAACAGATCCGTGCCCTTGCGGTTGATCAGCAGGAGCGCGGGTTTCGCGGCGGTGGCAGTGTCGAGCGCCGACCGCAGCCCGTCGGCGGTCTTGACGGCCTGGCCGTTCACTTGCTCGATCACGTCGCCTTCCTGAATCTGGCTGTCGGCAGCGGCCCCCGCCGGGTCCACCCCGGCGACGACGAGTCCCTGCGTCGAGCGGGGCACGCCGAGCTGATCCGCCATGTCGGGCGTGAACGGCTGCACGCTCATCCCGTACGTGCCGCGGCCGTTCTCCCCGCCCTCGTCGCCGGTCTGTTCGGGCGTGGTCGAGAGCGCGGCGAGCGTGGCCTGCACGTCCTTCGACTGTCCATGGCGAACGACCTGCAGCGACACCGTCGTGCCCGGCTGCGTGCTCGCGACGTCGTTGCGGAGCTGGTTGCTGTCGGTGACCGGCGCGCCGTTGAATCGGGTGATGACATCCCCCTGCTCGATGCCGGCGTGCGCCGCGGGGCTGCCTGGATCGACGTCGCTGACGAGCGCACCGTCGGCCGACGACAGGCCGAACGCTTTGGCCATGTCCGCCGAGAGCGGCTGTACGGTGACGCCCAGCTTGCCGCGCCGGACGCTGCCGTGATCGATGAGCTGCGCCATCACGTGCTTCGCCATGTTCGACGGAATCGCGAAGCCGAGCCCGATGTTGCCGTCCGAGGGGGAGAGGATCTGCGAGTTGATGCCGATCAGCTCGCCGCTCGTGTTCACGAGCGCCCCGCCGGAGTTGCCGTGGTTGATCGCGGCGTCCGTCTGCAGGAAGTCCTGGTATGCGTCTCCCGCTTCGGTCTGGCGCCCCTTGGCGCTGATGATGCCGGAGGTGACGGTCTCGCCGATGCCGAGCGGATCCCCCACCGCCAGGACGACGTCACCCACCTTGACGGCGTCGGAGTTGCCGAGCGTCAGCGTCGGCAGGGCCTTCGCGTCGATCTTCACGACGGCGAGGTCGCTCGGCGGATCGGTCCCGACCACCTTCGCGGTGAAGGTCCGCTTGTCGGGCAGTTCCACCTGCACTTCGTCGGCGCCGTCGACGACGTGATTGTTGGTGAGGATGTAGCCGTCCTGGCTGACGATGACGCCGGAGCCGAGGCCGCGCTCGACGCCGCGCGGCTGGCGCGGCATCCGCATCTGCGGGCCGAAGAAGCGGCGCAGCATCTCGTCGGGCATCTGTTGATCGGTGGGAATCGCGGCGGCGCGCTTTTCGACCCGCACGGTGACGACGGCGGGCATCACGCGGTCGACGACCGACGCGTACGACGCGGCCGGGGCGGCCGGGGAAGCCGTGGAAGCAGGAGCCGCGGCGGTCGCGACGGCCTTCGTCGCGGCGGCATGGCTGTTGGGTTCAGGAGCCTTCCACGCCACCAGCGCGACGAATGCCAGCCCGACGGCGGCAAGGCCTCCTTTCTTGACGTATCTGTTGTGCATGTGCTGACCTTTCCGTCCGCCGCTACACGGCGAACACGCTCTATTCGATTAGACGATCGGCAACCTTGCGGGCGGGTGTCGCGAACATTACATGCGTGACAGGATCGCCGGAACCCCGCTTGATACAATTCGCTCGTCTTGCTTTCCACGCTGATGGCTCCCCTGCTGCTCGCCGCGCTGTCCGCGTCCGACCCCGTGATCGGCCGCGGCTCCCCCTCCTTCACCGCGCCTCGCATCGAGGCCACCGTCGCGATCGACGGCGCGCTCGACGAACCGCCGTGGTCGCAGGCGACGACGCTCACGGGCTTTTCTGAGTATCAGCCGGCCGACGGACGGCCCGCCCAGGAGCGCACGGACGTGCTCGTGTGGTATGGACCCCACGCGATCTATTTCGGCATCGTGGCGCAGGACGCCGACCCGGCGTCGATCCGGGCGACGATGGCCGACCGCGATCACCTCGAGCGCGACGACTCCGTCACGATCTACCTCGACACGTTCGACGATCGCCGGCGCGCGTTCTTTTTCACCGTCAATCCGCTCGGCGCGCAGGAGGACGGCGTCTACAGCGAGGGGCCGGGCAGCGCCGGACATCAGTTCGGCGGCAACGAGGACACGAACCCGGACTTCCGCTTCGACTCGAAGGGGCGTCTCACGCCGACCGGCTACGTGGTCGAGGTCCGCATCCCCTTCAAGAGCCTGCGGTATTCCGGCGGCGATACGATGTCGTGGGGCATCAACGTCAAACGCACCATCCAGCGCACCGGACACGAGGACACCTGGACGGACGCGCGCCGCGTCTCCAGTTTCCTCGCGCAGTCGGGCACCCTGGAAGGGCTCCACGATCTCCAGCGCGGCATCGTGACCGAGGTGCAACCCTTCGTCACCGGGACGAACGCCGGCACGCGCGAGGCCGACGGACGATTCCGCCGCGGCGCCTCCGACTTCTCCGCGGGCGTGAACGGCCAGCTCGGGTTCTCGAACGTCACGCTGGACGCGACGGTGAACCCCGACTTCAGCCAGGTCGAGTCGGACGCCGGGTTGATCACCATCAACGAGCGGTTTCCCCTCTTCGTGCCGGAGAAGCGGCCGTTCTTTCTCGAGGGGATCGAGCTCTTCTCGACCCCCAATCAGCTCGTGTACACGCGCCAGATCGTCAACCCGATTGCCGGAGCCAAGGTGACCGGCAAGATTGGCGCCTTCAGCATCGCCCACCTCACCGCGCTCGACGATGCGGCTGATGGACACGCGCTGGTCGACGTCACGCGCCTGCGGCGCGACTTCGGGAGCAGCTCGGTCGCCGGCGTCACCTATACCGACCGCACCCGCGATCGCGGTTTCAATCGCGTGCTCGCCGCGGATACACGGATCGTCTTTCACGAGCTGTACTACGTGCTCGGTCAGGTCGGACGCTCGTGGACGGGCGCCCCCTCCGACACGACGAAGGGCTCCCCGATCTGGTCGGCCGAATTCGACCGCACCGCCCGGCACTGGGGGTTCAATTACAAGCTGAACGGCGTCGGCGATGGCTTCGAGTCGCAGCTCGGCTTCGTCCCGCGCAGCGGCATCGTCGAGGGACATGCCGAGAACCGGTTCTCGTACTACGGGCCGCCCGGATCGCCGTTCGAAGAGCTCAGCGCCTTCTTCGGCCCTTCGCGCATCTGGCGATATGGCGGCTTCGGCCGCGAGTCGCCGATCGAAGGAGAGGACTCCGTCCGGCTGAGCGCGACGCTGCGCGGCGGATGGGAGCTCCAGGCGAATCCGAGCCGCAACTTCTACAGGTTCGACCCGGCCGATTATCGCGGGTACTCGATGGCCGGACCGGCGCACCTCCCCTTCGTGCCTCCGGATGCCGCCGATGGACTCTGGGGACTGTCGTCGTCGATCTCGACGCCCACGTGGCAGACGATCAACGCCGAGATCGAGTTCCTGGACGGCGAGACGGCGATCTTTCCGGAAGCGGCGCGCGGGCGCGAGCGCCGATGGACGGCCACGCTCGGGGTGCGTCCCACCAGTTCAATCCGCATCGACCTGGATGCCGTGCGATCGGTCATCACCCGGGCACGCGACGGGTCCGAATTCGCGAAGACCGTCCTGCCGCGCCTGAAGGTCGAATACCAGCCGCGGCGCTCGCTGTTTTTCCGCGTCGTCTCCGAGTACCGCGCGGAGCGGCAGGCGGCGCTGGTCGATCCGCGGACCGGCGCGCCGCTCGCACTCGACGGCGAGCCGACGGCAGCCGAGCGGTTCCACGGTCTGCGGCTCGACTGGCTCGTCTCGTTCGAGCCGACGCCCGGCACGGCGGCCTACCTGGGCTACGGCAGCCAGCTCGAACGGCCGGCGAACGACAACCTCACGTCGTTCCGGCGCACGACCGACGCCTTCTTCATCAAGCTCGCCTATCGGGTGCGCAGGTAGGGCCGCTTACGCCGGCAGGCGGACGGTGAACGTCGAGCCCCGACCCGGCGTGCTCGCGGCCTCGACGGACCCGCCGTGCGCCTGCACGTACGCCTTCACGAGGCTGAGCCCAAGTCCGAGCCCGCGCTCGGAGCGGCTCGGATCCGCGCGGTACAGGCGATCCCAGATACGCGGCAAATCCGATTCCGCGATCCCCATCCCGGTATCGGTGACGGTGACGACCGCCTCGCCGCCGCTGCGCGCTGCCGTCAACGTGACGCGTCCGCCGTCGTGCGTGTACTTGACCGCGTTGTCGACGAGATTGGCAAACGCCTGACGGAGGCGGTCGGGCGCGCCGCTCACGACGACATCGCCGCCGGCCTCGAGTGCCAGCGCGACGTGCTTGCTGTCGGCGACGTCCTCGTAGAGGTCGACGACGTCTGCGAGCAGCGCGCGCAGGTTCACCGGCTCGCGCACGAGCCGCAGCACGCCTGTCTCCGCCTCCGAGATGTCCATCAGCGTGTCGAGCATCGACAGGATGTGCTCCGATTCCTCCAGGCAGTCGGCCAGCGCCTCACGGATGGCGGCCGGGTCGTTCCCCTCCAGCGCGCGTTCGGCGCGGCCGCGCAGCCGCGCCATCGGGGTCCGCAGGTCGTGGGCGACGTTGTCGAGCGAATCCCCCATCGCGCCGATCAATTTCGTGATGCGATCGAGCATCGCGTTGACGAGCGCGCCCAACTCGTCGACGGCGTCGCCCGAGGGAGGGCGCGTCGGCACGCGCTCGTTCGTGCGGCCGGTCCGGACGATGCCCTGGGCGACGTGGATGATGTCGTGAATGGGCTGCAGCGTCGACCTGGTGAGGATCAGCCCGCCGATGACGCCGACGACCATCGCGAGGACGGAGACCCAGCCGACCACCGTGCGGAATTGTCGCAGGAGCGACAGCCGGATCTCGTTGCTCTTGCCCACTTGGAGGATCGTGCCGTCGGGCAGGCGCGCGGACGCGACTTCGAGGACGGCGCTGCGATCGCGCGCCGGGGCTGCCGCCAATCGGCCGCCGGGCGCCTCGCCGAGCCGATCGATCTGAAAATCCCCCCAACCGGGAGGCACGCTCACGAAGAGCGCGTCGGCATCCGGCCCGAGCACCCGCACGAACAGCCGCTCGCGGCTGCCGGTCCGCTGCTCCAGTTCCACGGATTGTTCGAGCGCCGGCAAGCCTCCCGTTTCGTACCGCGACGCGTACTCTTGAAGCGTCGCCGCGATGATGTCGTGGTCGCGCTGCGCAAGCGACGAAGCCAGCAGCGCGTACGTCAGACCGACGAGCACGACCGTGCTCCCGACGAACACGACCGCGTACCAGAGCGACAGCCGGAGGCCGATCGTGCCGCGCGCCATCACGCGCCCGCCCGGCGGCTACGGCCGCAGCACATATCCCACGCCCCTGACGGTATGGAGCCGCCTCGTGTCGAACGGACGGTCGATCTTGTCGCGCAGCCGCGAGACCAGCACGTCGACGACATTCGTGTTCGGGTCGAACCGGTAGCCCCACACGTGCGAGAGGATCATCGTCTTCGACAGGACCTTGCCGGGGTTGCGCATCAGGTACTCCAGCAGCGCGAACTCGCGCGGCCGCAGCTCCACGGGGCGCCCCCCGCGCTGCACGGTCCGGGTCAACAGGTCCATCGTCAGGTCGCCCGCGATCAGCCGCGTCGGCTCGGCGGCCCCCGTCGCGCGGCGGATCAGCGCCTGCACGCGCGCGAGCAGCTCGGTGAAGGCAAACGGCTTCGTCAGATAGTCGTCGCCGCCGGCCTGCAGCCCCCGGACACGGTCGTCGACCGAGCGCTTCGCGCTCAGGATCAGGACGGGGGTCCGGACGCCGCGCGCGCGCAGCGCGTCGATGAGGGCGAGGCCGTCCAGCCGCGGCAGCATGACGTCCACGATGATCGCGTCGAACGAACCGCCCGCCGCCGTCGCCAGCCCCGTCTCGCCGTCCGCCGCGCGTTCGACGGCAAAACCCGCTTCCCGCAGGCCCTTGCCGACGAAATCGGCGATCGTCGGGTCGTCTTCGACGACGAGCACGTGCATGGCTTCGATTGTAGCGTGCGAGGTCAGCCGATCCGCTTCCGGCTCCGCGCGACGGCCAGCGCCAGCATCACGGTCCCCCACGCCGCCAGCGCGGCGGCTTGCGGCCACAGCAGCGCGAGGCCAATCCCCTTCAGGAAAATGCCGCGGACGATCACGAGGAAGTACCGGAGCGGGATCAGGTACGTGAGCGGCTGGATGACCCGCGGCATGTTCTCGATCGGAAAGATGAAGCCCGACAGGTAGATCATCGGCGTCAGGAAGAAGAACGTGGCCGTCATCATCGACTGCTGCTGGGTGTCGGAGATCGTCGAGATGAACAGGCCGAGCGCCAGCGTGCAGATCAGGTACACGAGGCTGAGCGCGATCAGCAGCATGAAGCTGCCGCGGAGCGGCACTTCGAACCAGAGCGTCGCCACGGCCGTGACGAGCAGCACGTCGATCATCGCGATCAGGCCGTACGGCAGCAGCTTCCCGACAATGAGTTCCCAGCGGCGGAGCGGCGTCACGTTGAGCTGCTCGAGCGTGCCCAGCTCCTTCTCCCGCACGATGCCCATGGCCGCCAGATTGGCCGTCACGAGCAGGAGGAGCAGCGCGAGCACCCCCGGGATCATGAAATAGCGGCTCTCGAGCTGCGGGTTGAACCAGACGCGAATCCGCGCCTCGGGCAGCGCCGTCTGGAGCCGCGCGATCGCGGCAGGCCGGGTCTTCAGGCCCGGCGGCCCCCCCGTCGCGATCTCCGCTGCGTACGACCCCATCAGCGTCGTCGCGTAGCCCAGCGCCACGGTCGTCGAGTTCGAGTCGCTCCCGTCGGCGACGAGCTGGACGGTCGTCGGGAGCCCCTGCGCGAGGGCGTCGCCGTAGCCGGGCGGGATGTCGAGCGCGAGCCACGCCGTGCCGCGCTGCAGATCGTCGTCGATGCCCGCGACCGTCGCCACCGTATCGACGACGCGGAAGTTGCGCGACGCGTCGAAGGCCGCGATCAGGTCGCGGCTCGCAACCGAGCGGTCGCCGTCGGCGACGACGATCGGCACGTCGCGAACGTCGGTCGTGGCCGCATAGCCGAGCAGGATCAACTGGATGATGGGCGCGATGATGACCAGCGCGAACAGCCGCGGGTTTTGCCGCAGCTCGAGGAATTCCTTCCAGACCAGGCACCGGAGCCGCTGCACGTCAGCGCCCCTCGCGGGCCAGGCGGATCGACGCCAGGCCCACCATCGCGGCGGCGTACAGGGACAAGGCGAGCATCTGGGGTCCGAGCAGCCAGATGGAACTCCCCTTCAGCACGATCCCGCGCAGCGCGACGAGGAAGTAGCGCGCCGGCACCGCGTAGGTGATCACCTGCAAGGCACGCGGCATGCTCGAAATGGGAAAAATGAACCCCGAAAGCATCAGCGTCGGCAGGAACGACGTCAGCAGCGCCATCTGGAAGGCCACCTGCTGGTCTTCGGACGCCGTCGAAATCAGCAGCCCCGTGCCGAGCGCGCCCAGCAGGAACAGCGAGAGCGCGGCCAGCAGCCCGATCCAGTTGCCGCGCATCGGCAGCCCGAAGAGCAGCATGGAGGCGAGGATGATCAGCGCCGCCGAGGCGAGCGAAATCAGGAAATACGGAATCGTCTTCCCGACGATGAAGGAGAACGTGTCGATCGGCGCCATCCGAACCTGCTCCATCGTCCCCAGTTCCTTCTCGCGGACGATGGAGAGCGCCGTCGAGATGACGGCGGTCAGCATGGCGATGTAGGCGATGAGGCCCGGCACCAAAAACAGCGTGCTGCGCAGCTCGGGGTTGTACCAGATGCGCGGCTCGACGGTCAGCGGGGCGGGCGGCGCTCCGGGGGCAAGCCTCGCTCCCGCACTCCGGATGATGTTCGACGCATAGCCCATCACCGTGGTGGCGGTGTTGGCGTTGTCGCCGTTGATCAGCACCTGCACCTGGGGCGACCGGCCGCCGGCGAGATCCCGCCCGAAGCGGGCCGGCACCACGAGGACAGCGCGCACGTCGTTCAGATCGAGCAGGCGCGTGACGTCGGCCGGCGAGCGAACGTCGGCGACCAGGTCGAAGTAGCCCGAATTGACGAACGCCGAGACGAGCGCTCGACTGTCGGGCGTCTGGTCGCGATCGTCGACGGCCAGGTGGATGTGCCGGATGTCGAAGTTCAACGCGTAGCCGTAGAGCAGCAGGAAGAACGCCGGGACGAAGACGAGGATGAGCAGCGTACGGCGGTCGCGCGAGATCTGCCGCAGCTCCTTGCGATAGACCGCCAGCATGCGCCCGATCACGCCGCCGCCCCTCCCGCGCGTTCGATGATGTCGAGAAACACGTCTTCGAGCGACGGCGCCACCTCGGCCACGCTCTCGACAACGAGGCCGTGCCCGCGAAGCGGAGCCGTGACCCGATCGATCGCGACGTCGCCGCTGCGGAGCACGGCGTGGACGGCGGTGCCGAACAGGCTCGTCTTTTCCACCTCGGGCAGGTCGTCGAGCAGGCGCATCGCGTCGACCGGCCGGTCGGTCCGAATCTCCAGAATCGGCCGGCCCGCGAAGACGCGCTTGACCTCCGCGGTCGTACCGATCGCGGCGAGGCGGCCGGCGTTCATCAGCGCGACGCGGTGGCACCGCTCCGCTTCGTCGAGATAGTGCGTCGTGACGAGCGCGGTGACGCCCGATTGCGACAGCGTGTCGATCAGACGCCAGAACTGGCGTCGCGAGAGCGGATCGACCCCCCCGGTCGGCTCGTCGAGAAACAGAATCGGCGGTTCGTGGAGGATCGCGCAGCCGAGCGCCAGGCGCTGCCGCCAGCCGCCGGGCAGATCGCGGGCGAGCATCCGCTCGCGCCCGGCCAGCCCGGCCATCTCGATGACGAACGCACGCCGGCGCGCGAGCCGGGTCGGGTCGAGCCCGTAGACGCCGCCGAAAAATCTGATGTTCTGGTCGACCGTCAGCGTCTGGTAGAGCGAAAAGCGCTGCGACATGTAGCCAATCCGGCGCTTGACGCCCTCCGGATCCCGGCGGACGTCGATCCCGTCCACGAACGCGGTTCCGGCGGTGGGGGCGAGCAACCCGCACAGCATGCGGATCGTCGTCGACTTGCCGGCACCGTTGCTGCCAAGGAAGCCGAAGATCTCGCCGCGCGCGACCTCGAACGACACGCCGTCGACCGCGACGAAGCCGCCGAACCGGCGCGTGAGGCCGCGCACCTCGATGGCGTTCATGGCACGGTCACCGGCCGAGCGCCCGCGCAAGGCGCGCCTCCGCCAGACGCACGTTCGCGAGGGCGCGCGTGCGATCGAGGTCCGCCTGCAGACGCGCCACCTGCGCCTCGAGCACGTCGGTCGGGGTCACGACCCCGGCACGGTAGCGCTCGCCGACGACGCGCTCGGCTTCGACGGCGGCCTTCACCTCCGCCTCGGTCGCGGTCACGACGGCACGGCTCGAATCGAGATCGTTGGCACGCTGACGGACGTCGAAGGCGAGCTGCCGGTCGAAGTCGGCGAGCCTCGCGCGGGCGGCGTCGGCGTTCGCGGCCGCTTCCGCTTCGCTGGCCGCGCGGCGGCCGCCGTCCCACAGGGTCCAGGCCAGGTTCACCGAGAGGTCCCACGAGGTCTGCCACTGTTCGCGCCGCGGGAAAATGCGCGGGTTCGGCCGCGCGTAGTCGTACCCGGCGTCGACAGCCACCTGCGGGCGCGCCGTGGATGCGGCGGCGCTGCGCCGGGCGACGGCGGAGACGGTCCGGTCCTGGAGCGCGCCGCGCTCGGGCCGCTGCGCCATCGCGCGCGCGATCATCGTCGAGACGGGCAGATTGGACGCCTGGCCGGCCGATCCGGAGGCCGCAACCGACGCGGAGCCACCTGCCATACCTGGCGCATGGGCCACATCGCCAGAGCCGGCCATTGGTTCCGGCAGCGGATCGGTCGGCGTGAGCGCGCCGGGATCGTCGATGCCGGTCAGGCGGCGCAGGTCCGCTTCGGCGGTCGCACGCGTGTTCCCGGCCTCGACGGCCAGGCCGCGCTGACGCGCCTGCTGCGCCTGCGCCGAGAGCAGGTCGTTCGGCGGAATCAGTCCTTGATCGAGGCGCGTCTGGAGATCGGCGACCTGGGCGTCGATCGCGTCGAGCGATCGCGCGAGCACCGCTTCGGTCTCGCGCGCGGTGACGAGCGCCCAGTAGGCGCGCGTGATCTCCAGGCGCAGGTCCGCGCGCGCGGCCTCGAGATCTTTCCCGGCCGCGCCACGCTCCGCCGCCGCGGCGCGCTCGAGCGCGCCCGTGCGGCCGCCGGTGTAAATGGGCCACTGAAGGTCGAGGCGGGCGCGATAGTTGTCCGGAATGTCGGGATAGACGACCTGCGCCGGCGCGCCCGGCAGCGCGATCGCAAACGGCTGCACGTGATTCGTCCGCTGGTATCCGCCGAGCAGGGACAGGTCGGGCCGTGCGGCGGCGGTTCCCGCCGCGACACCCGCGTCTGCGGCGCGCGTGCGCGCCTCCATGTCTGCAAGGTGCTGACTGTTGGCCAACCCGCGCGACAACGCCTCCCCCAGCGTCAACGGACGCACGGGTCCCGACGACGGCGCCAGCGATTGCGCGAGCGCCGCCGGCGCGGCGCCGAGCAGGCTCGCCGCCACCCACGCCGCGAGGCGCCGCCTTCCATACGTCATGGCTGCAGTCCTGGCGGCGGTGCGCCTGACGCTCCGGCGCCGGTGATCAGGTCGATGAAGACGTCCTCGAGCGAAGCCGCGATCGGGCGAACACTCGCGCGCCCGGCGTGCGCCTGCTCGAGCGCACGCGCAATTCCCTCGCTTTCCCGACGCGCATCCTCCCCGGCGAGCCGCACGTGCGCGCGGTCGCCGAACACCTGCACGTCGGCCACTCCGGGCAGGCCGCGCAGCAGATCCATGGGCGGACGGGTCCCTTCGACGCTGACCTCGAGCAGCCGGCCCGCCATGCGCCGCTGCAGCCGCTCCGGCTGGTCGAGCGCCAGCAACCGCCCCTCGTGCAGCAGTGCCACGCGCGCGCAGCGCTCCGCCTCGTCGAGATACGGCGTCGCCATGACGATCGTCAGGCCGTCCGCGAGGAACTCGGCCAGCAGCTTCCAGAACTCCCGCCGCGACACGGGGTCGACGCCCGTCGTCGGTTCGTCGAGCAGCAGCAGCTCCGGTTCGTGCACGAGCGTGCAGGCGAGCGCGAGCTTCTGTTTCATGCCGCCCGACAAACGATCGGCGCGGCGCGTGCGAAACGGCGTCAGGCGCGTCATCTCCAGCAGCCGATCGCGCGCCGGCGCAAATCGCCGCACGCCGTGGATTTCGGCGAAGAACGCGATGTTCTCGTCGACCGACAGGTCCCCGTAGAGACTGAACCGCTGCGACAGGTAGCCGATGGCGCCGGTCAGCTCGCGGTGCTGCCGCACAGGATCGCGGTCGAGCACGACGATGCGTCCGGCGTCGCGCCGGATCAGTCCGCCGGTCAACCGGATCGTCGTCGTCTTGCCGGCGCCGTCGGGTCCGATCAGTCCGAACATCTCGCCGCGGCGGACCTCGAAGCTCAACCCCTCGATCGCCGGCATCGCGCCGTAGCGCTTCGAGACCGCGTCGAACCGGAGCGCGGCGCCTGTCACGGCGTCACCTGCAGGTCCGCTTCGACGGGCATGCCCGGCTTCAGGATCCCCGCGCGATTGTCGGCGCCGATCTTGATGCGGTAGACGAGCTTCGATCGTTCGTCGGCCGTCTGCACGTTGCGCGGCGTGAACTCCGCTTTCGGCGAGATGAAGGTAATCGTGCCGCTCAACCGCTGCCCGGCGTCGGTCACGATCACGGCCGGCTGACCGATTCGGAGCTTCGGCACGACCGGCTCGTCGACGTACACGTTGGCCCAGGCATGATCGAGATCGGTCACGACGACGAGCGGCGTCCCAGGCTGCACCAGTTCGCCCGCGTCGACCAGCTTGGACGTCACCATGCCGCCGACGGGCGACTTCACGATCGCGTCGGCAATGTTCTTCTGCAGCGACGCGATCTGCGCGCCGGCGGCGGCGACGCGGGCCCGGGCGGCCGCCAGTTCCTGGGGACGCGCGCCGGCGCGCTGGCGCGCGAGCGCGTCGGCGGCGGCGCGGGCCCGCTGCTCCGCCGCGCGCAGCGCCGCCTGCGCCACGTCGCGCCGCGTGGCGGCATCGTCGCGCTGCTTGCGCGAGCCGGCGTTGGCGCGCAGCAGGGCCTCGAAGCGCCGGAGGTCGGCATCGGCGGCGTCGAACTGCGCCCGCGCGGCGGTCACGTCGGCGGCGGCCGACTGCGCCTGCGCGGCGGCCTGCCGGACGTCTTCGGGACGCGCGCCGGCGCGCAGGAGGGCGAGCTGCGCGGCGGCCTGGTCGCGATCGGCTTCGGCGCGCCGCAGCGTCAGCTGCCGGTCGGCGGTATCGAGACGCGCGAGCACCTGGCCTTGCGCGACCCGATCGCCTTCCGCGACGCGCATCTCCAGGACCTGGCCGCCGACCTGCGGGGCGACCCGGACGTCGGTGGCCTCGATGTAGCCGGAGGCGCGCGCCGCGGTCTCGACCGGCGCGCGATGACAGGCGCCGGCGGCGGCAGCCGCGACCAGCACCCAGGCCGCTTTCGTCTTCATGCGATCCGTCCTTCGAGCACGGCGAGCGTGACCCGCTCGATGTGCGCCACGACCTGCGCGCGCGTCAGGGCGGCGGCGCCGCGCCCCCCCGCGCGATCGAGCTTGCGGCGCATCGGCCCGGTCACGAGAAAGAGCATCAGCGGCGCCACGATGCTCATCTGGACGAGCGCGGGGCTCACCGGACGAAACCGTCCGGCGCGCTCCCCCTCGCGAAGGATGCCGGCCAGGGTGCCGAGCACGTGGCCGGCATAGGCGAGCGTGTCGCGGTCGACGTGCGTGGCCCCATCGGTGACTTCGCGGAGCCAGATCGGCGCGAAGTGCGGGCGCGCGTCGGCGGCCTGCACGAACAGCTCGATATAGGCGCGCACCTTGGCGTCGGGCGCGAGCGGCGCGGCGGCGACGGCGCGCGCGCGCTCGCCAATGGCGTCGAAGGTGTCGCGGAGGATGGCGCGGTAGAGGGCGGCCTTGCTGCGGAAGTGGTAGTAGATCATCGCCTTGTTGAGCCTGGCGGCGCGGGCGATGCGGTCGACGCTGGCGCCGGCGTAGCCGCGGGCGGCGAACTCGGCGGCCGCGGCGGCAAAGATGCGGCTCCGGGAGTCGGGCGCGGGGCGGTGGCGCGAGGCGCGTGGCACTTGATTAACCGGTTAGTTAGTCTGACTAACCGGATAGTCAACCATTCGGGCCGCCGTTGTCAAGCGGGCCGGGCGTCGCCCCTCACAGCAGCGCCGACAGGCGCGCGTAGCCGCTGCGGCTCACGGGCAGCTTCGTGCCGTCGCGCAGGATCGCCACGCGGCTGTCCTTCGCATAGAGCTCCACCCGCGCCAGCCGCTCCACGTTGAGGACGAACGACCGGTGGATCCGCACGAACCGCGAGGGATCGAGCGTCGTTTCCACCGCCGCCAGCGTCTGATCCTTCAGATATTGCCGTCCATCCGCCTTGAAGGCGACGTAGTCGTCCTGCGCCTCGACGTAGTCGATCCGCTCCACGGGAATGACGTGCACCTGCGCGCCGTCGCGGATCAGCACGCGCTCGACAGGCCCGGTGCGCGGCCGGGCGGCGCGCACCAGCGCGTCCACCGGCAGCGGCACGCTCGCCCGCCGCCGCTCGCGCGCGCGATCGATCGCCTGCGCGAAGCGCTCCGCGCTGAAGGGCTTGAGCAGGTAGTCGATCGCGTGCACCTCGAACGCGCGCAGCGCGTACTGATCGTACGCCGTGATGAACACCACCGGGACCTCGCCGCCGATCAAGTCGAGCACCTCGAACCCGTCGAGCTTCGGCATCTGGACGTCGAGCAGCACGAGATCCGGCTTCATCTCCGCGACCGCTTTCACCGCCTCGAAGCCGTTGCCGCACTCCGCCACGATCGTCAGGTCCGGGTCCGCCGCCGCATACTCCCGCACGACCGCCCGGGCCAGCGGCTCGTCGTCCACCACGACGACGCGCAGCGGCTCGTCCGGCATGGTCGCTCCCCCGCCGGCGTGCGGCGGGACGTGTGTGTCGGACATTCCTGATTCATCCACCCTCGGCCCGGGCCACGCCCGCGGCCGGCAATGCAATCTCCACCCGGAACGTGCCGTCCCCTTCCGTCGTGCGCAGCGTCGCCTCGCGCTCGAACAGCGCGCGCAGCCGCGCGCGCACGTTCGCCAGCCCGACGCCGCCGCCGCTACGGCGCGGGCGGTCGGGATCGCAGGGATTCGTCACCACGATGGCGATCGAGGCCCCCTGCCGCGCCGCTTCGATCCGGACCGTGCCGCCGTGCAGGAGGTGCGCGATCCCGTGGGTGACGGCGTTTTCGACGAGCGGCTGGAGCAGCAACGGCGGCACGAGACACGCATCGACGTCGCCGTCGCTGGTCGACACGCGCAGCCGCTCGCCGAACCGGACCTGTTCGATCGCGAGATAGCGCTCGGCCAGCGCCAGCTCGCTCGCGAGCGGGATGCGATCGCGCCCGCCCAGGGCCAGTGTATCGCGCAGGAAGTCGGCGAGCAGCAGGCACATCCGGCGCGCCGCTGCCGGATCGACGGTCGTCAGGGCGCTGATCGATTGCAGGCTGTTGAACAGGAAGTGCGGATCGATCTGGGAGCGCAGCGCGCGCAGTTCCGCTTCCCGCGCGAAGACCTGCAGCTCGAGTCCGCGCCGTTCCGCCTCCCGCGAGGCTTCGAACGCGGCGGCGAGATAGGTGCCGGCGAGCGCCAGGAGGTACAGCAGGAATCCGAACCCGAACAGCGTCGGCGCCGACGGCCGGAACGCCGCCCGTACGGCGGGCCACGTCGAGAACGTCGCGAGCGCCTCGATCCACGCGCGCCCCATCGTGAGCCACAGCGCGCTCGACACGAAGGCCGAAACGCCCGCGGTGGCGAACACGCGCCACATCGAGCTCGACGACAGCGGAAGACCCCGCCCCACGTACCACGCCGACAGACAGAGAAAGGCGTAGACGAGGAGGAGCGGGAACGCGACCGCCGCCGCTTGCGGCCACGAGAGCGGCCCGGGCAGCGCGAGCAGCGCCGTCAGCAACGCGGCGAGCGGCAGCCACAGCGCGAGATACAGCGCCAGCCGGACGGGCCGTCCGAGGATTGGATGCATGTCACGCCACGGATGGCAGTCTCCAGTCTCCAGTTCCCAGTTGCCAGTCTCCAGATCCCAGTGGCCAGTCTCCAGATCCCAGTGGCCAGTCTCCAGATCCCAGTGGCCAGTCTCCAGATCCCAGTCGCCAGTCTCCAGATCCCAGTGGCCAGTCTCCAGTTCCCAGTTGCCAGTCTCCAGATCCCAGTGGCCAGGCTCCAGGTCCCAGTGGCCAGTCTCCAGATCCCAGTCGCCAGTCTCCAGTTCCCAGTCGCCAGTCTCCAGGACCCAGTTGCCAGTCTCCAGGTCCCGGCTGCCAGTGGCCAATGCTCAGCGGGCGGCCTTCAGCTGGCCGACTGGCCCATCAATCGTCAATCATCCAATCGTCAATCGCCGGCCAATCGTCACTCGGCACTCAATCGCCAATCGCCAATCCGTCGATCGCCAATCGCCAATCTTCAATAAAATCGCCAATCGACATTCGCCAATCGGCAATTGCCGCACGGCACCTCAGTTCTTGACGACGACCCCCCCCATGACGATGAGCCCCCGGATGATGAGTCGCGTGCGCGGCAATCCCGCGGCCGGGACGGTTCGCGTCTTGTCCTCGAGACTGCCCATGAATGGCGTCACCTGGCTCACCACCGTCCAATCTTCCGGCACGCGCAGGTCGATCCCTCCCCAGAATGCGAACACGTCGATGATCGCGGCATCGGTTCCGAGCGTGGCGCCGGACAGATCGATTTCGCATCCGCCCATCACCGCCGTCAAATCCGCCCCGAGAAACGGGGAGGCGCTGCTGCGCCGCGCGACGCCCGACATCACCGCGAGCGCGCTGATGTGCGCATCGGTGTCTGGGGCACCCCGGCGGCCGCCGGCCGTCATACCGCGCCAGACCAGGTGGACGCCGATGAGCACCAGCGCGATAGGAACGATGAGCGACAGATCGAACACCGCGACGTCCAGCGTGTCGAGCAGCAGCCACGCCCCGATGACGGTCCACACGATCCCGCCGAGTGTGCCGCGTCCGCCGCGCGCCGCCCCGATCTTCGCCAGTCCGATCAGGATCAGACCCGCCGGCCAGTACCGCAGATACGTGGAGGCGTCGACGATGCCGAGATTGTCGAGCGTGAACAGGACGCCGACCACGATGACGAGCAGACCGAGCACGACCTGCGGCGTCACGCGCGGTGCGCGTGCGCTCGGCGGCCCGATCGTGTGGTCGCGGACAGGATCCATGGGCTACTGCTCCGTCCCCGACATCTCGGGGTCCGGCTGCCGGCGCGCCAGCTCGCCCGCCACGATCATCACGCCGGCGGCGACGATCAGCAGCGGCCACGACGTGTCGTAGTCCAGGCCCCACAGGTGCAACTCGGTGACGAGCATCCAGCAGCCCACGAGAATCAGCCACAGGCCGGGGAACCGATGGCGCCCGCACCGCCGCACGCGACCGGCGCGATCCAGAACCTGCCCGCCCCGTGCCCGGTGAAGATCACCTTCGCCGAACGCCAGACGCGTGCTGCCCAGCAGAATGAGGACGAACGGGGCGATGAAGCGGCCGACGGGCACCGTCAGGACGTCGGTGCGATCCAGCAGCAGGAGCACGCCGATGCCGAGAATCAAGAGCCCGACCGTCACGCGTCCCGTGTTCACGTTCAAGGTTCGCTCGTCTTCCATGGCTGTCCTCGATCGTTCGATGCTCAGAGAAAGCGCCAGAGTACCTGGACCCACCCAGCCAGTTGTTGCCCGACGGCCGTCAGCATCTCGCCGTAGGCCCGGTCGGCGAGCGCCGTCGCCACCGCCGCGGGCCGGGTCACCGCCAGCCAGATCGTCGCGCTGGCGAGCAGCGTGGTGACGATCCCCACGACGGCGTTGATTCCAAGAGCGATTCTGGCGGTCATCGTTGGCTCCCGACACCCTGAGGATACGGGGCCCCGAGCCGCCGCACTCGCCCTTTCCGGCGAATCTCCCCTGGGAGGCGGCGAATGGCGGGAAGGGGTAGGCTTTGGGCTTTGGGCTTTGGGCTTTGGGCTTTGGGCTTTAGGAAAGCTGGAAGCTACTTGCCGTCGTGGCGGGCTTTTTCGAGTGCGGCCAGGGCGTCGAGCACTTCCTTGCGAGCCGCGGCCTGCTCGCGCTCGTTCTTCGCGGTTTGGTACTTGTGGATGGCACTCCGGAGCGCCCACTGTTCGGCGAGGGCGAGCCCGGCGAGGATCGGCAGCTTTTCGCTCGAGAACGCGCCGTATTGAATGTCCTTGGGGGTCACCATGGACATGAACTCCTGGTGCGTCATGCCGCCGTACGGGACGGGACCCACCCAGAACTTCGGCCCGAGGATGTCTTCGATCGTCGGTTTCTTGCCGAACACTTCCACGCGGAACGTCGGCGCCTTTTCCGAGAGCGTGATCGCGGCCGGCTGCGACAGCGCCCGTTGAATCCTGTCGAGCGACACGGGAAGATCGTCCGCAGGACCGAGCTGAGCTGCGGTGGACCCGGATGGGGTTGCCTGAGCGGGAGCCGGCGACTGCTGCATCGCCAGGACGAACACGACGGCAAACACCGGACACGGATTCATAGAGAATTGGACGCCCGTCCTCCAGACGTGGCCTCAACCTCCCCGACGCAAACTCCAGGCCGCGCGAAGATCGTCCGTTCCCGGGATCGTGCGTCCCGCGCCCGAACGCTCCCACGTTGCAAACGGCGCAACGCAGCGCGCCAAATACTCTGAGATCAGCATCTTACCGCGACGGCACGGTTTAGGCTTTGGGCTTTGGGCTTTGGGCTTTGGGCTTTGGGCTTTAGGATGATCTCAACCTTTCTCCAAGACCTCCGCTACGCGGCGCGCTTGATGGTTCGCGCGCCGGGCTTCACGCTCGTGGCAGCCGCGACGCTGGCGATCGGCATCGGGGCGACGACGGCGATTTTCAGCGTGATCGACGGGGTGCTGCTCCAGCCGCTTCCGTATCCCGATGCCGCGCGCCTCGTCACGCTCTGGCAGGACATGCACGCCCGCGGCGGCCCCGCGCGCGAGTGGGCGACGCCGGGCAACTACGTCGACTGGCGGGCCCAGACGGACGTGTTCTCGGGCGTGTTCGCCGTCCGCGGCTGGCCGGCCAGCCTCACGATCGCGGGGGAAGCGCCGGAGGCGCTCAGGGGCGCGGAGGTCACGCCGGAGTACTTCGACGTCCTGCGTGTGCCACCCATGCTCGGACGCGGGTTCCGGCCCGCCGACGGGGTGCCGAAGGCGGCGCGCGTGGTCGTCCTGAGCCACGCCCTGTGGCAGACGCACTTCGGCAGCGACCCGCACGTGGTCGGCCGGACCATCCTGGTCGGTGGGGAGCCGCACGAGATCGTCGGCGTGATGCCGGCCCGGTTCAGCGGCCCCATCCTTCCCCGCGCGACCGTGTGGCGGCCGCTGCAGTTGAACACGGCGAGCCCCTCGCGCGGCGCGATCGTGCTGCGCGCGGTGGGGCGCCTGCGGCCGGACGTGACCGTCGAACAGTCGTCCGCGGCGTTGTCCACGCTCGCGCGACGCCTCGCGCAGACGTATCCCGAATCGAACACGAAGGTCGGCTTCCAGATCGTGCCGCTGCGCGATCAGATCGTCGGCGGAGTCAGGACGCCGCTGCTGGTACTGCTCGGCGCGGTCGGGTTCGTCCTGCTGATCGCGTGCGTGAACGTCGCCAGCCTGCTGCTCGCACGCGCGTCGCGTCGCGGGCGCGAGATCGCCGTCCGGGTCGCGCTCGGGGCGCCGCGGGCCCGGGTCGTGCGGCAGTTGCTCACCGAGAGCCTGCTGCTCGCCGCGTTCGGCGGCGTCGCCGGCGTGCTGCTGGGCCTCTGGGGCGTGTCGGGACTCGTCGCGCTCGCGCCGGCGGGCGTGCCGCGGCTCGACGCGGTCCACATGAACGGCGCGGTGCTGGGCTTCGCCGCCCTGCTCGTCGTGGTCACCGGCATCGCGTTCGGATTCGCGCCCGCCTGGCAGGCAAGCGATGTGGCCCCGGCGCTGAAGGACGGCGGACGCGGCGGCGGCATGGCGGCGGGCGGCCGCACGCGGCGCGTCCTGATCGTCAGCGAGGTGGCGCTCGCCTTGATGCTCCTCGTCGGCGGCGGCCTGCTGCTGCGCACGTTCCTCGCGCTGCAGCGCGTCGATCTCGGCTTCGTGCCCGACCACGTGATGACGGTCACGCTGAACACGCCGCCCAAGACCTACCAGGCGCAACCGAAACTGATCGCGTTCTACCGGCGCGTACTCGACGAGGCGCAGGGGCTCCCTGGCGTCCAGACGGCGGCGCTCTCGTCGATCGTGCCGCTCAACGGCGGAGACAGCGACACGGACGTGGAGATCGAAGGCCGGCCGGCGCCCGCGAGCCCGGCCGACCAGCCGACCGCCTGGTACCGTCTCGTCAGCGCCACCTACTTCGACGCGATGGGCATCCCGCTGCGGCAGGGACGGGGGTTCGCGGCCGGCGAGGCGGCACCCGTCGTGGTCGTCAACGAGGCGCTGGCGCGCAAGTACTGGCCCGGCGCGAACGCGGTCGGGCAGCGGCTCAGGCCCGGCGGCCGGGCCCCCTGGTTCACCGTCGTGGGGGTCGTCGGGGACGTGAAGGTGCGCGGGGCGCAAGCGGCGGACCGCGTGGAAGTCTACGTGCCGTTTTGGCAGATGTCGGAACCCGGAAGCAACCTCGTGCTGAAAATGTCCGGCGATCCGTCGCTCGTGGTGAAGCCGTTGAAACAGCTCGTCGCCCGCATCGATCCGGCCGTTCCGCTGGCCGGCGCCGCGACCATGCGCGATCTCGTCGCCGCTTCCGTGGACGAACCGCGCTTTTATGCGCTGCTGGTCGGGCTCTTCGGCGTGCTCGCGCTCGCACTCGCCGCGGCGGGCATCTACGGCGTCATGTCGTACGTCGTGGCGCAGCGCACGGCGGAGATTGGCGTCCGTATGGCGCTCGGCGCGAGGAGCGGTCAGGTGTTCGGGCTCGTCGTCGGCGACACCGTCAAGTTGACGCTGCTCGGGATCGCGATCGGCGCCGCCGGGGCGGCCGCCCTGAGCCGCAGCCTGCACCGGCTGCTGTTCGGCGTGCCCGCGGCGGATCCGCTGACGTTCGGCGCCACGGGCGTCGTGCTGCTGCTCGTCGCGCTGGCGGCCAGCTACGTGCCGGCCCGCCGGGCCATGCGGATCGACCCGATCCGCGCGTTGAGGGAATCCTGAACCCGTTCCTTTATAATGAGACTCAATAGGCCGCGAGCGAGGGCACGAGCGAGCCACGCAGCCGGAGCGAGCCGGCGGAGCGGCGAGCGAGGGTGCGTGTGGGGGAGTCCGAGGGGCGACGCCCCTCGGTTGAGAAATGAGAACTGGTCCCTCGACCGGCCCGTCTAACAGGTAAACCCATGGCCTTGTTCAGCCGCACTCCGCAAGTGGCGCCCGCAGACCCGGCGCCGGACAGCGTCGCGCCGAATGCGCTCATCGGCCTGCGCAACCTCGAAAAGTCCTACGCCCACGGCACGAGCCGCACGTACGTGCTGCGGCGGATCAACGTGGACGTCAAGGAGGGGGAGTTCGTCTCGATCATGGGGCCCTCGGGCGCCGGCAAGTCGACGCTGCTCCACATCATCGGGATGCACGACAGCGCCTGGACGGGCGATTACTATTTCCTCGATCACCCGGTGCACCGGCTGGCCGCGAAGGACCGCGCGAAACTGCACAAGCAGTACGTCGGGTTCGTGTTCCAGAGCTATCACCTGCTGGATCACCTGACCGTCTACGAAAATCTCGACATCCCCCTGTCGTATCGCGACATCCGCAAGTCGGACCGCGAGAGCATGGTCTGCGACATCCTCGACAAGTTCTCGATCGTCGGGAAGAAGGATCTGTATCCCAACCAGTTGTCGGGCGGGCAGCAGCAGCTCGTCGCCGTGGCGCGTGCCGTGATCTCCAATCCGAGCGTGATCCTTGCCGACGAGCCGACCGGGAACCTGCACTCCAGCCAGGGCAAGGAGATCATGGAGCTGTTCAAGAAGCTCAACGAAGGGGGCACGACGATCATCCAGGTGACGCACTCGGAGGTGAATGCCGAGTACGGCAGCCGCATCATCCACCTGCGGGATGGCTGGATCGTCGACGAGTAGCTGTCGAGGTCTACCAGCGCGGCTCTTTCCGGCGCCCCCCCGAAAAGTCGCGGTCTTCGAACCGTCCGCCGCCACCGCCGCCGCGACCGCCACGGTTGCCGCCGCCTCCGCCGAACCCCCCTTCGGGCTTGGGCCGGGCCTCGTTGACGACGAGCGCGCGTCCGTCCATCTGATGTTCGTGGAACTCGCTGATCGCTTTCTGGGCCTCGTCGTCGGAGGCCATCTCGACGAAGCCGAAGCCGCGGGCGCGGCCGGTCGCCATGTCGCGCATCACGCGGACGCTGTCGACCTTGCCGGCACGGCTGAACAGATCCGTGAGCTGCTCTTCGGTTGCGGAGTACGGAAGGTTGCCGACGTAAAGTCTCCTGCCCATGCTGTCTCTCACTCCTGGTCGCGCGGTACTCTGAGACGGAACGCTGCCGCGCGCAGCGGTCGCTCTCGTTCTTGATCCGGCCGGCCCTGGCGCAGGCGGGCGGGGCGAAGCCCCCCGGCTTCTCTACGATGTGCGACGATAGCAGGATGTGTGCCGGACCGCCAATCCGAAAGATGAACCGCTGAGTCCCGAACAAGGGCCCACGAAATCCATGTCGCGACGCATTGCCACGTTGTTTCTGCTGATGGGCGCCGGAGGCCTCCTGCTGGCCGGTTGCGGCCGGCGTGCCCCGCGGTACGAGCTGCAGGGGCAGGTGCTGGCGCTCTCCGCGTCACCGGCGAGCGGCCGTCCCGAGGTCACGGTCAAGCACAAGGACATCCGCGGCTTCATGCCCGCCATGACGATGGCGTATCGGGTGAAGGACGCGCGCCTCTTGTCGGGCCTGGCGCCCGGCGACCTCGTCACCGCGACGCTCGTCGTCGACGGCGACGACGCGTATTTGTCGGCGATCACGAAGACCGGCACGGCACCGCTGCCCGCGGCCGGGCTGGTGCCGCACGTGATGGACCTGCTCGAGCCGGGCGATCGCGTCCCGGACGTGCCCCTCACGGACCAGGACGGTCATCCGGTGCGGCTCTCCGATTGGCACGGGCAGGTGGTCGCCGTCACGTTCATATACACACGCTGTCCGCTGCCGAACTTCTGCCCGCTGATGGACCGTAACTTCAAGGCCGTCCAGGCGCAGGTGGAGCGCGATGCCGTCCTGGCCGGGCACGTGCACCTGCTCTCGGTCAGCTTCGATCCGGCGCACGATACGCCAGCCGTCCTGAAGACGCACGCGTCCGCGCTCGGGGCCGACACCCGCGTGTGGACGTTCGCGACGGCGCCCGTCCCCACCATCGACGCGTTCGCCTCCCGCTTCGGCGTCTCCGTGATGCGGCAGACGGATCGAACGCAGAGCGTCACGCACAACCTGCGCACGGCCGTGATCGATCCTGAAGGACGCCTGGTCACGATCCACTCGGGCAACGACTGGACGCCCGACACGCTCGTGACGGATCTCCGAACCGCCCGTGCGACACAGTGAGGCGCCGCCGCGCGCGCGATTCACCGCGGCCGAGCGCCGGCTGATCGATCGGCTGCGGACGCCGGCGGCCGTCCAGCGGTACCTGAACGCGCTGCCCTACAACACCGAGCCGCCGCCCGGCCCCGCCACGCTGCGCAGCTTCCGCGGCATCGTCCGGCACGGCACCGCGCACTGCCTCGAGGCGGCGCTCGGCGCCGCGGTCGTGCTGGAGCAGCATGGATATCCGCCGCTCGTGCTCAGCTTCGAGTCGATCGACGCGCTCGATCACGTCCTGTTCGTCTATCAGCAGGGTGGCCGCTGGGGCTCGATCGCGCGATCGCGCGATCCCGGACTGCACGGCCGGAAGCCGGTGTTTGCCACGGCGCGCGCGCTCGCGCTCAGTTATGTGGATCCGTACGTGGACCTGACCGGGCGGATCACCGGCTACGCCGTCGTCGACTTGCGCGTGCTGGCGGATTACGACTGGCGGCTCGCGACGCGCAACGTGTGGAAGGTGGAGCGGCTGCTGCTCGACGTGCCGCATCGCCCGATTCGATCGAGCGACGCGCGCATCGAGCGGCTCCGGCGCCGCTATCGCGCGTTCGTGGCACGGCACCCCGGACGCAAGCCGCTCGATTACCGCGGACGCGAGCGCTGGACCGAGCTGCCTCCTGATCTTTCTTGATCTCCTCCTGATCTCCTCCTGAGCTCCCTCCCCTCCTGATCTCCTAATCGAGATCGAAGTCGCGCGTGGGCTTGGTGATGGGCTCCTCTCGGGCCTGACGCAGCGCCTCTTCGAAGCGCCTGGCGAGCGCGTCGCCGCGCGTCTTCTCGGCGGTGACGGACTGTTGGAACAGCGCTTCGCGCCGCGCGGCCTCCTCCGCCAGGATGCGCTGCGCATCGTCGAGCTGACGGGGCTCGCTCGAGGGGGGCGGGTCGTGTCGGACAACGCGCCGGAGGTTTGCGTCGATGACGAGGCGCGCCTGGCAGCAGGGGCACACCGCTTCGAATTCGGAGTTCAGTTTCGCCATCAGTCACCGTCCGGTGGAGCGCAGCTTCTCTGCGAGGTTCTTTGTCGGCGTCCACGTGATCGACACGGGGCGGCCCGACGCATCGGTCGCCTTGATGACCACGCGGCGGACCGGCTCACGGCGACGATCGTAGCGCTGCCCGAACCCGGTCATGAAGCCGCTGAACGGCGCATCGAGTTCACCGTGCGGATCGAGCGACTCGGCGCGCGCCTGATAGTAGTCGTTCATCGTGACCGTGACGTCGTGCCACGTCTGGTCGGTTTGATTCTGGACGATCAGTGTGGTGTCCGTGAGGCGGACCGAAGGCTCCGGCGGGCCGCAGGCGCCGAGCGCCAGCGCCGCGCCGGCGAGCAGGACGCCGGCGAGCGCGCGCCGCGGGATCCGCATGCGGCTATGATAGCGCTCATGAACGGAGGGCGCCATCTCGTGCGCGCCGCGATCGTCTCGAGCGCGTTTGCGGCCGTCGCCTGCGGCAGCGCGCCGGCACGGCCGCCCATCGTCACGCCCGCGCCCGGCCCGAGCGAGGCCGTCATTGCCGGCACGGCGCGCGTCAGCGGGCGTCTGGTCGCCGCGGATGGACGGCCGCTGCTCAGCGGCACGGTGGTGATGCGGCCCGCCGTCGGGACCGCCGGCGGTCACGCCGCGGACGCGACGCTGCTGCCGGACGGACGGTTCTCGTTCACCAACGTCCGGCCCGGCCGCTACGAGATCCGCGCGCGCGGCGCCACCGACCGCGAGGGGCATCCGTTGTTTGCCACCTTCGCGCTCGTCATCGACGGGCGCGACATCGAGCACATCCAGCTCACGCTGGCGCCGGGGGCGACGATCGACGGCTCCGTGCGATTCGAGGCGAGCACCGGGGCGAAGCCGCCGGCGCTCCGGACCATCCGGGTCCGGGCTCCCCTCGCGGGCGCGGGCGCGCCGGACGATTTCTTCAGTGCGCCGGTCGCGGCCAACGGGTCGTTCGCCCTGGCCGGCCTGCCGCCGGGCGCGCACGCGATCGCCATCGAGGGCCTGTCCGGGCCATGGCTGCTCGCGCACGCCGAGTACCACGGGCGCGACGTCACGGATCGCCCGCTCGATCTTCAAGCGGGCGACCGGTTGCACGACGTCCGGGTCGTCGTGAGCGATCGCGCCGCCGCGCTCGACGTGCGCGTGACGGCAGAACGCGGCGACGCGCCGGCCGACCGCGTCACGGTGCTGCTGTTCCCGGCCGATCCGCAGTTCTGGTCGAGCCGCCGGCGGCGGCGCGCGGCCACGACCGGCGCGGACGGCCGTTGCCACTTCGACCGGCTGCCCGACGGCGCGTATCTCGCGATCGCGGGGCGCGGTCTCGATCGCACGACACTCGATGCGCCCGACAAGCTCGAGGCGCTGCACGGCCTCGCCACGCCGGTCCTTCTCGCGGCGGCCGAGACGGGGCGGCTGCAGATCGCCGTCGTGCCAAGCGTGCCCCGCACCCGCGCATTCAACCGATCTGCGTCGATCCGCAGAGCGACCGATCACGCCATTCGGCCCGGCCGGCGCCCGTGAGGCCTGCCCTCCGTCGTTGGCGGCGCAACTGTTGCAGCGTCTGGGACCGTACGCCCGAGCGGCGGCCTCTGCATCGCGTGCCGCGCGGCGGGAGGCTCGAGCAATCGTGCAGGTGGAGACCAGGGCGGCGCTCATGACCGAGCCGATCGTCCGGGCGCGCAGCAGCACCGTCGACGTCCGGATCGCGACCTACAATATTCATCGGTGCCGCGGCATGGATCGCCGGGTCGTGCCTGCCCGCATCATCGAGGTGCTCCGCGAGATCAATCCGGACGTCGCGGCGCTGCAGGAAGTCGTGGGCGCCGGTCCGGCCGGCGCGGGCCAGGCGGAAGAGATCGGCGCGGCCCTCGGGATGGGCTGGGTGATGAGCAGCGTCCGGCAGCTCCGCCAGCACCAGTTCGGCAACGTCATCCTCAGCCGCTTTCCGGTCGTGCACCACAGCCAGTACGATCTCTCGTGGCGCACCTGCGAACCGCGCGGCTGCCAGCGCGCCGATCTCGATCTCGGCGGACCGATCCTCCACGTCTACAACGTCCATCTGGGCACGGCGGTGCTCGAGCGCCGCTACCAGGCGGGCCGGCTCGCCGCCTACGTGCACGACCGCCGCGTGCCGGCGCCGAAGATCGTGCTCGGCGACTTCAACGAATGGATGCGCGGTCTCGCGACCCGGACGCTCCAGTCGCTGTTCGAGAGCATCGACATCGCCAAGCATCTGCACCGGCGCCGGACGTATCCCGGCTTCTTTCCGGTGCTGCACCTGGATCACATTTATTACGAAGGACGCGTGGAAGTACGGGGCGTCGAGCTGCCGCGGACGCGGCGCGCGATGATCGCGTCGGACCACCTGCCGCTGGTGGCCACCCTGCGGATTGGCTAGAGCGGCTCAGCCCTCTTCTTCGTACTCTTCTTCGGCGGGCGGCCCGAGGCGCGTCGGCGGACGCAGCGCCTCGCGATGGTCGAACAACGGAAGGGCGCGCACGTGCTGCATGTTGGCGCAGCCCGGCCCCTTCTGGTCGATCACGACGGTGACGGGGCTGCCTTCGACGCCGTCGCGGAACGACAGCCGGCAGCCGCAGGCGAGTCGCGCGTGGGTGAAGCCCTTCAACATCTGGAGCGATTGTACTACAGGAGCGATCGGATCTCCCGCTCGAACTGTTCCTTGGTCGCCGGGCCGAGGTGACGCGTGCAGATCGATCCGTCGCGTCCGATGAAGAACGTCATCGGGACGCCGTAAATCGGGCCGTAGGCATCCTCGATATCGGACTGCATCTGCAGGATGGGATAGCGCATGTCGTACTGATGCGCGAAGGCGCGCAGCGCATCGGGCGGATCGTCGATCGACACGCCGAGGATCACGAAGCCCTTGTCCTTGTATTTGTCGTAGAGCTCGACGAACTCCGGAATCTCGATCTTGCAGGGGCCGCACCACGTCGCCCAGAAGTTCAGGGCGATCACCTTGCCCTTGAAGTCGGCCAGCCGCACCGCGTGGCCATCCATGTCCTTCAGCACGAAATCGAGCTTCGCCTTCCCCGAGGCCGTGCAGGTGGCCGGACGATGGGCCGCCGCCTCGGCGTCGGCGACCGGCGACGTCGGCGCGTTCGCGGTCCCCACGCGCGCCCGCCACAGGGGCAGCGTGAGCACCGCGAGCGCAAGCGCCGCAGCCGCGGCAATGATCCAGCGTGTCTTCATGGAATGGGTCCGAACAGTTACCAGTTGCCAGTTGCCAGTTGCCAGTTACCAGTTGCCTTCTTCCGCCTTCCGCCTTCCGCCTTCCGCCTTCCGTCTTCAGCGCGCATTGGCTTTGACGTAGCGCACCAACTCCTCGAGACCGCTCGGGTGGCCGTCGGCGAGGACGGCGTACGTCCGGCCGTTGGCGGACCAGATCACGGCTTCGTGTCCCAGCGTATCAATCAACGCGTCGTGGCTGACCACTTTCGGGAGCACGTACACCGAGAGCGGCTGGCCGTCCCACAGGTACATCAAATGCGCCACGCCGCCGTCGGTCGACAGGCAGCGCCGCGCGGTGAGGAGGCGCAGGTGTTCGTCGGGGGCGCTCGGCGGGACCGTCAACGCCCAGCCGTGCCGCCGCTGCCAGGCGCGCGCCAGCGCGGAGGCGTCGACCGCGCCGTGCACGGTGGGCCGCAGCTCGAAGCACTTGATGTGATCGAGCGCGAGCCCCGCCGCGAGCGCCTGGTCGTGAGCCGCCGTCGTGAAGACGAACGCCCCCGCGATCGCGAGCAGCAGCGTCGCGGCCATCGACAGCGGCACCCAGCGCCACGCGCGCGAGACGCGCGCCGGCGGCGTGCGGGCCAGACGCTGCGACTGGCAGCGCGCACGCAGGCCGTCGGGCACCGCCGTGCGCAGTTCGCCGGCCTGGGCGCGGACCAGATCGCGCGCCGCGCGCTCCTCGGCGACGCGTTCCCGGCACGGCGCGCAGCGCGACAGGTGCGCGTCGACAGGACGCCGCGTCTCGGGCGCGGCCTCGCCGTCGATGTACGGCGTGATCTGCTCGTCGAGATCGCCGCAGCCGGGAATCGTCTGATCCGTCATGACTCGTGTCTCACCGAGGGGCTTCGCCCCTCGGACTCCCCTACACGCTCGCTCGCGCGCTCACTCGCTGCGGTCCGCGATTCCTTCACAGGCGCTCCGAGCCTCGGGCTTCGCCCCTCGGACTCTCCGCCTCCGCTAAAGCTACGGCGGACGCGCCGACGCGCCTGCGGCGCGAAGGCGGGCCCTACTGGCCCGGTCGCGCGCTCACTCGCGGTTGGCGTCTCAGCGCGACGCGACGCGCCGGGCCGCATCGGTCCGCCGCGCCTGCAGCGCCTGGTACAGCAGCCGCCGTCCACGCGAGATCCGCGACATCACGGTGCCGATCGGAATCTCGAGGACTCGCGCGATGTCCGCGTAACTCAGCTCTTCGACGTCGCGCAGCCACACGGCCTGGCGGAACGTCTCGGGCAACCCGTCGAGCGCGGCCTGCAGATCGGCGTCGAGCGTCGCACGCATGAGCAGCTGCTCCGGGGTCCGCGCCGACGGCGTCAGGTCCTGCGCCCGATCGACAGCCTCGCTGTCGACGTCGACGGGGCTACGGCCGTCGTGGCGCCGCACGTTCCGGAACGTGTTGTGAAGGATGGTGAACAACCACGCCTTCAGGTTCGTGCCGGGCTGAAACTGATGCGCCGCGCGGAACGCCTTCAAATAGGTGTCCTGCACGAGGTCCTCGGCATCCGCCGGTCGCCGCGTCAGCCGCAGCGCCGCGCCGTACAGACTGTCGAGATACGACAGCGCCGCCTCCTCGAAAGCCGCGGGGCTTTCGCTCGCAGGGGCGGGCCGGCGGCCGGAACTCGGGCGACGAAACACCATGGAGGGGCCGCGACGCCCACTCGGAAGAACACCAGCGGGGCGCGCGTTTATTCCGTCGATTGTACTAGGCTGCGGGCAGTGGCCGCCACCTGGGGAGGACATCCGGGCCGCGCCCGCGCCGGCCGGCGGCGCCCGGGCCGCGCCGAATCGCACCTCGTCCGCGGTACGCCCCTTGCTGCCCGCGCCCGGTGACGACGGTACGGGAGGGCCGCGCGCAGGCAATTGGCGCGTGGCGGCCGCCGGGATTCGAAACGCTTTACGCGCCACGGAAGCCGAACCCGGCGCCTGGCCGGCTGCCAGGACCGACCCGCATTGCGGGCTCCCCGCAGCTACAGTAACATCGGCCCTGCAGCCGTCTTTCGTACCGCACCGCGCGGGCGCCCCCGCCGGCTGCGTCCGAGGTGAACACCATGCGTACGCGCAGCCTGCGCGGCATCCGACCGATGGTCGCCGCCGCGAGTGCGTTCTGTTTTCTGCTCGCCGGCACGCCGCGTGCGAGCGCGCAAACGCCGTTCGTGCCCTATTTCGGCAAGAACACGAAAATCCGTTACGACCATTTCGACTGGCACATCTACACGACCGACCATTTCGAAATCTACTATTACCCTGCGGTCGAAAAACATCTCGATCGCATTTCGAGCTACGCCGAGAGCGCGTACCAGCAGGTCAGCGCCGATCTGAAGCACGACCTCGCCTTCAAGGTCCCGCTCATCATCTACAAGACCGAGAGCGAGTTCCAGGAACAGAACATCGATCCGAGCGACCTGCCCGAAGGGGTGCTCGCCTTCGCCGAGCCGTACCGCGACCGCATGGTGCTGCCGATCGACGAGCCGTCGGACGCGCTCTATCGCCTCATCACCCACGAGCTGACGCACATCTTCGAGTTCGACATCATCCCGCGCACCCTGCTGCGCCGAAACCTGCCGCTGTGGGTCGACGAGGGGCTCTCGGATTACGAGACCGGCTACTGGGATCCGTTCGACCTGATGACCGTCCGCGATGCGGCCATCGCGGACATCGTCCCCTCGATGAGCGATTTTCAGGGGGTGCAGTTCGCCGACGGCCGGCTTCCCTACAACCTCGGACACGCCGCCTTCGAGTTCATCGAATCCAAGTGGGGCAAGGAAGGGCTCCGGCAGTTCCTGTTCGCGCTGCGCAAGAGCGTGATCGGCGGCGGCGAGAGCGCGTACGAAGAGGCGTTCAAACTCAAGCCGGAGGAGTTCGACGAGCAGTTCGACAAGTATCTGAAGGACCGCTTCAAGCCGTTCCGCGACAAGGAGCGGCCGGCCGATTACGGACGCGACCTCGCGCCCAAGCCGCAGAAAACGAAGTACGTCTCGGTCGTCTCGATCGAGCCGTCCCCCTCGGGTGAACTGCTGGCGGTGGCGGCCGGCAACAGCAAGGACCAGGAGCTGGACCTGATCCTGCTGTCGACGAAGGACGGCAAGGTCATTCGCAATCTGACCGACGGCTTCAACGACGGCTACGGGTTCGAGTACATCTCGACGCCCGGCGGCTTCCGCGGCAACGCCGTGAGCTGGATGTCGTGGGCCCCCGCCGGCGACCGCATCGCCTACTTCGTCCGGACCGAGAAGCAGAAGACGCTGATCATCCAGAACATCGTCACGAAGAAGATCGAGCAGCGCTTCGAGCTGAACACGGTCGACATGCCGGAATCGCCGGCCTTCAGCCCCGACGGCCGGTCCGTCGCCTTCGCCGGCCTGCGCAACGCCGTCGCCGACATCTTCGTCATCGACCTGCAGACCGGCGCGGTCAGGAACGTCACGAACGACGAATTCGGCGACTACGGGCCGACCTGGGCCCCCGACGGCCGGTCCATCGTCTACATGGCGCGCGTCAGCGGCAACAACAAGCTGTTTCGCGTCGACCTCGCCACCGCGAAGAAGACGCAGCTCACCTTCGGCACCCACGACGATGGCGCGGCGAAGTTCCTCGACGCCGAGACGATCGTGTTTCCGTCGACCGCCGTGGATCCGAACCAGCCGATCAGCCCCGAGGTGGCCAAGAACGGCAACATCTACAACATCTGGACCCTGAACCTGAAGACGGGTGAGCTGAAGCAGTACACGGACACGCTGACCGGCAACGTCTCGCCCGTGCCGCTGCTCGACGAGAACAAGCACCAGGAGCTCGCCTTCGTCACGTACTACAAGGGGCAGTACGGCATTCACACGCTGGAACAGAAGGAGCCGCTGCACACCGTCGCGAGCGCCGACTTCGGTTCGCCGGGCCCGATCATCGACTTCCAGCCGCCGCTCACGCACACGCTCGTGAAGCAGAACGAGCGGAAGAAGGGGAAGTTCGAGAAGATGTTCCTCGACGGGCGTCCGCCGCTCAACGTCGGCGTGACGAGCGGCGGCGACTTCTTCGGCGGCACGCAGGTCAGCTTCAGCGACGTGCTCGGCGACCAGCAGTTCAACCTGTATGCGGAGTCGGTGTCGCAGTACCGGACGCTCGCGCTCAGCTACACGAACCTGTCGCGCCGCCTGCAGTACGCGCTGCAGGGCTTCTCGCAGACGCAGTTCTATTACGGCGATTACGCCGGCACGCTGTACGCGCAGCAGTACGGCTTCCTCAGCCACAGCGACGCGCTGGCCACGCAGACCGAGCGCGGCGCGCTCGGGTACGCGATCTACCCGCTCA
The DNA here is from genome assembly GCA_036278735.1 of Vicinamibacterales bacterium. Taxonomy (GTDB): domain Bacteria; phylum Acidobacteriota; class Vicinamibacteria; order Vicinamibacterales; family 2-12-FULL-66-21; genus DASUKM01. The sequence goes on from DASUKM010000048.1 coordinate 45,369, forward strand.
ATCGGTACGCCCGGCTCGAAATGTCGGCCGGCCTCTACCAGTTCAAGCAGGGCTACAGCGATCCGAACCTGCAGCAGGTCGCCAACGATTACCAGCAGCAGCTGTACGGCCGCAACCTGTTCGTCAACGGCACGATGATGCCGTTCGGCATCGACTACGTGCGCGAAACGACAGTCTTTCGCGATTACGGTCCGCTCTCCGGCGAGACGATGCGGATCGGCTATCAGGTCGCGCCCGGCTTCGGCGGCCTGCTCTCGCAGAAGACCGCGGACGTCGACGCGCGGAAGTACATCCGGCTCGCCAGCAACGGCGTCCTCGCGTTCCGCTTCCGCGGCCTCAAGAGCTGGGGCGACAGTCCGGGGTATCTGTACTTCGGGGGCAACTCGGAAATGCGCGGGTACGATTACCTCGGGTTCCTCGGACAGCGGGCGTTCTTCGCGGACGCCGAACTGCGCTTCCCCATCATCGAAGCCGCGCTGACGCCGTTCGGGGTCGTCGGCGGGCTGCGCGCGGTCACGTTCTTCGACATCGGCGCCGCCGGGTTCAACGACGCGCCGTTCAAGGTCTGGACGAAGTCGCCCACGACGGTGACGCCCATCGTCGGGTACGTCGAGAACTCCGACTTCACGGTCTCGCCCGTGCCAGGCGACCCGATTCAGGTCAATGGCTTCCGTCTCGTGGACGGCCGCGCCTCGTACGGCCTCGGCCTCGAGACGTTCGCCCTCGGCTTCCCGATCCATTTCGACTGGTCCTGGCGGACGATGTTCAATCCATCCTGGGAGGACTACATCTACGCCTACAGCGCCGCCCAGGACGGCTTGTCGAGCGGCAGCAAGTGGCTGCGCCGGGCCAAGTTCAGCGTCTGGATTGGATACGATTTCTGATGCCGGCGTCGGCCGGCCGCGGCTGACGACCGCCAGGCACACCGCCGGATCGGGGCCTCGGCCCCGGTCCGCCCCCGCATGGGACCGATCTCTCCCCGCCGGACGTCATAGAATTGTTCTGTGACGTCCGCTGGGGAGCCTTTTGACTGACCACGCCGGCAACTGCCGCGATATCGTCCGGCTGCTGGCCGATTACCTCGAGCAGCAGCTGCCCCCCGACGTACACCGCCACCTCGAGGAACATCTCCGAAGCTGTCAGAGTTGCGTCGCGCAGCTGCGGACTTACGAATCGACCGTCTCGCTGCTCCGTTCGCTGCGCGAAGACGAGCTGCCGGCGGAGCTGCGCCTGCGGCTCAAGGCCTTCGTCGACTGCAAATGCCACAACTGATCGCGAAGCGCCCGGCCGACTCCGAGACCGAGATGGTGCAGGTCGTGCTGCCGAACGACGCGAACCCGCTCGGGTTCATCCTGGGCGGCACGGTGATGCACCTCATCGACATCGCGGGCGCGATCGCATGTCACCGCCATACCCGCAGTCTGCTCGTGACGGCGGCCGTCGACGGCCTGCAGTTCCTGCACCCGATCAAGGTTGGCGACCTGATCATCCTGCGCGCGCGGGTGACCGCCGTCTGGAGCACGTCGCTCGAAGTGGAAGTGGAAGTGTTCTCGGAGGAGACGCTGACCGGCGTCCGGCAGATGACCAGCCGCGCGTATCTCACGTTCGTGGCGATCGACCGCGCCGGACAGCGCGTGCCCGTGCCCGGCCTGATCCTGGAGAGCGCCGCCGAACAGCAACGCGCGGCGGAAGCGAACGTCCGCCGCGCCGCCCGGCTCGACGCCCGCCGCGAACTCGAAGCCAGGCTTTAGCCCAAAGCCTACTTCTGAAAATACTGCGCGTTCACCGGAATGAAGCTTTTCCACTTGTCGGGGACTTCGTCGAGCGCGAAGATGGCCTCCACGGGGCACGCCGGCACGCAGGCGCCGCAATCGATGCACTCGTCGGGATGGATGTAGAGCATTTCCGCGGCGGTGAATTCCGCTTCGTCCTTGCGCGGATGGATGCAGTCGACCGGGCAGACGTCCACGCAGGCGGTGTCCTTCGTCCCGATGCACGGTTCACAGATGATGTACGCCATGATGCACTCCTTCGATCACTGTGTCAGCCCATAAAGGGCTGACCCACAATCCTCGCCGTGGGTCAGGGCTTCAGCCCTGACCGTGATTCATGCGCTCGCCGCCATTCCGGCCGGCAGATGCCCGAGGCGCAGCGAAATCAGGCGCGCCAGTTCGGTACCGGCCGGCACCCGATCGCCGCAGAACGGCCGCTCGTCGGTGCCGTGCGCGAACACGCCGACGCGCGCGACTTCGCGCGCGCTGTAGTCGTAGACTGGCGCGCACGTGCACAGCAGGCGCTGCGCGCTCGGGGTCGGCGACGGCGGTCCGAACCGGAGCAGCACGCGTTCGGGGTCGGCGGCGGCGCGCGGGTGAGGCAGGCGCACGCAGCTCAGACGCCGCGTTCCCTTCGGTTCGAAATAAATCTTGCAGTGGCCCGGCATCTCGCGCGTGTACGTCGTGTGCATGCTCACTTCGTCCGGACCGGCCTTCCACACGTACGTCACCTCTCCGGCACTCGGGACGGCAATGAACGATCGCAGGCCGGTGCGCAGCGCGAACTCGCGCAGCACCGGGTACGCGTGCAGCCGCAGCTCCGAGCGGCCGAGCAGCCGGAAGCTGAGGTCGAGCATCTTCAGCGTCAGGCTGTACTTCGTCGTCTCCTCGTCCTGGCGCACGTAGCCGCGCCGCTTCAGGACGCCGAGCAGCCGATGGACGGTGGGGGCCGGGAGCGCCAGCGCGCGCCCCAGCTCCGTCACGGTCGCGCCGCGCGACGCGCCGGCGAGCGCTTCGCAGATCTCGAGCGCTTTTTCGAGCGACGACGGTCCCGCGGCTGAGGTGAGATTATTGGGCATTCCCGGCACGCTGCCATTCCAGTATGTGGAACGGCGTTCCATTCTGCTCTCCTTCTTATATACCGCTGGGGCTCGCCGATCAACCCGCCGCCCGCTCCGCGCCGGCCGCCGTCACGATTCGGGGGATAATCGAGTCATTTCTTTGGACATGCGCGTGCGGCTGACGTTTCTTTGTGTGGCGTGGTTCCTGGCAGCCATGCCGGCGCGTGCGCAGTCGCTGCCCGACAAGCCAATCCAGCTCGCCGGCGGCCAGGTCACCGTCAGCGGCGAAGTCGTGGGCGCCATCGCCCCACGGGACGACCGGTCGTTCTTCGACTACACCGATTACGAGCACAACGCGCTGCGGCTGTTCCGGGTGTCGTTCACGGGATCCTGGCATCCGTCGGATCGTTTCGCCGTGCTCGCCGAGATCCGGTCCGAGGATCTGGAAGTGCCGATCGCCTACGCGCTGTACGTCCGCGTGCGCCCCTGGAAGGATCGTGCCTTCGACGTGCAGGCAGGACGCATTCCCCCGGTGTTCGGAGCGTTTGGCCGCCGGGCGTATGCCTACGACAACCCGCTGATCGGCTATCCGCTCGCGTACCAGTACCTCACGTCGCTGCGGCCCGACGCCCTGCCGGCGACGGCCGACGATCTGCTGGCCGTCCGGGCGCACGGATGGCGCGCCGTGTTCCCGGTGGGCAATCCCGCCTCCGCCCCCGGCGTGCCGGTGATGAGCGTCTACCGGTGGGATACGGGGGTCGAAGGCCACCTGCAGTCGTCGGCCTTCGACATCGCGGCGTCGGTGACGACCGGAACGCTCTCGGACCCGCGCATCGACGACGACAACGGCGGCCGTCAGGTCGCGGCGCGCGTGGCATGGCACCCGATCGTCGGGCTGATTGTTGGGGCGTCGGCCGCGCGCGGCGATTGGGTGAGCGACGCCGTCAAGGGGCAGCTTCCGCAGGCGCTGCAGAATCGCTCGTACCCGCAGACCGCGCTCGGGATGGACGCCGAATATTCCCGCGGCTACTTCGTCGTCCGGGGCGAACTGATCGCCAGCCGCTGGACGTTGCCGGCGCTCGACGCCCCGGTCCTCGCCGGCCCGGTGCGCGCGACGGGCGCCTACCTCGAAGGGCAGTACCGCCTGACGCCGCGCTTTTTCGCCGCGGCGCGCGTCGATCACCTGGGCTTTTCCCGCATTACGGGCACGCGCTTCGGCGGCGCCCCGACGCCGTGGGACGCTCCCGTCTCGCGCGTCGAAGCGGGCGGCGGCGTGTATCTGCAGCGCAACGTCATCGGGCGCGTCGTCGTCCAGCGCAACTGGCGTGAGGCCGGCGCAGGCTCGCCGGAAACCTTCGTCTCCGGACAGTTGTCCTACTGGTTCTGATGCGTCGCCGCTGGCTCTCGATCCCGACGCTGGCGGTGTTGGGCGCGGTGACGCTGCTCGGCGCCGCTCCCGCACGGCGCAGCGTGGCCGGTGCGATCGTGGGGAGCGTGGACGTTCATCTGCCGCCGCCGCCCGCCGCGACACGTCCCGACGTCGGCACGCTCGGGATGCCGGCGCCGCACGGCACGCCCGACCGCCGCCGCAGCGTGGTGTACCTCGACCCGGCGCCGCGCGCCGCCTTCGACACGCGCGACGAGCCGCACGCGCGCATGGATCAGCGCAACGAGAGCTTCGTGCCGCACGTGCTCGCAATCGTCGCCGGCACGACCGTCGACTTTCCCAACGACGACCGCACGTATCACAACGTGTTCTCGCTCTCGAAGACCAAGTCGTTCGATCTCGGGCGGTACGCCGCCGGCCGCTCGCGGTCCGTCCGGTTCGATCGTCCCGGGATCGTGCGGGTGTTCTGCGACATCCACTCGCACATGAGCGCGTTCATCCTCGTGTTCGCCCATCGCTATTTCTGCGTGACCGACGAGGCGGGCCGTTATCGGCTCGACAACGTGCCGCCCGGCACGTACAACCTGATGGTCTGGAACGAGGCGTTCCCGACCGCGTCGCGCCGGGTCACCGTCCCCGAGACGGGCGGGGACGTGCAGGTGGAGTTCACGCTGAAATGAACGTGTTCTCCTCGCTGACCAACCGCATCTTCCTGGCGACCGCCCTGCTGGCGGTGCTCTCGATTGCCACCGCTGTCTACATCGTGAACGTCGCGGTGACGCGACAGGCCGAAGGGGAACTCCGCCGCGGCCTGAGCGAGGCGGGCACGCTGCTGGACGAGAACAGCACGGTCCTGTTCGATCACTTCAAGCGTGAGGCGCGTCTGGTCGCCGACCTGCCGGTGCTCAAGGGGGCCGTCTACGAGACGGATGCCGCCACGGTCCGGCCCATCGCCGCGGAATACCGCCGGCAGTTGAACGCGGACCTGTTCGTCGTGACCGACCGCCGCGGCGTCGTCCTCGCCCGGATCGGCGACAGCGACATCGCCGACGAGGCGCTGCCGTCCACGCCGGCGGTGCGCCAGGCGATCGCCGGGCGGGAAGTCGTCTCCTTCTGGCCGGTGCGCGACGGCATCCTGCAGGTCGTCTCGGTGCCGATCTGGATCGATCGCGCGCGCCCGGAGATTCTCGGGTCGCTCAGCGTCGGGACGAGCCTCAACAATCGGCAGGCGGCGCGCTTCAAGGCGCTCACCAACAGCGAAGTGGCGTTCGGGATCGACGGCCGCATCCATGCGGCGACGCTGCCGCCGGAGGCGTGGTCCGCGCTCGCGCCGCTGCTGGCGGAGCCGGGCCGGGTCGCCAGCGTGACGCTCGGGGGCAGCGAGTACATCTGGGTCGCCCGCCCCCTCGCGCAGGCCGCCGGCGGCGGACAGCCGGTCGCGCTGATCCTGCGGTCGCGCACGGAGCGGCTGGCGTTCCTGCGCGCGCTCCACACGCGGCTGGCCGCCACGGCGGTCGTGGCCGTGATGATCGCGGTGCTCCTCAGCTACGGCATCGCCCGCACCGTCACGCGCCCGCTCGGCGCCATCACGGCGACGATGCGCGAAATGGCGGCCACCGGCGATCTGACGCGGCGGATCCCCGTCCCGGCGGCGCCGCGCTGGCAGGACGAAGACGCGCGCCTGCTCGCCACCACCTTCAACGCGATGACGGACTCGATCGACCGTTTCCAGCGCGAAGCGTCGCAGCGCGAACGGCTCTCGTCGCTTGGCCGGCTCTCGACCGTCATCGCGCACGAGATTCGCAATCCGCTGATGATCATCAAGACGGCGCTGCGCGCGCTGCGCCGGGACGAAGTCGACGCCGCGCAGGTGCGGACGTCGGTCGAGGACATCGACGAGGAGATCGCCCGCCTCAACCGGATCGTCACCGAAGTGCTGGATTTCGCCAGGCCGATCAAATTCGAGCTGGCGCCCGCCGATCTCAACGCGCTGGCGCACGATGCCGTCCGGGCGGCGTCGAGCGGCGACGGCCGGCCGCCCGTCGCGCTGGATCTCGACACGGCGCTCCCCCCTCTCTATACCGATGCCGAACGCCTCCGCCAGGCGCTCGTCAACATCGTCGGCAACGCCGTCCAGGCGGTCGGCGGGGGACGCGATGGCGGCCCGACAGGCGAGATTCGCCTGTCCACCCGCCGGCTGCCCGGAGGCCGGGCGGGCATCGTGGTGCGCGATGCGGGGCCCGGCATCGCGCCCGAAGACCTGCCACGAATCTTCGACCCGTATTTCACGACCCGCCGGACCGGCACCGGGATTGGTCTGGCCATCAGCCGCAATATCATTGAGGGGCTCGGCGGCACGATCGCCGTGGCCAGCGAACCCGGGCGTGGGACCGAGGTCCGCATCGAACTGCCTTTCCAGACAGCAGCCGTATGACCGCAGCCGGATCGATTCTCCTCGTCGACGACGAAGCCAAGATCCGCAACGCGCTCGCGGGCGCGCTGCGGGAGCAGCGGCACGAGGTGATCGCCACCGAGAGCCCGCGGGAAGCCCAGCGGCTGCTCGCGAAGCGGCTGTTCGACGTGCTGGTCGTCGACAACCTGATGCCGGAGCTGACCGGCCTCGATCTCATCCGCGAGCTGGTGGCCACGACGCCGGAAGCCGAGCGCCCGCAGATCCTGATGATGACGGCGCACGCGACCGTCGAGAGCGCGATCGAAGCGATGAAGCTCGGGGCGCTCGACTACCTGCAGAAGCCGTTCGAGATCGACGAGCTGCTCGTCGTCGTGGACCGCGCCCTCGAGCACCAGCGGCTGCGCACGCAGCACACCTACCTGATCAACGAGCGCGACGAAGAGTTCAACCACTACGGCATCGTCGGACGCAGCCGCGGAATGCAGGAGGTGATCAAGACCGCCGGCGTCGTGGCGCGATCGAAGAGCACGATCCTGATCACCGGAGAGACGGGCACCGGCAAGGAGATGGTCGCGCGCGCGATTCATTATCACAGCGCGCAGCGCGAGATGGCGCTCATCAAGGTGAACTGCGCCGCGATCCCGGAGAACCTCCTCGAGTCGGAGCTGTTCGGCCACGTGCGCGGCGCGTTCACCGGCGCGGCGAACAACAAGAAGGGGAAGTTCGCGCTCGCCGACGGCGGCACCATCTTCCTCGACGAGATCGGGACGATGGCGCCGGCCCTGCAGGCGAAGCTGCTGCGCGTCCTCCAGGAGCGCGAGTTCGAGCCGCTGGGGTCGGAGCGGAGCCAGAAAGTCGACGTGCGGGTGATCGCCGCGACCAACCGCGACCTGCGGCAGATGGTCGCCGACGGCAAGTTCCAGGAGGATCTGTACTATCGCCTGAACGTCATCCCGGTGCACATCCCGCCGCTGCGCGAGCGCCGGGAGGACATCCCCGTGCTGGTCGAGCACTTCATCCGCAAGCACGCGCAGCGCGCCGGCAAGCGCATCGACGGCATCGAGCCCCGCGTGATGGAGGCGCTGCAGTCCGCCGACTGGCCCGGCAACGTCCGCGAACTCGAGAACACGGTGGAGCGCGCCGTCGTGCTGTCGCCGGTTCCCGTCATCGGGCCCGGCGTGATCCACCTGCTCGGCGTCACCTCGGCGCCCGCCGCCGGTCTGCCCTCGACGAACCTGCGGCAGAACCTCGACTGGGCCGAACGCGAGACCGTCCGGCGCGCGCTCGAATCCTCCGGCGGCATCAAGAAGGACGCCGCCGAGACGATGGGCATCTCGCAGCGCGCGTTGAGCTATTACCTCTCGAAGCACCGGATCGAATAGCGGTCGCTTTCACGGCGCGTAAGTCCTTTCCGCGCGTGTAACCACCGCGCCGCGGAAGCCGCCATTTTCCCGCGCGTTGCCGCGGTTCGACGCGGCACTCGCTTTGCGAGGCTCGCCGGCATGCAGTTGTGCCGGAAGGCGATCTGGGGCGCGCGCCACGTCCTGATCGCGACCTGTCTGCTGGCGCTCACGGCCGCGTGGAGTACCGCTCAGGATCCCGCGCCCGCTCCGCCACCCGCGCCCGCCACCCAGACGCCGCCGGCGTCGGATCCCGACGTGCGGGTCGATCCGTTGCAGCCGGACTTCACGCTCGTGGCGCTGCCGACCACGCTGCGCGTCCCGAATCACAAGATGTCGTTCCGCGTGAGCCATCGCTTCCTGCGATCGCTCGGCGCGGGGGATGCCGGCGATCTGTTCTCGAACCTGTTCGGCTTCGACAACGGCGCGCAAATCGGCCTCGAGCTGCGCTATGGCCTGCGTCCGGGCACGCAGGTGGGCTTTCATCGCACCAGCGACCAGACCATCCAGCTGTTCGGCCAGCAGAGCATCGTCAATTCGCGCTCGCATCGTTACGGACTCGACGCGATCGCGACGTTCGAAGGCACCCACAATCTGCACGAGCAGCACCAGTCGGCGCTCGGCGTAATCCTGTCGGCGCGCGCGGGGCGGATCGCCGACGTGTATGCGGAGCCGATGGTCGTCATCAACTCGAACCCGGTGCTGTCGGACCTCACGACTCAGAACGACACGGTGATGATCGGCCTCGGCGCGCGGGTCCGGATCCGGCCGGCGACGTACCTGGTCGGCGAGATCACGCCGCGCGTGGCAGGCTACAGGCCCGCCGTCAATCAAATGAGCTTCGGCCTGGAGGAACGCGTCGGCGGCCACCTGTTTCAGATTGACGTCGGGAACGGCTACGGCACGACCTTCGGTCAGATCGCGCGCGGCGGCGTGACGAACGACTCCTGGTTCATCGGCTTCAACATCGCCCGCAAGTTCTTCTGACCGATGGACGGGATTCCTGCCCGCGTTTCGTGGTCGATTGCCGCCGGCGCGCTTTCGATCGTCACTTTCCTGCTCTCGCTGGCGTGGGGCGCGCTGTAATCCGAGGGCCAGCACCCACATGCCCACGTCAGGCCTGAAGGCCTGACCCACACGCCGCAGCTGGAAGCTGGCTGCTGGCCTGGCGTGTGGGTCAGCCCTTCCTGGGCTGACCGCGTCTGGCGCTTACGGTTTTGTAAGTTGCCACCCTGCGCAAATTTTCACACTTCTGCGCAAGCTCATCCGCTATACTCGGGAACTCGGTTCCCAAACAGGTAGCTGCCGGAGGATTGTATGCCCGTTTCCGCAATCGCGAAGCGTCTGCTGCTTCGCGCGCTGTGGGCTTCGCTCGTGGTCTTCTGCGTCGTGTCGGTGATGGACGCGCAGATCCCGGGACGCAACGTCAACATGGTTTCCGGCCTGACGTGGCCAAACGGCGATCCCTTTCTGCAACGGCAGAACGAGCCGTCGGTCGCGGCATCCACGCGGAACCCCCTGCACCTGCTCGCGGGGGCGAACGATTACCGGACCGTCGACCTGCCCGGTCTGCCTGGCGCGGACGTGACCGGTGACGCCTGGCTCGGCCTGTTCAAATCCTTCGATGGCGGCCAGCGCTGGATCAGCAACCTCATTCCGGGATATCCGCAGGATCACTCGAGCGTCGGGATGGCCTCGCCGCTGAAGGGGTACGACGCGGCGGCGGACCCGGTCGTCCGGGCGGGCACCAACGGATTGTTCTATTACGCCGGCCTCGCGTTCAACCGCGGCGACAACGGCCGCAGCGCCGTCTTCGTCGCGCGGTTCGTCGACAACAACAATCTCGAGACCGGCGACCCGGTCGCCTATGCAGGCACTTCGATCGTTTCCTTCGATCCGGGCACGACGGGCCGCTTCCTCGACAAGCCGTGGCTCGCGGTCGACATCCCGCGCGGCGCGGCGGCGACGTGTCACGTCGTCACGCCAGGCCCCGACGGCACGTCGGTCGCCCAGGACGTCCCCGCCGGCCCCGCCTACGTCGTCTTCTCGGCCTTCACGGGCAGCGGCGATTCGCTGGCGTCGGACATCATGTTCGCGTATTCGACCGACTGCGGCGTCACGTGGTCCGCGCCGGTGAGCCTCACGTCGAAGGGGCCGGACGACGGCCTCAACCAGGGCGCGACGATCGCGATTGATCCGCGGACCGGAAACGTCTACGTCGCCTGGCGGCGGTTCTCGCGTCCCGGCTCGAACGACACCGATGCGATTATGGTCGCGCGGTCCGTCAATTTCGGCCGCAAGTTCGAGCCGGCCAAGTCGACGCACCAGATGCCGAAGGGGCACGCCTTCGGGGAGCAGATCCACGAGATCCTCGAGCACCGCCACGCGAAGGGGGCGGTCGACGTCGAGGATCTGTCGCAGTTCGACCAGGCGACGTCCGCCGCTGGCCTGACCTTCCGGACCAATGCCTATCCCACGCTCACCTTCGACGATCAGGGACGTCTCTACATGGCCTGGTCCGAACGGGGGCACGCCACCGATCGGCCGGATCCGGTGACGGGCGACGCGCGCATCCTGATCGCCAGTTCCAGCAACGGCGTCTCGTGGACGGACCCGCAGGTCGTCTCGGAGACGGGACAGCCGGGACATCAGCTCATGCCCACGCTCGGCTTCGCCGGCGGCAAGCTGCTGCTCGTCTACTACGATCTGCGCGAGGACGTCTCGCAGATCTTCAGCCAGTACGTCGACGATCAGACATCGACGATCGCGGCGCACAAGCGCCACACGATCGACATCCGGGCCGCGCTCGGGCAGCCGGGTGCCACGCCGGTGTTCCAGCCGGCGGTGCAGGTCTCCAGTTATCTGATGGGGGACGCGGTCGGCGGCCAGTCGCTCAGGCAATTGCAGTACAACCCGCCGAACCTGCCGATGTTCCAGAGCGGCACCGTCCCGTTCATGGGGGACTACATCGACCTGAGCCCTTCGCCGGCGTTCGTGCTCGGCGCCAATGGACGCTGGGCGTACAACACGTCGGCCGACGCCGTGCCGGTGTTCCACGCCGTGTGGACCGACAACCGGGACGTGCGGGCCCCCATGGACGGCAACTGGCAGCACTACACGCCGCCCGTGCTCAGCTCCGGAACCAGCACCTTCGATCCGACGCAGATGCAGCCGGCCTGCATCGCCACGCAGACGGGGTCGCGCAACCAGAACGTCTACTCGGCGCGCATCACCGGCGGGCTCGTCGTCGGGTCTCCCGGCAACGCCAAGACGCTCAGCACGACGCTGCAGCGCGGGTTCGTCGTCTTCGCGCAGAACACGACGTCGATCACCCGCAGCTTCCGGCTGCAGATCGTCAACCAGCCGGCCGGCGGCCGCGCGTCCTTCGACCAGTTCCCGCTGCCGCCGTACGACGTGAACTCGCCCCCCCCGCTGTTGACGCTCGACGTCGTCACGCCGCCGTTTTCGATGGCGGTGCGCACCGTGTACGTGACGTCCACCGATCCGCACGCGCAGGTGATCGTCGACGTCGCCGAGATCGCGGGGCCCGGCGCGCCGGCGCCCGTGCCCGGCGGACTCGACGGCAACGTCGTCATCAACCCCGACGTCCAGAACCCCGATATCCAGAATCCGGACGTCCAGAATCCGGATATCCAGAACCCGGACATCCAGAACGAGGAAGTCACCAATCCGGATATCCAGAACCCGGACATTCAAAACCCCGACATTCAGAACCCGGACATCCAGAACCCCGACATCCAGAATCCGGACATCCAGAACATCACGGTCGTCAACCCCGATATCCAGAACCCGGACGTTCAGAATCCCGACATTCAGAACCCGGACATCCAGAATCCCGATATCCAGAACCCCGACATCCAGAACCAGTCGCTGACCGACGTCACCTGGACGGTGACGAACAACGGCAACACGACGTCCGGCTTCAACGTCAATCTGTTCCTGAATCAAACGACGCTGCCCAACGGGCTCCAGGTGCAGCTCGTGCTGTTCAAGACCTACACGACGCCGACCACGGACGGCTGCGAGCTCAAATACCAGACGCAGAACGTGCTCGTCGACAACATCCTCAACCCGTCGTTCGTGGATCCCACGGCGCCGACGCTGCCCGATCCGAACCGGCCCGACGCCGACAACGCGACGCTCTGGCTCGCGCCCGGCGAGTCCGGCAAGATTACCCTGCGGATCCTCGATCCCGATACGTCGAACAACGTCATCGTCGACGGGCACTCGATCGACCCGGCGCTCCTGCCGGCCGTCACGGTGAGGCCCGCGGTCGTGCCGCAGGCAGTCGATACGGACGACGCGCGGAACGACGTGACCGAGCCGCCGGTCACGACGGGCGATCAGTCGACCATCTTCTTCGTCCAGCAGCCGCCGCAATCGCCGATGAAGGCGAGCGCCGGCGTGCCGATCGCGCCGGCCGTCCGGGTGCAGGTGCGCGATACGTCGGGCGCGGTCCTGCCGGGCGTGATCGTGCAGCTCTCGCTCGCGGCGGGCCCGACGGGCGCCACGCTGTCCGGCGCCGGCGCACCGACCGACGCCAGCGGCATCGCCACGTTCCCGGATCTCGCCGTGTCGCTGCCCGGTTCCGGCTACCGGCTCTCGGCCTCCGTCGTCGGCGACGCCGGCCTCGCGCCCGCCTCGTCCACGCAGTTCGACGCGCAGGTCGCCGTCGTCAATACGGCCGACAGCGGCCCCGGGTCGCTGCGCAACGCGATCCAGCTCGCGACCGCAACGCCCGAGCCGGACACGATCGTGTTCAACATTCCCGGCCCGGCGCCGCACACGATCGCGATCCAGTCCCAGCTGCCCGACGTCGTCAACACGACGATTGACGGGATGACGCAGCCCGACTACGCGGGTCAGCCGAGCGTGGTGCTGGACGGCGAGGCGGCACCGGCGGAGACGTCGGCGTTCCAGTTGAATGGATCCAGCTCCACGATCCGCGGCCTCGAGATCGTCCGCTTCGGGGCAACGGCGATCCGGGTGATCGGCAGCGGCGGCAACGCGATCGATTCCAACTACCTGGGCACGGACGCGCTCGGCACCGCCGGTCTCGGCAATCAGAGTGGCGTCGACGTGCTGGGTTCCTCGAACAACGTGATCACGAACAACGTCGTGTCGGGCAATACCCAGAACGGGATCGTCGTCGAAGGCGGCAGCGCCAACCGGATTGACGGCAATCTGATCGGCACGACGTCCGACGGGCTTTCGGGGCTGCCCAACGGGACCAGCGGCACGTGGAACGGCATCACGATCTTCGGCAGCGACGTGAATACGCCAGCCGACGGCCTGGTGATCGCCAACAATGTCATCGCGGCGAACACGTCCTGGGGGATCGAGACGCAGTTGCTTTCCGGCGCGACGGCCGGGGCGACCAACCTGCAGATCCTCGACAACCGCGTCGGCCTCGGCACGGATGGCAGCGCGATCCCGAATGCTCAGGGCGGCGTGCACCTCAACGGCACGCCCGGCGCGGTGGTCGGGGCCGCCGGCCACGGGAACGTCGTCTCGGGCAACGGCGGGACCGGTCTGACAATCGACGGCGCGAACGCCGGCACGATTACCGTCAAGAGCAACCTGATTGGCACCGATCCTTCGGGCATGCTGCCGCGCGGCAATGCCGCATTCGGCATCGTCGTCACCGCGCCGAACGTGACCATCGGCTGGCAGACCGGCGACACCGGCGCCGTCGGAAACCTGATTTCCGGCAACGGCGCCGACGGCATCCAGGTGCTCGGCGGCTCGGCGAGCGGCGTCGTCATCGCCGGCAACCTGATCGGCACCAACATCACCGGGAATGCCGCGCTGTCGGCTGGCATGCGAAGCAACTATCAGGGCATCTACGTCAACGGCGCGGGGGGGACGGTGATCGGCGGGGCCACGGCCGCCGCGCGAAACGTGCTGGCGGGGAACATGGTCGACGGCGTCTATCTCGACACCGCCGGCACCCATGACGTCATGGTCCAGAACAACTACATCGGGGTCGGCGCCGACGGCGCGACCGCCATCGCGAACGGCTGGGACGGTGTCGGCCTGATCGGCGCGCTCGACAATGTCGTCTCCGGCAACGTGATTTCCGGCAACGGCCTGCCCCTCGCGCCCCGATACGGGATCTACATCAGCAGCGCCGGAAACCAGATCGACGGCAACTACATCGGCACGGATGCGACCGGCACCCTGGCGGTGCCGAATCTGGCGTCCGGCATCTTCGCCGGCGGCAACGACACGTCCATCGGTCAGACCAGCCCGAACACGATTGCCTTCAACTCCGGCGCAGGCATCTCGGTACTCGGCACGGGCAACCGTATCGTGTCGAATCACATCTGGCACAACGGGCAGTTGGGGATCGACCTCGGCGCCGACAACGAGGTCGCCGCCAACGACAGCGGGGATGGCGACGAGGGGGCGAACGATCTCCAGAACTATCCGGTGATCAGCAACGCCACCAACGACATCGCGTCGCCCGTCACGACGGTGGAATTCTCGCTGCACAGCACGCCGAACAGCCTGTTCACCATCCAGTTCTTCGCGAACGACGCGTGCGACGCGAGCGGCAACGGCGAAGGACAGCGGCTCGTCGGGTCGTTCAGCGCGACGACCGATGGGAACGGCAACGCGCCGGGCACGGCGATGCTGGACGAACGGCTGCTGCACGGCACCGTGATCACCGCCACGGCGACCGACGGCGCCGGCAATACGTCCGAGTTCTCTCCCTGCTTCACGCTCCAGACGGGCGTCTTCCTGTGGAGTGCGGCTCAGGGGGGCAACAACCACTACTACGAGTACGTCAGCGTGCCGGGCAGCTGGTCGGCCGCGAACACCGCCGCGCAGGGCCGGACGTTCGAAGGCACGAGCGGCCATCTCGTCACGATCGCGAACGCGGCGGAGAATGCGTTCGTTACGTCGCTCCAGCTCGCGGACCTGCGCGCCTGGATCGGGTTGACCGACGCCGCCTCGGAAGGAACGTTCCACTGGGTAACCGGCGAGCCGCTGCTCTATATGAACTGGGCCGCAGGGGAGCCGAACAACGGCGCTACGGTGGGAGCTCCCGAGAACTGGGTCGAGATTTTCGCGTCCGGCAGGTGGAACGACGCGCTGGACTCCGGCCCCCCGCAGCCGCCGAACCAAGGCTATCTCGTGGAGTACGAACCGGCGCACTGAGCCGAGGTCCGGGTTCCGCGTTCGGGGTTCCGGGTCGCGTTCGGGTTCGAGCTTCAGAGTTGGTTCGCGGTTCGAGTTCGATCTCCGAACGACGAACCCTGAACCAGACTCTGAACTCGGAACCTGGAACCCGGAACCCGTCTGGACGCACTCAGCGCCCCGTGAACTTCGGCTTTCGCTTCTCGAGGAACGCCGACGTCCCCTCCTGCTTGTCGTCGGACGCGTAGCAGATCGCCTGCGCGAGCGTCTCCATCAGCAGCCCGGACTCGAGGTCGACGCGCGCCGACGCGTTCAGCGTCAGCTTGGCCAGCCGCGCCGCCAGCGGCCCCTGCCGCAGGATGCGCTTCGCCAGTTCACGCGCGCGCACCTGGAGCTGTCCGGCCGGCATGACCGCCGTCACCAGTCCAATCTGCAGCGCCTGCGCGGCGTCGATGATCTCGCCGGTCAGGACGAGACGCTTCGCCCATCCCATCCCGACGATGCGCGGGAGGCGCTGCGTGGCGCCCGCGCCGGGAATGATCCCGAGGCCCAGCTCGGGCTGGCCGAACTTCGCGGTGTCGGCGGCCACGCGGATGTCGCACGCAAGCGCCAGTTCGCAGCCGCCGCCGAGCGCGTAGCCGTTGACCGCGGCGATGGTCGGCCGCGGGAAGCGTTCGACCTGCGCGAACAGCGTCGAATTGATCGCGGCGAGCCCATCGTCCCGGGTGCGGGCGCGGATGTCGTTGATGTCGGCGCCCGACACGAATGCCGCGTCGCCGGCGCCGGTCACGATCAGCACACCGACCCCGGGTTCGGCCGCCAGCTCGTCGAGCGCCGCGCGGCATTCGCGGACGGTGTCGAGATCGAGCGCGTTCCGCACGCCAGGGCGGTCGACGGTCAGGGTCGCGATCCCGTCTTCGTGCGCGATCCGGATATTGCGGTATGCCATTGGGGGATCGTAATCGAGGCGGGGCGAGCCGCGGGGGTCTTTTCATCGGCGGTTCCCGCGGGTTCTGCGCATGTGTACTCGTTCGCGGCGACACACGCTTGTCGGTTCTCGCAGGAGATCAGGAGGTCAGGAGGCGACTGGGGTGGGCCGGGGGTTCATCGTGGGACTGACTGCTCTTTGGGCGACACGCGCTGTCGGTTCTCGCAGGAGGTCAGGAGGGCAGGAGGCGACTGGGGTGGGCCGGGGGTTCATCGTGGGACTGACTGCTCTTTGGGCGACACGCGCTGTCGGTTCTCGCAGGAGGT
>DASUKM010000049.1:0-17171 GCA_036278735.1 Vicinamibacterales bacterium
CCGCACATTGCCCATCATCTACGGCGTCCGGCGGGCCGCGTGGATGATCTCCCCGTCGTTCGTCGTGCCGTTCCTGATGATCGGGCTTGGCGCGCGCACCGGCGTGCTCACCGGCACGCCCCTGCTGCTGTATGGTCTCTCGGCCCTGATGACCGCCTACGGCGTGTACGTCTGCTACCTGATGCTGAGGCGTCCGGAAGATCTCGCCGTCGAAGAAAACCACGTGTCGTGGGCGCACATGTACCGGATGATGTTCGTCGCCCAGATTGGGTTCGCGATTGCCTACTTGTTGTAGGCCGGGTCTTCAGACGGCCGGGGCGCCTTCTGCATACGCGTAAGGGTTCGGCAGCGCGTCAGCTTGGCACCGGTGGTGGCGACAAGATCGCCCGGCTTGGTACGAGGCGTTGACGCACGTCGTGCTCCCAGCGCTGGACGTCCTGACGCTCTTCCTCAGATAGCTGGCAATCTCCTTCCAGCCGGTGAGCTGGTCGCCCGAGGGTCGACCGTGGGTTCCATGGGGAACCGGCCGGATTCTAGCAGCGCGGTCAGTTCGCGGCGGGTCTGAAGACCCGCCCTACCGCTGCGGCGGGTCTAAAGACCACGCCCTACATCCCCGGCGGGTCTAAAGACCACGCCCTACATCCCCGGCGGGTCTGAAGACCACGCCCTACATCCCCGGCGGGTCTGAAGACCACGCCCTACACTGGATTTGACACGCGCCGGCGCCTCGCGGCATCATGGCGAATGAAAGGCGAAACAATGTCAGATACCGCGGCGCTCTTCGATCTTGGACCGCAGCGCCCAACGACCAGGACGATCGCGCTGCAGGTGCGCGAGCGGGGGGCGGCATCGCTCGACCAGGCGCAGCGGCGCGCTGACGAGGCGCGGTATCAGGAGATCACCTGCCGGTCCGCCCTCAACCGCGTGCAGGGAATGCCCTTCAAGTGGACGCTCAACCCCTACCGGGGGTGCACGCACGGCTGCCACTATTGCTTCGCGCGCCGGTATCAGACCCAGTTCGAGCTCGGCCCCGACGACGAGTTCTCCTCGCTGATTTTCGTGAAGGTCAACTTCGCCGACGTGCTGCGGCGCGAACTGGATCGGCCGGCATGGACGCGCGATCTCGTCGCGCTCGGCACCGCGACCGACCCGTATCAGCCAATCGAAGGGCACTACAAGCTGTCGCGCCGCACGCTCGAAGCGCTCGTCGCCGGGCGGACGCCGGTCGGAATCGTGACGAAAGGCCCGATGATCGTGCGCGACATCGACCTGCTCAGCGAGTTGACGGCCGTCGCGAGCTGCTCGGTGTGCATCAGCGTCCCGACCGTCGACGAAAACGCATGGCGCACGCTGGAGCCCGGCACCGCGCATCCCCTCCAGCGGCTCCGCGCCGTCAAGCGCCTGCGCGAGGCCGGCATCCACGCCGGTGTCCTGATGGCGCCGGTCGTGCCAGGCTTCACCACACAACGCGCGAAACTCGAAGCGACCATCAAGGCGGCCGCCGACCACGACGCGGCGTTCGTGGGAGCCAACCTTTTGTACTTGAAGGAGGGGACGCGCGACCACTTCATGGGATTCATCGCGCGCGAGCATCCGCAGATGCTTTCGCGCTATCAGCGCCTCTACCCCGGCGCGTACGCGCGACCGGAGTACGCCGCGACCGCCCGCGCCCTCATCCACACGCTCGAGGCCACATACGGCGTCGGCCGCCGCCACGTGGATCCGCCGGAGACGCACGACTCGGACGCCACGAGCGGTGCCGAGGTGGCCGCACAGAAATATTTCGAGTGGTGAGGACCGTCGTCACGCACGGTCAGCCCGTAAAGGGCTGCCACAATCCGTGTAGTCCGTGTGATCCGTGGCCGTCCGTGTAGTCCGTGTGATCCGTGGCCGTCCGTGGCCGTCCGTGGCCCTAGGCCGTGGCCGCCAGCGGCGAGTATTCCTCGCGCGCCATCACGATCTCGACCTCGACGCGGCCGTCGCGCACGTCCGCGCGGAAGGCCTGCCCTTCGGGCCAGCGCTGGCTGATCGGCAGCTTGATCCGATCCTCGATCGTCCGCTTCAGGAACCGTGCGCCATACGCCAGGCTGTAGCCGTCCTGCACGATCTGCTCGACGGCCTCCGGCGTGACCGTGAGGGTCCGCGCGCTGCGGGCGAGCGTCCGTTGGATTTTCGAGATCTGATGGATCGCGATCTCGCGCACCTCCTCGCGGGTCAGTGGCGCGAACAGCACGACCTCGTCGATGCGGTTGCGGAACTCCGGCGAGAACCGGCGTTCGGTCTCGCGCATGATCTCCACCTTGATCTGATCGATGCCGACCTGCTTGGAGTAGAACCCGAGCGGGCTCGTCAACTTGCGGAAGTGCTCCGAGCCGATGTTCGACGTCATGATGACGATCGCGTCGCTCAGGTACACCCGCTTGCCGCGGCCGTCGGTCACCCACCCTTCGTCGAACGCCTGCAGGAACAGGTTGAGCATCGCCGGGCTCGCCTTCTCGACCTCGTCGAGCAGGACGACGCAGTAGGGGTTGTCCTTCAACTGATTGGTCAGCACCCCCCCGCGCTCGGACCCGACGATGCCGCGCGGCATGCCGATCAGCTTGTCGACCGCCACGGCGCCGTCCTGGTACTCCGACATGTCGACGCGGATCATCTTCTTCTCGTCGCCGAAGAGGAACTGGGCAACCGATTTCGCGAGCTCCGTCTTGCCCACGCCGGTCGGGCCGAGGAACAGCAGCACGCCGTCCGGCCGATCGAACCCGTCCTTCAGCGGCCCTTTGTTGAGGACGAGCCGCCGCGCCACGGCGTCGATCGCCTTCCGCTGTCCGACGACGCGGCGGCCGAGCTGGTCCTCGAGATCGCGGAAGCGATCCGTCACCTCGCGGAAGACCATGTCCTGCGGAATCCGCGCCGCCTGCGAGATCACCTGCACGACGTCGGCGCCGTCCACTTCCCAGCGGCGGTCGATCTCGGCCCGGACCGACGCGGTGTCGAGCCAGCCGATGACCTTGTCGGGCAGCTGCAGGTGGCGCATATAGCGTGGCGACATCTCCAGCGCGGTCTCGATCGCCTCGTCCTTGATCCGCACCGAGTAGTTGCGCTCGAGCCGCGATCGCAGGCTGTACAGGATCGTCCGTGTCTCGTCGATCGTCGGTTCACACACCTGCACGGTCCGGAAGCGGCGCGCCAGCGCTTCGTCCTCCTGGATGAATTCCTTGTACTCGCTGAGGGTGGTCGCGCCGATGATCCGCACCTCCCCGCGCGCCAGCACCGACTTGAACACGTTGGCGGCGTCGGAGGGGGCGCCCAGCGCCGAGCCCGCGCCGATCATCGTGTGCACCTCGTCGATGAACAGAATCAGCGTCGGCCGCTCCTTGATCTCGCGGATGACGTTCTGGATCCGGTCCTCGAACATCCCCCGCAGCATCGTCCCGGCGACCATCGTGTTCATCTGCAGGTTGACGATCTGGCAGTCGCGGAGCCGGACGGGCACTTTTTCGGGCTCGAACTCGATCCGGCGGGCGATCCCTTCGGCGATCGCCGTCTTGCCGACGCCGGGTTCGCCGAGCAGCAGGACGGAGTTGGCGCGTTCACGGTGGCAGAGGATTTCGAGGACGCGATCGATCTCCGCCTCGCGGCCGAAGACGGGCGGCACTTTGTCCTGCCGGGCGAGCTGATTCAGATTGGTGGCGAAATGCTTCAGGAAGGGCGGCAGCTCGAACCGCTTCTTCATGCGTTCCTCGCGCAGCTCGTGGTCGCGCATCCTGGAGGCGAGCCGCGACACCAGCGCCTCGGGCTCGATGCCGTGGCGCCGGATGATCGACACAGGTATGCCCTGCGTCTCCTCGAAAATGGCCGAAAACAGGTCCGCGGACTCGATCGTGTGGCGGCCGCAGCGGCTCGCATGGAGCAGCGCCAGCTTGAACAGCAGCTTCGTCGACGGGGCCACCCGCAGCTCGCGGCCCGGGACGCTCGGCAACAGCCGCAGATGTTCTTCGAGCGCCTGCAGGATCTCGTGCGGGTTCAGCTCGAGATCGTGCATCACCTCGCCGAACATGTCCCATTCCATCTGCGCGAACGCGAGACACACGTGCTCGTTGGTGAGCAGCGCGTGCTCCCGGCGTCTGGCTTCCTCCTGGGCGCGATCCACGACGCGCTCGGCCGACTCAGCCAGTTTGCTCTGCGGAATATCGAAATCCTCCACGACCGCCTCCGTTCTCCTGCACCACTTGGAGCAAAACCCCTGCCCGCCCGATCGGCGTCGGCTGAGTCGACCCTAAGTTGCTGAACGGAAATGGAAACGGCGCCATGCTGGGACGCCGTGCCCGCCGCGGCGCGCCCGGGCGGCCGTCCCGATCGTCGCCGGGCCGCCGCCCGGTTGTGGAGGAGGATTCCTACCGGGACTCGCCGAGCAGCGCGCGGATGCGGGCCTCGGTGGGCGGGTGGCTGCTGAACAACGACATCAGGCCGCCGCCGGTGAGCGGCTGGATGATGAACATGTGCGCCGTCGCGGGGTTGGCCTGGAGCGGGACCCGTTTGGCGATGGCGTCGATCTTCTTCAAGGCGTCCACGAGTCCGTACGGGTTGCCCGCCATCTGGGCGCCGCCCGCGTCGGCGGCGAACTCGCGCGAACGCGAGATGGCCATCTGGATGAGCATCGCGGCCAACGGCGCCAGGATGATCATGGCCAGCAGCGCAATCGGATTGTTGCCGCGGTCGCGCCCTTCCCCCTGGCCGCCGTAGCCGCCGAACATCCCGGCGTACATCGCGAAGCGGCCGAACATCATGATCGCGGCCGCGATCGTGGCCGCGACGGAGCTGATCAGGATGTCGCGGTGCCGGACGTGCGTCAGCTCGTGCCCGATCACCCCTTCCAGCTCGGCGTCGGTCAGCACCTGCAGGATGCCCTGGGTGGCCGCCACGGCCGCGTGTTCGGGATTCCGGCCGGTCGCGAACGCGTTCGGCGAGGCGTCCGGAATGATGTACACCTTCGGCATCGGCATGTTCGCCTGCCGCGTCAACCGTTCGACGGCGCCGTAGAGGCGATTGCCGGGGCCGACCTCCTGCGCGCGGTACATCCGCAGCACGATCTTGTCGGAGAACCAGTACGAGCCGAAGTTCATGACGGCGGCGAACACGAACGCGATGACGAGGCCGTTGGCCCCGCCGGCGAGTTCGCCGATCACCAGCAGCAGCCCGCTCAGCAACCCAAGCAGCAGGGCCGTCTTGAACCCGTTCGCCATAGTGTTATTTTACCCCAGCCGTGCGAGCCGCTCGAGCAGCGCCGCAATCAATGCGGCGCGCCACGGCAAGTCCGCCACGACGACGTGTTCGTGCTGCGCGTGGGCGCCGTCGCCCGTCGCGCCGAGGCCGTCGAGCGTCGGAATCCCGAGCGCGGCGGTGAAGTTGCCGTCGGAGCCGCCGCCTGTGGCCCCTTCCGCCAGGTCGTGCCCGAGGCCCGAGGCCGCCTCGTGCGCGAGACGGAAGAGCCCCTCTACGGCGGCCGTTCGTTCGAGCGGCGGGCGCGAGAAACCGCCCTTCATCATCAGACGCGTCCTGCGGTCCTCCGGTTGCAGCCGGCCGAACGCCTCCTCGATGCGGCGGCCGTCCTCGCGCGTCGGGACGCGCACGTCGACGACCGCGCGCGCCTCTTCGGCAACGACGTTGCCGCGCGTGCCGCCGGCCACGACGCCGACGTTGACGCTGATGCCGCGCGCGAGATCCTGCAGCCGCTCGATCGTCAGAATCTGACGCGCCAGCTCGTGGACCGCGCTCGCCCCCTTGCCGGGATCGACGCCGGCGTGCGCGGCCACTCCGGTCACCGTCACCTCGAATTCGCCGCAGCCCTTCCGGCTCGTCTTCAGCGCCCCTCCCGGCAGCGCGGGCTCCAGCACGAGCACCGCGTCGGCACGGCGCGCTTCGGCCTCGATGAGCGCCCGCGAGGAAACACTGCCGACCTCCTCGTCGGTGGTCCACAGCATCACGATGGACGGGCACTCCCCTCGGCTCGCCCTCAGCGCTTCGATTCCCGTGAGCGCAAGCGCGATCCCCGCTTTCATGTCGAACGCACCCGGACCGTGCAGCCGGCCCTCGCGCGTTTCGAGCGGCATCCGCGCGAGCGTCCCGACGGGCCAGACGGTATCGAAGTGGCCGAGCAGCAGCACACGACCCTGTGTCCCCGTCAGTTCGGCTCTCAGGTGATCGCCGCAGGTGGTCTGAGGGATGGCATCGACGCGCGCGCCGAGTCGCCGTAATCGCGTAGCGAGCGCATACCCGCAGCGATCGACGGCCGTCTTGTCGGTGCTCGGCGATTCGAGCCGCACGAGCGCCTCGATCGTGTCGACGGTCTGGTCGAGGTGCTCTTCGCAGAACGTCAGGAGCGGGGTCATGGGCGTGGCTATAATATCGTCATGCTCTGCACGCTCCGGTGCGCGGCCCTGGCGGCAGCCGTGGGCTTTTCGGCTGCCGTCCAGGTCCCGCAGCCGTTTCCACGTCCCTCCGACACGCGGCCCGCGCAGCCCCCTCCGGCGCAGGCCCCGGCACCCGTCCCCCAGGCGACGCCGCCGGCCGCGGCGCAGCGCCCGGGTGTGCCGACCGATGTGACGCTCGGCGTCCCCATTTATCCAGGCGCCGAGTTCATCACGTCGTACGACGCGGGCCGAGGCCAGCACTTTTTCCTGTTCGGGACCAACGCGGATTTCGCGCAGATCGTCGCGTACTACCGGACGGTGCTGAAGGACAAAGGGGATCTCGTCTACGAGCAGCCGCCGATCCAGGAGTTCGACTTCGGCAAGTTCAAGGAAGATACGATGGCGTTTCCGCCGAGCGTGACGGTGAAGGATTACACGTGGGGCGGATCGGCCGGTTACCTCAATCCCAAGCGCGGCGCCGAACCCCAGCGCTTCAAGACGATCATTCAGATCGTCCCCGAAACGTAGATCGATTTCAGCGCTTCAACTGCAGCGCCTTGTACTTCGCCGCGAGCATCTGATCGTCGCTCGGGTGCGCCAGGCCGAACGCGATCGCCTGCTCCCACGATCCATACGTCGGATTCGGCAGCACGATCCACTTCTCGCCCCAGTAGCGCTCGTACCGATCGGTCAACGCCGCGCGGCCGGCGATCGATTTCTGCGCCGCGGGGACGGACAGGAAATCCTCGAGGTTGTCGCCGATCAGCAGCAGGATGCGATACCGCGCGGCAACCCAGGCGCGGCGCGCTCCCTTGTCGGAGCTGTTCCACCCCTTCTCCCCCTGCGTCAGGACGTCGTCTTCCGGCGCATCGACCGGAATCCCGAGGGCGGCGAGCTGCTCGCGCGTGGCCTGTTCGACCGCGGCGCTGCGCCCCGTGATGTAGATGGGGGTCACGCCGCGGCTCACCGCGTATTTCAGGAAGGGCGCCGCGCCTGGGATCGCGCCGGCCTTGCGCTCGGCGACCCACGCGTTCCACGCGGCCTCGGAGTACGGCACCGCTTTCCACGGCGTGGAATCCGCCACCTCGCGCGCCTCGAACGCGGAGTTGTCGAGCACGGTCTCGTCCAGATCGAGCACGACGGCTGGCGGCAGCGCGGAGGGGTCGCCCGTCTGCTCGAGCGCCGCCGTCCACTGCCGGTCGGCGAGCGCGGCATCGACCTCGAGGCGGGCGATCCGGTACGCCTGCAGGGCCGACGCGCGATACTCCGCGGCGGTCTGCATCCAGAGGACGGCGTTCAGGTTCTCGTGCGTGCGGCGCGGGGTCGTCTGCGGCGACGGAGTCGCGGAGGGCGTCGACCCTGCGGTGCGGCAGGCGGTGACGATGATGCCGGTCGCTATGGTGGCGAAGACGGCCGCAGGGAGAGTTCGGCGAACGTGCATTGGGGTTCTGGTCTCCGGGATGCTGATGCCGCGTCCTGTTCGCGATGCGCGCCGACCGGCTATTAAGATTGAAGACCGATCACCTAGCGAAGCGAAAAATTTACCGTCACGGTCAGCAAGACGGGCACCGCCACCCCGTCCTTGCGTGCGGGAGAATAACTCCACTCGGCCACGGCACGGAGAGCGGCGAGATCGAGCGCCGGATCGACGCTACGGACGACTCTCGCGGACCTCACGCAGCCGGTCGAAGAAAGTGTCGCCTGTATGCCCACGGTCCCTTGTACACGCCTGCGCACCGCGTCGACAGGATACGCAGGTGGAGGCTTGCGCAGCTCCTCCGGGGGCTGAATCTTTGACGTCGATTCGAGCGCACCCCGACTGGACGTCTCGCTCCAATTGTCGTCACTCGATGGCGCCGGCGGCTCGGGTTCACTTGCGCATGCCACGAAGGCCGAGTCGAGCGGGACCACGACCCACGACTGCGACGCCGCGTGGATTGAATCGTCCGCATCGGCGCTCGTCAGGCGGGCGAGCGTGTCCACAATGCTTCGACAGGCGGGCGGCAGAATCGAATAGTCCTCCGCAGCGGAACGCGGAAGGCCGTTCTCGCCGAACGTGGACTCGAAGAATCCCCTGTCGTGCCCGGTCTCGGTCTGACAACCGGTTTCGCGGACGAGGCTCGAGAAGAGCCCCGGCGCGAGTGAGGGGACGATGCGGGTGTGACCCGCTGGCTGATAGAAACGGCTCTGCCACTCGTCGCCGAGGCGGTGTTTCGCACGCTCACGCTCCTGTCGCGTCAACTCGGGGAATGCATCCAGATCTGTAACGCCATGGTGCTTTCGGAGGAACTCGCCGATCTGCGTCGAACGATCCACGATTGCGGCCTTCTTCTCGTGACGCGCCACGAGTTCGCGTCCGAGCGCTTCTCCGTTCAGATCGGCAGCCTGCGCATCGGAGGGAAGCGCCGCGTCGATGACGGCGGATGAAAGTTGACGCTTCTGCGCCAGCGTATCGACAACGAACCAGACGGTCTCGGCACGTACGGACGGACGACTGGACCGAAGCGCTTCGGTCAGCAGCGCGTCCGCGCCAGAGAGCGCGTCCGCCGTCGAACAGGCCGCGTCGAGGAATTCGTTCCAGGCGTGCTCGGGCGCGACAGCCATCCAGCTGCGGAACAGCCGATCGCGCAAGGCGGGATGTTCCGCGACAGCCAGCGCGACAGGATTCGCGAGATCCCGCGCGTTCTTGCCGGCATGGTTGGTCAGCTCCGGCAGCTTCGCGGCGAGCTGCTCCGGCTGCATGCGGGCGAGCCATTCGGCGAAGGACAGGACGGTGGCCCCGCCGACCCGCTGAACCGCCGCCTCGGCCACCGGGACCGCCGCCGCGCCGGCGGCGTCCAGCAGGTCGGACACGAGTTCCGCCGCGACGCGTGGGTCCTGCTCCAGCGCCAGCGCCTTCTTCAATGGATCGACCAGCTCGCGGCGTGAGGTCGCGGCGATCACCCGTCCGGCGACCCGCCGCACCGATGGGTCGTCGCTGCGCAGCGCCTGTTCGAGCTGCGAGGACACGGTGGGATCGCTGCTGGCGACCAGCAGCGCGACCTTGCCCGGCGTCAGGTGCGGTGTGGCTGATGCGGAGGCCTGCGGCGCTGCGGTCGCGAATCGAGCGACAGTCACGAACGTGAGACAGAGCAGCAGCCGGTGAGCGCGTGACGGCATGCGCAGATGTTAATCCTCCTTCGGCCGATCCAGGCTGTCGATCACCGCAGGACGAAGTTCACGATGGCCGTCAGCATCACCGGCACCGCTTTTCCGTTCAGTGATGTTGGCGAGTACCGCCAGTCCGCCACAGCCCTCAGGGCGGCCATATCGAGGGGCGGCAGAATGCGACGCAGTATTCGAGCCGCCGAAACACAGCCGGACGGAGAGATCGTTGCCGCGACGATCACGACTCCTTGAATGCGCTGCCGTTCCATGTCGGGCGGATACGCGGGTCGCCGGTCCTTGATCTTGCTGGGTACAGGAATGAGGCCGCCGATCCGCTTCGCGACGAACGATCGGTCTTCCGGGTCAGGGATCGGCTCGCTCTCGCAGGCGACCCATTCAGCGTCCATCGGCACGACCGTCCACTGCTGCGACGCGTCCACCACCGGCATGGCCGGCGTGGCGCGCGTCAGGCGCGCGAGCGTGTCGATCACCACGTGGCACGACGACGGTAAGGCGGACGCGTCGAGCTCGGCTCGAACCGTCGCGCCGTTCTCGGCATACGACGAACGGAAATAACCCGCGTCGTGGTTCGCGGTGGTGGTGCAGTCGGCGGCTTGCATCAGACTGCCCAACAGGCCGGGCACGATGGTCGGCAACACCTGAGCCTCGCCGGGTTCCGCGAGGCCAAAGTCGAACTCGTCGCTCACGCCTGCACCCGTCTTGACGGCGTGCCGCTCCGCCGGCGTCAGATCCGGGAACCGATCGAGAAACCGCTCTTCCGGGTGCTCGGGAAGATTCTGAGCCAGCAGGGCGGAACGGTCGGTCGTCGGAATCTTCTTGCGACGCCGGGCAATCAGCTCGCGGCCGAGCGCTTCCCACGTCTCGGCCCCGCCCTCGCGTGTCGGCATCGCGTCGTCGAGAATCGCGCGCGGAACGTCGGTCTCCGACGACAGCTCCGCCACCAGAAACCAGACGGTCTCCGCGCGAACCGACGGACGATCGGATGCGAGTGCGGGACCGAAGACCGCCTGCGCTCCCGCGTAACCGGCGGCGGGCGGGAACGCGTCGTCGAGCACCCGCCGCCACGCCCGATCGGGCGCGAGGGGCATCCACGCCAGCAGCAGTCGATCGCGCTGCGTCGGATGCTGCGCGGCCGCAAGGGCGACAAGGTCGGCGAGCGCCGGTGCGGCATCCGCCGCGACCGGCGCCAGTTCGGGCAGCGATTGGATGAAGCGATCCGGCTGCATGCGCGCCAGCCACTCCGCCAGCGGCAGGACGCCGACGCCGCCCAGCCGGCGGACCTGCGGCTCGACGAGGGACACCGCAGGAGCGCCGCCGGCGGCGAGCACGTCGGCGATCATTTCCGCCGCGACGTGCGAATCCTGCTCGCGCGCCAGTGCGCCGATGAGCGGCGTGAGGAGTTCGCGGTGCCCGCTCGCCACCACGCGCGCCGCGACGCGGCGCACGACCGGGTCCGGATCGAGGAGCGCCCGCTGCAGCAGCGATGTCGCGGCCGGATCGCTGTGCATGATGAGGAGCGCGACCGTCCCCGGCGTCAGCGCGGCCTGTGGAGCCGAGACCTGCGGCGGGATCGCGAACGCCATGGCGGCGAGGACAACCCAGGGGACGCCGGGGCGAATCCCTGACATGCCGAAGAGCATAAACCCTCTTCGGTCCTGCGTCGGCGTTACCTGGCCGCCTGTTTCTCGAGGAACGCCGCCACTTCCGCGTTGTCCGGAAACCGCGCCGCGATCCGGCGCGCGACTTCGGTGGCCGCCGGCACGTCCTTGTCGCGCAGCAGCATGTCCCAGAGCGCGAACTCGGCTTCCGCGTGGCTGACCCAATCGGTGTCCACCGAGGCGGCGTCGCGAACGGCGGCCAGTCCCTTCTTCTTGCTGCCGCCCCCCAGCAGCCAGCGGGTGCCCCACGGCATGCGGGTGTTGACGATGAAGTCGATCCAGCCGCGGGCGACGCGGCCGCGGACGTGGGTGGGATCGAGCTTCAGCAGGTCGTTCAGCGAGTGGCGCGCCTCCCAGTATTCATCCCACCCGGTCTTCTTGCCGAGCAGGCCGAGCTGCAGCCACACGTAATTCAGATCGAGCTTGCCAAGATAGAAGAGCGCCGTCTCGTCGTCGGGATGCGTCTGCAGCCTGGCGCGGGCGAGACCCTGCCCGTGGTGGAGGTCCGCTTCGAAGTCGGCGAGCACCGCCGGGCAACGGCTGCACTGCTCCAGCGCCTTCGACTTGTCGCCGTTGCGGGCGTCCTGCCCATTGAGCAGCCCGCGCAGGACGAACAGCAGCGCCGTCGTCCGCACTTCGTCGCTGGCGAGGTCGTGGCCGGTGCGCGCGCGCACGGAGAGGACGAGCGCCGCGGATTCGTCGTAGTGGGCGTTGTAGAACAATCGCTGCGCGGCCTCGAGCGTCGGGTCGGCGTCCTGACGCGCCATCAGGATCGCCGCGAGGCCGACACACATGGCCAGCGTGGCGCCCGCGCGGAGGGTCCGGGGTCGGTTCACGGCTCGAGATAGATCGCGCCGCCCTTGCGGCGGAACTCGGCCGACTTCTCCGCCATGCCCTTCTCGGCCATGTCGCGCACCTGCTGCGTCAGCTCCATCGAGCAGAACTTCGGGCCGCACATCGAGCAGAAGTGCGCGACCTTGGCGCCGTCGGCGGGCAGCGTCTCGTCGTGGTACGCGCGCGCCGTCACCGGGTCGAGCGACAGGTTGAACTGATCCTGCCAGCGGAACTCGAACCGCGCCTTCGAGAGGGCGTCGTCCCAGGCCTGCGCCCGCGGGTGCCCCTTGGCGAGGTCGGCGGCGTGCGCCGCGATCTTGTACGCGATCACGCCCGCCTTCACGTCGTCACGATCGGGGAGGCCGAGGTGTTCTTTCGGGGTCACGTAACACAGCATGGCGGTGCCGTACCAGCCGATCATCGCGGCGCCGATCGCCGACGTAATGTGGTCGTAGCCGGGGGCGATGTCGGTCGTGAGCGGCCCGAGCGTGTAGAACGGCGCCTCGTCGCACCACTCGAGCTGCTTTTCCATGTTCTCGCGAATCAGGTGCATGGGCACGTGCCCCGGCCCCTCGTTCATGACCTGGACGTCGTACTCCCACGCGATGCGCGTCAGCTCCCCCTGGGTCTTCAGCTCCGCGAACTGGGGTTCGTCGTTCGCGTCGGCGATGGAGCCCGGTCGCAGGCCGTCGCCGAGCGAAAAGGACACGTCGTACGCGCGCATGATTTCGCAGATCTCGCGGAAGTGGGTATAGAGAAAACTCTCCTGATGATGCGCCAGGCACCACTTGGCGACGATCGATCCGCCGCGCGAGACGATGCCGGTCACGCGGCGCGCCGTCATCGGAATGTAGCGCAGCAGCACGCCCGCGTGGACGGTGAAGTAGTCGACCCCCTGCTCCGCCTGCTCGACGAGCGTGTCGCGATACATCTCCCACGTGAGATCTTCGGGCCGGCCGCCCGCCTTCTCGAGCGCCTGATAGATCGGCACCGTGCCGATCGGCACCGGGGAGTTGCGGAGGATCCACTCGCGCGTCGCGTGGATATCCTTCCCCGTCGAGAGATCCATGACGGTGTCGGCCCCCCACAGCGTCGCCCACCGCAGCTTGTCGACCTCTTCCTCGATCGACGAGGTGACCGCCGAGTTGCCGATGTTCGCGTTGATCTTGACGGCAAACTGCCGGCCGATGATCATCGGCTCGAGCTCGGGATGATTGACGTTGGCCGGGATGATGGCGCGGCCGCGCGCGACTTCCGAGCGTACGAACTCGGCGTCGAGCCCTTCCCGGATCGCGATGAACTCCATCTCGGTCGTAATCTCGCCCTGACGCGCGTAGTGGAGCTGGGTGACGTTCGCGTGCCCTCTGCGGGGCGCGATCCACGCCTCCCGCACTTTCGGCAGGCCGTGTCTGGGATCGAGGCCGTGCGGACCGCTCGCGTCGTACACGCGAACCCTCTCGCCATTGCTGAGGGCGATTTCGCGCATCGGCACCTGGACGCCCCGCGGCCCGTCGACATGGACCTTGCTCGAGCTGGGAAACGCGTTCGCGAATTCCTGGATCGTCAGCGGCGTGTAGGTGGTGCGGCTTGTCATGATTTCGACCCCAACACCGCACTATAACAGGTTCGATCCGGGCGGCCGCCGGCGAGGCGCGGCTACCGCACGCGAAACGCGACGTCGCGGTGCGCCTCCGCGTCTCCCCGTCCGGCGGCGACGCGCAGCACGTACTCGCCAGGCGCCAGCGCGTTCAGCGGAACCTCTGCCGTGTACCGATATGTCCCGTCGTTCTCCTTCAACGCTTCGTTCTGCTGGTGCGGGTGCTCGTAGACGACAGCGCCCGCTGGCGAGAGGATGCGCGTCGACACCGAGAGCGGCCCCTGAGACGATGGCGTCGCGTCGTACGCCTCGGCAAAGATCGAGAGCGTGTCTCCGCGCGGGAAGTCACGAGTCGAGGTGGGCGGCGCGGGCAGCACGTCCCGCAACGTCAAATCGGCTCGCGTGGTCGGGATCCGACCGGCCGCGGCCGAGGCGATCAGAATGCCGCTGACAGCGAGATCACCCCTCGAGAAGTCCGGCACGTCCACGTCGAGCGGAACCGTGCCGATCAGCCCGCCATTCGCCTCGCGCACTCCGACGAGCAGATGATAGCGCCCCGGCTGTACGTCGACGCGGTCACCAATCCGGATGCCGCGCTCGCGGACGGCGTCGTAGTTGCCGCGCAACGACAGATCGATGCTGTCGTCCTGGTCGATCTGCACCTTCCCTTTGGCGTCCGCCGACAGGACGGCCAATTCCAGGCGATCGACGTACGCACCATTCGCCTGTTCGAACATGAAGCGCGAGGCGTCGACCTCGAGGGTTACCGAAAGCGAGGCTCCGGAACCGGCGGCTCGGAACGGCGCGGCCGACACGCGCAGGCCAATATCGCTGACGGGAAGCGGGTTGGCCAGGGCGGCGGCGAGGGCAGCCGACGCGCGCCCGACCGATTCAGGCACGGCCGGCTTCTTGTCGTTCGCCGCGACGTACCCCTTGCGCGCGTCCACCGTCAGGCCTGGGCGGGCGACCTTCACAGAGATCGCGTGGAATTTGCCGTCGCGCGCGTCTCCCTTGGGATAGTAGCCGAGCACGTAATACCGGCTGTTCTCCTGGACGATGCGCGAGAGTGACGGCGCAAGGTCGTTCGCATTGACGACCGCGAATCCGCCGGTCTCCTTCGAGAGCACCCGAACCCCCTCCTGGCCCGACTGGAATTCGTCGCGCAGCGAGCTGGCGGAGCCCGGCGCGTTGAGCTGCACCGGCGTACCCGCCTGCGCCTGCCCTCGCACGTCCACTCCATAGATCCCGACGTTCGCGCGATCCGCCGCCTCGATCGTTTTCTGCAGAAGCTCCTGCAGGTCGCGGTCCTCGGTAACGGCCTGGATACCGCCGCCGAACAGCACGACGGCCTTGCGTCGATCGGGAATGCGCGCCAGATAGTCGGCGAGCGCCTTCAGGGTACGGAGCGTGACCCGTCCTTCGTTGCGCTTCAAGTAGAACGCGCCCGAGCTGTTCGCGTCTGTGTCCGCATCCGCCAGCTTCAGCCCGAGATTGATCGCCGCGTCCTCCTCGGCGGCGGCGGCGGCCGACTCACCCTGCTGTCCCATGAATCGATCGATCGCGTGCAGCGCACGGGCGGAATCCGGCGTGAAGGTCTGCCCCACCGTGCCGCCCGTGCCGACGATGGCGACCACGTCGTTGGCACCCAGAAAGTGCGTGACGAAATCGCGAGCGGCGGCCCGAACACGCCGCGTCTCGGCGAAGCCCGTCTGCTGTTCGTCCAGCACCAGCGCGAACACGCGCCCCTTGAACGGCGGGTTGGCCGCGGCATCGGCCGGCACGGGCGCCTTCGCGCCGACATCCACGGAGACGCGCCGCTCGACCGGAAGGTCGACGCGCGAAAAGACGGAAATCTCCTGGCGCTTGCCGTCCTCGAACAGCGAGAAATCGCTTTTGGTGAGTCCGTCGACGAACGCGCCGTCCTTGTCGGTAACGCTCGCGTCCACCTCGACATAGTTCACGCCGGCCTTGAAGACCGGCTGCTGGCCGGCCTGACGCGCCGGAGACGACGGCGACTGCGCGAGCAGGCCGGCGGACAGCGCGATCAGGGCAGCCGTGAAGCAGCCGCGTCTGAGAGACGAGCCCGTTCCATGCATGTGCACGTCCTCGCGGCAGGTGTGGCGCCGCCATTGTACGTCAGGCGAGCTTCCGCAGGATCAGGCACTTGAGGTAGTGCGTCTCGGGCGCGTTGATCAGAATCGGATGATCCCGGGCCTGCGTGCGCTTTTCGACGAGCGTCGTCTCGACGCGCGCGTCGGCGGCGGCGGCGGACACGACGTCGAGGAACATCGACTCGCCGACGTTGTACGAGCAGCTGCACGTCACGAGGTATCCGCCGGGCGCGAGCAGCTCGAGCGCGCGCAGGTTGATTTCCTTGTACCCCGAGAGCGCTTTCGGAACCGCCGCCTTGTTCTTCGCGAAGGCCGGTGGGTCGAGCACGATCGTGTCGAACCGCGCGCCGGTGCGTGCCAGCTCGCGCAGCTCGTCGAACACGTTCATCGCGCGCGCCTCGACGTTGGTCAGCCCGTTGCGGGCCGTGTTGGCGCGGATTCGCTCCACCGCGTGCTCGGAAATATCGACAGCGAGCACCGAGTCGCATCGCGAGGCGAGCGCGAGCGCGAAGCCGCCGTGATAGCTGAACGCGTCGAGCAGCCGGCCGCGCGCATAGCGCGCCGCCGCCTGGCGGTTCTCGCGCTGATCCAGGAACAGGCCCGTCTTCTGGCCGTGCCAGGGATCGACGTCATAGACGATCGTTCCCTCGCGCACGTCTATCGAGGAGGGCACGTCCCCGTGCAGCAGATCGACGCGCTGCTCCAGCCCCTCGAGCAGCCGGACGCGCGGATCGTTGCGCGCAAGGATGCCGGCGGTGTTCGTCAGTTCGGCCAGGACGTGCGCGATCTCGGGCAGCCGGCGATCGATCGCCTGCGAGAGCGCCTGGACGACCAGGTAGCCGCCGTACCGATCGACGACGAGCCCCGGGATCCCGTCGGCTTCGCCGTGCACCAGGCGGTATGCCGTCGCGTCGATGCGCAGCGACTCGCGATACGCGAGGGCCGCCTGCACGCGCTCGCGCCAGAGGCTCTCGGACAGCGGCTCACTGCCGCGCGACAGCATCCGCAGCACGATCTCGGAGCGATCGCTGAAGGTGGCATACCCCAGCGTGCGCCCGCGCGCACTCCGCACCTCGACCACGTCGCCGGCCGAGGCCTCGACCGCCGAGATGTCGGACCGGTACACCCACGGGTGCCCCGCGCGCACGCGATCTTCCCCACGACGGCTGATGGTTACGTTCGGCATGCGACGCGCCAGTCAGCCCGTAAAGGGCTGACCCACACTCCCCCTCCGCCTTCCGCCCTCCGCCTTCCGCCTTCCGCCTTCCGCCCTCCGCCTTCCGCCCCCCGCCTTCCGCCCTCCGCCCTCCGCCTTCCGTCTTCCGCCCCCCGCCTTCCGTCTTCCGTCTTCCGTCTTCCGTCTTCCGTCTTCCGTCTTCCGTC
Organism: Vicinamibacterales bacterium; assembly: GCA_036278735.1. Classification (GTDB taxonomy): domain Bacteria; phylum Acidobacteriota; class Vicinamibacteria; order Vicinamibacterales; family 2-12-FULL-66-21; genus DASUKM01. Next base: position 17,162 of record DASUKM010000049.1, read on the forward strand.
TTCCGTCTTC
>DASUKM010000050.1:0-173818 GCA_036278735.1 Vicinamibacterales bacterium
GAGGTTGAACGTGGTCACGTAGTCGTTGGGGAACAGCGTCTGCGCCTTGCGGTAGTTGGCCAGGCAGTCGCTCCACTGTTCGAGCAGACCCTGGGCGCGCGCCAGGTTGAAGACGTACGCCCAGCGGTCCGGATCGAGCGCGATCGCCCGCTGAAAGTACGGGATCGCCTCTTCCGGCTTGCCTTGCCGCACGAGCACCTGTCCGAGGTTGCTCAGCGACTCCGCATCCTGGGGATTTTTCGCGATTGCGTCCTCGAAGTGCTTCAGCGAGGAGGCGTAGTCGCCGTGTTCGTACGAGAGCGCCGCCTCTCCGGCCGGCTCCAGAAACGTGCGGGGAGCCGCGGCCGATGGCTCGTCGGCCGGCGCCGGCGCCGCGGCCGCCGCATGGCGGCGCGCCGCGAGCGGGTCGCGAATCGACCCCGGTTTCGCCGTGGCGGCCGGGGGCACCAACAGCCAGGTGCCGGCGACGACCAGTCCGGCCGCGCCGACCAGCCCGAGGCCGATGCCCTGCAGACGGCGGCTGCGCGCCGCGGCGGCGGCCGGATCGACCGCGACGATGCGCGTCCGGCAGCGAGGGCAGCGCGCGTGGCCGGCCCGGAGCTTGGCGCCGCACTGCGGGCAGAGAACCGCCTCGCCCATCAGCGAATCTCCCGCCACGACAGGATGCGCACGCCGACCTGGCCCACGCCGTTGTTGAAGTCCTTCGGGTCGCCGAACGCCTGGATCGCCGAGCCGGTGCTGGTGCTCGAGGTGCCGAAGTACAAGTGCTGATCGACGACGAACGGCGCCGTCGCGCGGCCGGAGAGCGTCTTGATGATGTTGCTTTCGTTGTCGTCGATCTTGCCGTTGCCGTTGGCGTCGTACGCGGCGCTGCCGGCATACGTGACGCCGTACAGGTTCGCACCGAAGTCGGAACAGGGGGTCGACGCGCTCTGCGTCGTCGTGGTGTAGAACACGATGTCCCCCGCGACCGTCGGCGACGTGGACGCCCGCTCGCCTGTCGCGAGGCCGCCCGAGTTGCTGACGGTCGCGAGACTGATCGAGAACTTGGTCGTCGAGCCGCTGCCCGGGAAATTGTCCTTCAGGCCGTACAGCTTGAACGTGCCGGTCCCTCCAGACGTCGTGACGGGCAGGATGTCGCTGCCCGTGGCAAAGAACATGTAGACGTCCGCGCTGCCGACGAACAACAACGCCGACGAGGCATAGATCGGCACGCCGGTGTCCGCCATCAGACTCGCCGTGATGGCGCCGCTCGAATCGAAATTGAACCGCCAGTACTTGCCGTCGATATCGCCGGCATACGCCTTGTCGACGATGACGGCTTGATAGTCGCCCGCGGCGGTGGGGTCCGCCTGGATGGCGTTCTTGCGGCCGTTGGACGCCACGTCTCCGACCGAGAGACACCCGGTCCCCGAACACGCGCTGCCACTGGAATTGCCGAGCAGCGTCCCGTCGTTCGCGTTCAACACGTACAGCACGTTGCCGGCCTTGGGGGCCGTCGCGCCGCGGTTCGGGATCGACGCCTCGATATCCGGGAAATAGCCGGATCCCATGATGACGCCGTTGACGCTGCGGTCCGTGGTCAAGGGGCCGATCGCGGGGTCGGACCAGCTGAACCCGACCGTCTTCTCCGCGTACGACGCCGACGACTTCAGGTCGCCCCACAGCGTCAGCTTTCCGCCGGGGGTGCCGTCGGTCAGCGTAAAGCTCTGTTTGACGGTCGGATCGAAGTCGTCGTAGTTCGGGAACGCCCACATGAACGAGATCGACTCGCCCGGCGTGTCGAACGTCTGCAGCAGCGAATTGACGGCGCTGAGGTCGTCGAGCGTCGGGTCGACGCCCATGCCGGCCTCGGTGACGTCGAAGCACTGATAGAAGAGGCCGCCCGGTCCTTGCCCGAACAGCAGCAGGCTGTGCCAACGCTTGGCCGGGTCGGCGTTGGTCGGATCGGTCTTCACTTCGGCGACCTTCGGCGAGCTGTCGACGAAATACTCGTACGTGTCGACCGGCTGGCCGTCGTACAGGGTCTGCAGCTTCGGCAGGAGGTTGTAGGGGATGAAGGCCCAGACCTCGTACCCGGTGCGCGCGTCGAAGGCGTGCATCATGCCGTCGTTGGCGCCGACGAAGATCAGGGTGCGGCGATCCGCGTGATCGCCGGCGAACGTGTCGCTCGCATCCGTCCGGCCGTAGTCGTCGTCGGGCGGAGGATCGAGCGACGGCGGATCCATGACGGCGGGCGTCGAGCCAATGATCGCGCCAAGCGGCTGCGATCGAATAAAACCAATCAGCGTCGACGCACTGATCGTGCTCGGCAGATTCAGGGCCGGCGCAATCGTCGCGGCGTTGGCGGCCGTGAACGCCACCATCGAGCCGCCGCCGCTGCCGTCCGGGATGTACGTGTAGATATTGCGCGTGTCCGGGTCCGCCGGCGTGCGCGCCTGGCCGGCGAGCGACGGCCGGCTGTCGAGGTCGGGCCAGAGCATCGTGCCATCGTTCTGGAACGTGTAGCCGCTCGCCTGCGTACTGTCGGCCACCGGCTGATACACACGGAACGCCCGCATCCGCCCCACGAACCCGGGCATCTCGAACGCCGACGTGATCATCACGTTGCTGCGCTGGGGCACAATCGGGTTGGCGGCGATCCCCCCCTCGTGGACGACGGTATTCGGGAGCGCCGTGCCGGTCGCGTCGTTGGCCGACGTCAGATCGACCGTGCCGATGATCGGGCTGACGGCGACGTACTCGCTCGCCTTGCCGCTGTCGAAATCGGTCTCGCGGGCGTATCCCGACTGCACCGCGTAATCGATCCAGTTGGCGACGTCGAGGGCGCTCGTCGCGTCGTGGTACACGCCGCCGCTGTTGGTCGCGATGGTCTGCAGCTGCGTCTTGTCGCCGGCCGCCACATCGACGCCGATCACGTGAATGGGCACACGGTGGCCGCTGACGTCGAGGAATCCCGAGGCGCGCGCCGTCGGATCGTTGGAGGCGACGTAGGACGAACTCCCCGAGTCCTTGCCGCCCGTGACGAGCACCACCACGGTGTTGCGGCAGCTCCGCGTCGCGGCCGCGTCCGCCGAAATCGCCGCCAACGCCGCCGCTTTCGCATCGTCGAGGGCGTAGCTGAGCGGCCGGTCCGCGTACTGGCCGCCGCTGTCGACCCCGCCTACGCCGGCCGGGATCAGCGCACGGCTGTCGCCGGCGTGACGATTCACGATATCGAGGACCGATGCGGCGGTGTTGCTCCCCGGCGTCACGACGACCGTGCCGGCCGGGGCGCTCGACTGCCCGTAGCTGGCATTGTCGACCTGGGGCGCGTAAATGCCGTAGTAGCCCAGCTTGTTGGTCTTGCACGGGCTCGCGTCGAAGTTGAGGAACTGCGTGCCGTCCGAGTCGGCGACCAGGCCGTCGCAGTCCGACGAGCCCCAGGTCGTCCCCCCCGGGGTCGAGCGCCACTGGGGATTCTTCTGCCGCAGCCGGATGAGTCCCCAGCGGCTCGACGCATTGGCGTTCTCGCCCACCGCCTGCGCAATGCCCTGCCGGGCGATCGCCCATCGCGTCGGATTCAGATAGGCCAGATCGGAGGCGTTGTTCGACGTGAGCGAGTTGCTCGGGTCCCACACCGCCGCGACCGCCGAGATCGTGGAGGCCGTGTACTTGGCCGATCCGGAGGACGAGTACGCGAAATTGTGGAAGATGCGCCGGTACGTCTTCGTGGTACCGGTGTTGATGTTCGTGAAGGCGCCCATCGCCGACGAATCGCCGGTGGTCCAATAACCAGGGTCGTAGAGGTTGCCGCTGCCGTCCTCGAGCATCTCGAGCGACGTGTCCATGACGACGATCACCGTCGGCGGCACGCGCTTGATGAAGAGGAGCGGGTCGAGCTGGGCGGACGCGGGGACGGACCACCACAGCACGGCGGCCAGCGACAGCAGGGCCGTCATGGCCCGCGGCCGGCGTCGCGAGGCCGTTCCGGCGATCCGGCGAAGAATCCCGTGAGACATCACTGTATTGGCCTCATTGCACGACGAGCCCGCCCGTCGTGGTGCTCATCTGCATGTTCGTCAGCGCCGAACCGGTCTGCCCGACCGCCGACTTGCGCGCGCGCTGGTTCAACTCGTCCTGGCCGCGCTGCGCGATCTGCCCGCGCTCGATTTCCGTGCTGCTCGTCTTCGCCACCGTGACCTCGATGACCTTGTGCGTCCCCTTCGGCCCGTAGGCTTCGGCGTGCAGCGTCAGCGTGCCGTTGGTGTCGACGAGCGGATTGCCGTCGCCGTCGGCCGGGTCGTCGGCGATCCAGACCGCGACGTACATCGGCGTGTCGAGCACGTTGTTCGGCAGCATGCTCTGGAGCGAGCCATAGGCGAACAGGCGGAACGTCGGGTTGTCGGTACCCCAGAGGTTCAGATTCGTAATGGCGGTATTCAGGTTGTCGGTCGCCTTGATCAGGTTCACGGTCTGGTTGCTGAACGGGATCGTGCCCGTCACCGTCGCGCCGCAGGTCGTGTCGACGAACGAGGAGCTCGTGCCGGCGCACTCGCTGGCCCCCGTGCCCGCGGCCAGGATGTCGTCCCAGCGTGGGATCTCCAGCAGGTCCTGGACGATGCGTTCGACGCCGGCGTCGGCGGCGTAGAGCGCTTCCTGGCTGTTGCGGTAGTTGGCCGAGACCTGCGTCTCGGTGTTGCTGAGCAGCATCAGCGTCATGCCGAGCGCCGTCAGCAGCATCGTGGCCATCAGCGCCACGATCAGCGCGACCCCCTCTTCGCCGGCGAGCCGTCTCGAGATCCTGGTCATCGCGTCACCGGCTCAGGTTCATGTTCCGCGGCGCCACTTCGAATCGCGTGACCAGATCGGGCACGAACCGCTGCCCTTCGGTGGCCGTCCCCGGGATCGCAAACAAGCTGGTATTGGTGCCGCGCAGCCGATCGACGGGGGTCTCCACCCGGAGCGTCACCCTGACGCGGCGGACGCGGAACAGGTCGGCATCGAACTCCGTGTCGCCGCTGCCGCACCATGGCCCGTCGGTAAACATGCTGACGGGCAGCGGCGCCATGGAGGCACCGCCGGTCGTCAGCGTGTCCATGCTGCCGCCCAGATACGTCCCCGACGCGTCGTAGAGGCAGTTGGCCACCCCGAGTTCCGGCTTCGGCGTCGTCGGGGGCGCCGGATCGCCGAAGTAGTCGAACGTCAGACCGACGACGTTGTCGGCCACGGGAACCGGCGCGTTGTCGCTGCCGTCGTAGTGCATCAATTGATGCGTCGAGGTGTCGAGGTAATACGTGTGGCTCTCGACCTGCGTGACCGATGCGCCGATGTCGTACGAGTAGTTCAGGTCGCTGCCCCGGTGCTGCAGATGGCCCGCATCGTCCTGCACCTGCGTAATGGTGAAGGTGTCGAAATGGCCGGACGTGTCGAAGATGATCACTTCCTCGCCGACGTAGAAGCCGCACAACTCCTGCCCGTCGGGACAGTTCGGCTGAGCGGTGACCTTCAGCTCCGTCGAATTCGGGGGCATCGCGGAACTGATCGTCGTCTGCGAGTACGAATTCGGGATGTACGTGAGGCTGATCGTCGAGGTCAGCGCCGTCGTGTTGGTCGTCGCGCCGGCGGCGCTCGGACAGGCGTCCCCCCAGCACCGCGGCAGCACGGGCGCGAAGAATCCCATCAGCGACCCGGTGACGGGCCCCTGATACGGACCGGCGCCGGCCATCACGATGTCCTTGAAGAGCGTGTCGGTGGCCACGCGCATCCGCTGCTGCATGTCCTGGACCTCGGGCTGCGTCTGCGAGGTCGCGTTGCCCGGGTTCACCAGCTCGAAGATCGCGCCCGTCACGACGAGCATGATCGCCATCGAGATCAGCAGCTCGATGATCGTGTAGCCGGCGTCGGTGCGCGGTCGGATACGGCGGATCGTCATGGCGCCTTCCTCGTGAGCACGCTCGTGAGCAGCGCATCTTCCACCTGCCGGGTGCGGCCGTCCGCCGTCCGGACGCGGCGCTCTTCCCTCCAGGTCGGGGTGACGAGCACCTGCAGGATCAGGGTGTTGTTCGGATTCGTGGGCAGCGCGCGGATCGCCCAGCGGCGCGTGAAGATCGCCCCCGAGGGAGGCGTGGTGCCGGTGCCGACCCAGTTGCCCTGGCCGTCCAGATAGTCGACGTAGTTCGTGGTGTTCTCCTCGAGCACGTTGCTCGGCGACGGATCGAGCCCGATGCCGGTCGTATCGGGGGTCGCCAGCGTGAGGTTCGTCGTCGTGTCGGTGATCGGCAGCCCGAGGCCCGACGAGTCGTACGCGAAGGTGAGGCCGCGCAACTGCTCCATCTTCTGCGTCGCGAGCGTGGTCGTGGACACCTGCTGGCGCGCCGCGAAGTTGCGGCTCGTGGCGACGCCAAACATCTGCGCGACCCCGAGCGACACGGTCAGCAGAATGCCGGTGGCGACCAGCGTCTCGACGAGGCTGAAGCCCTGGCTACTGGACCAGGATCTTGCCAAGCGAATTGAGCGTGATGTTCTTGCTGAGGCCATTGCGACTCACCGTTACCGTCAACGAACTCGAAATAGCCGTGGCCGTGCCCGACGAGGCATCCCACGCCGTGCCGTCCGGATGGAACTCGATCGTCGCGGTCGTGACCGTCGCGCCATCGAGGAGCTGCCGGAGCACGCCGTCGAAATTCGGCGGCGACGCGAAGTCCACGCCCGTCGTCTTGAACGGGTACGTCGCGGGATTGCAGCGCGACGCGGCCGTGTCGGCCGACGTCCCGAGCACCTCGACGATCCGGTAGTACCCCGTCGACGGACAGTTGGTCCGGAACCGCATCGTGGTGTTCGTGGAAACCGATCGGAGCTTCGCCGTTTGCATTTCGCGCTCCACCTGGTCGGTCGTGTTGGTCAGCTTCGTGGAATCGCTCAATTTGTTCAGGAGCGGCACCGAGATGGCCATCAGCGTGGCAGCCACGCTCACCGTCAACAGCAGCTCGATGAGTGAAAATCCGCGTACTGACCGCGCAACCCGCTGGCGCATGCCCCGGTATCGAGCAATGGATGGGCCAGTAGCGCCGCCATGGGCCCAGTGTGGGCTCTAAACGGCGTCTCGACAGCTAGTTAGGGAAGTGGTGCTGCGCCAGAATCGAAGAGAGAATCCGTGCAGGATGTCCAGATTTGTTACCTTACGTAACAACTATGGAAGCGCCGCGGCCGCCGAGGCGGGCAGCGTCACGACGACCCGCGTCCCGCCGTGCGTGTCGTCGGCGGCCGCCACGCGGCCGTTGTGCGTCACGACGATCTTCTGAACCAGCGCGAGCCCGAGGCCGGTGCCCCGGGCCTTCGTGGTGACGAAGGGGCGGAACATGCGCGGCGCGATCGCCGCGTCGATCCCCGGGCCGTTGTCGGCGACGCTCACGCGCAGCACTCCCTGCACGACATCGAGGGCGCCCTCGATCGTGATGCGCGGGGTGATCCGGGCGTCGACACAGGCCTCGAGCGCGTTGCGGCACAAGTTGCTGAAGGCCTGCCGGAGCAGCACCTCGTCGCCGTCCACGCGGGCGAACGTGCCCCGGACCGCGACGTCGCCGCCGCGGCTGCCCGCCTCGGGACGGATCTCCTCGGCGGCCCGCTCCACAATCGCGCGCATGTCGACAGGCGCGAGCGTCAGCTCGGTGGGACGCGCGAAGTTCAGGAAGTTCGTCACCACCTGGCCGAGCGCCTCCGTCTCGTCGCGGATGCCTTGCACGTACGGGCGGAAGTCGGCGGGCAGGCGGTCGAGGTCGAGCAGGCGCGCGTAGCCGTGAATCGTGGCCAGCCCGTTGCGGAACTCGTGCGCGATGCCGGCCGTCAGTTCGCCCAGGCGCGCGAGGCTGTCCTTGAGGCGCAGTTGATCTTCGAGCTCGACGATCTCGCTCAAATCGCTGAACAGGCAGATGGCGCCGTGCGCGCGTCCCGTCTCGTCGCGAATCGGCGAGACGGTGACGCCGAGGTGCGCCGTGCCGCCGGAGGCCGGCAGGCGCAGCGCGCGCCGGACGATCGGGCGCGCCGTCGACAGGCACTCTTCGACCGCGTCGGCGAGCGGCGCGGCGGTCGCGAGCACGTCGCGCAGCGTGCCCGTCCACGCCGCATCGGGCAGGCCGAGCAGCGCGCGCCCCGCCGGATTGATCGTCCGGACGTGACGGTCGTCCCCCACGACCAGCAGCCCGGACGTCATGCTGGCGACGATCTCGCCGCTGAGGCGCTCGGAGGCTTCGGCCCGCGCCTTCATCGCGCGTTCCTGGGTGCGCAGGCGCTGCACCGCTTCTTCCATGGCGCCGGCCATGAAGGCGGTCTCGGTGCCTTCGTCGCGGCCGGCCTTCGCCGACTGCCGCGCCGCCTCGAACAGCTTCAGCACGGCAAAGGCGAGCATGCCCGCCAGCGCCGCGACGATGGCGGTGAGGCCGATCAGGAGATACCCGCTCCGGGTCACGAGTACAACCCCAGGTACCACGTCAGGATGTCCTGGCCGACCGCCGATGCGATGAAGGCGCCAATCGCGAGGAAGGTCCCAAAGGGCAGCGCCGCCTTCATCCCGCCCCGGCGCGTCGCCAGGATCACGACGCCGATCAGCGAACCGGCAAACGACGCGAGAATGAGCGTCAGCAGCGTCAGCTTCCAGCCGAGAAAGGCCCCGACCATGGCGAGCATCTTCACGTCTCCCATCCCCATCCCTTCCTCGCCCCGGATCCGGTAGTAGGCTTCCGCAATCAGGAACAGCACCCCCCCGCCGACGAGCACGCCGATGAGCGCGTCGCGGAGGCCGGGAGGGAGCAGCAGGGCGCACGCGAGCCCGACGACGATGCCGGGCAGCGTGATGACGTTGGGCAGAATCTGGTGCTCGAGGTCGATCGCGAACAGGACGATCAGCACGGCGACGAAGAGCAGCCGGACGGCGAGCAGCGGCGTCCACCCGATCGCCAGGTATTCGAGCACGAACGCCGCGGCGGTGATCGCCTCGACGGCCGGATACCGCAGGGCGATGGAGGCGCCGCACGTCCGGCAGCGGCCGCGCAGCACGGCGTAGCTCGCGAGCGGCACGTTCTCGTACCACGCGAGCGGACGCTGGCAGGTCGCGCAGTGCGACCCTGGCCAGACGATCGATTCGCGGCGGGGGATGCGATGGATGCACACGTTGAGAAAGCTGCCGACCGCGAGCCCCGCGATCGCCAGCGCCGCGATGACGACGGGAGCCGTCATCGCGGCGCCTCTGGTTTGTCGCCGGGCATGGGCCACAGCGCCGAGTCGCGCGAGACGGCGACGTGGCCGGTCGCCGGGTCGACGGTGAACGGCGTGCCCGCCGGGTCGACCGGCGTCCCGCGGAGCCAGCCGCCCGCGATCAGGGCGGGCCAGGTGACGCGCTCGGCCGGACGTGCGCGGTGGAACGCGTCGACGCGCGCCTGGATCTGATCGATCGCGTCGAGGGCGTCGAGCTGCGCCAGCCGGTGGGCCGCCGTATCTCGCAGCCACGCCTGATCCGACTGCGCGATCTGGCGCCAGAGCGCACGCGCGGACCGCCGCTGCCCCCCCTCGGTGAGCGTGACGGCCGCAAGCGGGCGCATCCAGTTCGGTGCGCCCGGCTGCTGCGACGCGCGCTGGAACCACGCGGCAGCGCTCTTGTAGTTCTGCAGGTGCCAGTAGTAGACGAACCCGAGATCCTGCATGTACTGCCACCGGTGCGGCTGCTGCTTCAGTCCCTTCTCGAGCAGCGCGATCGCCAGATCCGGGCGTCCCGGTCCGCCGGGATACGGCTCGCCCAGGAAAATCGCGCCGAACCGGTACGCGATGCTGAAGTACGGATCCAGCGTCGTCGTCAGATCGAGCAGCGGGTACAGCAGTTCGTACCTGCGGGCCGCCGCCGGCGGCTGGAGGCGCTCGCGGCCGAATGCCTGGAGCGCGCGGATCCAGTACAGATCGGCGGTGATGCCGTCGTACTCGAGGGCGAGCCGGCGCATCGTGTCGGGCGAGCGGACGTACAGGATCGCCGGATAGTTTTCGGGCGCGCGCGGAAACCAGCGGTCCTGCGCCGCGTGCAGCGTGAGGGCGCCGGCCAGACACAGCACCGCGAGGACCGCGGGGACCCGCGTCACTTGAAATCCCGGCGCGAGAAGATCGCCGAGGCCGCCAGGACGAGCGCGGCGATGTAAATCGCCCCGTAGGCGATCGACGTGCCGACGTAGGCGGCCGACACCGCCTGCCCGTGCACCACCGCGATCTTGACGTCGAAGCGCGACAGATCCGGCAGCACGTAATAGCACGCCTTGGCCAGCGCGATCGCGCCGCGCGCGTGGACGATCTGGTCGAAGCCGTTCAGGTCCGCCGTGAACTGCCCGATGACGTAGACGCCCAGCGTGAAGATCGCCGAGAGCATCGGCGAGGAAAAGCTGGAAAAGAACATCGCGACCGCCGTCACGACCGCCAGCTCGACGTAGATGAGGAGAATCGCCGTCAGCAGCGCCGGATCGAGCGCCGGAGCGTCCCACGCCTGCTGTACGTTCGCCGGCACGCCCCGCGACAGGAAGAACAGCACGCCATAGAGCGCGACCGCCATCACCGCGACGTTCACCGCGAGCGTGATCAGCAGCCCGAGGTACTTCCCGACGATCAGATCCGTGCGGCGCACCGGTTTGGCGAGCAGCGGGTACACGCTGCGCTTGTCGACCTCCTTGGAGACGAGGCTGATGCCGACGAAAATCGCGATGAACAATCCAAAGAGCGAGGTCGCCGAGAGCCCCAGGTCCTTGATGATCTTGACGTCCTGCCCCGCCGTGAGCTGCCCGATCAGGAGCGAGGCGCCGATCAGGAGCACGGCGAACAGCAGGAGGTTATAGAAGACCTTGTCGCGGACCGACTCGCGGAAGGCAGCCACCGCCACCGATCTAGCGGCCGGCATGCTGTCCCTCCGGGCGCGCCCCGTCGCCGATTTCCGCCACCCGCCGCACGAAGAGATCCTCGAGGGTCGCGCGCAGCGGATTGATCGACACGAGCGAGGCGCCCGCCGCCGTCAGCTCCGCTAGGATTGATTCGGGGTGCGCCTCGGGCGACAGTTCCACCGCGTACCGCTCCCCTTCGATGCGCGTCACGCGACGCGCGCGCCCGCGCAGCCGCGACTCGATCGCCTCTCCCGCGCCCGCCACGATCAGCTCCCACCCCCGCACGTCGAACGCCTGCAGCTCGCCGAGCGTGCCCTGCGCCGCCAGCCGTCCCTTGACGACCATCGCGACGCGGCTGCACAGCGTCTCGGCATCCGACAGGATGTGCGAGCTGAAGAACACCGTGCGCCCCTGGTCGCGCAGCTCGAGGATCAGGTTGCGGACGTCGCGGCGCCCGAGCGGATCGAGCCCCGACATCGGCTCGTCGAGGAAAATCACCTCGGGCTCGTTCAGCAGCGCCTGCGCCAGCCCGACGCGCTGCAGCATGCCCTTGGAGAACTTGCGCAGCGGCAGCCGCCGCTCGGCGGCGATGCCGAGCCGGTCGAGCATCGCGCCGGCGCGGCGCCGCCGATCCGCCGCCGGCATCCCGAACAGGCGTCCGTAGTAGTCGAGCAGCTCCTCGGCCGTGAGGTGATCGTAGAAGTAGGGGTGTTCCGGCAGGTAGCCGATGCGCCGCCGCACGCCCAGGTCGCCGGCCGGGCAGCCGAGGATCTCGGCCTCGCCGCTCGTGGCGAAAATCAGCTGCATCAGCAGCTTCAGCGTGGTCGTCTTGCCGGCGCCGTTCGGACCGAGGAAGCCGAAGATGTCGCCGGGCGCCACCTCGATCGAGAGCCTGTCGAGGGCGCGATAGGGGCGCTTGCGCCAGAACCCGACCGCATAATCCTTTGTCAGCTCACGCGTGCGAATCGCGGCCTGCATGGGGACGCGTCCGGGGTTATTTCGCCGTGGCGCGCGACAACTCCAGGTCGATGATGGCCTGGAGGACCCGCGGTTCCACGCCTCCGACGATGCGGCGGCCGTTGATGAAGAACGTCGGGGTCGACTTGACGCCCAGCACGCCGCCAATCGACGCGTCGGTCTTGACCTGCTGGATGGCCCGCGGATACTGCGCGTCGTAGTCGGTGATGCCGGCCACGTCGGCGGCCGCCTGCCGGGCCGTCGCCGGGCTGAGCTTCTGCTGGTTGACGAAGAACCAGTCCTCGAGCTTGTCGAACGTGGCCTGCCCTTTCGCGAGGGCCATCACGCCGGCCGCCGCCGCCGCGCACGCGGCCGGATGGACCATGTTCGTCACGGTGGCATTGCACTCGGGGTTGAGCGGAAAGTGCTTCAGCACGAAGCGGAGGTCGCTCGGCCGGTTCTTGTACTGCCCGAAGATGCCCTGGTAGGCGAAATACGTCTCGGCGCACGCGGGACACTGGAAGTCGCTGAACTTCACGACGAGCACTTTGGTGCCGTCGTTGGAGAAGGGCATGTTCACCTTCTCCTGCATGTCCCACCAGCGGGCGAGCTGGCTCTGCTGCGCCGCCGAGAGCGGCTGGGCCTGCGGCTGCTGCGCGGAGCGCGCGGCCGCCGAGGCGTCCCGCGGGAACATGGCAATCGCCGCCGCGCTGCCCCCCACGAAGAGGACGGCAATCGCCAGCGCGATTGGACTGAGCATGACGGTACGCAGGTCGCGCGCAGCGCGACGAGGCAGGCTCGACATAGGCAAGGAACTCGCGCCTCCGGAAATGATGAACACGGCGACGACGGCCACGTAGGTCGTGACGCAGAGCAGGCAGACGGCGTGCAGGATGAAGAACGACGCGTAGCCGAGATACAGGACCACCGCCAGACCGACGGTCGACAGCGCGAACAGATAGCCGGCCACCGCTTCGGCCGCCGGGCGGCTCGCGCGGCTGGCCCAGACCAGCACGAGCACGAACGCGAAGAACAGCACGCCGAACAGCGCGACGGGCACGCCGCCCACGGTGCCGTACCGGCTCAAGTACGCGTCGCTGCAGTTGACGGTGCCGTTGACGTCGCAAAAGCTCGAATAATTCGGCGTGGTCAACAGGTGGTAGTGCACCCACAGGGCCGTCGAGGAGGCGGCCAGGCCAAGCAGCGCGAAGCCGGCGAGCAGTTTGCGCGCAAGAGATGACATGCGGGTCGCGTCCAGTTTACCTCACCTCGGTCCCGTGCCCAGGCGCGCCGTTCTCGGGGAGGTTGCCGGTGAAGGTCCGGGTGTCCTGATAGAGCACACGGCCGGCGTTCACGCCGTAATAGCGGATGCCGGTCGCCCCCGGCCTGGTCGGATCGGCGGTGGCGGCAAACCCGTCGGCCACAGCCGCGCCGTTGCAGGCGGCGGGCGCCCCGGCCGCCGGCGCGGCGGTCAGATGCAGCGTGTAGCCGCTCTTCTCGATCGTCTCCCCGCTCGTCAGGTCGGGGCTGAGGAACCCCTCGCCCGTGGCCGGCACCGGCTGGCCGAGCGCGACCAGCGTCGGGGCATATTTCTGGTTGCCGCACGTCTGGGCGAAGCTCCACTCGGCTTCGGCGATCGTCCGCAGCGACGCGAGGGCCGACGCCTCGCTCCCGCTAATCTTTGCGCGGCTGTAGCGCGCGAAGGCGACGGCGACGAGGATCGCGATGAGCGCCATCACGACCATCAGCTCCATCAGCGTGAAGCCGCGGGCAGCGGACCATCGGGGGCGGGCGTCGCGGCTCTCGCATTCGGGCCAGGCCATCCCGAGCGTCGACATGTCGTGATTCTAGACCCAAGCGACGGGCGATCGACGCCACGAGGGATCCGGCTGTTAAGGAGTCGGTTCCGGCGGCCCGATAAGGGTAGTGGATGGTGTTACCGGCCCGGACGGCGTCCCTCCTGCCCCTCCTCCTCGCGCTGGTCGTGCTCGGCGCCGTTCTGACCGCGACGGTCGTCCCCGGCGTGTTCACGATCGACGACGACAACTATCTGGTAAACGTGCTCGCGCTTCGGCAGGGTCGCGTGACGATCGGGAACACCGAAGGGCTGCCGCCAAGCCGTGAGTTGCTGTTCTTCGATCCTGGTCCGTGGGGGCGCGCCGTGACGTCGACGCCGGTCGCCTCCACGGCCCCGCCGCTCTACGCCCCGTTGGCCCTGCCATTTTCCGTGGCCGGTTGGCGCGGGCTGGTGGCGCTCAATACGCTCGCCTATCTCGTCACGATTGCGCTGATCTTCGTCTATGTGCGCCGCTATGCGCCCGCGGCGTCCGCGCCGTGGATCGCGGCCGGCGCGTTCGCGCTCGGAGGCTTCGTCATCGAGTACGCACAGGGTCTGTGGCCGCATGCGTTGAGCATCGCGCTGTGCACCGCAGGAATCCTGGCGGCCGGTACCGCGATCGATCGCGACAGAGGCGGCGGCCCGCGGCCGGCGGCCGCGGCGGGCTTCCTGCTCGCGGTGGCCGCTGGCATCCGGTATCAGAACGCGGTGATCGTGGCCGCCGCGGGTGTCGGGATCCTGTTGTGGAGCGAACGCCGCCGGGTGGCGCTCTGCGCCTTCGCGGCGGCCGCGGCCATTCCGGTCGCCGCCTCCGCGGCGATCAACCATGCGCGCCTCGCGTCCTGGAATCCGATCAGCAAGGGCCCCGCCTACCTCAGGGTTTCGCCGCTCTCTTCGTCGTTCTTCGATCCGCTCGTGATGTTCTGGGCCCGCATGGTCGATTTTACGGTTCGGCCGCCGCTTGCCGGGCCGACGGTCGGCTGGGACAGATACGATCGGCTGACCGGCGCGCACCTGATGGCCGGCCTGACGTTGCAGAAGGCCTTTCTCCAGTCGGCGCCGTGGGCGGTGCTGGCATTCGTCCTGTTCGCGCTCGCCTGGACGACGGCCTTCCCGATGCCGGCGGCGCGCCGGCGACAGCTCCGGATGCTGTCGTTGATCGCCGCGGCGCCCGTCGTGACGTTCGCGTTCTCCGGCGTGCAGCGGCACGATGGGATTTCGTTCAACCAGCGCTATCTGCTCGAACTGCTGCCGATGGCGGCCGTGGCGTTCGCCTGGTCGCTCGCGGAATTCCAGCTCCGCCTCCGCTTGCTCGCGCTCGGCGCCCTGGCCGGCATCTGCCTCGCCGTGGCGATTGTCGCGATGCCGATGGGCACGGCACGGTTCCTCGCCGAGTTGAAGCTCCCCCTGGCGCTGGCGGCGGCGCTCGCCATCACGTGGTTCCTGGCGCGCTCGCACCCCGCCCTTCTTCCGGTGATGTCCCTCGCCGCAGGACTCTGTCTCGGCTGGGCGCTCGCGCTGCACCTCGCCGACGACGTGCAGGCCTCGCGGCTGCTGCGCACGGTGAATCTCGCCAGAACGCGGGCGCTCGCGAGCGTGGTGCCCGACGTGTCCGCGCTGGTCACGTACGGCGGGAACAAGGACGCCTCTGTTCCGCTGCTGTTCGATCGCGACGTCGTGATCCTCGACGCGCGCGCCGACGAGGGGCACGACGCGCCGGCGCTGATTCGGGCGTTGCTGACGAGGGGGCGCCGGGTCTTCGTCGTTCCCGGCGGATTCCCCCGCCAGGTGCTCCTGCGCGTCCTGTCAGGATGGCAGGTCCTGCCGGCCGGGCACACCGAAGGGGCGCTCCTCGAACTGCGGGGCGAATCGGCTGGGCCAGGCAACCCGGAGTAGGTCGACAGCGCCGTCGCGGTTGAAGCGCCACGTCGCGGCGACGTAGACGATCGCGCCGCCGGGCACGGTGGCGAGGAGCACCGCGCGGGGAGACAGTCCGGCCGGCAGGAGGCGCCGCATCAGCAGGACGGCACCGAGCATCAGGAGGCTGCATCCGAGCGGACGGCTCAGGGTCTTCCCGAGCGCCGACACCCGCAGGCCGATGAGGGTCAGGGGAATCCTGAACAGAAAATACGCCAGCCCGAACGACACGATCGTGTAACAGGCCGCCACCCCGGTCACGCCCCACCTCAGGCCGATCGCAAACCCGGTGACCAGGAGCAGGCCGGAGATCGTGTACCAGCGCAACAGCAGATCCGTGCGTCGAACGGTCTGATAGATGTTGTTGACGCTCGTCCCCAGGGTCTGCAGCGCACCGAGGGGGGCGAGAATCACCAGCAGCGGGGCGGCACCCGCCCACGCCGGCCCGAACACGGCGGCCACGAACGGCTTGGCCACCCCGCCCAGGCCCAGCACGACGGGCAGCATCATGAAGGCGAGCGCCGCCGTCACCTTGAGGTAGGCGGCGCCGAGCCGCCGGTGATCGTCTCCGAAGCGGACGTACACCGGAAACAGCGCGCGGCTGAACGCGGCGGAGACGACCTGCAGCGACGACATCATCACCCGGAACGCGAGATCGTAGAGCCCAAGGCTCTGCGCCCCGAGGTACCGGCCGATCAGGAGGCTGTCGGCGTTGCGAACGACGTAGCTCAACACGTTGGCGCCGGTGACGTCCGCGCTGTAGGCGAGCACCTGTCGCACCGCCCGCCCCCGGAAGCGCATGCGCGGACGCCAGCCGGCCGCGAGACAGGTCGCCGCCGACACCGCGAGCGCGGCAGACACGCTCTGCCAGACGAGACTCCACACCGCGAAGCCTTTCAACGCGAGCACGATGCCGACGACGCCCCCGGCCGACGCGCCCCCGACTTCCGCGAAAGCCAGGCGGCGGAATCTGAGCTCGCGGGTCAACAGGCTCCCCGAGACGATGCTGGCGACGGCCAGGACCGGCGTGACGGCCAGCGCGCGCAGGAGGGGTACCAACCGCGGTTCGCGGAAGAGGTCGGCGGCAAGCGGCGCGGCGACGAGGAGCGCCGCGGCGGCCGCGAGGCCTACGGCGAGATTCAACCAGAACAGCGACGAGAGCAGATCGTCGTCGAGACCCTCGGATTGCACGACGGCGGCGCCCGTGCCGAGCCCGCGCACGAGATCGACGAACCCGGTGAAGACGACCGCCATCGCCATCATCCCGAAGTCGGCCGGCGTGAGCAGCCGCGCCAGCACCAGGCTGGTGACGATCGTCACCAGGCGGCGCGCCGCCACGGAGACGACCGACCATCTGGCGCCGGCGGCGGCACTCTGAGCTAGCGACATTGGAAAAAACGGATGGGGGTCAGCGGCAATCGGCTATTATGGCCCCGAATCAATTGAGAGAGGTTCTCGCTCCTCCGGCTTCGAGTCCTCATGAGCGTCTCGACTGAGATCGATCGCCTTCTTCGGCACTCGATGCTTGCCCGGGCACAGCCGATCATCCGCGGGAAAGCACCCTGGCTCCACAAGGCGCTGCTCGTCGCGCGCGACGCTGTCCTTCCTGTCCGCAGCATCCACGGCCTGACACGGTACCAGCGGGAGGCGCTCGACCGATTTGCCACGTTCCGCCGGGCAGAAACGGGGCCAGTCCTGGAGATCGGCAGCGATGTCGACGGACGTGTCTTGAAAGAACTCGCCTCTCAGGACGTCAACAGGCCAGTCGGACTGAACGTCGAAGTGAATACCGCGGCCTACGCGGAAGGTCGCACGGCAGAAGGGCTGCAGTACGACGTCGTCGTGGGCGACGCGCGACACCTGCCTTTCGACACGCAGAGTATTTCATCGATCTTTTCGGTCGCGACGTTCGAGCATATCCACGACATCGACGTCGCTCTCCGGGAGATGTATCGCGTGCTGAAGCCTGGCGGGGTCCTCTATTCGAATTTCGGCCCGATCTGGTCCTGCAGCATTGGCCATCACGTCTTTGCCGCGGCGGATGGCGTGGAAGCGCGGCACTGGAAACCGGGCTTGAACCCCGTGCCGCACTACGCGCATCTCCTGATGGCGCCCACAGAGCTCCGTTCGGCGGTCCTCCAGAAGTCCTGGGTCACTCCGAACCTTGCCGACGCGATTGTGTCCTGGATCTACGAGGGCCGAGGGGTGAACCGCGTGTTCTACGACGACTACGTCAGGTCTTTTCGAGCCTCTTCCTTCGCCGTCCGTGTGTTGGCTCCGGTCCGGGAGCACGTGCCTGCACGGGTCACGCGGGAATTGCGCCGACGCTATCCCGACTGCCATGACTTCTCGGTGCGGATGGTCGAGGCCGTGCTGGAGAAGGCGGTCAGCTGATCACGCTGCGGAGTTCGACTCGCGGGAAGACGTCGCACTGGCCGCCGACGGTGGCGTCGACGATGCTGCGTCCGTCACGCTCGAAGGCCTCGCGCGCCAGCGCGTAAGCGAGTTCAGACCGGTACAAGTCGGGCAGCTGCCACTTGATGCCCTTGGGAAAGTAGTTCGGATGACAGTGGCTCTCGTCCCGCTCTGAGCGCCGGACTTCGGTGGTATTGGGAATGCCCTTCTCGACGAACGTGTGATCCAGCCCGATCAGAACGACCTGGCCGAATCCCATGAAATACGCGAGCTGCAGCGCGACGAAGGTGACGGTGCCTCCGCTCGTCAACGCCGCCGTGGCGTCCCCCTGAAACCGATCTCGCAGGGGAAAGCGCAGCCGGAGGTACATGAGATCGTTGACGCCGTCGGGACGTGGAAACAGCTGACGCCTGTTGTAGTTCAGGAAACGCGGCATCCTCAATTGCGCAATATCCTGTGCGAACTGCTCCAGCACCAGTTCGTTCGCGCACACATAGTACGAGGGCGTGAACCCCCAACCGTCGAAGAGCAGATACGCCCGATTCATGCTGAGCGTGTACTCGCCGCGCAGCATGCCGAGGTCCATGCGCCCGAGGCTCGGGCCGTTGGCCAGGATGAAGAGTCGCGCGCCGCGGTGCCGATCGCGATACCCCTCCAGCGTGGCTCGGTTCACACGGGCGAACGAGGACCATCGCCACGACAGAAGGTCAGGGATGTCCGCGACCCGACGCCGTGCGGCGTCCGCCAGCCGGCGCGGCGTGACTTCCGACGCCTTGATGCGCATTGCTGGTGGTCGCAAGGGCGGCTGAGCACGTGCCGGCTTCATGCGGGTCGGGCTCGAAGGAAATCGCACAACAGATCGAGCGCACGCGTGCTGGCTCTCAGGACCGCCTCGTTCGTGTTCGAACAGTTATGTGAACCGAAGATGCACCGCTCGAACGTCCGCAGCGGGGAGTCGAGCGGCAGCGGTTCCACCTCGAACACATCGAGCGCGGCCGAATGGACGCGCCCCGTGCTCAAGCCTTGCACCAGCGCCGCTTCGTCGATCAGTCTCCCGCGCGCGACATTGACCACCCGCACGCCGGGCTTCACCCGGGCAAAGAACGGTGCCCCCAGCAGGTGGACGTTTTCCGGCGTCAGCGCACACGCGAGAACGACGAAGTCGAGATCGTCGATGCCGTCGGGCCAGGTCTTCCGCACGACGGCGTCCAGCCCCGGCGCAGCCGCATAGGCTGGGTCGTATACCTGGACGGTCATGCCGGCCGTGAGCAGACGCCGCGCGATCGCCCGGCCGATCTGCCCGAATCCGACCAGGCCCACGACCTTTCCCGACAACGAGATCCCGCGCGGCCTGGGCCAGTTTCCCGTTCGCACCTCGCGATCCACATAGCAGGTCGCGCGCGCGAGGCCCGTGATGTACGCCATCGCCATGTCGGCGACCTCGTCACCGAACATCCCGGGGGTATTTACGATCGGGATGCCGAGCCTCGCCGCCGCTGCGAAGTCGACGTTGTCGACGCCGATGCCCCACTTCACGGCGGCGCGCAGGCGGCCACGGCGTCCCGCCTCCAGCACATCGGCCGTCGCCGGCTCATCGCCGAGAATCCAGCCGTCGAACCGGGGGACGAGCCGGCGCAGCTCCTGCTCGGCGAACGCCTGGACGACCGGCGCCGTCACGTTCAATCCCCTGGCCCTGAACGACTCTTCGAGCTCCGGCGCCACCGCGACCATGGATTGACACGTGATGAGAACCTCCATGGGGCTGCCGCTAGTCGCCATGCCGCGTCCCGCCCTGTGCCGTCAGATAGGCCTCGACCAGCGCCCAGTCGGACTCCTCGTCGATGTCGAGCGACTCCAGCGCGGGCGTTTCGAACATGACCGCACGGCGTCCGATCCGCGCGCCGGCGTCGACGAAGCTCCCGTTCGTAAACACATACAGACAGGAGTTCTCTTCGAAGAGCGGATCGAGATCCTGCGTGCGTACGAGATTGGCCGGATCGTGATTCATCGGCCGGCCCGCCGGGTCGTAGAAGCGGGCCTGGTGGCGGGTGACGCTGAAGATCGAGTCGCCGGTCCCCGCCCCTTCGACCTCATCGAACAGCCGGAGCGCCCGCCGAATCGTCTCGGCGGACAGCAGTGGATTCGTCGCGTGGGTCATCACGTAGCGATCGGCGGCCACCGCGCGGATGTCGTCAGCCAGAATGAGGTTCATGCTGACGGTGTCGCCGCAGAGCTCAGGCGTTCGATCGCGAAGCGCGACGCGCGGGTCGGCCACGGCCGCGTCGAGCTGCAGCTGACGGCGAGCATCGGTGTTGATAATCACCTGGTCGATCTCGCCGACCTCGAGAAGCGTTTCCAGCGTCCAGCGGAACAGCGGCTTTCCGGCGAGCGGACGGAAATTCTTGCCGGGCACGCGCTCGCTGTGGGCCTTCATCGGCAGCAGGGCGACGGTGCGCCTTCGTGCGTTTCCGGTCGTCATCTCAGGAGTCCCGCCGGATGGGATAGAAATACGCGCGTTTTTCCTTTTCCGCGAGCTGGCGGTGCGCGTAGTTCCCGCGATAGCTGCCCCAATACTGCATCAGCCGGAACATGACAATGTGCGGGGCATTTCGAAGCCAGCGGCGCTGCCGCACGGCGATTGCGGAGTCGAGCAGCACCCCCACGGCGACGTATCGAAGAAAGTCGGAGAGCGTGACGTGCCACTCGGGCCTGATGCGACGGAGGGCGATCGCCTCGCGCTCGTATCGGCGTCGAATATGCGCCCATGTCTCGTGATGGTAGTGTGCGACCGCCGCTTCGGCGACGTACGCGATCCGCCCGCCAGATTCGACGATTCGCTTGCCGAGGTGCATGTCTTCGAGACCGGTCAGCTCCTCGTCGAAACCGAACCGTTCCCAGACCGGGCGGCTCACGGCGGCGTTGGCGTTGTTACAGAAAAATCCGTCCTGCGGCACGGCACTGCGATCCGGATACAGCCGGCTGAAGACTTCAGCTTCACTGAGCGACGTCGTCTCCCCCGCGACCTGCCGGCCGTAGCTCAGCACCGCGTCACCCGCGCGGATCGGTTCGATCAGCGCGCGCAGCCAGGTACGCGTCTTCGGAATGCAATGCCCGCTGACGAAGACGAAGATCTCGCCCGTGGCGCGACTGCACCCGAGATTCAGGGACCGACCGAAGGAAAAGGCCTCCGGCGCGAGGTGGCAAATCACCGCGCCGCGCGCGCGCGCGATTTCGACCGAGCGATCCGTGGACCCGGAGTCGACCAGGACGACCTCGACGTCCATCGGGCCCGCCTGGCTCGTGTCCGAGTCTTCGGCCATCCGCTGATCCGCCACCGCATCGAGCAGCCTGGCGAGGTAGCGTTCCTCGTTGAACGTGCGAATGATGATGGAAACGATCATGGCCGCGGCCAATATCATTTATGATGGCGCGTCGTGTCGGTACTCCAGATCGCGCGCGCGTGCCGGCACCAGCTCTCGTGATCCGGAGTCATTCGCGTTCATGATCGCAAAAGTCCGGCGAGCGGCGTCGATTTTGCGCGAAGACGGCCCGTGGTCGCTCGTGACGTTCGCGGCCCGCTCCCTGGGATTGGGCGGCCACGCGCCCGAGGAAGCGGCCATGGTGTTCCGCCTGCTTCGCGCCGCCTCGACGAACGGCGTGATGGTCGATGTCGGGGCGCATATCGGCACGGCGTCGCTGCCGTTCGCGCGGAGCGGATGGCGTGTGTTCGCGTTCGAACCGGATCCATCCAACAGGGGGCAGCTCGAACGGGCCGTCGCGTCGTTCCCCCGCGTCCTGGTCGATCCAAGGGCGCTCGCGGACCAGCCCCGTCAGCAGGCGCCGTTCTACACGAGTCGGGTCTCGACGGGAATCAGCGGCCTGACGGCATTCCACCCGAGCCATGTCGTGACGAGCAGCATCGACGTCACGACCCTTCGCGACTTCTGTGCGGAGCATCCGCTCGAACGCGTCGACTTTCTCAAGGTCGATACCGAAGGGTTCGACCTGTTCGTGCTCAGGGGCGTTCCGTGGGAACAATTCAATCCCCGGGTGATCGTGTGTGAGTTCGAGGACGCGAAGACGCGTCCCCTGGGTTACTCGTTTCAGGACCTCGCACGGCTTCTGATCCAGCAACATTACGCGCTCGTCGTCTCCGAGTGGTACCCGGTGAGGCGGTATGGCGGTCCACATCGCTGGAGACGATTCGCGCGGTATCCGTGCGACCTCGTCGATGGAAACGCCTGGGGCAACATCATCGCCGTGCAGGACCCCAACCTGCTGGCCAGCCTCCTGAGCCTCTGCGAAGCATACGGACCGGTGACCCAGCCTCGGGACGCGACACCGATGGCCGAGTGATATGTCCGGCTACGACTCCATTGCCATCGCCGGCCGGGACACGGCGACTCCGCTCAATATTGAAAAGAGGCTGCGGATTGTGACGTCCGTGCTGGCCGGTCCCCGGCCACGGGTGGTCGATTGCGGTTGCGGATCGGGCGACTACGTCCTCGCGCTGATCGAGCGTCATGGAGTCGACGCCATCGGTCTCGAGTATTCGGCCGACAAGGTTCGTCAGGCGCATGCGCAGGACGTGCTCCGGAGTCGCGTGCTCGAAGGCAACCTCGAAGCCATGCCGCTTCTCGCGGGAGACTTCGATGCGGCGCTGCTGAACGAAGTCCTGGAGCACGTGCCGAACGAAGCTGCCGTGCTCTCGGAGATCCGGCGGGTGCTGCGTCCGGGCGGTCGCCTGATCGTGTTCTCACCCAATCGATGGTTTCCATTCGAAACGCATGGCGTCTTCGTCAGATCGTCCGGAAGGCGCGTGCCGCCGTATGTCCCGATGATCCCCTACATCCCCGTCGCTCTGGGCCGCCGTTTCTTCCGTTATTGGGCTCGCAACTATGGCCACCGTCGTTTGCGCGGACTCATTGCCGGCGCGGGGTTCCAAATCGAGTCCACACGATTCGTCTGGCAGACGTTCGAGAACATCTCGGGCACGCAGCCGGCCTGGATGCGCCGCGCCCGCCTCCCGCTGCGCTGGTTGGCTGACACGCTCGAGAGGACTCCGGGACTCCGCGCATTCGGTGTGTCCCAGGTGATCGTGGCTCGCAAGACATAGTCCGGGCAGCACCCAGTCACCGAGCACCAACGCGCCTCGCGTCCTGAACGCCGAGCCGGTCGCGGACGGCGATGTAGAGGAACCGCGGCACGACACGCGAGTATCGCGGCCAGAGCCGCCGGGGCTCGCTCAGCAGGCGATACAGCCATTCGAATCCCGACCGCTGGATCCACCGCGGCGCGAGCGGCTTGCGCCCAGCCAGGAAGTCGAAGCCGGCCCCCACGCCGATGAGGACCGGCGCCTGCAGCAGCGGCCGGAACCGGGCCATCCACCGCTCCTGCTTCGGACAGCCGATCCCGACCCACACGATGTCCGGCGCCGCGGCCTCGATCGCCGCGGCGATGTCGTCTACTTCGTGCCCCTCGAGCGGCCTGAAGGGGGGACAGTACGTGCCGGTCACGTGAATCCCCGGATAGCGGCGCTCCAGGACGGCGCGCAGCGCTTCAGCCACGCCCGGATCGCCGCCGTAGAGGAAATGCCGGTAGCCGCGCGACACGCCGTGCTCGAAGAGCGCCGTCATGATGTCGGGCGCGTAGACCTTCTCGATCGCGGCATGCCCCTTCAGACGCCCCATCCAGACGACCGACATGCCGTCGGGAGTCGTCAGCCCCGCGCGGTTGTTGATCGCGCGAAGCTCCGCGTCCGACTGCATCTCGACGACGCCGTGGGCTCCGGTGAGTACGACGTACTCCACACGCCGGCTCGCGATCCAGTCATCGACGGTGGCCACGACGTCCGCAACGCGGATGGCATGGATCCGCACCCCGGACAGGAAGAATTCAGGCAGAGGCATGGGTCCGCTCGGTGAGCGCGCGCGGCAGCTCACGGGCGACGTGTCCGACGTCGTGGCTGCCGACGTACCACTCGATGGACTTTCGGACGCCGTCGGCGAACGGCACCAGCGGCTTCCAGCCCAGCACCTCGGCCGCGAGCCGGTTGTCGCAGACGCGGTTGTAGGGACCCGTGGGTTTGGCGGGGTCGAACGTCAACGGCGAGTCCTGATTCATGCACGTCAGGATCAGGCGAACGGCGTCCACGACCTTGATTCGCTCCATCGTCCCGACATTGACGGCGCGCCCGTCGTCGACCCGTTCGGCGGCCGCAATGGTCGCCTCGACGACGTCGCTGACGTAGGTCCAGTTGCGAACCTGCTGGCCGGTGCCCCACACTTCGAAGGGAGACTGGCGCACGAACGCGCGGGCGATCATCGCGGTCACCGCGTGGCTCTCCGGACAGCGTGGACCGTACGCGGTGAAATACCGAAGCGAGGCCCCCTTCAGCCGGCCTTCGCGGCAGTAGGCCCGCAGGACGAGTTCGCCCATCAGCTTTGCCCAGCCGTACAGATTGTCGGCGTCGTAGGGGGGCTGGACGAGGTCCTCGTGCAGGTACACGATCTCGTCCGCATTCGTCTGCAGGTGGTTCGGGTAGACGCATCCCGAGGAGGCGAACACCACCTTCTCGACGCCGACGCGCGCGGCGGTTCGATAGATCTGTCCGTCGAGCACCAGGTTCGTCGAACAATTGACCTGGTGCAGATCGATGTAGCCACGGCCGCCGTGGTCGGCCGCCAGGTGAAACACGACCTCGATGTCCTTCATCGCCTGCTCGGCGGCGCGGCTGTCGAGCAGATCCACTTCGAGCAGTTCGACGGTTCCGGCGCGGAGCGGCGCGTCGAGGTTGTCGCGGCTGCCGCTGCTCATGTTGTCGGCGACGCGGACGCGAGCGCCGCGCGCAATCAACGCTTCCGTCAGGTGGGATCCGATGAAGGACGCCCCGCCCGTCACCAGCACGCGTCGGCCTCTCCACGACATTGACTCGTTCTCCACGGCTCGTGTCATCCGGACAATCGGCTATCATGGCCGCGACCATGCGCCGAGGCGAGGGTTCCTGAGCATGCCAACGGTCGCGCCAGCCCCGGCTGCCGCCAGACGTGCGGGTCCGCGCCAGATGGGACGAGTCGTGCGCGCCTCGATGCTGCTCGCGACCGACGCCGCGGCGCTCCTCCTGGCGGCCGGCGCGGCATACGTCGTGTGGGCCCTCCCCGTCCGGGGGCAGCCCGCGGGCGTCTACGCCGGACTCGCGCCTCTGGTGTTCCTCTTTCTTCTCGGCTATTCCCGTGCCGGACTGTATCCCGGCTTCGGGGTCGGTCCCGTCGAGACCCTCCGCCGCTTCTCGTATGTCACCGGGTTCGGCTTTCTGGTGCTGGCGGCGTTCTCCTTCGGGTTCAAGCTGTCGCCGCTGTATTCACGGGCCACGTTCAGCATCGCGTTCGTGTTCAGCCTGGTGCTCGTCCCGGCGAGTCGCGCGCTGGTGTCGCATTGGGCGAGCCGCTGGAGCTGGTGGCACGAGCCGGTGGTCATCGTCGGGACCGGCGAGCGCGCCGCGGGTGTGATTCGGAGCATCCGAACCGCCGGTCTCGGATACCGCCCCGAGGCGGTGGTCAGTCTGCAACCGGAGGCCACAGGGCAGGTCGAGGGGGTGCCGATCGCCGGCGGTGTAGAGTGCGCGCCGGCGCTCGCGGCCGAGGGCATCCGGGTGGCGTTCGTCGAGACCCGACGCGCCGATCCGTCGCGCGAGCGTCCCGTCATCGATCGGCTGCAGCGGCATTTCCGTCACGTGGTCCTGTTGCGCGAGTACGACGACCTGCCCGTCGAAGGATTGCAGGTTCGCAATCTCGGCACCCTCGTCGGGGTCGAGTACACCAACAACCTGCTGCGAGAGGGCAACCGCGTCATCAAGCGCGCAATGGACATCGCGATCGGCGCCGTGGCGCTCGCCGTGGCGGCGCCGATCATCGCCGCCGCGGCTGCGCTCGTCCGGGTTCTCGACGGGAGCCCCGCGTTCTTCCTGCAGGATCGCGCCGGGCTCGACGGCCGTCGCATTGCCGTCTCGAAGATCCGGACGATGCGGCGCGGCGCCGAGCAGCAGCTCGAGGCGCATCTGGCGGCCAATCCAGACGCGCGGCGTGAATGGGAGGCGAAGTACAAACTGACGAACGACCCGCGCCTCATTCCCGTCATCGGGGGCATGTTTCGCCGGTACAGCGTCGACGAGCTGCCGCAATTGTGGGCGGTCCTGCGCGGGGACATGAGTCTCGTGGGCCCGCGTCCCTTCCCGGACTATCACCTCGAGGGCTTTTCACCCGCCTTCCGCGAGCTGCGGCGGCGCGTGCGTCCCGGCATCACCGGACTCTGGCAAATCACGGTGCGCAGCGCCGGCAGCACGCGCGAGCAGGAGAGCTACGACAGTTACTACATCCGGAACTGGTCGGTGTGGCTCGACGTCCACGTGCTCTGCCGGACGATTGGGGCGGTCCTCAGCGGACGCGGCGCGTACTAGGTGGCCGCAGGTGGCCCCGCGGCGACTCCGTCATGCCAGACGTTCGGCTATGGGGGCGTCTGCGATCGCCGAGACGGATGCGCGGCGGCGCCGCTCGACCACGCACCACGCGGCCAGCGCGAGGATCGTCGTCGCGGTCGACGCGGCCCCGGCGTACAACGCGCGGGGGTGGTACGAGAAGGTGACGAGGTGCCGCCCGCGCGTGAGATGGACGGCGCGAAAGATGGCGTTGGCCCGCATCAGCGGCGCCGGCTGCCCGTCCACGTCGACGTGCCAGTCGGGATCGTATGAATCGGCGAGCGACAGGTACCCGTCGGCCGGCAAGCTCGCGCGCACGACGACCCGCGTCGGCTCGTCGACGACGATCGCCGCGGCCGCCGGGGCCGCCGGCCCGCGCGTGCCCGCGGCTGGCGGCGGAGGCTGGCTCACCAGCACGCCCGCGGCCGGATCGTAGCGCTGCTGGAACAGGCCTTCGATTTGCCAGCGGACATCCGGTCCGATCAGGGCATCGGGTACCACTGAAGCGCGGTGCGCCGACGGGTTGCAGTCGTAGAGGTGCATCTGCTCGAGGCTGATCATGCCCGCCAGCGGAACCGCCCCCGGGAAGGGCGGGTTGGGCAGCACGCAGTAGCGCACGCCGGCGATCGCCAGATAGTGCATCCGTTCGGGCCGGGTGGCGTGCCGGAAGCGCTCGACCATCATCGCGAATTCTTTCGGCCACAGCAGCGGCAGGTCGTACGACACCGCTTCGCGCATGCGCCAGCCCGACGGCGAGTACACCAGCTGGTTCGCCGCGATGTAGCGCTGCTCGAGGGCGGTCGCGGCGGTGTCGAGACTCGCCCACTTGGGAGCGTCGATATCGAGCACGTCGAGGCCGCCGTCGATGCGCCCCCCGACGTACGTGCGGGACTCGGGGTGCGCCTGGATGCGCTGAACCCACGTGGGCTCGTGGACGAAGTGCTCGGCGATGGTTGGATTCGTGGTGCCGTTGGCGACGAGCAGGTCGGCGACGAGCAGCACCGCGATCGCCATCTGCGCGACGCGCCGCTCGCGCCGGGCCGAGGCCGCGATCAGGATCAGGAACCCTGCGCAGAGCAGTTTCAGGAACAGTACCGTGAGCAGCGGGCGTGCGCGCAGGATCAGGTATTGGGCCCCCTGAATGGGAAACAGCACGTGAACGGCGCGGGCGAGCCGGAAGAAGCCGTACGCCGGCAACGCCGGCGCGATCAGCATCCACGCGACCAGCGCATACGCGGCGCAGCCCAGAACGGCGGCGGGAATCAGCATGCGGCGCAGCGCGCGACGGCTGACGGCGCGATCGGCCAGCGCCTGCCAGCCGTACGCGGCGAGCACGGCTACCGCGAACGACGTCAGCGCCAGATACTTCACCGGAAAGCGGAACGCACGCAGCGGAGGCACCAGCCACTGCAGCGCCGGATACAACGGCGTGTGCGTGCCGAGCGCCGAGACGAGCGTGGCCAGCGCCGTCACCGTCCAGAACACCGTCTGGCCGCGGCGTCTGAACGCGACGAGGCCGGCAAGCATCAGGACCGGCACGCCGGCGTACATCGTGTAATAGAACGGCTCGCGCCCGCTGTTGAGCGCCATCATCCATGGCAGCTCGCGCAGAAAGGAAGCGAAATAGTCGCCGAAGCAGTGCGGCATCACCAGCTCGAGCATCGCGAGCGGATGGAACGACCAGAAGCTGTCTCCCGTCGGCATCGCCGAGCGAATCGACGCCCGGCTCGCCTGCAGCAGCGGCAGGAACTGGATCGACGCGAGCAGCACGCCGAAGCCGAGGCCCGCCCAGGCGAGGGCGATCGTCCTCACGCGGCCGCCGCCCGGCCCCTCACGCCCGGCATCGCGCGCCCCGCCATCGTCCGGGCCCCGCGCCCCACGCTCCGCCCCGCGCGCCACCAGCGCGTACACGGCGGCAATCGCCAGCGTCGCCCCGAGCGTCACCGGCTCGCCGGCCAGTGCCTGTAAGCCGACGATGCCCGCCAGCACCGTCGTCGACGCCGCCGTCCGCCGCCGCGCCACGCGATCGATCGCCCAGAACACGTACGGGATCGTCGCAATCGACCAGGAGAGATTGGGGAAATTCGGCGACGAGGCGACCGGGCCCGACAAGGCATAGGCGAGCGCCCCGAGCGCCGCGGCCGGCGGCGACACGTAGGCCGCCAGGTACGCGAAGGCGCCAAGGCCGGCGATCGGGATCGGCAGCGCGACCCAGACATTGAAGCCGATCAAGGGGGGCAGCAGGAGCCGGATGGCGAGCGTGATCGGATGAAACAGCTGATAGAGCGCGTTGGCCGCCGCCGACTGGCCGTTGGCCGGATAGGGATCCCACCAGGGCCATTGGCCGGCGAGGACGGTGTGGCGGAGCCAGAGATACTGTGAACGGAACGCGAGCGTCAGATCGCGAACGTAGAAGATGCGGGACCGCGTGAACACGCCCGCCACGGGCACCGTGGCGACCAGCGCGACGAGGACCGGCCAGAACCACCGCCGACGGAAACTGAAGCCTGAAACAACGGGCGGGGTGAGGGGGGACGATCGAAGCATCAGCCGCCGTGGGGTCCGCGCGAAAGAGCGCAGGGGATGCCGGCTCCCGACGGCATCCCCTGCGCCTCTACGCGGCGCGGGCGAGTTACTGGATGGTGGCGGCCGGAGAAGCCGGCGTCGCCGTGTCGTCCATCCCGCTCATCGAGGACGTGTTCTGCCAGATGGTGCTGGTCGTGTTCGTGCCGAAGTGGCGCGTGCCCGTCGACGTCGACACCGGATCCGCCCAGGCGTGATAGCCGGAGGCGAGCGCCGTGGACGTGTTGCACGCCGTGCCCGACGCCGCGGTCCCCGTCATGCTGACCGTGTAGCCGCTCTTGGTCGTGGTCGCCAGGGCGCCGAGGTCCGGGCTGATGAACGCCGACCCACCCGAAGGCCCGCTGCCGAGCACGTCGAGCGTCTGGGCATACATGCCGTTGGCGCAGCTCGCCGAGAACGTGGACTGGGCGCTGCTGATGGCGCGCAGCGAACCAATCGCCGACGCCTCGTTGCCCGACATGCGGGCGCGCAGGAGGCCCGGGACCGCGATCGCGGCGATGATGCCGATGATCGCGACGACAATCAACAGCTCGATCAGGGTGAAGCCCTTCTGGTTCCGAACTTTCATGACTCAGCTCCTCAAAATTCGCGCGTGGCCGCGTAAAGTTGTTGACGATTCCGCTCGGTCGCAGCCCGAGAGGTGATGCCCAGCCGAACAGCAACGGCAGTGCCACGCCCTTCAGCTAGGACGCCGCGCTGGCCTAAGTAGTTTGGAAGCTGAGGTTTAGGCTGGGCTGGCGGGCCGCGATGGCCCGTCAACCTGTCTGCCAATTTTCGGCCGATCGACAAAATCTGTCAACCGCAGTTGGCAGGAAGTGTCAGGCGTCCGGGTCGTCTCCCCGACGCTCACTTCAGCTCGTACTTCTTCATGTAGTACCGGAACGACCGGAAGCTCATACCCAGCAGCTCCGCGGCCTTCACCTTGACGCCGCCGGAGCGGCGCAGCGCCTCCGCAATGTACTCCCGCTCGAGGTGCTGCACGTGCTGTTCGAGGTCGAAGCCCGCCGGCGGCAGCGCGCCCGGCGTCGCGGCGGGAGCGCCGGCCGTCTGGTCGTCGGCGCGCACCGGGTCGGGCAGGCTCTCGGGCAGAATCGCCGGCGTCCGCTCCAGGGCCACGGCGCGCTCGATCGCGTTTTCCAGCTCGCGGATGTTGCCCGGCCACGGGTAGCGCTGCAAACACTGCAGGGCCGCGCCGCTGAGGCCGGCAATCTCCTTCTTCATCTGTGCGGCGAACTTGGCCGTGAAGTGCTCGGCGAGCGCCTGGATGTCCTCCACGCGCTCGCGCAGCGGCGGGAGCCGCACCGGGATCACGTTGACCCGGTAGAACACGTCCTCCCGGAACGCCCCCTCGCTCACCATCTTCCCGAGATCCCGGTTGGTGGCGGCGATGATCCGGATGTCCGCCTCGACTTCCTCCGTCCCGCCGACGCGCCGGAACTTCCGCTCCTGCAGCACGCGCAGCAGCTTGACCTGCAGCATCGGGCTCATCTCGCCGATCTCGTCGAGGAACACCGTCCCCTTCTCGGCCACCTCGATGAGCCCCTTCTTGTTGCTGTCGGCGCCGGTGAACGATCCGCGCATGTGCCCGAACAGCTCGGAATCGAGCAGCGTCTCCGGCAGGGCGCCGCAGTTGAGCGCGACGAACGGCCTGTCGCTGCGCGTGGAGTGCACGTGGATCGCGCGCGCCACCAGCTCCTTGCCCGTCCCCGACTCGCCCGTGATCAGCACCGTGCTGCCGGTCGGGGCGATCCGCTCGATCAGCTCGAAGATGGCCAGCATCGGGGCGCTGTGCCCGATGATGTTGGCGAACTGGTGCGTCTTCTGGAACGCGCGCTTCAGCAGCACGTTCTCCTGCTGGAGCCGCCGCCGCTCCAGCTCCTTGCGGACCCGGAACTTCAGCTCGTCGACGTTGAACGGCTTGTCGAGATAATCGGCCGCCTGCAGCCGGAGCACTTCCTGGATCGATTCCTTCGACCCGTGCGCGGTCACCATGATCCCGATGATGGCCGGGTTGACTTCCTTGGCCGTGCGCAGCACGTCGACGCCGCTCACGTCCGGCATGCGGATGTCCGAGATCAGCATGTCGAACGCGCGCGACTTCAGCAGCGCGATCGCCTCTCCGCCGCCGCCGGCGACGGTGACGTCGTAGCCCTCGCGGCGCAGCAGGATGTCCAGCATCTCGCGCATGGATCGCTCGTCGTCGACGACGAGGATGCGCGAGGCCGCGCGCGCGGCCCGGACGGAGTCAACGGTCTGAGCGTCTGTCGGCATCCACTCCCTCTTACGCCGCCACCACCGGCTGCCCGAGCGGCAGCTTGACGCGCACCGCCGTCCCCTGCCCGGGCGCCGAGGTGACCTGCAGCTCGCCGCCGTAGTCGCTGACGATCCGGTGCACGATCGACAGCCCCAGCCCGGTGCCGCGCGCGAACGCGCCGCGGAAGGGCTGGAAGATGCCGTCGAGATCCTCCGCCGGAATCCCGACGCCATCGTCCTCGACGAGGATCGCGACCTCGCCGCGCGCGTCGGGCCCATCCACATCCTCCGCGACGTGCAGGCGGAGCCGGCCGCCCGCCGGCATCGCGCGCAAGCCGTTGGTGGCGAGGTTCCAGAGGATTTGCCGGATCTGTCCTTCGTCGGCCTGGTACCAGACGGCGCCGTCCGGGACGTCGACGGCAATCTCGTGCCGCTCGGAACACTCGCTGCTGTTCTGCAGCAGCCGCGCGGTGTCGACGACGACCTGGCGCACGTCGACGGGGGCGAAGGCCGCGCGGTGCGGCTTCGCATAGGCGAGAAAGCTGCGGATCGTGCCGTTCAGCCGGTCCGATTCGCGCAGCACGATGTCCATCAGCTGCGACTGCTCCGCCGTGAGCGGCAGCTCGTCGCGCAGCATCTGGATCGACCCGGCCATCGACGCCAGCGGATTGCGGATCTCGTGCGCGATGCCGGCCGCCATCTCGCCGACGGCGGCGAGCCGCTGCTGCACGCGGGCTTCCCGCTCGTGCTTCTTCGCGTCGGTGACGTCCTGGAACGTCAGCAGCAACCCGCCGTCGCCGCGCGGGGTCCGCAGGACGGCGGTGCTGATGCCCAGCTCGATCTGGCGGCCGTCCGCCTTCGCGAAGCCGTACTCGAGCCGCGGAAGCGCGGTGCGCGTGGCCCCCGGTCCGAACAGCGTCGCAAAGACCGGCGGGAGCTGCAGCACCTCCATCGCCGGCCGCCCCACCGCCTCCGCGGCGGGCATCCCGATGATCCCTTCGGCCGCCGTGTTGACCGTCAGCATCCGTCCATCCAGATCCGTCGTCGCCAGGCCGCTCAAGAGGCTGTTGATCACGTGCGCGCTGAACGCCTGCAGGTCCGCGAGCTGCGACGAGGCCTGCTCGAGCTGCTCGCCGGTGCGGCGCAGCCCTTCGGCCAGATACCCGCTCAGGGTCGCGACGGCCAGGAAGCCGAACACGTTCAGCCCGACCGTGAAGAGCGCAATCCGGAGGGGCGGCAGCACGTCGCGCGCCTCCATCGCCGGCAGCAGCCCGTCGTCGTACTGCGCCAGCACGAGGCCGCCGTAGAGCACCGAGCTGAGCACCCCGGCCATCAGGCCGCCGCGCCCGGACTGCACGACGCTCGCCGCGATGATCGGCAGCGTGTACAGCGACGAGAAGTAGCTGCCCACGCCGCCCGTCAGGTACACGATCGCCGAGACGATGATCGCGTCGCACGCGAGCTGCACGTCGACCAGCCACCGCTGGCGTTCGGCCACCTTCAGCGTCAGCGCCCAGATCGCCGTCAGCGCGTAGGTGAGCCCGATCAGGAAGAAGAACGGATCGGTCGGAAACGCCTCGGGCGTCTTGATCTGAATCAGGATCGCGGACCCGAGCAGGACCGTGACGACGGCCACCCGCCCGCCAATCAGCCACAGCAGCTTCCGCCGCATCGTGGACATCTGCACGATCAGTTACCAGTTACCAGTTGCCAGTTACCAGTTGCCAGTTGCCGGTTACGAGCTCAGCTTGCTGATCAGGTCGAACATCGGCATATACATCGCGATGACGATGCCGCCGACGACGCCGCCCAGGAACGCGATCATCAGCGGCTCCATCAGGGTCAGCAGGCCGGCGACCGCGGTGTCCACTTCCTCTTCGTAGAAGTCGGCAATCTTGCCGAGCATCGCGTCGAGCGCGCCGGTCGTCTCGCCGACGTTGATCATCTGGACCACCATCGACGGAAACACGTTCGTCTCGCGCAGCGGGCCCGAGATGGTTTCGCCGCGCTCGATGCCTGACCGGGTCTTCTGGATCGCGTCCTCGACGATGGCGTTGCCCGCCGTCCTGGCGGTGATGTCGAGGCCGTCGAGAATGGGAACACCCGAGGCGAGCAGCGTCGAGAGCGTGCGGCAGAACCGCGCGACGGCAATCTTGCGCATGATCATCCCGAAAATCGGCAGCTTCAGGACGATGGCGTCGATCTGATGACGTCCCTTCTCGGTCTGGTAGTACTTGTGGATCGCGTACCCGATCAGCCCGAGGCCGATCACGATCAGCGGCCCGTACGACACCAGGCCGTTGCTCATGCCGATGACGACCCGGGTGGGCAGCGGCAGCTGCGCCCCCAGGCCCGCGAACAGGTCCGCGAAGGTCGGGATGACCTTCCACAGAATCGCCGCGACGACGACGGTGGCGATCACGACGACCGCGACCGGATAGATCATCGCGGACTTGACCTGCCCCTTCAGCTTGACGTTCTTCTCGATGTAGGTCGCGAGCCGCTTGAGGATGGTGTCGAGGATGCCCCCCGCCTCCCCCGCCGCGATCATGTTGGAGAAGAGGGCGTCGAACGTCTTCGGGTGCTTCTTCATCGCGTCGGCGAGCGCGGCGCCCCCTTCGACGTCGGAGCGGACCTGCAGGATGACCTCGGAGAAGTTCTTGTTCGCCTCCTGCTTGCCGAGGATGTCGAGACACTGGACGAGCGGCAGGCCGGCGTCGATCATGACGGAGAACTGCCGCGTGAAGATGGCGAGGCTCTTGGCCGGGGCCGCCTTGCCCTTCTTGCCGCCGGCCGGCTTCGCCTTGGCCTTGGCCTCGGCCTTGGCGGCCTTGGCCGGATCGATCCGGGTCACCATGATTTGCTCGCGCCGGAGCGCCGCGATGGCGGCGTCCATCGTGTCCGCGATGCGCTCCCCCGTGACGGTCTGTCCGGCGCGCGTTCGGCCCGAGTAAGCAAATGTCGGCATACAGTTCCTCACACTCTGTGGGTCAGCCCTTCATGGGCCGACTCACCGCGCGGCTGGTCGTGGCGGCAGGCCTGCGCCCGGCCGCTGCATCCCCGCGCCCGCGACGACCCCGGCGCCGCGCGCGATGATCTGCTCGAGCTCGTCCTTGAGCGACGAGGCGCTCATCGCCGCCTCGAGGGTGACCAGCCGCTTCAGGTACAGCGTCGCGAGCGACTGATTCATGGTCTGCATCCCGAGCTTCTCCTGCCCGGTCTGCATGGTCGAATAGATCTGGTGCACCTTGTCGTCGCGAATCAAATTACGGATGGCCGGACTCGGCACCATGATTTCGAGCGAGACGACCCGCCCTTTCCCGTCGGCGCGCGGCAGCAGCGCCTGACAGACGATCCCTTCGAGCACGAGCGAGAGCTGGGTGCGGATCTGCCCCTGCTGGTGCGACGGGAAGACGTCGATGATGCGGTTGATCGTCTGGGCCGCCGAGTTCGTGTGCAGCGTCGCGAACGTCAAGTGCCCGGTTTCCGCGATGCGGAGCGCCGACTCGATCGTCTCGAGATCGCGCAGCTCCCCGATCAGCACGATGTCGGGATCCTCGCGCAGCGCCGCGCGCAGCGCATTGGCAAACCCCTGCGTGTCCTGGTGCACCTCGCGCTGATTGACGACGCAGCCCTTGTGGGGGTGCACGAACTCGATCGGATCCTCGATCGTCAGAATGTGTTCGTGCCGCTCGGTGTTGATCTTGTCGATCATCGCCGCGAGGGTCGTCGACTTGCCGGAGCCGGTGGGGCCGGTGACGAGCACGAGCCCGCGCGGCCGCTCCGCG
This sequence comes from Vicinamibacterales bacterium, assembly GCA_036278735.1. GTDB lineage: Bacteria > Acidobacteriota > Vicinamibacteria > Vicinamibacterales > 2-12-FULL-66-21 > DASUKM01. The sequence continues at coordinate 35,110 of DASUKM010000050.1, forward strand.
AGCGTCCCGATCACGGCCGGCAGCCCGAGGTCGTTGAAGCCCTTGATCAACTCGGGAATGACCCGGTAGACGGCCGCCACGGCCCCGCGCTGATTGAAGACGTTGCAGCGAAACCGCGCGACCCCGCGGATGCCGAACGAGAAGTCGAGCTCGAAGGTCTCTTCGAACCGCTTCTTCTGCGAGTCGGTCAACACGCTGTAGGCCAGCGCCTTCGTGTCGGCCGGCCCGAGCGCCGGCAGGTCGAGCGGCTGCAGCTGCCCGTGAATACGGATCTGCGGCGGCGTATTCGTCGTCACGTGAAGGTCGGATCCGTTGTTGTCGACCAGCGTTTTCAGCAGTTCCGGTAAAGTAGCCATGTTGGTTGTCAGTGACCCCTCAATCGCCAATCACCAATCGTCAATCCCACTCGCCAATCACCAATCGTCAATCCCAATCGGCCATCGCCAATCGGCCATCGCCAATGTCTCGTTTCATTTCATCGTCTCTCTCGCCACTTCCTCGATCGTCGTGACCCCTTCCTGCACCTTCTGCAGTCCGCTGCGGCGAAGCGTGATCATCCCCTCCTCGATCGCCTTGCGCCGCAGTTCCAGCCCCGAGGCGCCGACCAGAATCAGCTCGCGCAGTTCGTCGGTGATCTCCATCACCTCGTACAGGCCGACGCGCCCCTTGTAGCCGGTGCCGTTGCACTTCTCGCAGCCCTTCCCCTTCTTGGGGACGACCTGCTGCGCTTCGTCGGCGGTGAAGCCCGCCTCGACCAGCGCCTGCGGCTGGTGGGGATGGTCTTCCTTGCAGTTCGCGCAGATGCGCCGGACGAGCCGCTGCGCGCAGATCAGGTTCACCGAACTCGCCACCAGGAACGGCTCGATGCCCATGTTCATCAGCCGGTTGATGGTGCTGGGCGCGTCGTTGGTGTGCAGCGTCGAGAGCACCAGGTGGCCGGTGAGCGCCGCCTTGACGGCAATCTCCGCCGTCTCGAAGTCGCGGATCTCGCCGACCAGGATGATGTTCGGATCCTGCCGCAGGAAGGAGCGCAGCGCCGCGGCGAAGTTGAGGCCGATGTTCTCGCGCACCTGCACCTGGTTGACGCCGACCAGGTTGAATTCGACGGGGTCCTCGGCCGTCATGATGTTGGTCTCGGGCGTGTTGACCTTCGAGATCGACGAATAGAGCGTGTTCGTCTTGCCGCTGCCCGTCGGCCCCGTCACGAGCACCATGCCCCACGGTTTGCCAATCGCGACTTCCAGCTTGCGCAGCGACTCGGACTCGAAGCCGAGCTTCGTCATGTCGAGCATCAGCTTGTCTTTGTCGAGCAGACGCATGACGATCTTTTCGCCGAACAGCGTGGGCAGCACCGAGACGCGGAAGTCGATCTCCTTGGTGCCGCCGTTGTCGGCGAAGCGGATCTTGATGCGGCCATCCTGCGGGAGCCGCTTCTCGGCGATGTCGAGCTTCGACATGATCTTCACGCGCGACGTGATCGCGTCGCGGAACTTCATCGGCGGCGCCATCACGTTGTAGAGGATCCCGTCGATGCGGAACCGGACGCGGAACTCCTTTTCGTACGGCTCGACGTGGATGTCGCTCGCCCCCTTCTGGATCGCGGACATCAGCATCAGGTTCACGAGCCGGATCACCGGCGCCTCGCCCCCCTGCCGCTCGAGGGACGCGACGTCGATCTGCTCCATGTCCTCGAGCAGCTCGACGTCGTCGTCGACGATCGACGCCGTCTCCTCGAGGGCCTTGGTGACCATCTCGAGCGAAGCGGCGCTGTTCAGGTTGGCGTCGCTGACGATGGCCGCCGGCTTCTTTTCGCCGCCGCCGCCGCGGCCGGCGGGGGCCGCCGGGTAGTAGCGCTGAATCGCGCCCGTGACCGCCACCTCGGAGGCCACGACCGGCTCGACGTTGTAGCCCGTCATGAACTTGATGTCGTCCATGGCGAACACGTTGGTCGGATCGGTCATCGCGATCGTCAGCGTGGCCCCCGCGCGGCTCAACGGGACGATCTGATACTTGTGGGCGGTCTCGGCCGGGATCAGCTTGACGATGGCCGGTTCGATTTCGAACTGCGCGAGATTGATGGACGGAACGCCGTACTGTTTGCTGAGGAGCGCGGTGATCTCCTCGTCCTTGACGAACCCGAGCTTGACGAGGTTGAACCCGAGCTTGCCGCCGCTGGTCTTCTGATAGCTCAGCGCCTCCTGCAACTGGGCAGGCGTGATGCGCTTCTCTTTGAGCAAGAGCTCGCCAATGCGGACGGGCATCGTTCAGACTCTAGGAGACTGTTGTGGGAGGAGAAGCGGGGGAGGAACAACATCTTAGACTCCTGACACTTTTTGTCAAGAAAAAAGTTGAGCTGGCACATTTTGGCAGTCGCCCCCCGGTGGGGTTCGCAGGGGATCGGAGGGCAGGAGCAGGATGGGTTGGGCTGGGTCAGCCGCGGCGATGCCCGGCAAACAACAGGGATTGCAGGAGATCGCGAAACGGCAAGGCTCGACGCTGCGCGCGCGCGCGGTTGCCCGTTCAGCTCGGACCGCGTAGATCGGCGGGCTGGCGGTATCCGCCCGCGCGGAACCCCGGTTCATACGCGATGCCGACATTGCCGTGGCAGTGGCTGATGATCGGCAGGCGTAAGCATCGATCCCGTCCATCAGCGGTACGGAAGTCGGGCGCACGGGGGCCTCGCACCGAGGATCACCCACGGGTGGCATCGCGAGCGTTGACTGCCGCGACGAATCGCTGTCTAAACCGGACGAACGATACGTCCTCTCTGGCCTGATCGACAGGCACTAGTTGAATGCGCTGAGGCTGTCGCGGAAGCGCTCCTGCGGCCGAGGCGACCAACGCCGCCACGCCAGGACAGTTGCCAGCAATATCGACGGGATGGAAATTCGCGGGCTGGGCAGCCAGCGCGGAGAACGGGGCTAGAACATCACCCTGGTCCCGATGCCCCAGCCGCGGCCGGCCGCGGCGGAGCCGGCCGTGGCCTGCGCGTCGATCAGCAACGACTCCGTCAACCGCAGGCTGGCCCCGAGGCTGGCGGCCGGTGCCGCCGCGGATCCGGCCGTGTTCCACCGCACGCCCCCCCGGATCCACGCACGAGACGCGATATGCCCTTCGGCGCCGATTGCCGCATCGCGCCACGGACCGGCCGGCGCGTCCCTTTTTGTCAGGTCGGCATCCACCGCCACCGTCCAGTCTCGCGACGCCGAGAACGACAGTCCGGCCCGCACCTGGCGTGATGGGCGCACGGATTCGTTCGCGTCTTCTTGTAGGGGAAACGCGGGGCGCAGCAGATTCCGGATCGTCAGGCCGACGTGGATCGCGCCGCCGGTCGCCATCACGCCCAGATCCGCGTCGAATTTCGTGCGCCCGGCGCCGGCGACGTCGCTGGCGCGATCCAGCGCGTCGGGGGTGGTCGCATCCGCCACCGTGGCGATGCCTGCCACGCCGCGGACGACCCTCAAGGTCGTTCCCACCGCGACAGCCCCGCCAAGCGACTGCACGAGCGTGACGCCGGCGTTGTGCGTGATCAGCGACGTCAGCCGGTGCGCTTCAGGGATCGCTGAGACCTCGTGCGTGCGGTAGTACGACAGGCCGAGGGCCGGCATCGCGGCGGCGAACAGGAGTGCCGACTGCCGGAACGCCGGATCGCCGGCGGACGGGGTGGACTGGAGCGCATTGCGGTCGAGGACCAGACTGAAGTACGCGCCGCTCGCCAGCCCCGCCGGATTCCAGTACACGGCCGAGGCATCGTCGGCGACCGCCACGAACGCGTCCCCCATCCCGGCGGCCCGGACGCCGGCGGGATCGCCGGCCGCCTGGGCCGAGGCCGTGTGCGCGATCGCCAGCACCCCGCAGCAGGCCAGCGACCTCGCGAGGGTCTTGAAGTGGGGCATGCGGGCCAGAGTAGCGTACGGGGCGCCCTCCGGGCGCGGCTCTTCCCCACCCTCCCACGCAACTCGTACGTGGCACGGGGTTTACTCCTCGGACGGGGAACATTTCGACCGTCCAACTCGTCCTCATTGTGGTAAAATCAGTGGTTTCAGTGACTTCACGCCCAGGACCCGCGCATCCCGACTATCCGGATCTGCACTCCCATGACGATGAACGAAACGCTTGAAAACGCTGCCACTGCGCCCGCGCCCAAGGGGCTCGCGGCCCGCTTCTTCGGGATCATCTTTTCGCCCGGCGAGACGTTCAAGGACGTCGTGGCGCACCCGCGCTGGTTCGGTATGCTCGCCCTGTGCACGATTGCGGCGATCGTGCTGGTCGGCGGGTATCTGCTGACGTCGACCGGCCAGGCGGCGTGGCTGACGCAAGCGCAGGCGTCCAGCTCGATGTTCGGACGCACGCCGTCGGATCAGCAGCTCCAGGCGATGGCGAAGATGGCGCCGTACGCCGGCTACTTCGCCGCCGTGCAGATGCTGATTTTCGTGCCGCTGGTATTCGTCGTGGTGGCCGGCATCTGCTTCGCGATCTTCAGCGCGGCGCTCGGCGGCAACGCCACCTTCAAGCAGGTCTTCGCCGTGGTCGTGCACGCCGGCGCGATCGGCGTCCTCGGTCAGCTCTTCTCGATGCCGCTCAATTACGCGCGCGGCACGATGACGAGCGCGACCAATCTGGGAGTGCTGCTCCCGATGCTGAGCGATCAGTCGTTTGCGAACCACCTGCTCAGCGCGATTGATTTGTTCCTGGTGTGGCAGATCCTGGTCCTGGCGATCGGGCTGGCCGTGCTGTTCAAGCGGCGGACGCAGCCCGTGACGGTGGCGTTCCTGAGCCTGTATGGCGTGGTCGCCATCGTGATTGCGCTGGTCAGGACGAGGTTTGGAGGCGCATGACGCGCAACAAGAAGATCTTGATCGGCATCGGGGTGGTGCTCATCCTCGGCGCCCTGGCCTTCGCGAATTTCAAGTTCAAGCGGACCGAAGGGCCTGAGGTCAACGTCGAAGCGATCACCCGGCGTCACCTCGAGGCGATCGTGTCGGCATCGGGCAAGATCCAGCCGCAGCGTTCGGTGAACATCAGCGCGGATACGCAGGGGCGCGTGACGAATCTCGCGGTCGACGAAGGGGACCGCGTGAAGAAGGGGCAGTTCCTGATGCAGATCGACCCGCGGCTGCTCAAGAGCGCCGTGGATCAGGGACGCGCGAGCCTGCAGGCCGCCCGCTCGACCATCGAGCAGCTCAAGGTCGCGGCGGAAAGCGCCAAGGCCGCCGCCGCGCAGGCGAAACTCGACTACGACCGGCAGCGCGAGCTGTGGCAGCGCGGCCTCACGACCAAAGAGGCGCTCGATTCGGCGAACAGCACGCTGAAGATGCGGAGCGCCGACGCCAACTCGGCCCAAGGGCAGGTCGACACCCAGAAGCTGCGGGCGAGCCAGGAAGCGGCCGCGCTCGAGAGCGCGGAGTACAGCCTCAGCAAAGTGCGGATCCAGTCCCCCATCGACGGCATCGTCACCCGCCGGAACATCGAGGAAGGGGAAACGGTCGTCGTCGGCACGATGAACAACGCCGGCACGCAGCTGCTGACGATCGCCGACATGTCGATCATCGAGGCGCAGGTCGAGGTGGACGAGACCGACATCCCCACGGTCGCGATCGGCCAGCCGGCGAAGGTCACGATCGATGCGATGCCCGGGAAGACCTTTACGGGCAAGGTGATCGAGATCGGGAACAGCCCCATCCAGGACACGACGACCGGCGCCAACACGTCGTCGACGACGCAGGCGACGAATTTCCTGGTCAAGGTGATGCTCGACCACACGATTCCGGACGTGCGCCCCGGCTTCACGTGCACGGCCGAGATCACGACCGCCACGCGCGAGAACGCGCTCTCGGTGCCGATCCAGGCCACGACGGTGCGCGAGATGATCGTCGACAAGGCCGGGCACATCGTGCGCGATCCGCAGAGCAAGGGGCCCGGCGGAGTGGCCCCCGCCTCGACGGCCGTCCTGCCGCCGGGGCAATCGCGGAAGGAATTCGAGGGGGTCTTCGTCGTCCGCGACAACAAGGCGGAATTCGTCCCGGTCAAGACCGGGATTGCCGGCGACAAGTACTTCGAAGTGCTGTCGGGCCTGAAAGAGGGAGACAAGGTCATCACCGGACCGTTCAGCTCGGTGCGCGACCTGGCCGACAACGCGCCCGTGAAGGTCGCCGCACCGACGCGATGAACCAGTTCATCGAAGCCATCGCGATCGCCCTGAACGCGGTCTGGACGAACAAGCTGCGCTCGTTCCTGACCGTGCTGGGGAACATCGTCGCGGTGACGTCGATCATCGCCGTCGTGTCGCTGATCCAGGGGATGAACAGCTACGTCACCAACGCGATCATCACCGACGTCGGGGCCGACAACTTCACGATTCAGCGCTATCCGCCGATCCGCAGCGAAGAAGACGAAGACCGGATCCGCAACAACCCGCCGATCACCCTGGCCGACGCGGCGGCGCTGCAGAAGTTCGGCGGCAACATCGGCGCGGTGGCGGCGCAGGCGACCGCCTCGGGGCGCGCGGAGTATCGCAACGAGTCGATGGACTCGCTCCAGATCCAGGGGGTCTCGAAGAACTACGTCCTGTTCTCGACCTTCACCGCGGGTCAGGGGCGGCTGATCAGCCCGAGCGAAATCGAGCGCGACGTCCCCGTCACCGTGCTCGGCTACGACACGGCGGACCGGTTGTTCAAGGGAGAGGATCCGATCGACAAGACGCTGTCGATCAACGGCCTGCACTTCCGGGTCGTCGGCGTCAGCGAGAAGAAGGGATCGTCGTTCGGCCAGTCGCAGGACGAGTTCGCGATCATTCCGCTCGGGATGTTCCAGAAGCTGTTCGGCGTGCGGCCGAACCTGCAGATCATCGTCAAGCCGCGGGATCCCAACGCCGTTCACGCGGCGATGGACGACGCGACGGTGGCCCTGAGGATCGAGCGGCGGCTGAAACCGGGCAAACCCGACAATTTCGGCGTCTTCGCCGCCGACACGCTGCTCAACCTGTTTCACACCGCCACCAACGGCATCTTCGCCGTCCTGATCGGCGTCGTGTCGCTCTCGCTCGTGGTGGGGGGCATCGTGATCATGAACATCATGCTGATGGTCGTGACGGAGCGGACGCGCGAGATCGGGCTGCGGAAGGCGCTCGGCGCGCGCCGGCGCGAAATCGTCTGGCAGATCCTGACCGAATCGGTCACGCTCTCGGTGCTCGGCGGGCTCATCGGCACCTTTCTCGGGTTCGCGGCCGCCATCATCACGAGCAAGCTGACGCCGCTGCCCGCCTCCGTCGAAACCTGGTCGGTCGCGATCGGCATCGGCATCACGGCGGTCGTCGGGCTCTTCTTCGGCCTGTACCCGGCGATGCGTGCGGCGGCGCTCGACCCGATCGAAGCGCTGCGGCGGGAGTAAGACATGCCTGGCATGCGCTCGGGGCTGTTCTCGGAAATCGCGTGGATGTCGATCGACACGCTCCGCGCGAGCAAGATGCGCTCGGCCCTGACCGTCCTCGGCGTCGTGATCGGCATCACGTCGATCGTGGGCATGACCTCGCTCATCCGGGGGCTGGACCAGCAGCTCCGCGATTCGATCAAGGAGCTCGGGCCGAACACGGTGTTCATCGCCAAGTTCAGCGGCATCAGCATGCTGAGCGGCAAGAACCGGCTCGATCTGTTCCGGCGGCCGAACATCACGATCGACGACGCCAAGGCGGTGGCCCGCGATTCCCCCGCGATCGCGCTCGTCGACGTGTTCCTCGGAGGGATGGGGGGAAGCCGCGCGCGCGTGTACTACGGCCACGAGCACACCATCCAGCTCAACGTCTTCGGCGCCACCGAGAATTTCGCGTCCGTCAACTTCCTGAAGATCCAGATGGGACGCTTCATGTCCCCCGCGGAAGTCGAGCACCGCCGGCAGGTCGTGGTGCTCGGGCAGACGCCGTACCAGGCGCTGTTCCCCAACGTGGACCCGATCGGCAAGAAGGTGCGGGTCGGCGACAACGAGTTCACCGTGATCGGCGTCGTCGGCAAGCGGCCGTCGGTGCTCGGCGGATCGGGAGCGGACGATTTCGTCGTCATCCCGTATACGACGCACGAGAAGTTCTACGGGAAGGTGCTGCGGGGGTCCGCCAAGGTGACCGGCAGCAACATCACGCCGGCGATGTTCAAGTCGGCCATGATCGCGATCGTGCCGCGCGACGGCATGCGCCAGCAGGCGATGGACGAGGCGGAAACCGTCATGCGCATCCGGCACAGCCTCCGGCTCGAACAGCCCGACGACTTCGATCTCGTCACGCAGGATGCGGTCCTGAAGGTGTGGGACCAGATCAGCCAGGGCACCTTCCTCGCGCTCGTCGTGATCTCCTCGATCGCCCTGCTGGTCGGCGGCATCGGCGTGATGGCGATCATGATGATTTCGGTCACCGACCGGACGCGCGAGATCGGCGTGCGCAAAGCGCTCGGGGCGCGCCGCCGCGAGATTCTGGTGCAGTTCCTCATCGAAGCGATGTTCCTGACCTCCGCCGGCGGCCTGCTCGGGATTGTCCTCGGGGCCGGCATCGGCCTCACCGTCCACTGGCTGTCGGGATTCCCGATCTCGCTGCCCTGGTGGTCGTTCGCCCTCGGGATCGGCTTCTCCGCCGGCGTGGGCATCTTCTTCGGCCTGTTCCCCGCCTTCAAAGCCTCGCGCCTGGATCCCATCGAAGCGCTGCGATACGAATAAGACAGTCGCCAGTCGCCAGTTACCAGTCGCCAGTTACCAGTTACCGGTTGCCAGTCAACGCTCGTGGTTCTGGCCGATGGCCTCACCGCAGCGTGCGGATGAATGAGGTCAACATCTTCCGCACTTCCGTGATGTCCTCGTCGAACCGCGTGTGCACGATGATGGGGATGAACTTCAGGTCACGCGTCAGGAGCAGGTCGGACTCGAGTTCGTTGCAGGATCCAATCGAATACCAGATGAAGCGTGAGAAGTCCGTCCTGGAGCCGCGACCCGCTCCTTCGGCGATGTTCGACGGTATCGAGATGGCCGCGCCGAGAATTTGATCCCGGAGGCGCCAGCGGTCGGGTTCACGTAAGTACGCCGACACTTCGTACGTGCGCAGCGCCAGTTTGTGCGCTTTCTGCCACACCTGCAGCTTCCGATAGTCCTGCATCTGCATCCTCCTGTTGAGGTAGCGCTATAAAGCAACTTCGGAACCAGCGAACGTCACTGGTAACTGGTAACTGGCCGCAACTGGCAACTGGCAACTGGTAACTGGTGACTGGCGACTGGCGACTGGCGACTGGCGACTGGCATCCGGCGGCCCCGCTTGTCTCGGGCGCCCGGCCGCACTAGGATGGCGTTGATCGGCCCCGCACCCACAGGCGGCCTCCGCCGCCTCCCCACACGCGGCCCGAGGAGGGTACCCGTATGAAGGCCTACGACGCACCATCCCTCAGAAATGTCGTCCTGGTCGGCCATTCGGGCGCCGGCAAGACACAGCTCGTCTCGACCCTGCTGTTCGATGCCGGCGCCGTCAACCGCCTCGGTCGTGTCGACGAAGGCACGACCGTGACCGACTACGACGAAGAGGAAATCACCCGCAAGCACACCCTGTCGGCGTGTCTCGCGTTCGCCGAATGGAACCGCACGAAGATCAATTTCATCGATACGCCGGGCATGGCGAATTTCCTCAGCGAGGCGCGCGCGGCGCTGCGCGCAGCCGACGCGGCGCTCGTCGTGGTCGACGCGGTCGCCGGCGTCGAGGTCTCGACCGAAAAGGTGTGGGCCGTCGCCGAGGAGCTCGGCGTGCCGAGGCTCGTCGTGCTGAACCGGCTCGATCGCGAACGCGCGAGCCTCGAACGATCGCTCGAGTCGCTCCACGCGGTGTTCGGCCGCGCCGTCGTGCCGGTTCAGCTGCCGATCGGCGACGAGAAGGACTTCAAGGGGGTCGTCGACCTCGTCGCGATGAAGGCGATCGTGTTCGACGGCGGAAAGCCCTCCGAGACCGAGGTGCCCCCCCAGCTCGCCTCGGCGGCCGGGACCGCGCGCGACGCCTTGATCGAGATGGTGGCCGAAGCCGACGACACGCTGATGGAGAAATTCTTCGACGCGGGCACGCTGACGCAGGACGAACTGGTCGCCGGCCTGCTGCGCGGCGTGGCGGCCGGCCGGCTGTTCCCGGTGCTGTGCGCCTCGGCCGCCGCCAACGTCGGCATCCAGCCGCTGCTCGACGCCATCGTGTCCTACGTGCCGTCCCCCGCGCAGCGCCCGCTGCGGGCGCGCGACGCCGCCGGCCACGACATCGAGGTGCCCGCCGACGAGGGAGCCCCCGCCGCGGCGTTCGTGTGGAAGACGATGGCGGATCCGTTCGCGGGGCGCATCACGCTGTTCCGCGTGCTGTCAGGCGTCGTGAAGGCCGACTCCACGCTCCAGAACATCACGCGCGAAACGCCCGAGCGGGTCGGACATCTGCTGCTGCTCCAGGGCAAGACGCAGACCGCCGTGCCCGAACTGCGCGCGGGCGACATCGGGGCGGTCGCGAAGCTCAAGGAAACCCTGACCAGCGAGATGCTGGCCGACAAGGGATCGCCCGTCCGGATGCCCCCGATCAAGTTTCCCGAACCGGTCCTGTCCTACGCCATCGAGCCGAAGAGCCGCGCCGACGAAGAAAAGATCAGCACGGCGCTGCACCGGCTCCAGGAAGAGGACCCGACGATCAGCTACACGCGCGACGCGCAGACCAAGGAGCTGTTGCTCGCCGGGCAGGGGCAGTCGCACATCGAGGTCACGGTCGCGAAGCTGAAACGGCGGTTCGGCGTCGAGGTCACCCTCAAGCTGCCGCGGATTCCGTACCGCGAGACGATCACGGCCTCGACCGAGGCGCACGGCCGGCACAAGAAGCAGACGGGCGGGCACGGCCAGTTCGGCGACTGCAAGGTGAAATTCGAGCCGCTCCCCCGCGGCAGCGATTTCGAGTTCGTCGACGACATCTTCGGCGGGTCGATTCCGCGCCAGTACGTCCCGGCCGTCGAGAAAGGACTGCGCGACGCGCGGATGCGCGGCTTCCTGGCCGGCTATCCGATGGTCGACTTCCGCGCCACGGTGTTCGACGGCTCGTTCCACGCCGTCGATTCCAACGAGCTGTCGTTCAAGATGGCGGCGTCGCTGGCCTTCAAGGACGGGATGTCGCGCGCGCATCCCACGCTGCTCGAACCGATCATGAACGTCGAGATTTACGCGCCGAGCGACTTCGCCGGCGACCTGATGGGGGATCTGAACGGCCGGCGCGGCCGCATCGGCGGCATGGAGACGCGCGGCCCCTCCACGCTGATCCGCGCAAAGGTCCCGATGTCGGAGATGCTGACCTACGAGCAGCACCTCACCTCGGCGACCGGCGGGCGGGGCTCGTACCACATGGAGTTCTCGCACTACGAAGAGGTGCCGTCGCACCTGCACGCCAAGATCATCGCGGCGTCCAAGGCGGAACGGGGGGTGGTGGAGGCTGAAGAGGTGTAATTGGCGATTGCCGATTGGCGATTGCCGATTGGGACTGAAGATTGGCGATTGGCGATCGACGGATTGGCGATTGGCGATTGATTGGTGACTGGCGATTCAGGAGAGAGGCCGGGCGCGTCCTGCGACCCGGCCTCTTTCGTCTGGCTGTCAGACGATTCGTCTGAACGCTACGATCCGCCCGACTTGCGCGGGGTGCTCGTCTTGGTGCCCTTGCCGCGCGTGCCCGTCTTGCCGCCCTTCGGCGCTCGCTCGGCACGCGCCGGCTTCGTCTTCTTCTCGGCCGGCGCCTCTTCGGCACCTTCCTCTTCCGCGGCAGGCTTGCCGCGCAGCCGCTCGGCCGCGGCGCGCAGGCGGCCGCCCATGCCCTTCGTTTTCGCCTGCTTCTTCTCGACGGCGGCCTTCTCGGCCTGCGCGTTCGGGTTGTACTCGCTGCCGACGAGCTCGATCTGCGCAATCTCCGCGCTGTCGCCGCGGCGGTACCCGAGGCGCAGGATCCGCGTGTAGCCGCCCGGGCGCCCTTCGAAACGCGGCGCGATCGTGTCGAACAGCTTGCCGACCACGACACGGTCGGGCATGTCGCGCAGCACGAGGCGGCGCGCGTGCAGCGAGCGGCCGTTTGCCTCGCCGGCCGCGAGGCCGCGCTTGGCAAGCGTGATGAGGCGCTCGACGAACGGTCGCAGCTCCTTGGCGCGCGGCACGGTGGTCTGGATCCGTTCGTGGCGAATCAGCGCCTGCGCCTGATTCCGGAGCATCGCGATCCGATGCTCCGTCACGCGGCCCAGTTTTCGATGTGCGACTCGGTGTCTCATGAGCGTGGCTCTCGTCGTTCAGGGTTCAGCGTTTCTCTGTCACTCCTGCGGCTGCGGCGCCGGCTGGTCCAGGCGCATGCCGAGGCTCAGGCCCATCGTCCCGAGGATCTCCTTGATCTCGTTGAGCGACTTGCGGCCGAAGTTCTTCGTCTTCAGCATCTCGCCTTCGGTCTTCTGCACGAGTTCACGGATGGTCTTGATCCCCGCGTTCTTCAGGCAGTTGTACGAGCGCACCGAGAGCTCCAGCTCCTCGACGCTCTTGTCGAGGTTCTCGTTCAGCGGCACGCGCGGCTGGTCGCCGCCCGGCTCCTGCTGCAGCTCCGCCGTCTCTTCGAGGTTGATGAAGATGTTCAGGTGGTCGCGGATCAACTTCGCCGACAGGGACACGGCGTCGCGCGGCGTCACCGAGCCGTTCGTCCACACGTCCACGGTCAGCTTGTCGTAGTCGGTGGCCTGCCCGATGCGGGCCGCTTCGACCAGGTAGTTCACCTTCTTGATCGGCGAGTGGACGGAGTCGACGGGAATCCAGCCAATCCCCAGGTCCTCGTCGAAGTTCTTGTCGGCCGACACGTAGCCGCGGCCGCGTTTCACGCGCAGTTCCATGTGCAGCTTGCCGTGCCCCGCGACGGTCGCGATGTGGGCGTCCGGCTCGAGGATTTCCACGTCGCCGTCCGTCTCGATGTCGCGCGCCCGCACCTCGCCCGCCTTCTCGACCCGCACGTACAGCGTCTTCGTCGTGTCGACGTGCACTTTCAGCGGCACCTGCTTCAGGTTGAGGATGATGTCGGTCGCGTCCTCGACGACGCCGGGGATCGGGGAGAACTCGTGGAGCACGCCGTCGATCTTCACCGCCGTCACCGCGGCCCCTTCAATCGACGACAGCAGCACGCGCCGCAGCGCGTTGCCGACCGTCGTGCCGAACCCGCGCTCGAACGGCTGCGCGTAGAACCGTCCGTAGCGATCCGTCAATGTCTCGCGCTCGACCTCGAGCCGCTTCGGCCGCTGAAAACCCTTCCAGAGCATTCTCGTGTTCCTTTCAATCGCGCGCCATCATCGGCGCGCGCCGGGCCTGCCGTTTCACCCTCCGCCTCCCGCCGCGGGCCCGGAACAGCTGCGGACGAAGGGCTATCAGCCGCCAGCTGGAGGCTGGTCGCTATTTGCTGTACAACTCGACGATCAGCTGTTCCTGCACGGGCAGGTTGATCTGCTCGCGCGTCGGCAGCGACGCGATCCGGCCCGAGAGCGTGCCGGAGTCGAACGAAATCCACTCGGGGATGCCGCGCCCCTTCACCTCTTCGATCGCATGCTGGATCGAGGGGTTTTCCGCACTCGTGCCGCGCACGGCGACGACGTCGCCGGCCTTCACGGAGTACGACGGGATGTCGACCTTGCGGCCGTTCACCGTGAAGTGCCCGTGGCGCACGAGCTGCCGCGCCTGCGCGCGCGAGGTCGCGAACCCGAGCCGGTAGACGACGTTGTCGAACCGCCGCTCGAGCAATTGCAGCAGCGTCTCGCCCGTAATGCCGCGCGTCCGCTCCGCCGCCTCGAAGTAGCGCCGGAACTGATTCTCCAGCACGCCGTAGATGCGCTTCACCTTCTGCTTCTCGCGCAGCTGGAGGCCGTAGCCCACCAGCTTCGCCTTCCGCATCTTCCCGTGCTGGCCGGGCGGGAGGTTGCGCTTTTCGATGGCGCACTTCTCCGTGTAACAGCGCTCCCCCTTCAGGAAGAGCTTCATCCCTTCGCGCCGGCACAGCCGGCAGACCGGTCCGATGTAACGTGCCATTAACTCTGATCCTCGTCAGTTTCAGCTTCCAGCTTCCAACTCCCAGCTTCCAGCTCCAAAACGAAGCCAGTCTTCCTTTCAAACGCTGGAAGCTGGCAGCCGGCGGCTGGCCGCTGTCCTATACGCGTCTCCGCTTCGGCGGCCTGCAGCCGTTGTGCGGAATGGGGGTGACGTCGCGGATCGACTTGACGTCGAGCCCGATCGTCTGCAGTGCCCGGATGGCCGATTCGCGGCCGGCGCCGGGCCCCTTCACCCGCACTTCGAGCGATCGCATCCCGAATCCCTTGGCCGCGTTGCCGGCCGCAATCGCGGCCTGCGTCGCCGCGAACGGCGTCCCCTTGCGCGAGCCCTTGAATCCAATGCCCCCGGCGCTCGACCAGGCCACCACCGCCCCTTCCGGGTCGGTGATGGTGACGATCGTGTTGTTGAAGGACGCCTGGATGTGCGCGAACCCGTGATGGATCACGCGCTTCTCGCCGCGCTTCTTGAACGTCTTCTTCTTGGCCGGCCGTCCGGCGGGTTTTTTCCCGCCTTCGGGCGGCGCGGATGCGTCGATCGGATCGTTCTTGGCCATATGCTTCGTTTGCTACACCGTCTTCTTCTTCGCGATCGCGCCCTTGCGCGGCCCCTTGCGCGTCCGCGCGTTCGTGCGCGTCCGCTGCCCGCGCACCGGCAGGTTGCGCCGGTGCCGGATCCCGCGCCAGCTGCCGATTTCCATCAGCCGCTTGATGTTCATCGAGACCTCCTTGCGGAGATCCCCTTCGACGCGTCCCTGCTCTTCGATGACGCGGCTGATCTTGCGGACGTCGTCCTCGGACAGGTCCTTGACCCGGATGTCCGTGCTGACCCCGGCCGTCGTCAGGATCTCGTTCGAGCGCTTCCGCCCGATGCCGTAGATGTAGGTCAGCCCGACCTCCACACGCTTGGTTCTCGGCAAATCAACGCCCGCGATACGCGCCATAACAATTCGCTCCCAGTCTCCAGCGTCCAGCTGCCAGCTTCCTGATGAAGCCAGTCTTCCTCGTCGAGCTGGAAGCTGGCGGCTGGCCGCTGGCGGCTATCCCTGTCGTTGCTTGTGCTTCGGGTTCGGGCAGATCACGCGCACGACGCCGCGGCGACGGATGACCTTGCACTTGTCGCAAATCCGCTTCACCGACGCTCTCACCTTCATCTCGTCTGTCTCCGATCGACCCCGGCCGCCGCGGCGACCGCCTACAGCTTTTCGACGATCCGTCCTCGGGTCACGTCCCTCGGGCTCAGTTCGAGCCGGACGCGGTCTCCCACGAGCACCCGGATGAAATTGCGCCCCGGCCCGCTCGGCACGTGCGCCGTCACCTGCCGGGCGCCATCGATCTCCACCCGGTACTGCGCATACGGCAGCGCGTCCCGGACGATCCCCTCGACGCTGATGACCCGGCGCTCCACCGCGTCCGCGGCGCTCACCCGACCCGCACGGGCGGCAACGTCAGGATCGACGGGCCGTCTTTCGTGACGGCAACCGTGTGCTCGAAATGCGCCGACAGGCTGCCGTCGCGCGTCACGGCCGTCCAGCCGTCCGACAGCACCTTGACGGCGGGGCGGCCCATGTTCACCATCGGCTCGATCGCCAGCACCATCCCCTCGACCAGGCGCGGCCCGCGCCCCGGCTCGCCGTAATTGGCGACCTGCGGCTCTTCGTGGAGCGCCGCGCCGATCCCGTGGCCGACGAACTCGCGGACGACGGAGAAGCCGTGCGCTTCCACGTGCTTCTGGATCGCGTGGCCGATGTCCGACACCCGGCCGCCGACCTTCGCCTGCGCAATCCCGCGCTCGAGCGCCTCCTGCGTGACCTGCAGCAGCCGCTCGACGGCATCGTCGACGCGGCCGACCGGCACCGTGACCGCCGAATCGCCGTAGAACCCCTGGAGCTTGACCCCCATGTCGAGCGAGAGGATGTCCCCGTCCTGCAACGGACGCGCAGACGGGATGCCGTGCACCACCTGCTCGTTCACCGACGCGCAGAGCGTCGCGGGATAGCCGCGGTAGCCCTTGAAGGCCGGCTCGGCGCCCCCGGCGCGCACCCGCGCTTCGGCCGCGGCGTCCAGATCGGCCGTCGTCGCCCCCGGCACGGCGAGCCCCGCCAGTTCGGCCAGCACCTCGGCGACGAGCGCGTTGGCGGCGCGCATCCGCTCGATCTCCGCCGGCGACTTGCAGACGATCACAGCCGCGCTCCGGCCGACGCCTCGCAGACCGCCGACTCGATGGCGGTCGTCACGGCGTCCGGCGGATGATTGCCGTCGATCGTCTTGAAGCTCGGCCGCCCCGCGTAATAGTCCACCAGCGGTTTCGTCTGCCGCGCGTACACCTTCAAGCGCTCCCGCACGATCCCGTCGCCGTCGTCGGTGCGCTGCACGAGCGTGCCGCCGCACTTGCCGCACGTCATCGTCCATTCGACCAGCGCGTTCGAGCCGCACACGGCGCAGATCCGCCGCGCCGCGAGCCGCCGCACCAGCACGTCCTCGGGCACCACGATGTCGACGACGACCAGCGGGCCGCGCCCGTCCATCATCCCGTCGAGCGCCGACGCCTGCGTGACCGTCCGGGGGAACCCGTCGAGCACGAAGCCGGGGCGGGCGTCGTCGCGGGCGAGGCGCTGGCGGACGATCCCGATCATGATCGCGTCGCCGACCAGGTTGCCGGCCTCCATCGTGATCTTCGCCGCGCGTCCCAGCTCGGAATCGTCGTGCACCGCCTCGCGGAGGATATCGCCCGTCGAGATTTTCGGGAGCCGACGACGCTGAGCCAGCCGCTCGGCCTGCGTCCCCTTTCCCGCTCCCGGTGGACCGAGCATCACGACGTTGAGCGCCGTGGCTCCCGGCCGCACCTATTGCCCTCGCCTTCCACGAACCCGCGCCTTCTTCATGAAGCCGTCGTAGTGGCGCATGATCAGCTGCGACTCCACCTGCTGCACCGTGTCCATCGCGACGCCGACGATGATCAGCAGCGAGGTGCCGCCGAAGTAGAACTGCACGTTCATGCCGTTGGTGATCCAGCCGGGCAGCAGCTGGTCCAGCCGCTCGCCGATGAACGGGATGGGGGCCACCTTGAAGCCGCTCAGCAGCCACATCGGCAGGATCGCGATAATCGCCAGATAGATCGAGCCCGCGAGGGTGATCCGCGTGAGGATCGTGTCGATGTACTCCGCGGTGCGCTTGCCGGGCCGGATGCCGGGAATGAACCCGCCGTACTTCCGCATGTTCTCGGCGACGTCGTCGGGGTTGAAGATGATCGCCGTGTAGAAGTAGCAGAAGAAGATGATGCTCACGATGTACAGGAGGTTGTACAGCGGCATCCCGTAGTTCACCTGGTCGATGACCCCGCGCAGGAACGACCCCTCCTGCGTCATCCCTTCCATCGTCATGGGGAAGGCGAGGATCGACGCCGCGAAGATCACCGGGATGACGCCGCCCGTGTTCACCTTCAGCGGGATGTGCGTGCTCGAGCCGCCGTACATCCGGCGCCCGACGACCCGCTTGGCGTACTGGACGGTGACGCGCCGGTGCCCGCGCTCGACGAACACGATCGCCGCCACCACGAGCGCCATCATGATGAGCAGCAGGATCAGGCGGAACAGGCTCATCTGTCCCGTGCTCAACTGCTCCATCGTGGCCAGGACCGCGTGCGGGAAGCCGACGACGATCCCGGCGTAGATGATGAGCGACATGCCGTTGCCGATGCCGCGATCGGTGATCTGCTCGCCGAGCCACATGATGAACGTGGTGCCCGTCGTGAGCGTCAGGACCGTCATCAGCCGGAAGCCCCAGCCCGGCGAATACACGAGCGGCAGGCCGCCCGCGATGTTCGTCTGGTGCTCGAGGTAAATCGCAATCCCGAGCGACTGGACCACGCTCAGCAGGATCGTGCCGTACCGGGTGTACTGCGTGATCTTGCGCTGGCCCAGCTCGCCTTCCTTCGACAGCCGCTCCAGGTACGGCCAGACGACCGTCAGCAGCTGCAGGATGATCGACGCGCTGATATAGGGCATGATGCCCAGCGCGAAGATCGTCATCTGGGACAGGTTGTTCCCCGAGAACATGTCGTAGAGCCCGAACATCGTGTTCTTCGCCTGGTCCATCAGGACGGCGAGCGCCGCCGGGTTCACCCCGGGCGTCGGAATATGCCCGCCAATGCGGTACACACCGAGCAGCGCCAGCGTGAAGAGAATGCGCTTCCGCAGGTCCGCAACGGCAAAGATGTTCTTCAGACTTTCGAACATGGGTCACCTAGCCGGCCCGATCGGCCGGCGCTACGCCAATACCTCTGTCGTACCGCCCGCGGCGGCGATCTTTTCGGCGGCCTTGCCGCTGAACTTGTGCGCCCGCACCGTCAACGCCTTCGTGACGTCGCCACGGGCGAGCACCTTCACGTTCGCGCGCGCGCCGACGAGTCCGTGCTCGCGCAGCAGCTCCGGCGTGATCTCGGTGCCCGTCTCGAAGCGCTCGGCGAGCGTGTCGAGGTTCACGACGTCGTACGCCTCGCGGAACGGATTGTGGAAGCCGCGCTTCGGCACGCGCCGGTGGAGCGGCATCTGGCCCCCCTCGAACCCGCGCTTGTGCTTGAACCCCGAGCGGGACTTCGCTCCCTTGTGGCCGCGGCCCGCCGTCTTGCCGTTGCCGGATCCCTGGCCGCGCCCGACCCGCTTTTTCGCATGCGTCGCGCCTGACGGCGGCCGCAGTTTGCTCAAATCCATGGCGTCCTCTCTCGACTCGCGTGAGCCTGAACTCGCGTCAGGAGACCTTCACCAGGTGCCGGACCTTGTGGATCATGCCACGGGTCTCCGGCGAATCCGGCAGCTCCACGGTGTAGCCGAGCCGGCGGAGTCCCAGACTCTCGACGACTTTCGCCTGCTTGCGGTCGAATCCGATCGTGCTGCGCACGAGCGTGATCGTGACGGTCTTGCCCGCTCCCTGTTGCTTCGCCATCCTCAGCCCGCCACTTCCGCTTCTTTGCCCCGCAGCCGGAGCACGGCCGCCGGGTCCTTCAGATCCATGAGCCCCGCGAACGTCGCGCGCACCACGTTGTGCGAGTTCGCCGACCCGATCGACTTCGTGAGCACGTTCTGGATGCCCGCCGATTCGACAACGGCCCGCACCGCGCCTCCCGCGATGATGCCGGTGCCCTCCGGCGCGGGCTTGAGCAGCACCTGCCCGGCCCCGAACCGCCCCACGATGGGGTGCGGCACCGTCGTCCCCTTCAACGGCACGCGAATCAGCGACTTCTTGGCGGCTTCGATCCCCTTCTTGATGGCGGAGGGCACTTCCTTTGCCTTCCCCATCCCGAAGCCGACCACGCCGTGGCCGTCGCCGACGACCACCAGCGCGCTGAAGCTGAGGTTCTTGCCGCCCTTGACGACCTTGGTGACGCGGCTGATGTTGACGACCGTGTCTTTCAGGTCGAGCTGCGACGGGTCGATTTTCTCGCGAGTTTCAAACATGCCAGTTACCAGTGGCGAGTTGCCAGTTACGAGTGCTCATCCGCGCCATCCGCGCCATCCGCGCCATCCGCGTGATCCGTGTGATCCGTGTGATCCGCGTGATCCGTGTGATCCGTGTGATCCGTGGCCTAGAACTCCAGTCCTGCTTCCCGCGCCGCCTCGGCCACCGCGCGAATCCGGCCGTGATAGAGGAATCCGCCGCGGTCGAAGACGACGCGCGTGATCCCTTTTTCCTTGAGCCGCTCGGCAATCGTGCGGCCGAGCGCCGCCGCTCCCGCCTTGTTGCCCCCGCGAACGGTTCCGCTGAAGGCGGACTTCAAGGAAGGCTCGGTGCTCGCCGCCGCGCTGACGGTCGCGCCGTGCAAATCGTCGATCACCTGCACATAGATGTGGGAAACGCTGCGGAACACCCGCAGACGCGGCCGTTCGGCCGTCCCGACGATCCGCTTCCGCTGCCGCAGCGCAATCCGCGTCCGGCGATCCTTCTTCGTCTTGATCTTCATAAGTCAGCCGCCAGCTATTTCGCGCCCGTTTTCCCGGCCTTCTTCTTCAGCACCTCGCCCGTGTACCGAACCCCCTTCTGCTTGTAGGGGTCCGGCTTCCGGAGCGACCGGATGTCGGCGGCCACCTGGCCGACGAGTTGCCGGTCCGTGCCGGTGACGGTCACGTGCGTCAGCTTGTCGATCGCCACGTCGATCCCCGCCGGTATGTTGAAGACCACCGGATGCGAGTAGCCCAGGGCGAACACCACCTGCTTGCCCTTCAGCTCCGCGCGGTAGCCGACGCCGACGATGTCGAGGTCCTTGCGGAACCCTTCGGTCACGCCGCGGACGGCGTTGGCGACGAGGCTGCGCGCCAGCCCGTGGTACTTCCCGAGCTCGGGATCGTCGCGGAGCGTCCGGGCCTGCAGGTGCTCCCCCTGCAGCTCGAAGCCGATGCCGGGGGGCAGCGCCTGACGCAGCTTGCCCTTGGGCCCCTGGACCTCGACGACGCCGGTCTGCACGTCGATCTTGACCCCCTTCGGGATCGGAATCAGTTTCTTGCCGATACGTGACATCGTCAGTTACCAGTGATCAGTTGCCAGTTACCAGTGATCAGTTGCCAGTTACCAGACGTTGCACAAGACTTCGCCGCCGACGCCCGCCTTGACGGCTTCGCGTCCGGTCATCACGCCGTGGGAGGTCGTCAGGATGCTCGTGCCCAGGCCCGCCAGCACGTCGGGCACGTCGTCGCGGCCGAAGTAGACGCGGCGCCCCGGGCGGCTGACGCGTTCGATGCCGGTGATCACGCGCTCGCCGCGCGGCCCGTACTTGAGGAACACGCGGAGCGTCGGCTGGACGGCGTCGGCGGCCGGCTCCACGACCTTGGCGCCCTGGATGTACCCCTCGTTCTCGAGGATGCGGGCGATCTCCACCTTGAGACGCGACAACGGCACGTCCACGCGCGGATGGTGCGCCTGCGTGGCGTTGCGGATGCGCGTCAGCATGTCTGCGATCGGATCAGTCATAACCCTCTAACCTTCCCGCCTCACCTTCCCGGTGCCCCGTCTTCGCCGGGACACGTTCCGCTCACCAGCTGCTCTTCGTCACGCCCGCCACATCGCCTTCGAGCGCGAGCTGGCGGAAACAGAGACGGCACAGCGCGAACTTGCGAATGTAGGCGCGCGGCCGGCCGCACCGGCGGCAGCGATTCCGCAGCCGGACCTTGTACTTGGGTGTCTTCGCTTCCTTCGCGATCTTGGCGGTCGTGGCCATGCTTTCCTCTCAACTGGCGACTGGCGACTGGCAACTGGCGACTGGCGACTGGCTACTGGCTCCTGAACGGCATGCCCAGGAGCTGCAGCAGCTTTCGCGATTCCTCGTCGGTCCGCGCGGTCGTGACGACCGAAATGTTCATGCCGCGCGCCTTGTCGACCTTCATGTAGTCGATCTCGGGGAACAGCAACTGGTCGCGGAGCCCGACCGTGAAGTTGCCGCGGCCGTCGAACCCGCGCGGCGACACGCCGCGGAAGTCGCGCACGCGGGGGAGCGCGACCGAGATCAGCCGGTCGAGGAACTCCCACATCCGCTCGCCGCGCAGCGTCACCATGGCGCCAATCGGCATCCCCTGGCGCAGCTTGAACTGGGCGATCGACTTCTTCGCGCGCGTCACGACGGGCTTCTGGCCGGTCACGCGCCCGAGCTCGTCGACGCCCGTGTCGACGATCTTCGCGTTCTGCGTCGCCTCGCCCAGCCCCATGTTGACCACCACCTTCTCGATCCGGGGGATGGCCATCACGTTGGTATAGCCGAACTCCTTCTTCAGCGACGGCGCGACGTCCTGTTCGTAACGTTCCCGCAGGCGGCTCATTTGTCCACCACTCCCTCGCACTTGCGGCAGATCCGGACCTTGCGGCCGTCGCCGAGAATCTTGCGGCCGATCCGCGTCGCGGCGCCGCACTCCGGGCAGACGATCTGCACGTTGGAGGCGTGCATCGCCGCCTCGCGTTCGATCACCCCTCCCTGGATCTGCCGGTTGGGGTTCGGCTTCGTGTGCCGCTTGACCATGTTCACGCCTTCGACGACCAGGCGGTTCGTGTCCGGCAGCACCTTCAGCACGCGTCCGCGCTTGCCGCGGTCCTTGCCGGTCACCACGACGACGTTGTCGTTGCGGCGGATCGGAGTTGCTAGTCTAGACATACGCAGTTACCAGCTGCCAGTTGCCAGTTCCCAGTTCCCAGTTCCCAGTTCCCAGTTCCCAGTTCACTGGAAACTGGCGACTGGAAACTGGCGACTGGCGCGTTACAGCACCTCGGGCGCGAGCGAAATGATCTTCATGAACCGGCGCTCGCGCAGCTCGCGCGCGACCGGTCCGAAGACGCGCGTCCCGATCGGCTCTCCCTGATCGTTGACGAGCACGGCGGCGTTGCGATCGAAGCGGATGTAGCTGCCGTCGCGCCGCCGCTGCTCTTTCCGCGTCCGCACGATGACGGCCTTGACGACCTGCCCCTTCTTCACGTTCGAGTCGGGGGTCGCCTCCTTCACCGACGCCGTGATGATGTCGCCGAGCCGCGCGTACCGTCCGGTCGAGCCGCCAATCGGGTTGATCACCGAAATCTTCCGCGCGCCGGAGTTGTCGGCGACGTCGAGAATGGATCGCATCTGAATCATGGGTGCTCTCCGGAATCAGATTTCCTTGGCTTTCTCGACCACCGACGTGACCGCCCAGCGCTTGTGCCGGCTCGTCGGTCGCGTCTCGGTGATGGCGACGCGGTCTCCGACCTTGGCCTCGTTCTTCTCGTCGTGGGCCAGGAACGTGGACGTGCGCCGCTGCGTCTTGCCGTACAGCGGGTCGCGCACCTGCCGCTCGATCGCGACCTTCACCGTCTTGTCCATCCGGTCGCTCACGACGATGCCCGTGACGATCGCCTTGGTTGCCATCTACGCCGTCTCCTTCTCGCGCAGCAGCGTCTTGATGCGCGCGAGATCCCGCCGGACCAGCCGGACCTTCTGCGCCGCCTCGAGCTGCCCCATCGATTTCTGGATCCGCAGCCGGAAGAGCTGATCGTCGAGATCCTTCTCGCGCACCCGCAGTTCCTCGGCCCCGAGGTCGCGGAATTCGCTCACCTTCGTCATAGCGCCTTCTCCTGCGCGAAGCGCGTCGCGAACTTCGTCTTGATCGGCAGCTTCGCCGAGGCGAGCCGCATGGCCTCGCGCGCGTCGGTCTCGTTGACGCCTTCCATCTCGAAGAGAATCCGCCCGGGGCGCACCACACAGACCCACTGTTCCGGCGCCCCCTTGCCCTTGCCCATGCGGGTTTCCTGGGGCTTCTTCGTGATCGGCTTGTCCGGGAACACGCGGATCCAGATCTTGCCGCCCCGCTTGATGAACCGCGTCATCGCGACGCGCGCGGCCTCGATCTGGCGGTCCGTCAGCCAGCAGGGCTCGAGCGCCTTGAGCCCGTAGTCGCCGAACGACACGTCGGACCCGCGCCAGGCCTTCCCGGCCATGCGCCCCCGCTGCTGCTTCCGAAACTTGACCTTCTTCGGCATCAACATAACGACTCGATCCTCGTCAGCGGCCAGCTTCCAGCTGTCACTCTATCCGCGCCCCCCCGCCCGGCGCGGCGTGCGGTAGTCTTCCTCGCGCCCGATCTTCGGCGTCAGCCGCTCTCCCTTGTACAGCCACACCTTGGCGCCGATCGCCCCGTACGTCGTGAAGGCCTGCGCGAAACCGTAATCGATGTCGGCGCGCAGCGTCTGGAGCGGCAGCTGGCCGTGCAAGTACCACTCGGAGCGGGCGATCTCGGCCCCGTTCAGCCGCCCCGACACGCGCACCTTGATGCCGCGCGCGCCGAAGCGCAGCGCCGATTCGACCGCCTTGCGCATCGCGCGGCGGAACGCCACGCGCTTTTCGAGCTGCATCGCGACCGATTCGGCAATCAGCTGCGCGTCGAGCTCCGGCTTCTGGATCTCCTGGATATTGATGAAGACCTCGCGGTTCGTGCGCTTCTGAATCTCGGATTTCAGCTTGTCGACCTCGGTCCCCTTCCGGCCGATGATGATCCCGGGCCGCGAGGTGTAGATGTCGATCTTCAGCTTGTTGGCGGCGCGCTCGATCTCGATTTTCGAGACGCCGGCGTGCGCGAACCGCTGCTTCAAACTGTCGCGCAGCTTCAGGTCCTCGTGCAGCAGCTTCGCGTAGTCCTTGTCGGCGAACCACCGCGACCGCCACGTCTTGTTGAAGCCGAGCCGGAACCCGTGCGGATGAACTTTCTGACCCATAACGCTCCAGTTGCAGGTGCCAGTTGCCAGTTGCCAGCTTCCAGCCTTGCCGATTGGCGATTGCCGATTGGCGATTGGCGATTACTCGCTTGCGGCCGTCTTCTTCCGGGCCGCCGGCTTCTTCGCCGCGCCGCCCTTCGCCGCCGGCTTCTTCCCCTTCGCCGCCGTCGTCCCCTTGGGCTTCGCGCCGGGGCGCCGCGGCCGCTTCGCCGCGCCGGGGGCGGCCGGAGCCGCCGACGCCTTCACGACGGCGGGGCGCTCGGCCACGGCCACCGTCAGGTGCGCCGTGCGCTTGACGACGCGGAACGCCCGCCCCATCGGGGCGGGGCGGATCCGCTTCTGCGACGGCCCCTGGTTGGCGTAGCACGCCCGCACGAACAGCTGATCGACGTCGCCGCCGAAGCCGTCCTGCTGCTGCGCGTTCGCGATCGCCGACCGCAGCACCTTCTCGACATCGCGCGCGACCCCCTTGCGCGCGAAGCGCAGCGTCGCGAGCGCATGGTTGACGTCGCGGCCGCGAATCAGGTCCAGCACGAGCTTCGCCTTCTGGGCGGAGGTCCGGACGTAGCGGGCGGTGGCATGCGCTTCGATCACGCTCCGGCTCCCTTCGGCGCGCCCGGCGCGGCGACCGCCGCCGCCTTGTCGGCCTTGGTCGTGTGCCCCTTGAACTGCCGCGTCGGCGCGAACTCGCCGAGCTTGTGCCCGACCATGTTCTCGGTGACGTACACGGGAATGAACTTGCGGCCGTTGTGGACGGCGAGCGTATGGCCCACCATTTCCGGGATGACCGTCGATCGGCGCGACCAGGTCTTGACGACCTTCTTCTCGCCGGACCGGTTCATCACCTCGATTTTCTCGAGGAGCGGCACGTCGACGAACGGACCCTTTTTCAGTGATCTAGACATAACTGACAGCTCTCAGCCGCTATTTCCTTCTCCGCTGCACGATGAAGCGGTCGGTCGACTTCCGGTTCCGCGTCTTGTAGCCCTTGGTCGGCACGCCCCACGGCGTGACCGGGTGACGGCCGCCGGACGTCTTGCCTTCGCCGCCGCCGAGCGGATGGTCGACCGGGTTCATGGCGACGCCGCGCACGTGCGGCCGCTTGCCGAGCCAGCGGCTCCGGCCCGCCTTGCCGACCGACACGTTCTCGTGGTCGAGATTGCCTACCTGGCCGATCGTCGCCAGACATTCGAGGTGAATCTTGCGGATTTCCCCCGACGGCATCTTCACCGAGACGTACTCGCCTTCCTTGGCGACCACCTGCACGCCGGACCCGGCGCTGCGCGCGATCTGGCCGCCGCCGCCCGGCCGCAGTTCCACGTTGTGGACCAGGGTGCCGAGCGGGACGTTCTTGAGCGGCAGCGCGTTGCCCGGCAGGATGTCGACCGTCTGCCCGGCGACAATCGTGTCCCCCACCTTCAGCCCGTTCGGCTGCAGGATGTACCGCTTCTCGCCGTCCGCATACGTGAGCAGCGCGATGCGCGCCGATCGATTCGGGTCGTACTCGATCGTCGACACCTTCGCCGGGATGTCGCGCTTGTCGCGCTTGAAGTCGATGATCCGGTACGTCCGCTTGTGGCCGCCGCCGCGCCACCACGACGTGATCTCGCCGTGGTTGTTGCGGCCGCCCGACTTCTGGAGCGGCTCGGTCAGCGGCTTGTACGGCTCGGTCGCCGTCACCTCGTCGAAGACCTGCACGGTCTGAAAGCGGCGCCCCGCGGAGGTCGGCTTGTATTTGCGAATCGGCATAAATCTGATCCTCGAGGCTTCCAGCCAGCTTCTTAGGCCCCCTCCAGGAATTCGGGCGTCCGTTCACCTTCCCGGAGCTTCACATACGCCTTCTTCCAGTCGGACCGCTGACCGACGAAGCGTCCCTGACGCTTGATCTTGCCGTGGGAGATCGCCGTCCGGACCGATTCGACCTTCGAGCCGAGCAGCTTCTCGACCGCGCGCCGGATGTCGACCTTGGTCGCCCCCGGCGACACCTCGAACACCAGCGTCCGTCCCTCTTCGCGCAGCCCGGTCGTCTTCTCGGTGATGAGCGGCCGGCGAATCACGTCTGTGAGCTTCATGTGAGCAGCCCGTGGTCAGTTTCCAGTTTCCAGTTTCCAGTTGCCAGTTTCCAGTCAGGCGAGCACGTCCTGGAGTTTTTCGATCGCGGCGCGCGTCGCGATGATGCGCGTCGTGTCCATCAGATCGCGCGCCGTCACGCGGGCGCTCTCGACGAGCCGCACCCCGGCGATATTCCGCGAACTCAGGGCGAACCCTTCGTCCGACTGCACGTCGATCACCAGCGTCCGGCCCGTCGCGCCCAGCCCGCGCAGCATGGCGGCGGTCGTCTTCGTCTTGCGGTCCTCGGCGACGAGCGCGTCGACGACGGTAATCGCGCCATCGCGCAGCTTCTGCGCGAGCGCGGCGCGCAGCGCGCCCCGGCGCACCTTCTTCGGCAGGGCATAGTCGTAGCTCCGCGGCTGCGGGCCGAACACGGTGCCCCCCTTGCGCCACAGCGGGTTGCGGACTTCGCCCACGCGCGCGCGGCCGGTGCCCTTCTGGCGCCAGGGCTTCTTGCCGCTCCCGCTCACGAGCGCGCGGTTCTTCGTCGCGTGCGTGCCGCGGCGTCGCGCCGCCTGCTCGTGCACGACCGCTTCCCAGATCACGTCCGTCTTGACGCGCCCGCCGAACAGCTCGTCGCGCAGCTCGACCGACCCGACCTTCTCGTTCTTCGCGTTGACGATGTCGATGTGCATAACAGACGCTACTTCTTGCCCTTCTTCATCATCTGGGCCTTGCTCGGCTTCTCGGGCTGCCGCTGCGGCTCGGGCTTGGCGGCAATCGCCTTCCGCACGATCAAGTAGCCCCCCGGCGCCCCCGGCACCGCCCCCTCGAGCAGCAGCAGATGGTTGTCGCCGTCGATCTGCACCACTTTCAGGTTCCGCACCGTCACCCGACCGCCGCCCATCCGGCCCGCCGCCCGCATACCCTTCACGACGCGCGAGGGATACGACGAGGCGCCGATGGATCCGGGCGCGCGATGGAACATCGAGCCGTGCGTGGCCGCGCCGCCGCCGAAGTGATGCCGCTTGACGACCCCCTGAAAGCCATGGCCCCGGCTGATGCCGATCACGTCGACGCGGTCGCCGTTGGCGAACAGGCCGCCGACGAGCACATGGTCGCCGGCCTTGACGGCCTCCCCGCCGGCCTTGACCGCCACCTCGCGCCGCACGCGCGTCGGCGGCACGCCGGCCTTCTTGAAGTGGCCGCCGATCGCCTTGTTCACTTTCGCGGGCCGGTCCTCCACGAGCGCGAGCTGCGCCGCCTCGTAACCGTCGGACGGCTGGCCCTTGGCCTGCACGACGACGCACGGCCCGGCCTTGATGACGGTCGCCGGCGTCACGGTCCCGTCCGTCGAGAACACCTGCGTCATGCCGATCTTCCTGCCGATGATGCCTGTAACCATACGGTGTCGCTCTCAGCTGCCCGCAGCTATTTGTGCTCCTTACCGAACGCCTTGATCTCCACGTCGACGCCGGCGGGCAGGTCGAGCTTCATCAGGGCGTCGACCGTCTGCGGGGTGGGCTCGAAGATGTCGATCAGACGCTTGTGCGTCCGCAGTTCGAACTGCTCCCGCGACTTCTTGTCGACGTGCGGCGAGCGGAGCACGGTCCACTTGTTCTTTTCGGTCGGCAGCGGAATCGGGCCCGCCAGGCGGGCTCCGGTGCGCCGCGCCGTGTCGACGATTTCGGTCGTCGACTGATCCAGCACGCGGTTGTCGTACGCCTTCAGACGGATCCGGATCTTGTCGCTGAATGGTGAAGCCATCGTCTCCCCTACGCCTTGCCCTGCACGCGTGCCACGACTTCCTCGCTGACCTGATTCGGCGCCGGCTCGTAACGATCGAAGTGCATCGAAAACGTGGCGCGCCCCTGCGTGCGGGATCGCAAATCCGTCGCGTAGCCGAACATCTCCGACAGCGGCACGCGCGCGCTGATGATCTGGGATCCGCCGCGATCCTCCTGCGACTGGATCTGGCCGCGCCGCCCCGACAGGTTGCCGATGACGTCTCCCATGTATTCCTTCGGCACCACCACCTCGACCCGCATCACGGGCTCGAGCAGCACGGGCTTCGCCTTCTTCGCGGCATCCTGGAACGCCATCGATCCGGCAATCTTGAACGCCATCTCCGACGAGTCGACGTCGTGGAACGAGCCGTCGTACAGCTCGATCCGCACGTCGTCGACCGGGTAGCCGGCGAGCACGCCGCGCGTGAGGGCTTCCTTGATCCCTTCGTCGATCGGCTTGATGAACTCCTTCGGGATCGAACCGCCCACGATCTCGTTCTCGAACAGGTAGCCGGTGCCCGGCTCCCCCGGAAACAGGTGGATCTTCGCGTGACCGTACTGCCCGCGGCCGCCCGTCTGGCGCACGTAGCGCCCTTCGCCGTCGGCCGGGCGCGTCAACGTTTCCTTGTAGGCCACCTGCGGGCGCCCCGACGAGGACTCGACGTTGAACTCCCGCCGCAGCCGGTCGACGATGATTTCGAGGTGCAGCTCGCCCATCCCGCGGATGATCGTCTGCCCCGTCTGCTGATCCGTGTTCACCCGGAACGTCGGGTCCTCCGCCATCAGCTTCTGCAGGCCGACGCCGAGCTTCTCCTGGTCCGCCTTGGTCTTCGGCTCGATGGCCAGCGAGATGACCGGCTCCGGGAAGTCCATCGATTCGAGCACGATCGGATGCTTCTCGTCGCAGATCGTGTCGCCGGTGGCGACGCTCTTGAGGCCGACCGCCGCGGCAATGTCGCCGGCGTAGACCTCCTTGATCTCCTCGCGCTTGTTCGAGTGCATCTTCAGCAGGCGCCCCACGCGCTCGTGCTTCTGCTTCGTGGAGTTGTAGATGCTCGACCCCGACGTCATGATGCCGGAGTAGACGCGGATGAAGGTGAGCTGACCGACGAACGGGTCGGTCATGATCTTGAACGCCAGCGCGCTGAACGGCACCTCGTCGGAGGCGGGCCGCTCGACGAGCGCGTCCGGCCCCTTGTCCGGATCGAAGCCCGTGACCGGCGGGATGTCGAGCGGCGAGGGCAGGTAATCGACGACGGCGTCGAGCAGCGGCTGCACCCCTTTGTTCTTGAACGCCGACCCGCAAATGACCGGCACGAACGCCGGCTCGGTGTTCGACCGGACGGAACTGATGACGCGCGCGCGCAGCGCCGCCTTGATTTCCTCTTCGCTGATCGACTCGCCGTGCAGGTACTTCTCGAGCAGCTTGTCGTCCGCCTCGCTCACCTTCTCGACGAGCTGCTCGCGGAAGTGCTTCGCCTCCTCGAGCATGTCGTCGGGAATCTCCGAGACGACGTAGTCGGCCCCCATCGTCTCGTCCTTGTAGGTGATCGCCTTCATCTGGACGAGGTCGACGACCCCGATGAACTTGTCTTCGCTGCCGATGGGCAGCTGGATGGCGACCGGATTGCCGCCCAGCTTGGAGGTGATCTGCTCGAAGGTCCGTTTGAAGTCCGCGCCGATGCGGTCCATCTTGTTGACGAAGCAGATGCGCGGCACGCGGTACTTGTCGGCCTGGCGCCAGACGGTCTCGGACTGCGGCTCGACGCCGGCCACCGAGTCGAACACGGCCACGGCGCCGTCGAGCACGCGCAGCGACCGCTCGACTTCGGCCGTGAAGTCGACGTGCCCCGGCGTGTCGATGATGTTGACCCGGTGCTCGCGCCAGAAGCAGGTCGTGGCGGCCGACGTAATCGTGATGCCGCGCTCCTGCTCCTGCTCCATCCAGTCCATCACGGCCGTGCCCTCATGGACCTCACCGATCTTGTAGGTGATGCCCGTGTAGAACAGGATCCGTTCCGTCGTGGTGGTCTTGCCGGCATCGATGTGGGCCATGATGCCGATGTTGCGCGTCCGGCCCAGCGGTACTTGTCTTGGCATTGCTGTTTGCTGTCGTTCAGGGTTCCAGG
This sequence comes from Vicinamibacterales bacterium, assembly GCA_036278735.1. Taxonomy (GTDB): domain Bacteria; phylum Acidobacteriota; class Vicinamibacteria; order Vicinamibacterales; family 2-12-FULL-66-21; genus DASUKM01. The sequence goes on from DASUKM010000050.1 coordinate 65,380, forward strand.
TTTCGAGTTCCAGGCTCGGTTCTGGCCCAGCGTTCGGAGCCGAGTTCAGCTCACCACCAAACCTCGACCCTCGAACGGAGAACCCGACCCGGCACCGGAACCTCGAACCGGGAACCTTCTCTTACCACCGGTAGTGCGCGAAGGCCTTGTTCGCTTCCGCCATGCGGTGCGTGTCTTCGCGCTTCTTCACGGCGCCGCCGCGCAGGTTGGCCGCGTCCATCAGCTCGTTGGCCAGCTTCTCCTGCATCGTCTTGCCGTCGCCGCGCTGCCGCGCGTAGCCCACGAGCCAGCGGATGCTCAGCGAGAGCCGCCGGTTCGGATTGACCTCGATCGGCACCTGATAATTCGAGCCGCCGACGCGGCGCGACTTCACTTCGAGCGCCGGCTTGACGTTCTCGACCGCCTTCTTGAACACCTTCAGCGGATCGTCGCCCGTCTTCTCCTGGATGGAGGCGAGCGAGCTGTACATGATCCGCTCGGCCGTACTGCGCTTGCCGTCGCGCATCAACGTGCTGACGAATTTCGTGACCAGCGAACTGCTGTACAGCGGATCGGCCGGTACCTCACGCTTCGGAATCTCGCGACGTCGTGGCATAAATCAGTTCCAGCTTCCAGCTACGCTTTCGGCCTCTTCGCGCCGTACTTCGACCGACCCTGTTTCCGTCCCTGCACGCCCACCGCGTCGAGCGTGCCGCGGACGACGTGATAACGGACGCCGGGCAGATCCTTGACGCGGCCGCCCCGGATGAGCACGAGCGAGTGCTCCTGCAGGTTGTGGCCGACGCCCGGAATGTAGGTCGTCACCTCGATGCCGTTGGTCAGCCGGACGCGCGCGACCTTGCGCAGCGCCGAGTTCGGCTTCTTCGGCGTCTGCGTGAAGACCCGGACGCAGACGCCGCGCTTCTGCGGACTGTCCTGCAGCGCGGGGCTCTTCGTCTTGGTCAGGACCTTGTCGCGGCCCTTGCGCACGAGCTGGCTGATCGTCGGCACGCCTGGTTCCTCGCCCGGCCGGGACGCCCGGCCGTTCAACAAAGACAGCACGCCAGATCCGCGGACGCACGAAGCGTCGCGCGCAACTGGCTGGGGGCCTCAGGCCTAGGGAACCGCCGCAGCGGTCCGGCACCTGAAGCTGACTTACCCTATAAGGTTTAAGTGGCTGCACCCCGAAGGGCGCTGGCGCGTGCGTCCGTCAGACGAACGAACGCCCTTTCATGGAACTCAGCTCTAGATAGGGTGTCCTAGAGCCGACCAGAACCTTGCGAATATAACACACCGGTGTGTGGGCCGCAAGGCACCGGGCGGCCGAGGCCGTTCGCGGTGAGCGGCCTCGGCCCGTCAGTACGCTCGCTGAACGCGCGGCCGATCAGTCCTTCAGATCCTTGCCCAGATCCTCGATGGCTTCGCCGACCTTTCGCCGGCCCTTGCCAAGCCCTTCCTGGACGGCACCGCCGGCCTCGTCGGCCTTGCCTTCGTCGTGGAGCCGCTCGTTGTCCGTCAGGTCGCCCCAGGCCTGCTTCGCCTTGCCCTTGATCTGCTCACCCTTGCCGTCGAGCTCGTCGCGATTCATGTGTCCTCCTGCTGCGCCGGTCGAGAAACTCATCGACGCCTGGCAAGGCGTCTTCAATTTCCGGTGCGTCAGCCGTAATGGGAGGGGGGAGGACGGAAGGCGGAGGGCGGAAGGCGGAGGGCGGAAGGCGGAGGACGGAAGGCGGAGGACGGAAGGGGGAGGGCGGAAGGCGGAGGGCGGAAGGCGGAGGGCGGAGGGCGGAAGGCGGAGGAGCGGGCGGTCCTCATGGCCGCTCCGTCTGCCGCAGCAGCTCCTCCAGATACGACTTCCAGACGACGGCCTTCGTATGCGTGCCGTGGCCGACCGTCTGGTCGCTCAGCGGAATGACGATGGCGCGGCCGTGCGGCACGCGCGTGATCTCGCGCTCGAGGATCCCCATCTCGGGCGGATTCACGAGGTCGTCGGCCGAGTTGATCGCGAGCAGCGGCGCCTTGATGCGTTCGAGCCCGGGTCCTGGATCGTAATCGTGCGACGACTCCAGCGCGTACAGAATGTCGTTCGCGTCGGCGGTCTGGATGTAGTGCGCCACGTACGCGTCGAACACGCGGTCGGCGTCGGCGAGCGTCGGCGCCGCCTTCTCGCGCAGGATCGGGTTGCTGCCGACGAGCCATAGCATGCCCGCGACGGTCCGGAGACTCTGCGGTTCGGTCGTGTAGTTGCCGTTCTTCCACTCAGGATCGTTGCGGACGGCGTCGATCGCGACGCGCCGCCAGACGCGGTTGCGGCCGGAGATCTGCACCGGCAGGCTCGCCAGCGGCATCAGCGCATCCATGAAATCCGGATACCGCTCGCCCCACAGCCAGGTGTGCATCCCTCCCATCGACGTCCCCGTGACGAGCCGCAGATGATTGACGCCGAGGCCGTCGGTGAGGAGCCGGTGCTCCGCTTCGAGCATGTCGAGGTAGCCGTAGTGCGGAAACTTCGCGCGCAGGCCGTCGCTCGGCTTGCTCGACTTCCCGTGGCCGATGTCGTCGGGCAGCACGATGAAATACTTCGCCGCGTCGAGCGGCTGGCCGGCGCCGAACAGCTCGCCGGCAAACCCGCGACCGATGAACTGCGCGCCCGTGCCGCCGGTGCCGTGCATGATGAGCACGGCGTTGCGGACGATCCCCTGCGCGTCCTTCCGCGGCGTGCCGTACGTGCGGTAGTGGATGCGCAGTTCCGGCAGCGTCTCGCCGGACGTGAAATGGAAGTCGTGAATGACGAAGTCGTGCTCGACGGGGACCGGCGCCTGGGCCGGCTGGAGGAGCAGGAAGGCCAGCGCAATCGACATCGACAGGCATGCGAACATGCGCGGAAGTATACGTCGTCAGCTTCCAGCTGCCAGCCTCCGGCTTCCAGCTGAACGATCGCTCAGTCGCCCGAAGCCGGGAACACCAGACGCCCGTCCTTGATCACGTCGCGAATGCGCCGCGTGTTTCTGATGTCGTCCAGCGGATTGGCGGCGAGCAAAACGATGTCGGCGGCGTGGCCGGCGGCCAGCGAGCCGCGCACCCGATCGACGCCCATCGCGCGCGCCGCGGCGCGCGTGGCGGCCGTCAACGCCTGGGCGGGCGTCAGGCCGGCGCCCGAGACGAGCAGCTCCAGCTCGCGATGCAGCGTCGGCAGCCGCTGACGATCGCCAATCAACTCGTCGGTGCCGGCGACGATGGGAATCCCGATCGCCGCCGCCCGCTTCGTGACGGCGTCCATCCAGGCGATGCGCTCGTCGGTGATCGCCTCTTTCGGCATACCGTCGGTAAAGATCCAGAGCGTCGGATTGAGCGCGACGCCGCGCGTGCGCATCGACTCGAGCAGGTGCCCGATCACGGGACCGTCCGCGGGCACGTGCGCGAAATCGCCGCGCGCTCGCGCCTTGTAGTCGGTGCGTGCCGGGCTCCCTTCCCAGACGAGGTACGCCGCGTGCGCGAGCATGTCGACGCCGGCGTCGACGAGGTCGCTCGGCCTGGCGGGAAACACCGTCGCGTGCGCAAAGACGCGCAGGTGCTGGCGATGGGCCTCCTCGGTGATGCGATGCGCCGCGGCGGAGTCGAGCGCCGCGTAAATCTTGATCGCCGACGCGCCCGACCCGCGCGCCGCCGCGACGGCCTGGATCATGTCGGTGTCGGAGGTGACCGCCTGCGCCCACGGCGCCTCGCCCGGCGCGAAACCGACCGACGCGTCGAGGACGCGCGGATCGGTGAAAAACGCGGGGCCCGCCATCAAGGCGCAGTAGTAAATCGAGGGGGCGACGATCTCGCCCGTGATCGAGGCGCGCGCGAGATGGCCGGTCACGCGCGTGTCGCCGGCGAGATCGAACACGGTGGTCACGCCGCCGTCGACAGCGCGGCGAAGCTGCTCCACCGCCTCGGTCCAGGTCCCGCCCGACAGGTGGACGTGCGCGTCGATCAAGCCGGGGATGGCAAACAGGCCGGTGCCGTCGAGCGTCAGCGTCGCGGCCGGCGTCCCGGCGGCGGGCACGACGGCGGCGATCGTCCCGCCGCGAATGACGAGGCTGGACGATAGGGTGGCCCGCCCGCCGTCGACGACGGTGACGTTCCGGATGACGAGCGACGCGGGCGTGCCCGCCGGCCCTTGCGCCCACGACGCGAGCGAGACGAGCAGCAGAAGACCGACGAAGCGGAAGCGCATCGCGGCGCGATGCTACCACGAGCGCCCGCGTGACAGCGTCCGGACGCATGCGACGGTCGGCGCCCCGGCGAACCGAAACGACGCGGTCTCGCTACTCCACCCTGAGGGCCGTCGCCGGGTCCACTCGCGTCGCCGTCCGGGCCGGGAGCCAGCACGCGACGAACGCGACGATGCCGAGCAGCGCGACCACGGAGGCGTAGCTCACCGGATCGGTGGGGGTGATTTCGAACAACTGTGATTGCAGGACGGGCGCGAGCATCAGCGCCACGCCGACGCCGATGACGGCCCCGGCGAGCGTCAGCGCCAGGCCGCGCGACGCGATCAGCCGCAGCACCTGCGCGGGCCGCGCGCCCAGCGCCATGCGGATCCCGATCTCGCGCCGGCGCTGCGCGACCATCTGGGCGAGCAGCCCGAAGATCCCTGCCGCCGTGAGAATCAGCGCAATGACGGAGAACGCGCTCATCAGCATCAGGACGAACCTCTGGCGGGCAAACGCTTCGGCGTAGGCGTCGCTCACGAGCGTCACGTTCTCGATCGGCTGCGCGGAATCGACGCTCCAGATCTGGTGCTCGATCGCGGGAACCGCCGCCAGCGGGTGCCGCGCGCGTACCACGAGCATGCGATAGTCGTAGGTCCGCCGGCCGGGCTGCGGCGGGGCGGCGGACACGCCCGCATCCGATGGCGGCCACGGCCGGTACATCTGGAGCGGGATACGCCTGTCCCCAATGCGCACTTCGGCGGTCCTCGCCACGCCGACGATGGTGCTCCAGGTCTTGGCGTCGATCCGGATGCGATGTCCAACCGCGCCGCCGTCGGGCGCGATCAGCCTGGCGAGCGCTTCGCTGACGACCACCGAATCGCCGGGCTCGTGCTCGTGGAATGCCCGGCCAGTCACTATCGGGGTTTTCGTGACGTCGAAATACTCCAGGGTCACCGAGTCCCAGGTCACCGTGACGTCGGACCCGATCGTGCCGCGGCCCTCCTCCTGAAGCTCACCCCAGGAAAACCCTCCGAGCCACGGTGGCACCCCCTGCGTAATGGTGCTGCCGGTCACGCCCGCCACGCGCGCGATGCGCCGCTGGACCTCCTCGAAGAACGCGGCACGGGCCGCCACCGTCGGGTAGCGGTCAGACGGCAGGTCTACGTTCATCGCGACGAGTCCGTCCGGATCGAAACCCGGATCGATCGACTCGAGATTCACGAGCGTGCGCGTCATGAGCGCCGCCCCGGCGAGCAGCAGCACCGAGAACGCGATTTCGACCACGACCAGGGCGCCCGGCAGCCGGCCGGTGGCGGCGCGGCCCCCGCCCGTCTTCAAGACCGCATCAGGTTTTGCACTCGACCCGCGCAGCGCCGGCACGAGGCCGACCGCGATCGCGGTCAGGACGATGAGCCCGGCGGCGACCCACAACACTCGCGCGTCCACCTCGATGGTGGTGGTGATCCACGACACCATGTGGTGCGGCATGGCCCCCACGATTTCCCGGACGGCCCATCGCGCCAGCACGATGCCGAGGGTGCCTCCCACGGCGGCGAGCACGCTGGTTTCGACGAGCAGGGATCGGATGAGGCGCGCACGCGACCCGCCCAGCGCGGACCGGACCGCCATCTCCCGCATGCGGCCGGGCACATCGGTCAACAGGACGCTCGAGACGTTGGCGCACGTGATGAGCAGCACGAACCCCACGGCGCCGAGCAGGACGAACATGGCCGTTCGCGCGGCCCCCCGGACGTCCGCGACGTGCTTCGGCAGCAGCATCAGGTCCCAGGAGCGCGGCAGCGGCGATTCGCGCTGCAGACGATCGGCCATCTGGTTCGCCAGCGTCTGCGCGTCCGCCATCCGGACACCGCGCGCGAGCCGCCCGATACCGTAGAACGCGGACGCCTGCGGGTCCCCGGCGTGCGATCGCAAATCGAACGGCACCCACACGTCGTCGAGCGCGGAATAGAGGCGGAAGCGCCCCGGCATCACGCCGATAATCGTGTACTCCTGGCCGTTGAGCCGCAGGCGGCGGCCGAGCACATCGGCCTCTCCGCCGAATCGCCTGCGCCAGAGCGCGTCGCTGATGATCGCGACCCGAGCCGACCCTGGCCGTCCTTCTCCGTTGGCGAATGCGCGGCCAAGCTGCGGCGAGACCCCCAGCATCGAGAACAACCCTGGCGAGATCTCCCAGCCGAGGATGCGGTCGGGAACGCCGTTGCCGCTGACGTCGAACTGCTGCGGCGCATATCCCTCGAATCGCTCGAACAGCGCCGGCTGCGATTGCCACCCGAGAATCTTGGCGGGCGTCAGATTGTTGCCGCCGCCGCCAGTCTTCCGATTGGTGTCGAGCGCGTCCACGAGCCGATCCGCGTCCAGATACGGCGGCGGACGCAGCACGGTCTGATCGACGACGCTGAAGACGGCGGTCGCGGCGCCGATCCCGAGCGCGATCGTCACGACGACGAAGACCGCGCGCGCCGGCCTCGCGGCGAGCCGGCGAACCGCCAGCCTGACATCGGCCCGGCATTCGTCGATCAGCCGCAGGCCGACGCTCTCGCGCGCCAGGTCCTTGTGCCGCTCGATCGAGCCGAATTCGAGGCGCGCCTGGCGCGCCGCGTCGTGCGGCGCCATGCCGCGCCGGATGAGTTCCGCGGCGCGATGCTCGATGTGGAACCGCATCTCATCCGCCATCTCGTCTTCGAACGCGCCGCGGCGCCGCAGCGCGCGCACCGTCGACAGCAGCCGCTTCAGCATGAGGTGACTCCCCCGCACTCACCTAACCAGGTTAGGAATCATCGCGCGGGCCGCCCGGCGTGTCAAGGAGCCTGGCCGAATGGACGTTGATCGGGCGCGGCGGTCTTTGCCACAATCCACCAGTTCACCCACTTGCCAGGAGCGCCCCGTGCCCCGACTCATTTCCCGGCCGACCGTGATCCGGTCGGCCGGCAACAAACCGAAGCAGATTCAGGAATTCGCCGGCCGCGTCAACTCGGGCCACGACGGGGTCAGCGTCGCCCGGATGGTGTCGCCGAACGGATGGCAGGAGCCCGGCCAGCGGCCCGAGTTCGAGGAGATTACGGTCGTGCTCCGCGGCGTGCTCCACGTCGAGCACGAACACGGGGCGCTCGACGTCCGCGCCGGGCAGGCGCTCGTCACCGCCCCCGGCGAGTGGATCCGCTACAGCACCCCGGGTCCGGACGGCGCCGAGTACATCGCCGTGTGCCTGCCCGCCTTCTCGCCCGACACCGTGCACAGGGACGAGGGGTAGGGGTTGGGCTTTAGGCTTTAGGCTTTAGGCTTTAGGCTTTAGGCTTTGGGAAAATTCAGCACAAAATTCGAATCACATCCGACCGCGTGATGATGAACGTCTTGCCCGTCTTGAAGTCGCGCACCAGGACGGCCGGGCTCGATGGGGTGATCATCGTCGAGAGCAGCTCGACCGGCGTCGAGATGTCGACGAACGGGAACGCGGGACGCATGATCGACTCGACGCGCTCGGCCCGGATGTCGGGGTTGCGCACCAGCTCCTCATACAGGTGCGTCTCGTTGAGCGATCCGATCAACCGGCCGTCCTGGGTGATCGAGATCTGCGAGAAGTCGTGCGCGCTCATCAGCTTCACCGCGGCTTCGACCGTTTCGCGGGAATCGATCGACCGCAGCTCCCCCGAGAGGCCCGAGGCCACCAGCTCGCGCGCCGTCATGCCGGTCTTCTCGAGGAAGCCCTTCTCCCGCATCCATTCGTCGTTGTACATCTTGCCGAGATAGCGCGAGCCGTGATCGTGGAAGACGACGACGACGAGATCGTTCGCCGAAAACCGATCGCGGAGCTGCAGGAGGCCGGCCATGGCGGAGCCGGCTGAATTGCCGGCGAAGATCCCTTCCTCGCGAGCGATCCGGCGCGTCATCAGCGCCGCATCCTTGTCGGTCACCTTCTCGAAGTGATCGATGACGCCGAAGTCGACGTTCTTCGGCAGGAAGTCCTCGCCGATCCCCTCGGTGATGTACGGGTAGATTTCGTTCTTGTCGAAGATGCCGGTCTCCTTGTATTTCTTGAACACCGACCCATAGGTATCGATCCCCCACACCTTGATCTTCGGGTTGCGCTCCTTCAGGTACCGGCCGACGCCGGTCGCCGTGCCCCCCGTCCCGACGCCGACGACCAGATGCGTGACGGCGCCGCCGGTCTGTTCCCAGATTTCGGGGCCCGTCTGCTCGTAGTGCGCCTGCGCGTTCGACGGATTGTCGTACTGATTCGCCTTCCACGCGTTCGGCACTTCTTTCTCGAGCCGCGACGACACCGAGTAATACGACCGCGGATCTTCCGGATCGACGTTCGTCGGACAGACGATCACCTCGGCGCCGAACGCTTTGAGCGCGTCGATCTTCTCCTTCGACTGCTTGTCGGTCGTCGTGAAGATGCAGCGGTAGCCCTTGACGACCGCCGCAATCGCGAGCCCCATCCCGGTGTTGCCCGACGTGCCCTCGATGATGGTGCCCCCGGGCCTGAGCGCGCCGGAGCGCTCGGCGTCCTCGATCATCTTGACCGCCATGCGGTCCTTGATCGAGTTGCCCGGATTGAACGTCTCGAGCTTGGCCAGCACGGTCGCCTTGATCACCCCTTTGGTGATGCGGTTGATCCGCACGAGCGGCGTGTTGCCGATCGCGCCCAGGATGTTGTCCGAGATCTGAGGCATGGCAAGAGAATACAGGAGGACGGAGGACGGAGGACGGAGGGCGGAAGACGGAGGGCGGAGGGCGGAAGACGGAGGGCGGAGGGCGGGGTGCGGAGGGCGGGGTGCGGAGGGCGGAAGACGGAGGGCGGAAGACGGAGGGCGGAAGACGGAAGACGGAGGACGGAGGACGGAGGACGGAGGGCGGAGGACGGAGGGCGGAGGACGGAGGGCGGAGGGCGGAAGACGGAGGGCGGAGGACGGAGGACGGAACCTCGAACTGGAAGCTGGAAGCTGGAAACTGGAAACTGGAAACTGGAAACTGGTAACTGGTAACTGGTAACTGGTAACTGGTGACTGGTAACCGGTGACCGGTGACTGTCTTTCAATACACGAACGGGATGAATCGCTTGCGGCTGGCGACGAACGCCAGATACGGGGCCCCGAGCGCCGCAACGAGCGCCCGCTCTTCGACGTGGACGCGGTAGAGATACACGGCAATCGACGAGACGAACGTGACCAGCACGCTCAGCCAGTTGCCGAGCGCGCACCCGATGCCCGCGAACATGATCATGCCTGCCGTGTAGGACGGATGCCGAACGAACCGGTAGGCGCCGCGATCGATCACCGGCTGGCCGGCGACCGTCTGAACGTTGCCCGTGAAGTACGGACCCAGCATCCGCCAGCAATGCCGGCGGAGCAGGCTGCCGGCGACGAGCAGCGCCGTGCCCGTCCAGAGCGCCGGGGCGCGCAGGCCCACGGGCATCGCGAAGCGCGGGGTGAACGCCAGGGGAAATGCCACGAACAGCCCGGCCCACATGCCGAGCATGATCACGGCCATCGAGCCGCGGTCCTGCGCAAAAGCTCCCTTGCCGCCGTGCCGCGCGCGGCTGGTGAGCCCGAACTCCGGCACGAACGCCCACAGATACACGATCCAGAACAGGATCGCGTCGGGACGCCAGATGAACGGAAGGGGCGTCATCGACACTCCGTCAGGATTCGGTCGAAGGCCTCGATGAATTCATCGGCGTTGCGTTCGTCGAACGGCATTGGCGGACGGATCTTGATCACGTCGCCGCAGGCGCCCTCGGTCCCGACGAGAATCCCGTCGTCGCGCAGCCGGTTCGTGATGAACGCGGCCTCGGCCGCGGCGGGCTCGAGCGTTTCGCGATCGCGAACCAGCTCGACCCCCACGAACAAACCCGATCCTCTGACGTCGCCGATCAGCGCGTGACGCGCGGCGAGGTCGCGCAGGCCGCCGAGCAGGCGCTCGCCCACGCGCTGCGCGTGCCCCTGCAGCCCCTCGCGCTCCACGACGTCGAGCACCGCGATCCCGACCGCGCACGAGACGGTGTTGCCCCCGAAGGTGCTGAAGAACTCCATCCCGTCGTCGAACGATCCGGCAATCTCCCTCGTCGTCACGACGGCGCCGATCGGGTGTCCATTGCCGATCGGCTTGCCGAGCACGACGATGTCGGGAACGACGTGCTGCGCCTCGAACGCATAAAAGTGCGTGCCCATGCGGCCGTACGCGGTCTGCACTTCGTCGGCGACGCACACGCCGCCTGCCGCCCGGACGTGATGATAGACCGCGGGCAGGTAGCCCGGGGGCAGCACGATCTGTCCGCCGACGCTTGGGGCGCTCTCCGCAATATACGCCGCCAGGCCGCCGCCCCGGTCGCGCAGGTCCGCAATCCGCTCGGCCACCGACGCGGCGTACCGCATCCCGGCCTCAGGATCATCCTTCTTATATGGGCCGCGGTACACATCCGGCAGGGACGCCACGTAGACCCACTCCGGCGCCCCGCGGCCCCCAGGCCCGTTGAACTTATACGGGCTCATGGCCGCCAGCGTCGTCGTGTTGCCGTGGTACGCGCCGTCGAGCACGATGACGTCCCGCTGTCCCGTATGGGTCCGTGCCAGGCGGAGCGCCAGCTCGTTCGCCTCGCTGCCCGAGTTCACGAAGAAGCAGACACTCAATGGATCCGGCAGCGTGCCGGCGAGCCGTTCGGCGTAGCGCGCCAGCAGGCCGGTCGCATAGCGGGTGTTCGTGTTGAGCACGCGCATCTGTGCCGCCGCGGTCTCGACGACGGCGGGGTGGGCATGCCCGACGTGTGGAACGTTGTTGTACGCATCCAGGTACCGGCGGCCGGACGCGTCGAACAGGTACTGCATCCAGCCGCGCGCGGCCCGCAGCGGCTCGCGGTACGACAACCGGACGCTCCCGCCGACGTGACGGCGGCGCGCCGCGACCGTCTCCGCGACATCGGCTGGCGCCACGGATGCGGATGCCGGGAGACGCGCGAGCGCCGACGGATCCGGCGACACGGCCGTCCAGAAACGCCGCTCTGATGCGCGGCACACGCCGGGCACGTCCGTGCCGAGATCGAGCAACTCGAGCAGCACCTGAAAATGCAAATGCGGGGTCCAGCCGCCGTTCTCGCCGGCCGACCCGATCCAGCCGACCCGTTCTCCCGCCTCGAGCCGCTGTCCGGCGCGCAGCGCGCGAAGCGATGTGCGGCTCAAATGGCCGTACAGCGTGTAGAACGTGCCAGCGTCCGTCGCGTGCGCCACGATGACCACCGGCCCGTAGTCGAGCGCGGCGGCGTTGTCGGCGAAGGCGTGGACGACGCCGGCGAGCGGAACGAATACGGACGTGCCGGCCGGGGCAAACAGATCGATCCCGAGATGAATCGTGCGTGGCTCGTCGAGGGGGGTGCCGAAGAGAGGCGACGTGTAGAGCAGCCGCGGCTCGCCATAGCGCCCAATCGCGACAGCACCGGCACGCCCCGGCGCGGTCGTCGCCATCTCGAGGCGCGGTGTCAGCCGGGGCTCCGCGTTTGCGCGCGGATCTCCCTCGACCAGCGGGCTGGCGACCGACAGATCCAGCACAATCGGCGTCGCGAGATCGATATCGAGCAGCGGCCCGGGGGAGGCCGACGCGAGCCGCCGGAGAGCCGACGCCGACGTCCTCGACACGGGCCAGCCGCACGCGTAACGGAAGCGCGCCTCGGCGAGCGCCGGCGGCGTGTTCATGAGGACGGGCAGCATGCGTTCGACGGCGGATTGGCTGATCGCGAGGTACGGGTCGCCCGGCCGCTGGCGCATCTGGTCGGCCGCGATCGCCACGCTCATCGCCAGCCGCAGCCGTACGAGGCGCCACAATTCGCCTACCTCGGCATCCTCGAGCGGGAACGCCCGATGGTAGCCCTGAACGACCGCCGCCGCGGCGCCAAGCGGATCGCGACTGCCCAGGATCGCGTAGGCAATCGCGACGGCCAGATCGGCGACGGTCGCGTCGTAGACCATGTCGCCGAAATCGAGAATGCCGGTGACGCGCTGGTGCCGGCCGTCCAGTTCGCCGTCGTCGTTCACGAGGACGTTGTAGTCGTTGAGGTCGTTGTGGACGACGGATCGCCGCAGCGCGGCCTGAGCCGCGGCGTGACGATCGGCATCCTCGGCCACGCGCAGAACGAGCGCGCGCACCTCCGCGGTGCCGACGAGCGCGGCGCGCTGCCGGATCGCGGCGGCGCCGCTGGCCAGATCCCAGTGGAAGTCCCGATGCGCCGCGGGATGATCGAACCCCGCCAACGCGCGATCCAGGTCGCCGACGCGCCGGCCGAGATCGTCGAGCAGCGCCGGCGAACGGCGCGGCACCCGGCCGAGCGGCACGCCAGGGATCCACGTCAGCACCCGCACGAACAGACTGGCGCCCGCGTCGTTCGGGATCGACTCGATGTCGCGCCCGGCCCGCGACGGGAGGGGACGCGGGCACAGGCCGGTCGGCGCGGCGTGCGCCATCGCCGCGTTCTGCGCTTCGAGCAACGCACGCGATTCGGTCGCGTTCGCGATCTTCAACGTGAATCGCTCGCCGCGCGCGTTTGCGCAGAAGAAGTTCTGATCGCGCTCGCTCGGCAGCGTGGATGCGGACGCCTCGATGCCGTACAGCTCGCGCACGACCGCCTCGGCCGCCGCGACGGTCAGCCGTGGGGCGTGCTCGAGCAGCGTCATTTCGCGCCGCGGGCGAGCCGGGCGAGCAGTACGGCGGCGCGCTCGGTCTGACTGGGCAGCGTGCGCAGGTCCGCCGTTTCGCCGGGGGTGTGGTCGTCGTGCCCCATCAGCCCTACGCCGTCGATGATCTGTTTGACCTCGCCGGCGACGAACGACACGTCCGCCGCCCCGGCCTTGTCGGGACTGACCGCCGCGACCGGGCCGAAGCCGAGGTCCTCGCTGGCCTGGCTGTACATCGCGAGCAGCCGCGCGTTGCCGTCGGTCGGCGGCAGCGGCGGGTAGCCATCGTCGAAGGTGATGGTCGCGTGCGTGTGCGGCAGCGACGAGGCGACGATGGATCGCATCGTCGTCCGGGCGTGCTCGAGCTGCTCCGGCGAAAGCGTCCGGAGATCGCCGGCGACGATCGCGTCCTTCGCGATCACGTTGTCTTTGCCGAAGGCGGTGCCGCGCGTCTCGGCGGCGTCGAAGGTGACCGCGGTGCCCCCCAGGATCACGCCAGGGTTGAACGTCAGGTGCGGCTCGCCGGCGAGCTGCTGGCGGAAGCCGTCGAGGATGCGCGCCGTCTCGAAGACGGCGCCGTCGCCGATGTCGGAGCGGAAGATTTGCGACGAATGCGCGTCGGTGCCGGTGACGTGCAGCGCCCAGGACGAGTCGCCGCGCCGCGCCGTCACGCCGTAGCGCGGGTCGCCGGGCCCGTCCTCGAATCCAATCGCCACGTCGGCGCCGCGGGCGGCGTCGATGAGCGCCTTGCGCGCGAGATCCAGCGGACGTCCCGATTCCTCCTCGTCGCCCGTCATCACCACGACGACGTTCAGCTGCTTCAGCAGCCCGGCGGCCCGCAGCGCCTTCATCGCCTGGACGACGATGACGTCTCCCCCCTTCATGTCGATCACCCCGGGGCCTTTGGCCGTGTCGGCGTCGAGCCGCTCGAATTTCTGGAACGGGCTGTCCGGCGCGAAGACGGTGTCCAGATGGCCGATCAGCAGGATGCGCGGGCCGGGGCCGGGATGGTTCGCGACGAGATGGCCGGCACGATGAAACGCGGCGCCCTCGACCCACTGCGTCTTGAACCCGAGGCCGTCGAATTCCGCCCGGAAGATCTCGCCGACCTTGCGGACGCCGGGCAGGTTGAGCGTGCCGCTGTTGATGTTGACGACCTTCTCGAGCAGCGCCAGCGCCTCGGGGTTGTGGGCCTGCACGTACTCGACGATCGCCTGTTCGTCGGGTGTGAGACGGGTCGTTGCTCGAGGGGGCAGCATCGCGGCGCAGACGAACAGCAGGTTGGGGACAATCATCCGCAGATCTTACTCCGCCTCCGCCCCGCTCCTCTCTTACTCGCGCAGCACCGCGGCCGGATCCAGCGACGCGGCCCGGCTGGCCGGGATCGCGCAGGCCGCGAAGGCGGCCGTCAGCAGCACCACGGGCACTCCGACCAGCACACGAGGATCGGACGCGGTGATGCCGAACAGGAGCGCCGCAATCAACCGGCCCGACCAGATCGCGGCGACGAGACCGAAGGCCACACCGGCGCCGACGAGCCGCAGGCCCTCGATCACGACCAGTCGCCGCACGCGCGCGGGATCGCCGCCGAGCGCGAGGCGGATGCCAATCTCGCGCGTGTGCTGCTGGACGAAGTACGCCATGACGCCGTAGATGCCGATGACCGACAGGGCGAGCGCCGCCGCCGCGAACATGCCGATCAGCAGCCCGACGTCGCGCGGGGCGGCCAGGGAGTCGGCAACGAGATCGTCGCCCGTCGCGATGTCCGACACCGCGAGGCCCCGGTCCAGTGCCTTGATCGCCTCGCGCAGCGACAGGGCGAGCGACGATGGATCACCCGCTGCCCGCAGGACGACGAAGCCGCTGGGCCAGTCGACGAACGGCTCGTAGACCGTCCCGTCCTCGGGGGCGCCGAGGCCGGTCCATTTGACCGTGTCCACGACACCGACGATGGTCGTCCAGGGACACGTCGTGCAGCCGCCGCTGTGGAGGCGCCGGCCGACGACGCGTTCGCCGGGGAAGAACCGGCGGGCCCACGCGCGATCGACGACGATCACGTTGTCGTCGAGCGAGTGCTCGTCGAGCAGACGTCCCTGTTCGAGGCGAAGCTGCACGGCGGAGAAGAAGCCGGGCGACACGTCCACCCAGTTGCTGGTCGGCTGATTGCCGCCCGGCGGCGTCGGACGATCCTCGAGGTCGAAGTTGTTGAGATTGAAACTCTCGCTGGGCGGCCGGCTGTCCGCCAGCGCCGCCGCCTCGGCGCCAGGAAGCGCCTCGAGCCGCGCCACGGCCCGCTGCCAGAAGGCGGCGCGATCCGCGGGCCGCGGATATCGCGCCGGGGGAAGCGAAACGGCGGCCGTCAGGAGATGGTCGACGTCGATGCCGACCGGCACGTGCGTCAGCCGCGCGAGGCTGGCCGCCACCAGCACGGCCGCGATGACCAGCGGTGTCGCCAGGGCGAATTCGACCGCCACGAGCACCCGGCGCAACCGCCGCGTCCCCGGCGCGTCGGTCGCCGATCGGCCGCCGGCGCGCAGCTCCGCATCGAGACGGATCCGGGCACCCTGCAGCGCGGGCACGAGCCCGATGAGCAGAGCGCTCGCGCCGGCGAGCCCCGCGAGCATCCCCACCACGGCCGGCGACATGGCGATTTCGTCGACGCGCGGGATGTACGCGCCGCCGACCACGGCCACGAGCCGCAGCGCGCCCGCGGCGATCGCTGCCCCCAGGAGCGCCGCCGCGCCGGCAAGCACGCCTGTCTCGACGAGCGTCTGCTGCAGCAGCCGTCCGCGCGAGGCGCCCAGCGCGCCGAGGATCGCCAGCTCGCGGCGGCGATGCAGACCTCGGGCGACGAGCAGGTTCACGGCGTTCGCGCAGGCGATCAGCAGGACGCAGACGACGGCGGCGAGCACGAGGAGGAGCGGCATGCGGATGTCGCCGACGAGTATGGTCTTCAGATCGCGCATGCCCCAGGTCGCGTGCTCGTCCTGATACGACGACCGCCAGAGGGGAAACAGCCGAGCGTTGGCAGCGTGCAGCGTCTCGAGCGCTGCCGCGCGCGTGACGTCCGGACGCAGGCGCGCCAGCACCGTCGTCGTGAACGGTCCCTTGCGCGTGGGGACGGGCCAGTGCGCGACGGTGTACAGCGCGACCCCATGCTCGAGTGGTCCGTCGACGCGCTGCAGGACGCCCACGATCGTCGCCCGCTCGCCATCGATCGTCATCGCGCGTCCGAGCACCGACGGATCGGCGCCGAAGCGCCGGACCCAGTACGGATAGGTCAACACGACGATTCGCCCGTCGCGGGCATCGTCCGAGGCATCGAACACCCGGCCGATGTACGAATGCAGGCGGAGGAGCGGGAAGTACGAACCGGTGACGGACCGTGCATCCACGCGCTCCGCATCGCCCCCCTCCGCAACCGTGACGCGAGCGTACTGGTACGCGGCGACGCCGCTGAACGCCCGGTGGTCCGCCTCGAGCGCCCGGTAATCGACGACCGACAGCCGAAACCGATAGGGCGGATGGTCCGTGGAGACGTAGACGAGCGCGTTCGCGTCCCCGTAGGGCAGCGGGTCGATCAGCACGGCGCGGACGACGCCGAACATCGCGGCGGTGGCCCCGAGACCGATCCCGACCGTCAGAACGATCGTCGCCGAGAGCGCGGGGACGCGGGCAAGGCGGCGCACGCTCTGACGCAGGTCTCGCCAAAGGTGGATCACGAGGGCTCCTTCGCGTTCGGATCGACGGAACCTGTCGACGAGCAGGTGCCACGCCGAGGCCCGGCGCTGCCGCCGCAACCAACGGCCGGCCTCGCGATCCCCGGTCTCGACGCGCCGGCGTTCGTGCAACTCCGCGAGATCCGCCTCGATGGACCGCAGGTCCTCATCGTCGGCCAGCAGACGGAGCAGCCAGCGCACGATCACGCCTTGCGCGTCCGGAAGCGGCGCCCGAGCCCCTGCCACAGCCTGACGTGCTCGGCGTGGCTCGTTTCGACGGCGGCGATGCCTTGCCTGGTCACCTTGAAGTACCGGCGGGGCCGTCCGGCATCCGATCGATCGAGGCGCGAGCTGACGAGCCCCTTGCGCTCGAGGCGCTTCAGCGCGATGAACACGGCGGCCGGAGCGACGGGACGGCCGGTGCGCGCTTCGAGCGCGAGCACGAGCGGGACGCTGTAGGTCTCCCCCTTCTCGCGAAGCATCGCGAGAAGGACGTGGAGCTCGAAGTGCTGGAGGATCGTGTCCGTCACGATGGACCACCATAGCACTAGCGCTGCTAGTCGTCAACCCACGCGCGGGGCACGTTCCACGTCCCCCTACAGGCGCCCGGCGGCCGCGACAACGGCGTCCCGCAGCCACACGGCGGCCGGCTGCTGCCACTGCGCCATGCGGCCGAGTCGACGCGAGCGTCTGACGAAGGCGTTCGCGCGGGGCGCGCGCGCCTGTTCGTAGCATCGCAGCGCGGCGTCCGCCGGACCTCCCTCGCGCAGACACTTCGCGAGGGCGACCGCATCCTCGATCGCCTGACAGGCGCCCTGTCCGAGGTTCGGCGTCATCGGGTGCGCAGCGTCTCCCAGCAGCGTCACGCGTCCGGCGCTCCAGCGTGAGATGACGGGACGATCGTAGATGTCGCTGCGGAGGATGGCGGTTTCGGCGGTCGCCTCGATCAACGCCTCGATGGGCGCATGCCACCCGCGGAAGGTGCGCCGCAACTCGGCTTGCTCGCCGTCCGGGCTGCGCCGCCCTTCCGCGACGTTCTTCGTGGCGAACCAGTACAGGCGGCCGCCGCCGATGGGCACACGTCCGAATCGCGCGCCGCGTCCCCACGTCTCGCCGGGCCGCACGTCCCCGCCGCGCCAGTCGGTCACGCCGCGCCACGCCGTGTACCCGGCATACACGGGAGGACGCGCGCCGTGCAGTTGGGCCCGGACGACCGAGTGCAGGCCGTCCGCACCGACGAGGACGTCTCCGGGGCAATCGCGCCCGCCGACGTGCGCGACAACGCCGGAGGCATGGCGGGTGACGCCGGTGCAGGGGGATGCCAGCGTCAAGCGCGCGGCCCCCAGATGGTCGATCAGCGTGCGCTGCAGATCGGCGCGGTGCAGCGCGACGGCCGGGCCGCCCATCGCCGCCTGCCGCGCGGAAGAGACAGAGAGCAGCACGCGGCCATCCGATCGGTAGACCACACCGGTCAGGGGAGAACCCATCCGGCGAAGCTCGCCCAGGCCCAGCGAGTCGAGGGCCGCGAGCGCGTTCCCCCATAACGTCAGCCCGGCGCCCGCTTCCTGCAGTTCAGCCGCGCGCTCGAACACGTCGACCTCGATGCCCGCACGCGCCAGCGCGACGGCCGCGCAGAGACCGCCGATGCCGCCTCCCACGATCAGCGCGTTCACGGCCCGAGCACGCGGACGTACTTCAGCGTCTCCACACGGTATCCGTGGCGCTCGTATACCTCCCGGGCGTGCGTGTTGCCGGCGAACACGTTCAGCGTGAGGCGGGTGAAGCGGCGGGCGCGCGCCCACTCTTCCGCGGCCCGCAGCAGCGCCGAGCCGGCACCGGTGCCTTCCGCCTCGCGCGTGACGGCCAGAATGCCGACGTGTCCGTGCGGCTCGCCATTGAAGTAGTCGCGCGCGCTCTCGAGGAACACGAAGCCGGCAGGCGTTCCCGGTTCCCCTTCGGCGATCAGCAGCGTGGCGCCCGGCATCTGCCCCTCGAAGAACCGTCCGACGGTCAGGACTTCCCCCGCGACGATCTCCTCCGCCGTACGCCACGGCGGGGGGCCGAACGCGGAGAGGCGCCGGGCCGTGTCGATCACGAAGGCACGATCGGAGGCGGAAGCCGGACGGATCAGCATGGCCGCAGGTGGGCGCGCGAGCGGTGGCCGGACCCCACAGCCCGAGCGCTCAGACGAGCTGTAGCGGGGGAAGCGAACGAAGGTGGTCGGCGAAGGTGTCGTTGAACAAGGCGCCGGGGCGGCGTTCGCGCAGGCGCTCGAGCGCCGCCTCGCCGCTCATGCCGAGCTTGTTGAGGATCAGGCCGGCAATCAGCGCCGACCGATTGAAGCCCATCCCGCAGTGCGACAGCACGCGGTGGCCGCTTCGCACGAGCTGCGCGCCCATACTCGCCACCGCATCCAGCCGTTCGCGATTCGGCAGTTCCTCGTCAAAAATCGGGAAGTACACGTACAGGCAGCGGTCCGGCAGCTTCGGGATGCACTCGTCGAGCCCTCCCTCGAGATCGATGACGACGTCGATCGCGTGGGCTTCGACGGTCGCCCAGTCCTCGATCACCGGAGAAATGAAGAGCAGCCCCGAGTCGTCGATCTGAAACAGTTCCATCGCGTACCCGCAAATGGTAGCACAGCGAAACGGCGGCGGCAGCGCGCGAGCCGGCTACTCGCAGCGTAGCGCGATGATCGGGTCGACGCGGCTGGCGCGGCGCGCCGGCAGCCACACGGCCACGAGCGCCACGAGCGCCAGCAGCACCGGCACGCCGGCGAACACGAGCGGATCGCGCGCCGTGACCCCGAACAGGAACGCCGCGATCACGCGTGCCAGGCCGAACGCCGCGGCGAACCCGATGACGACGCCGACGAGCGCGAGCCGCATGCCCTGGGCGACCACCATGTTCTTCACCTGCGCGGCCGGGGCCCCCAGCGCGAGCCGGATCCCGATCTCCTGCGTGCGCTGCTCCACCGAATACGCCATCAGGCCGTAGATGCCGATCGCGGCGAGCAGCAGCGCCGAGCAGCCGAACACCGTCATCAGCCACATGTTGAACCGCTGCCGCGAGGTCGACAGCGACACCACGTCCTCCATGGATCGCACCTGCGCGACCGGCAGCCCGGTCGATTGCCGGAGCTGTTCCTGAATCGCCTGCGCGAGCGCGTGCGGTTCGGATCGCGTCCGGACGACCCACGCCATGGGCGACAACCGCACGTTGAGGGCGTTGGCCAGATCCGGCACCTGCGCCTGCGGGATGAACATCGCCGGCTGCGGGTTGCTATCGAGTCCGCCCGCGTGCGTGTCGGCGGCGATCCCGATAATCTGACGCTCCGGCGCCGCCGCGAACTCCTTCATGACGCCCCGGCCAATCACGATCCGATCGTTGAGGGGATTCCCCTTCGGCCAGAATTGCCGCGCCATGGTCTCGTTGATGATCACGACGGGCGGCGCGTGGCTGTCGTCGCGCTCCGTGAAGGGGCGGCCGCGCTTGATGGGAATCCGGAACACGTCGAAGTAGCCGGGCGAGATCGTCGTCCAGCTCCCGCCGCCATGAAACGGTCCGTTGTCGAGCGGCCGCCCGACGATCACGAAGGGCAGCCCGTAGCCTCCCTGGAGCGGCACGCAGCACGTCGCGCTCGCCTGGGCGACGCCGGGCAGCGCCCGCAGCCGATCGACGCCGTTGCGCACGAGCTGCGCGACCGCTTCCGCCTTCTCGTACTGCGGGCCCGTGAGCGACATCCGCATGGTCAGCACGTCGTGCGGATCGAAACCGGGGTCGACGTGCGCCAGCGCGACCGCCGTGCGGATCAGGAGCGCGGAGCCGATCAGCAGCACGAGCGCGAGCGCGACTTCGGTGACGACGAGGATGGCGCGCGCCTTGTTCTGCCGGAAGCCGGTGCCCGAACGTCCGCTGCTCTCCTTCAACGTCGTCGTCAAGTCCGTCTTCGAGCTCTGCAGCGCCGGGATGAGGCCGAAGACGATCCCGGTCGCGAGCGACACGAGGAGCGTGAAGCCGACCACGCGCGCGTCGATCCCGACGAGCGCGCCATTCTCGCCGATCCGCGGAAGCCCCGCCGTGTTCACCGAGAGCAGCGCGCGGATGCCTATCCACCCCACGAACAGGCCGAGCGCGCCTCCGGCGCACGACAGCACGACGCTTTCCGTCAGGAGCTGGCGGATGATGCGGCCGCGCGATCCGCCGATGGCCGCGCGAATCGCGATCTCGCGGCGCCGCCCCGTCGCGCGCGCGAGCAGCAGGTTCGCGACGTTCGCGCACGCGATGAGCAGCACGAAGCTGACCGCCCCGGCGAGCACGATCAGCGACGACCGGACGTTCCGCACGAGCACGTCGCGGATCGACTGAACGCCGAAGGTGTTGTTCTTGTCGATCGCGTTCGGGAACTTCGCGCGGAAGTCGTTGGCGGCCACCTGCATCCGGGCGTTCGCCTGCTCCAGCGTCACCCCCGGCTTCAGCCGGCCGAGCACCTGGAAGTAGTGCCCCTGGTCGGTGCTGTCGGGATCGAGCTGGAAGGGCAGCCACACCTGCGGCGGCGGACCGAACTCGCGGAAATCGAGGTCGCCGAGCACCCCCACGATGGTGTAGGGCGCGCCGCTCAGCGAAATCGTCTTCCCCACCACGTCGGGGGCGGCGTTGAAGCGCGTCTCCCACAACGTCTTGCTCAGCACCGCGACGTGGGGACCGCGCGGCAGGTCTTCGTCTCGCGTGAACGTCCGGCCCAGCATCACGGGCGCGCCGATGAGACGGAAAAACGGCGCGGACACCTGCCCCGACCGGAGCTGCTCCGGAAAGCTGCCCCCCGTGAAATTGACGACGCCGCTGTTGAAGGCGGAAACGTCCTGCGCAATCGACGTCTGCTGCCGGTAGAGCGCGAACTTCGCCGGCGAGGCCGCCGGCCCGGACCCCTGGGGAGACACGTTCATGAACATCACGAGCCGGTCGGGGTCGGGTAACGCCACCGGCTTCAGCAGGACGGCGTTCACCACCGAGAAAATCGCGGTATTCGCCCCGATCCCCAGCGTCAGCGCCGCGATGGCCGCGAACGTGAAGGCGGGCGCCTGCGCGAACATCCGGAGCGACTGCTTCAGGTCTTTGACGAAGGTCTCGATGGCGAGCATGCTGGAATTAGACGGAACCCGGGGCGATTTTGTTGGGCCGGCAGGCCGGGTGGGCATATGCTTGGCTGGACCGCAGCGCGACGACGCGCCTGCGGCACGCCTCCAGTGGACTGCATGGGTCGCATCTGCGGCGCTCGCTCCGTTGTCGCGAACGCAAACACGCGGGCCAACCAACGGGCGGTCCGCCATGGAACTCGCTGATACGGTCCATTAGATTAGATGGCTCCATCGACATCCGACATCGACTGGCCACCCCGTCATCCGCGGCGCCGCCGCGGGCCTCTGGCGGTCCTCCTCGTGCTCGCCGTCATCCTGTTCGGCGGTGGGACGTCGATTTCCTACTACGTCGACGCGCTCTGGTTCGGATCGCTCGGATACGGCGCGGTCTTCTGGAAGGCGCTCGACCTGCAGGCGGTGATCTTCGGCGTGTTCGCCGGCCTCACCTTCGTGTTTCTCTACGGCGCGTTCCGCGCGCTGAAGCCGAAGCAGCTCGGCACGTTCGGCCAGGGCATCATCATGCTGAACGGCCGGCCGGTCCAACTGCCGGTCGAACCCGTCCTGAACCTGATCGCGCTCGCGGCGTCGCTGGTCATCGCGCTGATCACCGGGGCGGGGATGGTGGCCGACTGGCCCACGCTGGCCCTCTGGTGGTACGCGACGCCGGCGCACCTGCCGGCGGCCACGGCCGCGGCGGCCGACCCGATCTTCGGACGCCCGATCGCCTTCTACCTGTTCACGCTGCCCGCCTGGCAGCTCATCGCCGGCTGGCTGATGACGCTGGTCGTCATCGCGTTCGCGATCGCGCTCTTCTTCTATCTGGTGGCCGGGAGCACGCACGTCCTGCAGGGGCGGCACACCGCGCCGAGCAGCCGCGGCCTCGCGATCACGTGGGCGCTCGTGCTGGTCATGCTGGCGATCCGCACCTATCTCGGCCGATTCGATCGCCTGTTCGGCGAGCGCACGATCTTCAGCGGCGTCTCGTACACGGACGCGCACGTCGCCCTGACGGGCCTGCTCATCGTCGCCGCCGCGCTCCTGGCGGGGGCCGCCATCGCGGCGTTCGGCGCGGCGACCTCGGGGCGCGTCCGGTGGCTCGTCGCCTCGATCGTCCCCGGCCTCGTCTGCTACGTCGGCCTGATCGCGGTGTCGTCGTACGTCAGCAGCTTCATCGTGAAGCCCAACCAACTCGTGCGCG
Organism: Vicinamibacterales bacterium; assembly: GCA_036278735.1. Lineage (GTDB taxonomy): Bacteria > Acidobacteriota > Vicinamibacteria > Vicinamibacterales > 2-12-FULL-66-21 > DASUKM01. The sequence goes on from DASUKM010000050.1 coordinate 88,297, forward strand.
AGCGGCCGTACATCACCCACAACATCGAGCTGACCCGCCGCGCCTACGGCCTCGACCAGGTGACCTCGCGTCCGTTTGCCGCCGATCCGGGGATCGCCGCGGCCGACCCGGCCCACAACCAGGCGACGATTCAGAACATCCGGCTCTGGGATTGGCGGGCGCTGCAGGACACGCTCCGGCAGATCCAGGAAATCCGCACGTACTACGACTTCCCCGACATCGACATCGACCGCTACACGCTTGGCGGCACGGTGCGTCAGGTGATGCTCGCCGCGCGCGAACTCAGCATCCCGAAGCTGCCGGAGAGCAGCCGGAACTGGATCAACGAAAAGCTGATCTACACGCACGGCTACGGCGTGACGATGAATCCGGTGAACGGCTTCACGCCCGAGGGACTCCCGACCCTCATGCTGAGCAACATGCCGGTCGAAAGCACCGTGCCGGGCCTGCACGTCACGCGCCCCGAGATCTACTTCGGCGAGCTCACCGATACGGACGTCTACGTCAAGACGCACCAGAAGGAATTCGATTATCCGCAAGGACAGGAGAATCAGCTCAACTCGTACGCGGGCACCGGCGGCATCGTCATCGGCGGGATGCTCCGCCGCGTGCTCCTGGCGATCGACCGCGGCGATCTCGCCAAGCTGCCCTTCAGCGACGATGTGACCTCCGAGAGCCGGCTGCTGATGCACCGCAACGTCCGCGACCGCGTGGCGTCGCTCGCCCCGTTCCTCACTTTCGATCCCGACCCGTACATCGTCGTGCGCGACAACGGCCGTCTGGCGTGGATCATGGACGGCTTCACGCTGTCCGACAGCTATCCCTACTCGCGCGAGTACGAGCTCCAGGGGATGCCCGTCAACTACGTCCGCAACAGCGTGAAGGCGGTGATCGACGCCTACGACGGCACGACGACGTTCTACGTGTTCGACAAGGAGGATCCCGTCATCGCCGGCTATCGGGCGATCTTTCCGACGCTGTTCAAGGATGCTTCGGCGATGCCGACCGACCTGCGGCGGCACGTGCGGTATCCGCAGCTGCTGCTCGAACTGCAGGCGAAGGTGTACGGCCTCTACCACATGACCGACGCGGAAGTGTTCTACAACCGCGAAGACCTGTGGACGGTGGCGAGCGAGGTGGGCACGAGCGATCAGCGCGAACAGGCGGCGCAGCCGATGGAACCGACCTTCGTCCTCATGACGCTGCCCGGCGACACGGGGGTGGAGTTCGTCGAAATCCTGCCGTTTACGCCGGCAAACCGCAACAACCTGATCGGATGGATTGCGGCGCGCAGCGACGCGCCGCATTACGGCGAGGCGCTGGCGTACGATTTCCCCAAGACGCGCCTCGTCGACGGCCCCCTGCAGGTCGAGGCGCGCATCGACCAGAACGCGCAGCTCTCGGCCCAACTGTCGCTGTGGAACCAGCAGGGCTCACGCGTCCGGCGCGGCGACCTGCTCGTGATCCCGATCGGCCGAGGCCTGCTCTACGCGCAGCCGATCTACCTGCAGGCCGAACGCAGCCCCATGCCGGAACTGCGGCTCGTCGTCCTCGCGCTGCAGGACCGTCTGTCGTACGCGCCGACGTTCGAGGCGGCGCTCGCCGGCCTCTTCGGCGAAGCCCCCGCCGCCCTCACCATGCCCGAACAGGCCGCGCCGCTGTCGAAGAATCAGCCGGCGGCGGCACCGAGCAACGTCCAGGCGCTCATCGCCCGGGCCGCGGCCCAGATGGCCGACTACCAGCGGCTGACGGCAGCGGGAAAGCTTGGCGACGCGGGTCAGAAGCTCGAGGAGCTGAAGCACACGCTCGACGAGCTCGCGAAACGGAGATAAGAGCAGAAGACGGAGGACGGAGGACGGAGGACGGAGGGCGGAGGGCGGAGGGCGGAAGGCGGAGGACGGAGGGCGGAGGGCGGAGGACGGAGGGCGGAGGGCGGAAGGCGTCAGCATCGCTCGCGGCTAGTCGTCATCGGATTCGGGAGCTCCGCCGCCGGCGCGGACGATGTCCTGCTGTTTGATCCGGTCGACGTTGAATTTTGCCGCATTTTTCTTCATCCGGTCGAGCACGTCGTCGAAGTCGAACTCGGTCGCGGTCGAGAAGCGAATCGGATTGATCCGCGCGACGACGAACGGCCGCAGGTACGGGCTCGTCAGCCCGCGCGCTTTCAGCGCGCTGGCGATCTGCGTCACGTGGTCGTCGACGGCGAGCAGCCTCTTCGCGCGGCGCTCGCGTTCGGCGACGGCGCGCGGCAGCGGATCCTCGAGAAACTCGTCGATGCGGCGCAGCAGCGGCTGGTACGCCCCGCCGCTGAGGCGCGGCCGCTGGTCGTAGGCCGCCCCGAGCGTCAGGAATGACGGCTGATCGAACTCGAACGCGAACGTGCGCTCCGGGCGGCGGTCCCCGGCGTCGGCGAGCCCGCGGGCCATCCGGATCGTCTCGAGCGATTTCTCCTTCAGGTTGTGCGCTTTCTCGGTGTTCAACGCGAGGATCTTGAACGCCAGCGCCGGGTCGGGCACCAGCAGCGCAACGATCGTCCTGGCGCCGAGCTTGCGGAGCGCCTGAAGCCGGTGATTGCCATTCGGCGTCCAGTAGGTGTCGCGTTCGCGAACGGCGATCACCGGATCCAGGAACCGGCCCAGCGTTTCGACGACGGTCATCAGGCGCTTGACGTGCGCCTCGGAAGGATCGCGCTGGAACGGCGTGGGCTCGACGCGATCGATCGGCAGCGCCGTCAGGAGCACGGGGGTCCCGCCGAACGGTTCCCGGTACGCGGCGAGCACCACGCCGCCGTCCTCCTCGACCTGCGCCGCGAGCCGGCCGGTTGCCTCGTCCGGCACGGCGCGCGTGTCTGCCGGTCCAAGCCCCACCGTTCGGGGCGGCGTTTTCTTCCGGCGGCGGACGACCCGTTTCCTGGGCACCGCTACTCGCCGCTCGCGCCGAACAGCACGTTCACCAGCGAGAAGGCCGTCGTCCCGCCGCCGATCACGGCGCAGGAGGCCACCGTGCGCCAGAGCACATCGGTGCCGCTGAAGTTCCAGATCGCCAGAATCGACGCCACCACCGCCACGAGCACGCACACGCTGGTGATCCAGAACGACAGGGCACGGACGACGCGCGGGTTCAGAAACCCGCGTGGGGGCTTGTGCGCCGGCTCGTGAAGCTCGGATTCCATGATCCAGAGTGCAGGGTACACCAGGTGGCGGAGGACGGAGGACGGAGGGCGGAGGGCGGAGGGCGGAGGACGGAGGACGGAGGACGGATGGCGGATGGCGGATGGCGGATGACGGAGGACGGAGGACGGCTGGCGGAGGACGGAGTAGCTTGGACCTGGCGACTGGCGACTGGCGACTGGCGACTATCCTCCGCTGATGGCGGCGAGCAGCAGCACTTCGGCGCCGTCGCGTACGGGAGCATTCAGGCCGCCGGCATCGCGCATGTGCTCGCCGTCGACGAAGATGTTGATGTGGGGCCGGACGTCGCCGCGCTCGGTCAGAATCCGATCGCGCACGGCAGGACATTCCTTCCACAGGCTCGACAGGGCCTCGGCAAGCGACCCCGCCGCCCCGTCGATCGGGACCTCGGCGCGGTTGCCCGCCAGCTCGCGCAGTGCACCGGGAATCACGAAGACGACGGCCATCAGACGATGGCCGTCTTGACCGCCACTACGGCCGGAAGACCGTCCGCGATCGTGGTCCAGGTTTCCCCCTCGTCGGCCGAACCGAACACTTTGCCGCTGCGCGTCCCGAAATAGACGCCGGGCGTCTTCATCGTATCGACGGCGAGCGCGTCGCGCACCACCGTCTCGTACGCGCCGTCCTGCGGCAGCCCGTTCGACATGGCTTCCCACTGCCGGCCGGCGTCGCGCGTGCGGTACACGCGCAGGCGTCCTTCGGGCGTGCAGCGGAACTGGTCGGACTCGAGCGGCACGATCCACGCGCAGTCCGGATCCTCCGGATGAATCGCGAGGGGAAAGCCGAAGTCGGAGGGCACGCCGTTGGCGACATCCGTCCAGCTCTCGCCGCGATCGTCGCTGCGGTACAGACCCCAATGATTCTGCAGGAACAGCCGATCGGGCCGCCGCGGCGCCTGCGCCACCTTGTGCACGCACTGGCCGAACTCCGGATATTTGTCGGGCAGGAATTCGGCGCGCACGCCGTTGTTCGACGCGCGCCAGCTCGCGCCGCCGTCGTCGGTGACGTACATGCCGGCGGCGGACACCGCGACGCGGATGCGATCGGCGCGGTCCGGATCGAGCAGCACCGTGTGCAGGCACAGCCCGCCGCCGCCCGGGTGCCACTGCGGGCGCTGGGGATGGTTCCAGAGCCCCTCGACGAGCGACCAGCGCTCGCCGCCGTCACGCGAGACGAACAGCGCCGCCGGCTCGACGCCGCAATAAAGCGTGTCCGGTTCGGTCGTGCGTCCCGGAACAATCTGCCAGATCTGCTGCAGCGCCGCGCCCGTGCTCTCGGGGAACTTCACGCTGGCTTCTTCCGGATTCGTCCAGGTCTTGCCGAAGTCGTCGCTCGAGTGGAGCATCGCGCCCCAGTGCATGCTCTTCGGCCCGGCCCAGACACGATGGCGTCCGGCGCGTGTATCGCACGCCAGCGCATACACTGCGCTGCCGGGAAAGTACGGGCCGCCGATCTCCCACTCGTCCCGGCGTTTGTCGGCGCGAAGGATGAAGGCCCCCTTCATGGTGCCGACGAGCAGCACGACGTCTCCGGGCTGGGGATTGACGTGACGCGTAACGGGCATACGTTCCTCGAGGACTGCCTACTGGCGACTGGTTACTGGCGACTGGTTACTGGTTACTGGTTACTGACGACTGGCGACTGGTTACCGGCGACTGTCGCCAGGAATCCCGTGGTCTTCACCATCTCGTTGTACACCGTCTCCATGCCGCGGCCCATGAAATAGACTTCGTGCCAGAGGCCGGTGCCACCCGAGTCTCGTACCCAGCGGCGCCACCACTCGCGGTGCGGCGCCGATCGGGCCCACCGCTCGAGCGACGCGAAGTCGCGCCAGTACTGCCGCATCCCGACGTGCAGCGGCACCAGCGAATAGACGAGAGGCTCCTGCAGCAGAAGGCCCTCGGGACGTGCGGCGGTCGAGATCGCGAGGGATGGACCCAAGCCGAGCACCGTCCGGAGTCCCCGGCCCCGTTTGATGCGCATCCCCAGATAAATGACGACGAGATCGGGATATGCGCTCAGATCGACGGTGCGTCGATCAACCCTGCGTGACACCGGAGGCCCCCTGGAACGCCGCCCGGCCCGCGGCCGGCTATCCGTTTTTCAGCGGCTTCATCGTATCATTCAGCCGCGACCGCAGAATCTCCCTCGCGCCACCGCGGCTGCGCCCCGAGATCCCGGCGCCATTCGCGGTAGCCCTCGACGCACAACACCAGGAACACGACATACAAGCCGCACGTCCAATAAAGGCTCTTGATCGCGTACACCCCCACGTAGACGACATCCGCGACGATCCACAGCGTCCAGTTCTCGATGATCTTCTTCGTCATCAGGAACTGTGCGAACACGCTCAACATCGTCGTGAAGGCGTCGGGGTACGGGAGCGCGGCGTCGGTGTACGTGTGCATGGCGGTCCCGAGGACGGCCGTCCCCGCGAGGATGCCGGCCACCGTCAGCACGACACCGCGCAGACGCAAGCCGACGACGGGGACAATCGACCTGGCGTGGTCGGTGGCTTTGCCCCAGTAATACCAGCCGTAGAACTGCATCACGAGGAAAAACACGTTGAGCATCGCGTCGGAATACAGACGCGCGCCAAAGAAGATGTAGATGTACACCGACACCATGACGACGCCGACGGGCCAGCACCAGACGTTCTGTTTGACGGTCAGGTAGATGTTGGCCAGGCCGAAGGCGACCGCGATGATTTCGAGCATCGGATGGGGATATTGTAGGCCTGCACGCCAGGCCTACGAGCCCGGCGCCAGGCGGAGGCTCGTCTTCAGCAGCACGACAGCGACGGCGCTCGCCGCCCTCCTCGATCGCGTGCGGCCGGCCGGCCGCTGAAACGCGCTACGCGCCGGCGTGGGCCTTCGTCCACTCCTCCATGCGGCGGTTCATCTCGTCGGGCGACACGTCTTCCACGTGCGTCCCGACGGTCCAGCGGTGCCCGAACGGATCGATCAGCGTGCCGGATCTGTCGCCGTCGACCGTGAGCCCGGGGGTCACGCTGTGGTATCCGTCAGGAATCTTCTTGACCGCCCATGACGTCGCTCCTCTCTTCTTTCGTCTTTACGGTTCGTTCGCAGCTCTTTCCGGATCACCAGCTTCAGGCCCGACCACACGTCGTCGACGGCGCAGACCTTCACGTCCACGAAGCCGAGTGGCAGGGCGATGGCGCGGATTGTGTCTTCGGTGATGTCGGTCGCGACCCGGGACGACTGCTTGGGCCACGACACCCAGAGGGCCGCACGGCTCCCGATGCGCGTCCTCAGCGACGTGAGCGCCTTCGACAACTGATGCGCGTCCGTGCTGAACAGGTGCACGACGTCGGTGCGCGGCGTCAGGCGCGCGACCAGGAGGGCGCCGGCCGGCAGCGGCGCGAGCAGTTCGCGATAGGCCGCCGGCGCATTGCGCGCCAGGATCCGGCTGCCCGGCTCGATGCCGAGCTTCCGTGCGAGCGCAACGCCTGAGTACCCGGCCATCATCGCTCCAGACTGTGACGATCGAGGCCGCGGCGGCGTTCCGCCGCTCCAAGCGGTACTCTGGCGCACCCCGCCGCGAATTGCAGCGGGACCGCCCTCCCTCCTCCGCCCTCCGCCCTCCGCCCTCCGCCCTCCGCCCTCCGCCCTCCGCCTTCCGCCCTCCGCCCTCCGCCTTCCGCCCTCCGCCCTCCGATCTTGCCCCTCACATCTTGACAATCATGATGAGCGCACGTTACCGTCTCCGGCATGGCCAACGCCGACCGATCGAGCGAACCCACCACCGACGTCATCCAGGGCACCCTCGACCTGCTCATCCTGAAGACCCTGAGTCTCGGGCCGATGCACGGCTTCGGGATCGCCCGGCGCGTCGAGCAGATGTCCCGCGGCGTCTTCAAGGTGAATCCCGGGTCGTTGCTCACGGCGCTTCAGCGGCTCGATCGTGCGGGCTGGCTCGACGCGCAATGGCGCGAGACCGAAAACTCACGCCGCGCCAAGTTCTACACGCTCACCCGGGCGGGCCATCGGCAGCTCGACCTCGAAACCGCGGACTGGAAGCGCCGGGCGTCCGCGATCGCGCGGCTGCTCGACGCCGAAGGGTGACGGCCGTGTCCCTGTGGCGGCAGGCGACCCGCGGCCTCGGCGCGCTCCTCCACCGCCGCGCCGCGGATCGGGAGGTCGCCGACGAAGTGCAGCACTTTCTCGACGAGGCGGCGGCCGAGCATGTCGCCCGCGGCGTGTCGCCCGAGGAGGCGAGGCGGCTCGTGCGCCTCGAGGCGGGCCCTGCCGCCGCCGTCGGCGAGCAGGTACGCACCTCGACCTGGGAGTACGGGCTCGAGACCGCCGTTGCCGACCTGCGCTATGGCGCCCGACGCCTGCGCGCCGCCCCCGGCTTCACCCTCGTCAGCGTCGTCACGCTCGCGCTCGGGATCGGGGCGAGCACGGCCATTTTCAGCGCCGTCAATCCGATCCTGTTCGAGCCGCTGCCGTACCCCGACGCCAGCCGGATTGCGATGATCTCGGACTTCGGCGCCCAGGGCACGCGGCTCGACGTCACGTTCGGCACCTACCGCGAAATCGCGGCGCGCAGCCGCTCGTTCGACGCGCTCGCCGTGATGCGACCGTGGCAGCCGACGCTCGTCGAGCGAGACCAGACCGAACGCCTCGACGGCCAGCGCGTCAGCGCCGCCTATTTCCAGGCGCTCGGCGTCGCGCCGCGCCTCGGCCGCGACTTCCAGGATGCCGACGATCGCCTGCACGGTCCCGCCGTCGTCATCATCAGCCACCGGTTGTGGCGGCAACGGTTCGGCAGCGATCCGGCGGCCATCGGGCGGCCGATCCGGCTCGATGGGATCGAGTACACCGTCATCGGGGTGATGCCCGCCGGTTTCGAGAACGTCCTCGCGCCAGCGGCCGATGTGTGGACGCCCCTGCAGTACGATCGGACGCTGCCGTACGACGGCCGCGAGTGGGGGCATCATCTGAAGATGGTCGGCCGGCTCCGGACCGGCGTCGCGGTGAACGGCGCCCGCCGCGAGATGGCCGAGATTGCGGCCCGGCGTCTGCCGGCGTTCCCGCGGCCGCCGTGGGCCGAATTCAGCCGCGGCCTTCTTGTCACGACGCTGCAGGCGGACATCACGCAGGCCGTGCGACCGGCGCTGCTCGCCGTGCTCGGCGCGGTGCTGCTCGTGCTGGCCATCGGATGCGTGAACGTGACGAATCTGCTGCTCGCGCGCGGAGTGCGGCGCCGCGGCGAGTTCGCGGTGCGGGTCGCGCTCGGGGCCGGCCGTTCGCGGCTGCTCCGCCAACTGCTCGCCGAAACCTTGCTCCTGGCGGGCGCCGGCGGTGCGCTCGGTCTCGGCGTGGCCGCCTTCGGCGTGCGCGCGCTCGTCGCGTTGAGCCCGGCCGGACTTCCGCGCGTCGAGGCCATTCACGTCGATCGGACGGTCTTCCTGTTCGCCGTCCTCCTGACGACGGTGATTGGCGTGCTGGTCGGGATGCTCCCGGCGCTCCAGGCGCTGCGCAGCAATCTGCAGGACGGCCTGCAGCAGACCGGCCGGCGCAGCACCGGTGGGCATCGGCTGGCGCGCGGCGCGCTCGTGGTCGGGGAGGTCGCGCTCGCCTGCGTGCTGCTCGTCGGCGCGGGCCTGCTGTTCCGCAGCTTGCAGCGGCTCTTCGCGGTCCCCACGGGGTTCGATGCCTCCCGCGTCCTCACGATGCAGGTGGTCGGGTCGGACGCGCGCGTGGCCGACGCCGCCGCCCGCCTCGCCTTCTTCGACCAGGCGCTGCAGAAAGTCGAGGCGGTGCCGGGCGTGGAGACCGCCGCCTTCACGAGCCAGTTGCCGCTCAGCGGCGACCTCGACGGCTACGGCGCGCACTTCGAAATCGATCGCGACGCCTCGACGCGCGACGGCGTGCTCCGCTACGCGGTCACGGCCGACTACTTCCGCGTGCTGCGCATCCCGCTCGTGCGCGGGCGGCTGCTGAGCGCGCACGACGACGCCGGCGCACGGCGCGTCGCCTTGATCAACGCGTCGCTCGCCGCCACGAAGTTCCGCGGCACGGATCCCATCGGCCAGCGCTTCGTCTTCGGCGACGACCCCACGTGGTACACCATTGTCGGCGTCGTGGGGGACGTGCGGCAGACGTCGTTGGCGGTGGCCGGACAGGATGCGATCTATCTGACGCCGGCCCAGGGCGCCTCGAACAACCGCACGATGTCGCTCGTCGCGCGTACGCGCGCCGACCCGCGGCCGCTGATCCCCATGGTGCGCGCCGCGATCTGGTCGGTGGACAGAGAGGAGGCGATCGTCCGCTCCGCGACGATGGCCGATCTCGTCGAGCGGACGGAGGCCGATCGCCGTTTCGCGCTGACCCTCTTCGAAGCGTTCGCGCTCTCGGCCCTGCTGCTCGCCGCGCTGGGAATCTACGGCGTGCTCTCGGGCAGCGTGACCGAACGGACGCGCGAACTCGGCGTCCGTGCCGCGCTGGGCGCGTCGCGCACCAGCATTCTCCGGCTCGTCGTCCGCCAGGGCATGATGCTGACCGGCGCAGGCGTGGTCGCCGGGATCGCCGGCGCCGCCGCGGCCAGCCAGGCGCTCGTCTCGATGCTGTTCGGCATCACGGCGCTCGACGCCGTCACGTACGCAGCCGTCGTCGCCGTGCTGTTTGGGGTCGCCGCGATGGCGTGTCTCGTGCCCGCGTGGCGGGCGGCGCGCATCGATCCGTGCATCACGTTGCGGGCCGAGTAGCGTCCCTCGGTCGCCCGACGCGTCAACGCGGGCGGACTACGCCGACGTCGCCCTCGCGCCGGGGCGCAGCCCCTGGGTGTCGAAGTAATCGGTCAGCCGCCGCGGATCGCTCCGGCGATCCGCCATCGCGACGTAGCCGTCGGGCCGCACGAGATACGCGGCGTCGCGGATGAGGCCGCACCGGTCCATCGCGGGAACCCACGGAAAGCCGTGCAACGGGATCCGCCGGCTGGCGCATGCCTGGACGAGAGCTGCCCGCGGCTCGCCGTACACGTGCACCTGCCACGCCAACGACGTCAGCGGCGAGAAATTGTCGTCCCCCGACGGCAGCGGGACCCACGGCAGGCGATCGCCTCCCTGGACGGCTCCCGCCGCCCCCTCGCTCAGAGGGCTCTCGCGGTACTGGATGCCAATCTGCGAGACCGTGCGGAAAACGAACTGCCGCACCGCGGGCGCGCGCATCAGGAGCGGCGCCAGTCGCGGCAGCACCCACGTCCGCATGGATTGCCTGACGAATCCCGGCTTCGTGACGAACGTGAACACGCGATCGGTGGTGTCGACGAGTTGCCGCGCGAACGCAATCCGCTCCGGTTCGTAACTGTCGAGGAGGCTCTCGCGGGCCCGCCCCTTCACCACGTCGGCGATCTTCCACGCGAGGTTGACCGCATCGCCGATGCCAGTGTTCATCCCCTGCGCGCCGACCGGACTGTGGATGTGCCCGGCGTCTCCGAGCAGGAAGGCGCGCCCGTTCCGGAACCGGTTGGCCACGCGGTGGTGCACGCGGTACGGCGAGAACCAGTTCACGGTCCTGATGGCCAGCTTCAACTCGTCGACCGGGCGCTGCGCGATGTCTTCGAACGTGAGGTCCGCGCCCGGATCGGCCCGGACCGTGCCGACGAGGCGCACGCGGCCCGCACCCTGCATGGGGAAGACGACCAGAATCTCGGTCGTGCTGAGATCCAGGTTCACCTCGCCGTTGGCCGCCGGCCCGTCGGCCAGGACGTCGGCCACATAGAACAGCTCGGGATACGTGCCGCCTGGAAATCCGATCCCGGTCTGCTCCCGAACCGTGGAGTGCGCGCCGTCGCAGCCGGCAATCCACCGCGCCTCGACGATCTCCTCGGTCCCATCCGCGCGCGCGATCGTTGCGTGCACGCCGTCGCGCGACGGCTCGAAGCCGAGCAACGTCGTCTCCCGTTCGACATCAGTGCCGCATGCGGCGAGGCAATCGCTCAGCCAGCGCTCGTGATCCCCCTGCGCGAAGTCGACGATGAAGGGAAACGGCGTCAGGCCGGTGCCGACGTTGCCAAACGGCACATGCGCGGCGACCTGCCCCTTGACCCAGAGATTGACGCCGGTCATCTTCACGCCGCCGGCGAGTACCGCGCCGGCGATGCCCATCTGCCGGTAGAACTCGAGGGTGCGCGCCTGGATCCCGAGCGCGCGCGAGTAGGGCGCCGGTCCCGGCGTCTTGTCGATGATCCGCACGGCGACGCCGAGCCGCGCGAGCCACAGCGCCAGGGCGAGTCCGGTCGGTCCGGCGCCGACGACGAGGACGGCGGGAGCCCCGCCAGGGGCGACCCGGCTCCCGGCGCGATCGCCGCCCGTCATCATGCCGCGTCGCCGGGTTGGGGAAACCGGCGCGCGGAGCGGGCTCGGGCCTTTTCGCGCTCCAGATCCCGATTGCGCGGGAGGGCAGACGTCGTCAACGACGCGAGCAGCCGTTCGGCCGCGGCGGCGACGTCGTCAACGGCGCGATCGAAGGCGGCCGCGTTCGATCGGGACGGACGGGTCGTGCCGCTCAACTTGCGGACGAATTGCAGGGCCGACGCGCGGACCTCGTCGGCGGTGGCCGGGGGATCGAAATTGGCGAGGGTTCTGATGTTGCGGCACATTCTGCCGCGATTTTAGCGCGAATGCGCGCCCGACGGCGGGTCGGCGCCGACCGACGTGTAGTACTCCGCGACCCGTTCGCGCGCACCGGTTCGCGTGTAGACGTCCGGCGCACGCGTCTCGATCACCTGCGCGATGACGGCCGCCACCTCCTCGGCGCTTTGCGAGGCCGGGAAGCTGCGGGAATCGGGGCCGCCGTGCATCGCGTTCAATCCGAAATCCGTGCGGACGACCCCCGGCGAGACGAGCGAGTACTGGACGCCGGGATGCGTCTCCTGCACTTCTGCCCGGAACGTCGCGGTGATCGCGTTCAGAAAGTGCTTGGCGCCGCAATAGGCCGACCGGATCGTCGCCATCGGCATCCGGCCGAGCAGCGAGGAGACGTTGATGATCTGCCCGTCGCCGCGCGTCTTGAAGTGCGGGAGCGTCTCCTGCATCCCGTACAGCGCGGAATACACGTTCGCGCGCATCATCGTGTCGACGTCATCGTCGGTCAGTTCCGACGGATTGCGCGAGATGCCCTGGCCGGCGTTGTTGACCCAGACGTCGATCCGACCGACGCGCGCGACGGTCTCGTCGACCACGCGCCGCACCTGATCGCGCCGTGCGACGTCGGCGACGACGACGTGGGCAGAGGGACCGCATTTCGAGGCGACCGCTTCCAGCGCTGCCTTCCGGCGCGCCACGAGCACGACCGTCGTGCCGCGGCTGGCGAGCAATTCGGCCAACGCGGCGCCGATGCCGGAGCTCGCTCCCGTGATCACGACGACCCGATCCGCCATGGAGCGATCTTACCCGTATTCAGGCGTGCGCCGGCCCCGGATCGACGTCACGCTCACCCAGTCGTCTCCGCACCCATGCACGCCTGAACGGCGGCAGCCGGACCATGACAAATGCGGCGAGCGCGCCCATGAAGACCGCGAAGATTCATCAGCGCGCCTTCTTCCGCGCGGGACCGTCCTCCGTCGAGGACACTTTTGCAAGAAACAAGATCTGACCCCGGCGGTTAGTCGGGGACGTCGCCGTCCGGCCCGATCCAGTCGTATCGGCGCGTCTCGCCCATCAGGCGCCATTCGGCGGGCCACGTGGTGCGTTGCCAATCGATCGGTTCGCCGAGCGCGTGCGGACGTGAGGCGAGCGCCAGGGCGGCGCGCAGGTCGCGCGCCTGCGCGGGGCCGACCGCGTCGGGGGCCAGCGACACGAACAGCGACGTCGCACTGCGCGCGACCAGATCCAGCCACTGCCGGTTGTTCGCCCACGCGATCGCGTTCGTGACGCCGACGCAATCGGGATCCGCCGCATGGAACGCGCCGTGCTGAAGGCCGCGGAACGCGAGCGTGTTCACCCCCATCTTCCGCGTCCGCGCCCAGGCCGTGCCGCTCGTGTCGTCGCCGATCCGGCAGATCTCGAAGAGTCCCGCCGAGAGATGACCGATCGTGTTGCAGCCGAGGACGACTCCGTCCCCCGCCGCCGCGCGAATGGTTCGATACAGGTCCCCGATCACCTCGGCGGTCGTGCGCGACGGGCCGGCGGCAAACGTCCACCCGCGTGTCGTCAGCGTGGTGCCCATCTGAACGCCCCATCGGCCGAACAGATCGAAGGTGGAGTAGTCGTGCTTGACGAGGTCGAATCCCCATGCGCGCAGCCGTGCGATATCGTCGTGCACCTTGCGGGACGCTTCGGGCACCGTTGGATCGAGGCACGCGGGGTCGCGCGGAAGCCGCCAGCCTGCCGGCGTCTCGGGCGCCGCCTGCAGCGGCCGAATCCAGATGCCGGGACGCGCGCCCGCCGCGCGCATGCGATCCGCGACGTGCGCCATGTCGCCGAACTTCGCGTTGCCGCGATCCCACACGCCAGCCTGCCCGCGGTCTTCGCGCTCCGGCTGCCACCCATCGTCGATGACGGCGAACGGACGGTTGCCGCCGGGGGGCGACAGGTCGACGATGCGCCGGGCATCGGCGAGCACGGTGGCCGCGCTGTTGTTGCCGTAGGCCCAGTACCAGTCGTTGCTGCCGTATGCGGGCTCGGCGGGCAGCCTCGGCCGCGCGCACAACTCGCGGCAGAATGCGTGCAGCGCCGCGAAGGGGGATTCGTCGGTCCGCCCCGGCCTGCAGCGCGCGGCGCAGACGTCGAGCGAGCGGTCGCCGAGGTGCACGCCGGCGCCGCCACTGCGCACGTCAGCGAAGAGGCTGATGCCCTCGCGATCGATTTGCCAGAAACAGAGCGCCGCCGCGCCCGTCTCGACGCCGTAGGCGTGGGTCGCGCCTCCGTCGTACGCGGCAAAGTACCACGGCATCGCACGGTCCGGGACGAGGCCGCGCCATTCGAGATCGCCATAGCCGCGCTCCCAGGCGTCGCCGAGCACCAGCCGCACCACGGCTGTCGGTCCGCGCCAGCGCAGGTGCAGCCGAGTGACAGCGACACCAGGCGCGGCCAGCCGGACCCGGAGCGCCGCCGGGCCCTCGATGGTCACGACTACCGCGTCGCCGCGCCAGACGCCCCCCGCCAGCGAGAGCCGGCGATCGCCCGCCTCGGTATTCGCCGTGACCGCGTCGGGCTGGCGGCGGATGTCGAGAAAGCCGGCGCGGGGCGGCGCTGGTGGCCGCGCCGCCCGTGCACCACCCACGCCCGGCAGCGAAAGCCCGATGCCCGCAAGGCCGGTCTCCCGCAAAAACTCGCGCCGGGATCTCATCGGCCGCGCCGGCCGACCCGCTCGTACCGGAAGCAGTCGGTGGTGTGATCGTTGACCATGCCCACCGCCTGCATGAACGCGTAGCAGATCGTCGAGCCGACGAACGTGAACCCGCGCCGCAGCAGGTCGCGGCTGAACGCGTCGGATTCGGCGGTGCGGGCGGGCACCTGGCGCACCGCGGTCCACCCGTTCACACGCGGCTGCCCATCGACAAAACGCCACGCGTAGGCGTCGAAGCTGCCGTGCTCGTCCTGCACGCGCAGAAACGCCTTCGCGTTCCCGACCGCGCTGGCGATCTTCAACCGGTTTCGCACGATGCCGGGATTGCCGAGCAGGCGTTCGACGCGCGCAGGGGTGAAGCGCGCCACGGTGGCCGGATCGAAACCGGCAAACGCGTCGCGGTACGCGTCCCGTTTCTTCAGGATCGTCTCCCAGCTCAAGCCGGCCTGCGCCCCCTCGAGAATCAGGAACTCGAACAGGCGCGCGTCGTCGTGGACCGGGACACCCCACTCGCGATCGTGATACGCGATCCCGAGCGGCGTGTGCGCCCACGCGCAGCGGCGCGGCGCCTCCGGCGGCGGGCTGGAAACCGGCACGGCTCTCCCCCTGTCACGACCTGTTCCGCCCCCGGCCCTACTCGACAGGATCCCTCGGGACGCCCGTCGTCGTGATCTTCACGGGCATGATCAGACCCGTCGCGTCGAACCGCAGGTCGTCGATGCAGACGACGCGATGGTTGGGGTCCGTCTCGCCAAGCGGACGGCGGTGGTACACGATGTACCAGTTGTCGGACCCGGGGGCATGCAGCACCGCGTGGTGCCCGGCGCCGGTGGCGACCGACGGATCCTGCTGCAGGATCTTTCCGATCCGCCGGAAGGGCCCGAACGGCGACGAGCCGATCGCGTACGCGACGGCATAGTTCGGTCCCGTCCAGCCTCCTTCCGACCACATGAAATAGTAGCGGCCGTCCTTCTGCAGCATGAAGGCGCCTTCGACGTAGCCCTCCGGCGTGATTTCCTTGTACGTGCTGCCGTCCGGGAGCGGAACGATCGCGGTGAAGGCGTCGTTCAGGCGCGCGATGTTGCAGTGCCGCCAGCCCCCATAAATGATGTACCAGGCGCCGTCGCGATCCTCGAACACGAACGGATCGATCGGCTGCGCGCCGTTGTGGAACGCGCCAATCAGCGGATGGCCGAGATCGTCCTTGAAGGGGCCGCCGGGCGACCTGGCGCGCGCGACCCCGATGCCGCCGACCTGCGTATCGTTCTGGATGTCGTTGGCGCCAAAGAACAGGTAATACCAGCCGTCGTGCTCGACGACCGAGGGGGCCCATACGGCGCGATGCGCCCACCGCACGTTCGCGACGTCGAGGACGTGCGGATGCTTCGTCCACGTGACGAGATCCGGCGACGAGAACGCGTCCATGAACGTCTGTTGATCGTAGGGCGCCGAGTAGGTGGGATAGATCCAGTACTGATGCTGGAACACATGGGCTTCCGGATCCGCATACCAGCCGGGGAAGACCGGATTGCCGGACATCGCGGGCGCCATGGCCGCGCCGCCGGCGGCGAGGCACGAGGCGGCGATCGCGCCGGCCATCGCGGCTCGTGTCGCGGCCTGGCGCGAGGCGCCCCGCCACCGTTTGTACAACGCACCCACCGTGCGGCAGATCCGGCTCACTCGAACACCTGCAAATCGTGCGCGACGACGACGGCGCCGCCGTAGCGGCTCCGGATCACGCGAAGCCCAGCCTCGTTCCCATCGCGTTGATGATAGAGGATCAGCAGCTTTGGATGCGCCTGCCGGGCGATGGTCGCGAGATCTTCCGCCGTGGTGTGGAACGCCCGGTAATACGCGCTCGTGTCGCCGGTAATCCCCCCTTCGTGTACGAGGATGTCGCAGCCACGGCATTGCCTGGCGATGGCCGGCGAGAACGCCGAGTCGCCCGAAAAGACGATGGTCTTGTCGGGGGTGTCGAACCGGAAGCCAAAGGCCTGCGGCCACGTGCCGTGCGGCACGCGGAACGCCGTCACCGTCACCCGATCGTCGTGGAAGACGACCCCGGCGTCGATCTCGTGAACGTCGACCACCGGTCCGTGCTTGCCGGCCTGCTCGCCTCCCGCGCCCGTCCGGATACGAACGTCATCCGCATAGGCGGCCAGCAGGTGGCGGGTCATGGCGCGCAGTCCGTTCGGGCCGTAGACGACCAGCGGCGCCGGCGGGGGCTGGGGACCGCGCCGCGAATCCCCCTGCAGCGTCCAGGGCGTGAAGATCAGATCGGGGTACCCGAGCGTGTGATCGCTGTGCAGGTGGGTCACGAAGGCGATCCGGAGATCCCAGACCTGCAGCGGGAGGTGATTGTCTCTGATCGCGGCGGCCCAGCGCCGGACCACTCCCACCCCGCAATCCACCAGATACGGACGATCGCCGACGAGCACGACGGCCGACGGCCCGAACCGGTCCGGATTCGCCGCGGGATTTCCGGTACCCAGCATGATCAGGCGCGTCGGCGGAGGTTCGGGCGCGACCGTCGACCCGCCGGCCGCGAGGCACGACGCCGCGGCGAGGGCTGTCCAGAGCCATTTGGTCGTCGCCGCGCGGCATCTCGAGGTCATGGTGAACGGGCAGGCTCGCGCCGCGGCCATCATGGCATCCCGGCGCGCCCTCCGGCAAATACCCCCACACTTCCACGCGAGGTCCGGATCGCATACCATGCACCGCCAGGAGTTCCCATGAAGATCGTATCGGGCACGACGGTAACCGCATTCCTTCTGCTGGCTGGGTGCGCGAGCGCGTCAGCCTCCCGGCCGGCGACGGCCCCGGCCGCGACGCGGGCGCCAGCGCGCGCCACCCCTGCGCGCCAGGCGGCCGGCGCCAGCACGCCGCTGCCCCCCGGGCTGCACGCGACGCCGCCGGGCCTGGGAGATCTGCCGTACAGCGATGCCGACATCGCGTTCATGTCGGGCATGATTCCCCATCACGCGCAGGCGGTCATCATGGCCGGCTGGGCCCCGACCCACGGCGCCCGCGAGGACGTCGCCATCCTGTGCGAGCGGATCGTGGTCGGCCAGCGCGACGAGATTCACCTGATGCAGAACTGGCTGCGCGATCGCGGCCTGCCCGTCCCCGACGAGCATTCGACGCGTCTCATGATGACGATGAACGGCGTGCAGCACGCGATGCTGATGCCCGGCATGCTGACCGACGAGGAGATGGCGGCGCTCGATCGCGCCCGCGGGCCGGAGTTCGATCGGCTGTTCCTGCAGGGAATGATCAAGCATCACGAAGGGGCGATCCACATGGTCGACGTGCTCTTCGATTCCTACGGCGGCGGGCAGGGCAACGTGATCTTCAAGTTCGCCAACGACGTCTACGCGGATCAGACGATCGAGATTCAGAAGATGCAGCAGATGCTGGAGGAGACCGCCGGGCGCTGAACCCGGCGGGGTACGGTTGGTTGTCACCACTCAAATGAGGTCCATGTCTATGACGTCGCAGTCGGGTCCGCGTCGGCCGGTGCAATTGATGACCGGATTGTTCGTTGCCTCGCTGCTCGCGGCCGGATTCGGGGCTGCGTGCGCGAGTTCGTCCACCACCGCGTCGGCGACCACGGAGCCGAGCACGCCGGCCGCGGCCGCGACGTCCTCGGCGAGCGCCGCAACGGCGCCTGCCGCGCCGCGCCGCACGCCGCCGCCGCCGCTCGAGCCGGCCCCGGCCGTTCTGCCGGCTCCCGTCGCCCCCGTCGTCTCCGAGACCGCGCCGAGCCCCGACCCGCGCGTCGGCCTGAAGGCGGGCATCTGGGATCCGGGCGAAGCCGCCTGGAACATGAAGATGATCTCGAGCACGCCCCCCAAGGGGAAGGTGCTCGGCGCCACGCACTCCGACCTGGCCTTCAGCGGCAAGTACGCGATCCAGGGGAACTACGACGGCTTCGAAATCTACGACGTTTCGAACCCGTCCGCGCCGGTCCTGGTGCAGAGCTATTTGTGCCCCGCCTCGCAGAACGACGTGTCGGTGTACAGGAACCTGCTGTTCATGTCGTCGGAAGCGACCAACAGCCGGGCCGACTGCGGCTTCGGCGGCGTCCCCGATCCGGTCAGCAGCCAGCGCGTGCGCGGCATCCGCATTTTCGACATCAGCGACGTGCAGCACCCCAAGCTGGTCACCGACGTCCAGACCTGCCGCGGATCCCACACGCACACCGTCGTGACGCAGCCCGGAGACGACAACGACGTCTACATCTACGTCTCGGGCCTGTCGCGCGTGCGATCCGACAAGGAACTGGCCGGATGCGAGGACGGCGGCATCGACGATCCGAACAGCGCGCGGTTCCGGCTGGAAGTGATCAAGGTGCCGCTCGCGCACCCGGAACAGGCGGCGATCGTCAGCTCGCCACGCATCTTCAACGATCTGCCGGTGCCGCCGCGCAACGCCGAGCGCGACGCCATCGATGCGGCGGCGCGGGCCGCCCGGGCCGCCAGGGCCGGACGCAGCGGACGCGCCGGCGCCCCGGGCGCGGGACGCGGCGGGCGCGGAGGGCCGGGCCGCGGCAACGCGGCGCCCAGCGGGCCGAACCAGTGCCACGACATCACGGTCTATCCGCAGATCGGCCTCGCCGGCGGCGCGTGCGCGGGCATGGGCCTCCTGCTCGACATTCACGACGCCGCGCATCCGGTCCGGATCGACGCGGCCTCGGACGCGAACATGTCGTTCTGGCACTCGGCCACCTTCAGCAACGACGGCTCGAAGATTCTCTTCACCGACGAGTGGGGCGGCGGGTCGCAGCCGCGCTGCCGCGCGACCGACAAGAAGGAGTGGGGGGCCGACGCGCTCTTCACGATCGAAAACCGCAAGCTGGTGTTCCACACCTATTACAAGATGCCGGCCGCGCAGACCGAGCAGGAAAACTGCGTCGCGCACAACGGCTCGCTCGTTCCCATCCCCGGCCGCGAGGTGATGGTCCAGTCGTGGTACCAGGGGGGCGTCTCGGTCTTCGACTGGACGGACGTGAATCATCCGAAGGAGATCGCCTACTTCGACCGCGGCCCAATGAACGCCTCGCGCCTCGTCGACGCCGGCTCCTGGTCCGCCTACTGGTACAACGGCGTGATCGTCAGCTCCGAGATCGCGCGCGGGCTCGACATCTACGAACTGGTGCCGAGCGGCTTGATTACCGAGAACGAGCTGGCGGCGGCCAAGACGGTCCACGTGGACTACTGGAACACGCAGGACCAGCAGCGGATGGTGTGGCCGCCGAGCTTCGCGCTCGCGCGCGCGTATCTCGATCAGCTCGAACGCTCGAAGGGGCTGAGCGCGGATGCGATCGCGTCGGCGCGCGCCGCGCTGTCGGGCGCCGAGCAGCAGTCGGGCGCCGCGCGCGCGTCGGCGCTGACGCAGCTCGCCTCGCAGATCGAGTCCGCGGCCGGCTCCTCGAGTGACCAGGCCAAGGTCCAGACGCTGTCGAAGGCGGTCACCGACCTGGCCAACACGCAGGGCTGATCGCGGATCCGGCGGGTGTCGTTGACGCCGGCGCGGCCTGTCCGCGCCGGCGTTCGTGTGTACGCGGGGAGCGGGGGGCGGGGGGGCGGGGGGGCGGCGCGCGGGCCACGCGCGCCCGCGCGGCCGCGTCATCCGATGAGCCACCGCGCGAAGTGATGCCAGGCCACGGTGTTGCCGACGAGCGGACGAAGGGGATGCCCGACGAACGTCGCGAGGCCGCCCCACAGGTAGACCGGATGCACGCGCCCGCGGACGCGGCGGTCGGCAACCGGGCCGGCGATCAGGAACCCGGCGAGCACGGTGAAGGCAACCGGGAGCCGGGCGTGACCCAGCGGAAAGCGTGTCGCCGCCGCACCGAGCAGGTTCACCAGCGCGAGCACCATGAATCGCTTGTGCGCCTCGGGCCTCCGCCGAAGATATAACCCGAGCCCCGCGAACACAGCGAACAGGACAATGTCGCCGAGCCCGAGCGTCAGAAATGCCAGCGCGTCCCGGAAGGGGCCGGCTTCGCCGGGAAACACCCCCATGAAACCGTGCCGCGCCCCCTCGATCGAGACGACATAGCCGAGCACGACCATCACGGCCGCCAGCGCCCCCCCACGACGCCCAGCCGCCGGTGCCAGCCCATGCGTCTGCGCGCCACGAGAATCGTCTGGCCGAGGAACAGCAGCAGCCACAGCGAGAAGACGAGACCGTGCACGTGGATCAGCAGCGGCAGCGCCGGAGCGCCAGTCCACGCCTTCAGGAAGTAGGTCCGGGCGAACCCGGCGAACACGGTCAGGATCGCGGCGATCGCGATCCCGCGATAGAAGAAGCGACCGCTGCGCCGTCGCGGCGGCGCGACGCTGTCCCGCTCGATCACCGTCGATATCGTTGTCTCCATGTGCGACACCTCAGGCCCGGATGGTCGCCGCCCTCGAGGAAGAACGGAAGCACGCCACGGCACGCGTGCCGCACCGTGCGCTTGCAAACGCTCGTGATCCGCCCGCCCGCTGCCGTAACATGAGGCGGCTGTCATGTCCCCCTCATCCCTGCCCGATGCCGAGGTGATCGACGAGGTCCGCCGAATCCTGGCGAGCCCGGCGTTCGACGCCGCCGATCGCGCCAGCGCCCTGCTGCGCTTCCTGGTCGAACAGACGCTGGCCGGACGGGCGGACCGGCTCAAGGAGTTCACCATCGGGGCCGAGGCGCTCGGGAAGGGGGACCACTTCGATCCGCGTACCGACCCGATCGTCAGGGCCGAGATGTCGCGGCTGAGGAATCGGCTGGAGCGGTACTACGCCGCCGAAGGGGGCGCGGACGCGGTCGTCATCGCCGTGCCGAAGGGCACGTACGTGCCGCGTTTCGAGAGGCGACCGCCCGCGACGGGCGTGGAGACGCCGCGCGGGCCGGAGCGGCCTCTCGCGTCGATCCTGCGCCCGCTGCTCTGGTTTGCCCTGGGGGCGGGGGCGGCCGGGCTGATCTTTCTGGTCGTCGGTCGCCGGCCGGCAGGCCCGTCCGGTCCTGGCGATCAGCCGCTCGTCCGGCTGGACGTCTCCGTGGCGGCCGACGGTGTCGTCGGATCCGAAGTGGGCGCCGACGTTGCGCTCTCGCCCGACGGCACGCGTCTCGTGTTCGTGTCGCGCGACGCGGACGGGATCGCGCACCTGAACGTGCGCCGGCTCGACCAATCCGCGACCGTGAGCCTGCCGGAAACGGACGGCGCGCGTATCCCCTTCTTCTCGCCCGATGGCCGGTGGGTCGGCTTCTGGGCGTCCGGCAAGCTGAAGAAAGTGCCCGTCGACGGGGGCGCACCGATTGTGCTCTGCGACGCGACGGACCTCCTCGGCGGAAGCTGGGGGGACGACGACACGATCGTGGCCGCCTCGTTGCTCGCGCGAGGCAAGCTGTGGCGGATTCCGGCGAGCGGCGGCACGCCGGCGGTCGTGGCCGATCTGACGAAAGACGGTCTCGTGCCACAGTGGCCGCAGGCGCTGCCCGGCGGCCGAATCCTGTTCACGGCCGCAGGCACCGCGGCGCCCGACGCCTCGACGATCGAGCTCCTCTCGCTCGACGGCCGGCGCCGAACGCTTGTCCGCGGCGGAACGTACGGACGCTATCTGCCGGGAGGCTACCTGATTTATGTGAACCAGGGAACGCTCTATGGCGTCCGCGTCGATCTCGATCATGGAGCGGTGCAGGGGGCGGCCGTCCCGGTCCTGAACGGCATCGGCTACTCGTCGACGTTCGGGTTCGCGCAGATGGCCGTCTCGCGGACGGGCACGCTGGTGTACCGGAAGAGCACCGGGGCCGAACCGCTCGTGGCCGTGTGGCTCGACGCGACGGGGCGCGCCCCGGCGTTTGCGGCCGGCCCGGCCCGATATCTCTGGCCGCGCGTCTCGCCGGACGGCACGCGCCTCGCGCTCGCGGTCGCCGGCGGCGGGTCGGATCACATCGCGATCTACGATCGCCTGCACGATCGCCCTGCGGCGGTCGTCGCCGAGCACGACGCGGCGCCGCTCTGGACCCGCGACGGTCGTCGTCTTGTCGTCGCGGCCGGCCGCGGAATGTCGTGGGTCTCTTCCACCGGCGGCGAGCCCCACCCGATCGTGCCGGGGGACAATACACAGATCCCGTGGTCGTTCGCACCGGACGGTCGCCTCGCGTATCACCAGATGAGCCCGGGAAGCGGATTCGATCTCTGGACGGTTCCGATCGCGTCGGATGCGAGCGGCCTGCGCGCCGGCACGCCGACCCCGTTCCTGCGGACGCCCGCCTTCGAGGTCTATCCGTCCTTCTCTCCCGATGGACACTGGATCGCGTATGGATCGAACCAGTCGGGCGCGTGGGAGGTCTATGTGCGCGCGTTTCCCGACACCGGCCGCCAGGTCCAGGTGTCGGTGCATGGCGGACGGATTCCGCGGTGGTCGCCAAACGGACACGACCTGATCTACCGGACCGACGATCAGCGATTGATGGTGACGCCGTTCACCGTGAAGGGGCGCGTCTTCACGCCGGGTGCGCCGCGCGCATGGTCACCCGCGCGCCTCGCCGACACCGGCGTGCTGCCGAACTTCGATGTGGCGCCCGACGGCCGCGTGCTCGCCTTGATGCCCGCCCAGGAGGATCCGCTGCAGAACCGCGTGACGTTCGTCCTCAATTTTTTTGACGAGCTGCACCGGCGCCTCGGGGATCGGGACTGAGGCCCGTCCTCCGGTCGAGTCGTCTCAGTCGACGATGAACAGGCGGGCGCCGGTGGGGGCTGACGACCGGTGCGGCGCGGCCCCGTCCGCGACCTGGTAGCTCATACCGGCCTCCAGGGTGACGACACGTCCATCGGCCAGCTCGGTCTGGAGCCGTCCTTCGAGACAGAGAAGGATGTGCCCCTTCTCGCACCAGTGATTCGCGACGTATCCGGGTGAGTAGTCGACGATCCGCACACGGATCTCGCCGAGCTGGCGCGTGCGCCACCGCGCGGTGCCGCTCGCACCTGGATGGTCTGTCGCCTCCACGTCGTCCCAGTTGGTCAGTTCGAACGGAATGCCCTGAATTCGCAACGAGCACCTCGGTATGGGGATGCCGCTTCATCTCCGTGCGTGCGTGTAGGCTGCACGGGGTCGACACGCTCGGCCCTCCTGGTCTCCTGCGTGCCCGACAAGCCCAGCGCGCCGAAGCCGACCAGTCGCCAATCTCACCCGTCCGCTGGAGCCCGGCCGCGCGTCAACCCAAGTCCGCGCCCGCCTCGGGTTCGGCCGACACGCTGACGTCCAGATCGCGCAGCAATCCATCGCGGATGTCGTAGATCCAGCCGTGGAGCGTGAGCGATTGCCCGCGGGCCCACGCGTCGCGGACGATGGTGGTGCGGCCGAGGTTGGTCACCTGCGCGGCGACGTTGAGTTCGCACAACCGCGCGTGCCGCGCCTGGTGCGACGACAGCGCGTCGAGCTGCGCCGCGTGGTGGGCCGCGATGTCCTGGACGTGCCGCAGCCAGTTGTCGACGAGCCCGAGCCGGTCGCCTCGCAGCGCCGCGCGGACGCCGCCGCACCCATAGTGGCCGCACACGATCACGTGCCGCACCTGCAGGACGTCGACGGCGAACTGGACGGTCGAGAGGCAGTTGAGATCCGTGTGCACGACCAGGTTCGCGATGTTGCGGTGCACGAACATCTCGCCGGGCAGCAGCCCGACGATCTGATTCGCCGGCACGCGGCTGTCGGCGCACCCGATCCAGAGATAGGCCGGCGCCTGCTGGCGCGAGAGGCGGGTGAAAAAATCCGGATCGCTGTCGAGAATCCCGGCGGCCCAGGTGCGGTTGTTGGCAAACAGCTCGGGAAGTGTGCGCATGGTGTGGCCGGTGACGTCCGGAGAGTATACCGTCCCGTACGCGCACTGACTGGATGGACCATCGCCGCCGGCGACGATTGACCCCCTGGGACGATAGTACGTATAATCACTACATAAAGGTGTCGCATGCACGCCATTTCCGCCGCCGAGGCGAATCGCCACTTCTCGACCGTGCTGCGGCGCGTGCGCGACGGACGGTCCTACACCGTCACCTCGCATGGCCGCGCCGTCGCCAGAATCGTCCCCTTCCGGACCGAGCACGGCGTCACGACGGCCGCCCGGACCGCGCTGTTCAAGCGGCTGCGCGCCTCGGGCGTGCAGGTCGTCGGCGCCTGGACCCGTGAGGAGCTGTACGAGGATCGCTAGGTGAACGTCGCGATCGACACCAACGTGCTCGTGTCTGCGGAAGGGCTGAACGACGCGTCGAAGAAGCAGCGCGCCCTGTCGCTGCTCGAGGCGCTCCCGCCGGAATCCACGTTCCTGCCGGTCCAGACGCTGGCTGAGCTGTTCAACGTGCTCGTACGCAAGGCCCGCCGTTCCTACCCCGATGCCGCCGCAGCGGTACTCAGTTGGGGCGACGCCTTCCCCGTGGTCGAATCGTCCGGCGACGTCCTGCTGGGGGCCACCGACCTGGCCGACGTGCACGGCGTCGGCATCTGGGACGCGGTGATCCTGTCGGCTGCCGCCGAAGCCCGCTGCCGTCTGCTGCTCTCCGAGGATCTGCAGGACGGCTTTACGTGGCGGGGAGTGACGGTCGTCAATCCGTTCCGCCCCGAACCGCACGCGCTGCTCGCCGCCCTGCTCGCGCCCGCGGTGCCGCCGGCACCGGCCACCACCCGGCGCCGGCCGCGCCGGCCGGCCAGAGCGGGCACCCGCCGTCGCCTCAAACGCTGACCGCGACGACTGCGCGCGGAACTCCGCGGGCCCATTCTCCGTCGTTTGACAGGGAGGTGTCCGCACGCGTAACGTCCGTACCCCTGTAACCCTCCGGGGGCGCCTGCGGCCCCAGACCCCGATGGCCCAAGCTGACGTCCCGTCTCGACCAGCCCCCGCCCGGCGCTCCGCGCGCGACATCGTCGAGGCGGTCGTCGACAACATGCGGCAGAACCTCGAGCCGCTCAAGTACTCGACCCTCGCACCGACCCGCTACCTGGTCTACCTGCACCCGGCGGAGTTCCGGCGGCTCGAATCGATCCTGCCCCGCATCCGCCAGGAGACGATCCGCGCGTTGACGTCTGAGGTCGACGCGATCAACCGCCGCCGCGACCGGCTGCATCGGGTGCGCACGCTGCTGCGGCATCACGACGCGCGGGTCGAAGGGGCCGCGACCGACTGGGCGATCGAGTTCCTGCCGGATCCCGACGGCGATCTGTCGGACGGCGACATCCTGGTCGACTCGGAGCTCGTCCTGCCGAGCCCGCCCGAACTCGGCGCCGGTGCCTCGACGCGGCGGATCACGACCGGACGCATCGGCCATCAGACCACGCGACAGGAAGCGACGGTGCGGTCGACCCCCCTCTCTCCGGCCGCGGTGTACGCGACGCTCGGGTACACGGACGACGAGGGGGCGCATGCGTTCGAGATGACGAAGGATTCGATCGCGATTGGCCGCGGCGGCATCGCGTATCGCGTCGACGTGCGCGTCAAGAGCGCCGTCGACGTGTCGCGCGAGCACGCGCGCATCCGGCGCGACCCGGCGACCGGGCACTTCTTCCTCATCGATCTCAGCACGCTCGGCACGACCGTGAACGGCGCGCGCGTCCCCCGCGGCTACGACGACGACGACGGGAACAAGCGCGAGAACGGCGTCGAAGCCCCTCTCCCCGACGGCGCGCGCATCGGTCTCGCCGACATGGTCTACCTGGATTTCCACCCGCAGGGCCAGAAATGAGCTGGTTCCTCTGGCTGCGCGTGGTCGTCCTGATCGCGTTTGCCGGCGTCGCGGCGGCGGTGGTCTGGGCGGCCGCGACAGGGCGCGAGTAGCGCGTCATGCGATCGGCTCCCACGCGCTGCTCTTCGTGGCCCTCTTCCCATGGCGCGCACGGCGCACCCGGGCCGAAGCCCCGGTTCCGCTGATGCGCGTCGCCCCCCTGGTCCGCGTCGCCGACGCCAGCGACCCCGGACTCCAGCGTCCGCACAACGAAGATCGCTGCCACGCCGACGACCAGCGCGGGATCTTCATGGTCGTGGACGGGATCGGAGGGCAGGCGGCGGGAGAGACCGCCGCCGACATCGCGATCGCGAAGCTGCGCGATCGTCTCGAACGGCAGACCGGCCGGATCGAGGACCGCGTCCGCGAAGCGATCGCGATCGCCAACGACGAAATCTTCCGCCTCGCCTCGATCCGGCCCGAGTGGCGCGGCATGGCGTGCGTCCTGACGGTCGCCGTGCGCGACAACGGCGACGTCGTCGTCGGGCACGTCGGCGACACGCGGATGTACAAGATCCGCAAGGGCCGGCTCCAGAAGATCACGCGCGACCACTCGCCGGTCGGCGAGCGCGAGGACGCGCGCGAGCTGTCCGAGCAGGAGGCGATGCGGCATCCGCGGCGCAACGAGGTGTTTCGCGACGTCGGCTCGGAGCCGCACCACCCCGACGACCCCGACTTCATCGACGTCCAGCGCGTCCCCTTCGAGCCCGACGCCGCGATCCTGTTGTGCAGCGACGGCCTCACCGACGCGGTGCCGTCGAGCACGATCGGCGCCGTTGTCGAGACGTTCGCCGGCCATCCGCGCGACGTCGTCCGCGAGCTGATCGAGGCGGCAAACGAAGCGGGCGGCAAGGACAACGTCACGGTCGTCTACGTCGAGGGGGAGCAGTTTGCGGCCTCGCAGCCGCGCGGCGGAACGGGACGCGCGATCGCGCCGCCGGCCTCGACCGCGTACCCGAGCGCGGCCGTCCCGGCCCAGGCGAGCCGCGACTCGGAAGCCGCACCCTCTCTTCGGCCGCGCGGCCGCTGGCGGCAGATCGCGCTGCTGATCCTCGTGCTGCTCGTCGTCGCGGCGGCGCTGGGGGCGCGCACCGATGCGGGCCGCGGCCTGCTGCGTCGGGCGATGGCGCGTAACACCGAGGCGCCGCGCTCCGTCGTCGTGGTCGCGCCGGGCGAGTCCATCCAGGCGGCATTGAACGCGGCCGGGCCCGGGGCGGCGGTCGTCGTGGAGCCGGGGGAGTACCGCGAGCGGCTCACGCTGCGATCGGGGATCCGGCTCGAGAGCCGCGTGCCGCGCGCGGCGATCATCCGCCTGTCCAGCAGCGCCTCCGAGAGTGAACCGGCGGTCGTGGCGCGCGATGTGACGTCGGCGGCGTTTGCCGGCTTCCGCATCGTCGGCGATGCGGCCACCCCCATGGGGATCGGGGTCTACGTCGATCACGGGGACGTGACGATTGCCGACGTCGAAATCACCGGCGCCAGCGGCACGGCCGTGGAGTTCGCCGCGGGATCGTCGGGGGCGCTCATCGGCAGCGACATCGTGCGCAACGCGGGGGCGGCGCTGACGATCGGCGCCGGCTCGTCGCCGCGCATCAGCCACGATTTCTTCTCGGGCAACGCCACGTCCGAGGCCGCGGCGTCGTGGCTCGTCGACGAGTCGCACGGCGGCGCGCGCTTCGATCACAACGTCGTCGAAGGCACGCCCTATGCGGCGGCGCCCGATCCCGCGGCCGGGCGAAGGGCCGCGCCGCCGAAGACCCCGGCGCACCCGGTGCGCGGCGGACGGAAGGGGCGGCGATGACGACCGTGTTTCAGCAGGTCGGGCGCTACACCATCCAGCGCGAACTCGGTCGCGGCGGGATGGCCACGGTGTTCCTCGCGGCCGACGCCGAGACCGGCAGGGACGTGGCCCTCAAACAGGTGCCGATCGGCTTCGATCGCGAAGCGCAGGAGGTGCTCGAAGCCGAGGAATTCGGCGCGCAGCTCCAGCGGCACTTCGCGCAAATCTGCGACGACGTCCCGAAGGTGTACGACTGCTGGAAGGACGGCGACTACTTCTACATCGCCATGGAGTACGTCGCGGGGCGCAATCTGTCGGACCTGATCGCCGAAGGGCTGCCACCCGCCCGAGCCGTCGAGATCGCGATCGCCCTCTGCACGTTCCTCGAGCGGGCGCACGGGTTTGCCGCACCGATCGGGCTGCGCGACGTCACGTCGCTGTACCACTGCGATCTCAAACCGCGCAACGTGCGGATCACCGGCGAGGGTGCCGTCCGCGTGCTCGACTTCGGCATCGCGAAGGCGCTGTCGCTCAGCCGCAAGGTCACGCGCAACGACTTCGGCAGCATCGCGTACCTGTCGCCCGAGCGGCTCGAAACCGAGCAGGTGGACGCGTCGACCGATCTCTGGTCGATCGGCGTGCTGCTGTACGAAATGCTGGCCGGCGTGCCGCCGTTCCGCGCCGGCGACACGCGACAGCTCGAGCGGCGCATTCGATCGCGGGTGCCGCCGGCGCCGCTGTCGTGTCCGCCCGACCTGCAGGCCGTCGTCGCCAGGCTGCTCGCGCCCGACGCGGCGGATCGCTACGCGACGGCGGCGGCCGTGCGCGAGGACCTGGAGCGATTCCGATCGGGCCGCCCCACGCAGGCCGCGCTCGACGGCTGGCCGGCGCGCGCGCACGACGAGCCAAAGACCGTTCGGACGGCGGCGCCGATCGACGAAGAAGCGACTCGCCGGACGCCACGGGCCACGGCGGCAGCGGTCTCTCTGCCCCCGGCCGCCGCGGCGCCGCGCCCTGCGCCGTCCGTCCCGGCGCTCCCCCCGCCGGGGCGCCGGCGTCTGATGAAGCCCGCGATGCTGCTGGTGGCGCTGCTGCTCGTGCTCCACGAAGTGGCGGTCGGGTCGGCGGCCAATCGGCTCACGCGCAGCCTCGTCGCGCGGCAATTGCCGGATCTCGCCGACGCGTGGACGCAGTATCAGGACGTGAGCGGCCGCGCGTATATCGGCTTCGCCGTCCTGAGCCTGCGCGGCGCCCTCGTCGATCGCACGCGCGAACTGAGCGAGCACGTGATGGCCAACTACCGGAGCGCCCCGGCCACCGTTCACGAAGCACAGTGGGTGGCAGCCGATGCGGCCCTCCTGCACGCGCTGGCCGTCGATCCGCGCGACCGGCGCCTCAAGGCGGACGCGCGCTATTGCGAGGCGCACATCCATCGGCTCGAGGGGGAGACGAGGCAGGCGAAGCACGACACCGCCGGCGCCCGGCAGGAATTCACCGAGGCGGTCACGGCATTTCGCGAGGCCGCCGAATTGCGGCCCGCCTGGCCCGACCCCTTCCTCGGACTGCTGCGGACGTTCATCTACGGACTGGGCGATCTCGACCGCGGCGTCGACGCGCTGCACCAGGCCGAGCGGCTCGGGTTCGTCTCGGGCAACCGCGAGACCGCGCAGCTCGCCGACGGCTACCGCGCGCGCGGCGAACGGCTCCTGCGCAGCGCGCGGACGCTGCGGGGGCTGCCGCAGGAACAGGGCACGCTCGGGAAGGCCGCCGACGCCTTCCGGCAGTCGCTGGAGCTGTACGCGAAGATCCCCGATTTCGCCAACGGCGCCTCGAACATGCGGCTGGCGCAGCGCGGCCTCGACCAGACGGAGCGGCGGCTCACGGACATCACGGAAGGCGGGCCCTGGACGGGCGCCGCCGTCGCGCGGCACTGACGAATCGGAGAGTCCATGGGGGTGACCTACACCGCGGCCGGCGCGCGCAGCACCCGTCGGGCGCTTCCCGCGGGCGTGATGCTCGGGCCCGTCGATCTGCGGCTCGCGGCCATCTCGCTGCTCGCGGCCGTGGCCGTCGCGCTCACCGCGACCGCGAAGCTGCGCACCGTCGACGCCGCAACCGTCGATCTGAATCGGGTGCGCGACGCCTCGGCGCTCGAGGCTCCGCTCGCGCCGGTCTTCGAGGACGAGACCGAGCGGCGCTTCGCCGCGCGCGAGCTGTTCGCCTTCCTGTCTTCTCGATCCCCCGCCGCGATCCCGAACGTCGGAACGCTCGGCCGCGCCCGCGTCCGGACGGACCTCGTCGCGCGCGACGATCGGTTGCCGCATTACCGCGCGCGCGTGCAGGCCGCGCGCGCCAACGGCGCGACGCCGGCGTCGATCCCGCTCCTGACGGCGGCCGATCTCGCGGGCATCAAGCCGGCGCTCGCGGTCCGGAGCGCCACCGCCTTCCGGCAAGCGGTCTTCTGGTGGACGCTCCTCTATCTCGCCGCGTTCCAGGCGGCGTCGGCCCTCTGGTGGTGGCAGCGGCGGCGCGGCGATCGCGTGCTGCTCGCGGCGGCGCACCTGCTGACCGCCGTCGGGCTGTGCGCGATGATCAGCCGGCCGGATCCGCTGCGCGACTGGCTGCTGTTTCCGCGCTTCGCCCAGACCGCCGCGGCGGGCGCCCTCATCATGGCGATCGTGGCTGCCGTCGATCTCCGGACGCCGCGGTTCCGGCAGCTCGTGTACACGCCGCTGCTGGCGGCGTTCGCCTTGTCGATGACGCTGCTCGTGTTCGGCAGCGGTCCGGGGGAAAGCAGCGCCCGCGTCAACCTGGGACCCGTGCAGCCCATCGAAACCATCCGGCTGCTCGTCGTCTTTTTTCTCGCGGCCTATTTCGCGCGCCGATGGGAACTCCTGCGCCAGTTGCGGCAGACCTCCGTCCGCGGGCGCGCGGTGCCGCGGTGGCTCAGCCTGCCGCGCGCCGACTACGTGCTCCCGGTGATCGGCGGCGTCGCCGCGGCGCTCGGACTGCTGTTCCTTCAGAGGGACCTCGGTCCCGCGCTGATTCTCGGGCTGCTGTTTCTTGCCCTGTACGGGCTCGCGCGCGCGCGGATCGGGATGCCGCTCGCCGGGCTGGCGCTGCTGCTCGCCGGCTTCTACGTCAGCTACCGCATTCACATCCCCGCGACCGTCGTGGACCGCGTGCGCATCTGGCAGTCTCCCTGGAACAATGCGGTCCGCGGCGGGGATCAAATCGCCGACGCCATCTGGACGCTCGCGAGCGGCGGCTCGATCGGCACGGGCCTCGGGCTCGGCGCTACCCGATACCTGCCCGCCGGCCACACCGACCTGGTGCTCGCGGCGATTGGCGAAGAGCTGGGCTTTTTCGGGATCGCGATCGTGGCCGCGCTCTACGTCGCCATCGCGACCCGGGCCATTCGAGTCGCGCGCCGCGCCTCGACGGATTACGAGCTGTTCCTCGCCTGCGGCCTCACGCTGCTGCTCATCGCGCCGGTCGTCTTGATCGCGTCGGCCACCGTCGGCGTCGCGCCGCTCACCGGCGTCGTCACGCCATTCCTCAGCTACGGCGGCTCGGCCATGATCGCCAACTTCGCGGCGCTCGGCCTGCTGGCGTCGATCCGCTCGCATGCGTCAGGCGGCGAGACGCTGCAGGCGTTCGACCGTCCGCTCGCGTGGCTGTCTGGTGCCGTCGCATTGGCGGCGCTTCCCGCGCTGCTCGTATTCGCCAACATCCAGCTCCGCCGCGCCGACGATTACGCGATCCGGCCGCACCTGGGCCTGCAGGCGGACGGCAGCCGCCGCTTCGCCTACAACCCGCGCATCCTCGATCTGCTCGACGAGATTCCCCGCGGCTCCGTGGTCGACCGCGGCGGGCTCGTGCTCGCCACCGACGATGTCCCCCTCGCCGCACGCAGCGCGGCGGCCTACCGGCATCTCGGCCTCGGCAGCGATCCCTCGTGCGAGCAGCCACGGAATCCACGGACGGCCACGGACAAAGAGGCCATCGCGCGCTGTTATCCGTTGGGCGGCCGGGCGTTCGACCTGCTCGGCGACGCCCGGACACACCTGAACTGGACCGCCAGCAACACGTCGTTCGTCGAACGCGACGACGAAGCGAAGCTGCGGGGCTTCGACGACCACGCGTCGGCCGTTTCGGTCAGCGACGGCGCCGGGAACACCACCTGGACGATCCGCCGGGATTTTCGAGCCGTGCTGCCGCTCCTCCGGCACGAGTACGACCGCGACGATCCGGCCGTCGCGCGCCTGCTGCGGCAGCCGCACGACGTCAGGCTGACGATCGACGCGCGGCTGCAGGTGAAGGTCTCGGACATCCTCGCGGCCGCCGCGGCGCGATCGCACAGCGGCAAAGCGGCCGCGATCGTCATCGACGCACAGACGGGCGACGTGCTCGCCAGCGTCAGCTATCCGTGGCCGGCCTCGACGGCCGCCGGCATCGACGACCAGCGCCCGGACGCCCTGCTCGACCGCGCGCGCTACGGCCTCTACCCGCCGGGCTCGACGTTCAAGATCGTCACCGCGGCCGCGGCGCTTCAGCACGATCCCGCGTCCGCGCACACGACGTTCAGGTGCGGGCCGCTCCCGGGCGGGCGCGTGGGTGCGCGCATCCCCGGCTGGCCGCGTCCCGTCCGCGACGACGTGCGCGACGTGCGGGCGCACGGCGCGCTCGACATGCACGAGGCGATGGTCGTGTCGTGCAACGCCTACTTCGCGCAGCTCGCGGTACGGATCGGCCCCGGAGCGCTCGCCGACGCCGCCCGGACGCTCAACATTTCGCTGGCGCGGAACCATTCGCTCTCGCGGATCCGCCAGACGCTGCCGCAACTCGGCTACGGCCAGGGAGAGGTCGTGGTGACGCCGGCGAGGATGACGCAGATTGCGGGGGCGGTCGCTTCGGGCGGACGGCTGCCCGACGCCGGCGACGAGGAAGGGGAGCGCGCGGGCACGCCGTGGCTGCCGCCGTCGACGGCGCGACTGCTCGCGTCGTACATGCGCGACGTCGTCTTGAATGGCACGGGGCGCGCGCTTCGCGGGTCGCCGGTGCCGATTGCCGGCAAGACCGGGACGGCGGAGCTCACCGGCGCCGAGTCGCACGCGTGGTTCGTGGGGTTTGCGCCCTACGGCCCCTCGCCGCGCCACATCGCGTTTGCCGTGCTGATCGAGAACGGCGGGTACGGCGCGCGCGCCGCGGCCCCCGCGGCAGGCCAGATCGTGGCCGCCGCCTCGGCGCTCGGGCTGCTGCAAGGAGACAAGCCATGAAGATCGGGAAGGGCGCGCGTTCGGCGGAAGCCCGCGTCGCGCGTGCCGTCGACACGCTCGTCGGACGCCTCGTCGGTCCGTCGGCCGCGCAGCCGCTCGAGATCGTCCACGGCGTGCTCGAGGAAGCGGAGCGGCAGGTGCAGCCGGCCGCGCGTGGCACGTGGGTGTTCCCGTTCAATCGCGTCACGCTCGAGCTGACCGCTCCCTCGCGCGACACGCGCGCCGCGCTGGCCGCCGTCGTCGGGCCTCCCGACGCGCTGCGCGACCGCATCGTCGAACGCCTGCGGCACACGTGCGCTGTCGAATTCCTGCAGGTGCGGATCCGTTACCGTCCGGCGCCGGGAGCGGACTGGGCGCGGCCGGACTATCACGTCGCATTCGATACGATCGCGCCGCCCGCCCCGCTCGTCACGGCGCCCGTGATGGCGCAGGCGCACGGCATCGAGTTCGCCGTGGCGAGCGGCGTCACCGAACAGCGGCGCTTCACGTTCGCTGGCGGGCGGATCGACATCGGCCGGGGGCAGGACGTCGTGGACGCGAAGCAGCGGCTGCTGCGCCGTAATCAGGTGGTCTTCACGGAAGGGGGCGGCGAGGCGAACCAGACGGTATCTCGCCGCCACGCCCACGTCGTCTACCGCGACGCGTCGCGCGAGTATCGCGTGTACGACGACAACAGCGCGCGGGGCACGAACATCATCCGGGCCGGCACCACGATCCCGGTGCCCTCCGGCACGCGCGGCGTGCGGGTGCAATCGGGGGACGAGATTGTGCTCGGCCAGGCGCGGCTGCGCGTGAAGATCGGCTGAGGCGTCATTCACGCACGACGATCGTCCACTCGCCCGGACGGCGCCGTCGGTTCACGCCATCGGTCGAGAACTCAGCTGCCGCGTCCATACCTGCATGCTGCTGGATGCGGTCCCGTCGGACGGGCACGCCTCGCTCGTCAGCACGAATCCGAGGCGCGCCGCGACGGCGACGCTCGGACGATTGCGCGCGTCGCAATGGATCTCCACGCACGAGAATTGCGCGGCCCGAGCGGCGACGTCGAGGACCGCGCGCGCGCCCTCCTGAACGAACCCGCGTCCGGTCGCATCCGCCCGCAGCCAGTAACCCAGCTCCGCGCGATCGGCGTCGCCGAGAGCGACGCGGCCGGTGGCGGTGCGAGGGAAGAGGTCGATCTCGCCGAGCACCTCCCCATCGTTGCGAGAGAACATGCCGAACCGCCATTCGCGATCCGACGAGAATGCGGCGGCAAAGCCGGCCAGCCGCTGCGCGAGGGCTGCCATCGGCGCCGGGTCGGCGACCCGCGCGGGAATCCACGGACCCAGGTGAGTCCTGTTTGCCTCGAGCACAGGCAGCAGCGCGTCGGCGTCGTCCGGACGCCAGCAGCGAAGGACGAGACGCGCGGTCGTCAGCTCGACTGGAAGGGGGGCGCGGGTGCGCGATTCATCCACGGACAACTCCAAGCTGCACACATCATCTGACCGTGACCCGGCCCCACCGCCGTCCCTGGCCGCCGTGGACCGCTCGAGCGGGCGGAATCATCCTGAATCGCGAGGCCCGGACCGTCAAGCGGGACGCACCGCGTGCCGCGTTTCGCCCGGCCTGTGGCGCTGATTGCAATTGCCTATAAACTGAATTATTCTTTCACTTGATGTATCCGCTCGAGGACCCGCATCCGACTGCGGACGAGGCTGCCGCCGCGCTCGCCAAGGCGACGCTGTCGGCCGCGCGCCGGCTCGGGCTGACCAATCGGGAACTGGCGGCGGTGCTCGGCACGAGCGAAGCGTCCGTCTCGCGGCTGGCGCGAGAGCGCGCGCTGCGGCCCGGACGCGCGGACGCGTCGCTCGCGTTGTTGTTCGTGCGGCTGTTCCGCAGCCTCGACGCGACCACCGGGGGCGACGAAGCGAAGGCCCGCGCCTGGTTCGCCGCCCACAACCGTCACGTGGGCGGGGTGCCGGCCGATCTGGTGCGGTCCCCCGAGGGGCTCGTGAATGTCGTCCAGTATCTGGACGCAATCCGCGGCAAGCTGTAGCATCGCGCCGTTCGCCGCCGAGCCGTGGCGCGTCGTCGAGGCGCAACACCGCATTGCGACCCGCAAGCTGGTGGACTCGGACCGGGAGCAGGCCATCCTCGAGGACCTGCTGGAATCGGCGAAGCCTCCGCTGTCGGAAGGGGGCAAGCTGCACTACCTCCTCTTCACCCCCTTCCGCTACCCTCCACTGCCGCACGGATCGCGCTTCGGGTCGCGCTGGGAACCGGGCCTCTGGTACGGATCGGAGGCGCTGCCGACCGCCTTCGCCGAGGTTGCCTACTATCGGCTGCTGTTCCTCGACGGCACCGACGCGGATCTCGGCGCCGTCGAAACGGATCTGTCCGCGTTTCACGTTCCCGTCGCGACCGCACGCGGGATCGATCTGACGGTCGCGCCGTTCGATCGCTGGCGCCCCTCGCTCGCGTCGAAGGTGAGTTACGCCGTCACCCAGCCGCTCGGCGCGGCGATGCGCGAGGCGGGGGTGGAGGCGTTCCGGTACGTATCGGCGCGCGACGCGGCGGGCCGGCCGAATGTTGCGCTCTTCACGGCGCGCGGGTTCGCGGCACGCCGGCCGCGGGCGCTGCAGACGTGGCACTCGATCGCCACGCGCGCGAGCGTCGAGTTCGCGAAGCTCGATTATTTCGAACGTCAGTCGCACCGGTTTGCGCGGGAGGCGTTCCTCGTCCGCGGCGTCATGCCCCACCCCGCGGTGCCGTAACACCCGCTCGCGCGATGCGGCCGGACGCTACTACTCCGCCGGACAGACGAACCGTTCATCGTCTCGCATGCCCGGCTTCACACGCCGTCATTCGCGCTCGGCCATGATCGTCTTGATATTGGCTTCGAGGTCCGCCGGGTCCACGATGCCCACGTACGTGGCGGCAATTCGGCCGTGTCGATCGATCAGGTAGGTTGCCGGCAGCGCGTTGACCTCGAACGCATTCGCCACGCGGCCGTCGTCCATCAGGATCGTGTATTTCATGTCGTGCGCCTCGGCGAACGGATTGACGCGTGCCCACGCGTCCTTGGCGCTCGCCAGCCCCTCGTACATGATGTCCATCGAGACGCCGACGACGGCAAGCCCCTGGTCCTTGTAGGCGCCGTCGAGGCGCACGAAGGTGGGCAGCTCCTGCACGCACCCTCCACATCCGGTCGCCCACATGTTCACCAGGACCGGCTTGCCGCGGAAGTCGGAGAGCTGCATCTTTTTGCCGGAAGCGTCCGCGAGCCGGAACCCGGGAGCATTCTGTCGATCGTGCGGGGCCCGGACGACCGCGCGTGTGGTCTGCTGCCCCGCGGCGGCGGCCGTCACGAAGAGGAGGCCCGACGCACAGCACACGACTAGCCTGTTGAGCGTTTTCATTGTGATCCCCTCCTCCGTTTCGGCGTTGCGGCTCGGCTTGTTCCTGACGTCAGGGCTGAACCCGCGTGGCCGCCCGGATATTCCCGCGGCAGGCAAGCATGTGGCGAACCGTCCTCCCGCTCGCGACGCCACCTAAAACAACGGATGTCCAACCATGCTCGCCATGATCCAGATCATCAGACAGAAACAGACGACGGCGCCGAGGCGAGCGACGGCGTGCCACACCACGAGGCGAGGCGGCAACCCGAGGCGCAGATAAACTCGCCACAGCGGCATCGACCCCTCTTCCGCAAAGAATTGCTGTCGCGGAAGTTGTGGCGTGACCGCCTGAAGAATGCGATTGCCGATCAGGACATTGGCCATGATGCAGCCGAGGAAGCCGCACATCAAGAGAATGAACCCGACGATGCTTGCGAGCCTATCCACGGCGCGGCTCAATCCGCTCCCTGCAACTCGAGCCAGCGGCCGCGATACCAGTACCACACGACGGACGCTTTTTCGAGAAACTGATCGTCGATGCCTTCGTGATCGAGCGGCGGCGGCTGCGGACCACCATCGGCGACGTCGTGTCGTCGGATGTACTCAGGCGTCGCGACGGCAAGAGCGCGCGTGTACCCGATCGTTCCGCGATCGTCGATCGTCTCGAGATATGTGCTGTCCGGCGCGGCGCCGAATTCGTCCGGCGCTGCTGTCGCACCTCCCCGAAACACGAGGATGGACGAAACGCCTCGTCGCGAGCAGAGCACGGCCCAGTCCACCCGATCCGCAGACGTGAACGGCCCCTCGATGACGTTCTGCGGCTCGGTCGCGGCAAACGGTTGGGGAATGGTGCATCCGCGCCGGACCAGCTCCAAGCGAATGGCCTGTGGCAGCTCGGTGAACAGAGAAGGCGGGAGGCGCCTGGTCGCACGGTCTGCCGCGGCCCAGTCCTGCGCGACCGGCGAAGCGCCGGCGCAGAGTGCCATCGCGATGAACGCATTACGCAGCATGGTCGGAACACCGACGGCGCGCCGCCAGGCTCGGCCGGCCGCCCGCGGCCTGTCGCAGCGCGGCGCCACTCGACCGATAATAGCGCCATGCAGACCAACGACGCGACCGACGGATTGACGCGCGTGTTCTCCGAGCTGATCGATGGGGCCGAGGGCGGGGGCTGCTTCGTGCTGAACAGCGGCGATGCCGGGCTGCTGCGGTCGCTCGACAGGCTCTCCGCCGCCGATGCTTCGCGCTCGGCCAACGGCGGCGCCACCATCGCGGCACACGCGCAACACCTGCGCTACGGACTGTCGCTTATGAACCGGTGGGCATCGGAAGGAGGCGACCCCTTCGCCGATGCCGCCTGGGATGCTGCCTGGAAGATGTCGGCCATCGACGATCGCGGATGGGCGGAGATCCGGGACGGGCTCCGCCGCGAATCGCATGCCTGGCTGCAGGCGCTCGGATCGCCACGCGCCGCCACCGACCTCGAGTTCGCCGGCCTCATCGCGAGCATTGCACACCTCGCGTATCACCTCGGCGCGATCCGCCAGATCAGCCGGGACGCGCGCGGCCCGACGCAGGGGACGTTCTGAGATCGTGAAGCCGCGGCGACAGGCGTGACTCACGCATAGTCGAATCGGCCGAACGCCGCGTACTGACCCGAGTGGTCGTAGCCGAGATCGTCCTTCACGCGGAAGACGCGCGAGGCGCCGAGCCCGCCGCGCTTGACCACGATCCCCTCCGGCAGCACCATTTCAGGGTGCGCCTCCGCCTGCGTGACGGGATTGCGGATCGGCTGCAGCTCCAGTTCGACGATGTCGCCGATCGTGGCGCGCGAGCCAAGCTGCGCCAAGCGCACGTCGAATGGCGCCGCCGCCGGCGCCGCAAGATCGTACGTCTTCATGAAAATGCCCCAGGGACCGCCCAGGTCGCCGCGCAGCATCCTCGACAGCGCCGCGCGCTGAGCCGGGTTCGCGCGGTCGTCGACATAGCAGGTCGCGCGTCCCCCACCCTCGTGGATCGCACCCGGCCACTTCGCAAAGAGCGCCGTCCCCAGGCCGTCCACATCGACGTCGTCCACGCGGCCGTGGTCGATCATCCAAATCCAGCCGCCCTGGCAGTAGCCTGGGCTCGGGCGCGCGTTGAAGTTGCACGGGCAGCCCCAATCGCAGTTGCACGCGATCAGAACGTCTCCGCTGACGTGCCATCCCCCCATCGCTTCGTCTCCCTCCGGGCCGCGGGACCGCGGCGCCATGCACGATCGTGCGGCGACACCGGCCATCCGTCAAGCGGTCTACAATTCCGCATCCCGCATGCGCGCCCGGACGTGGCCCTTGATCGCGCTCCTGCTGCTGGTCCCGCTCGTCTGCTGGGCGTGGATCGCCGCGCTGGCGGTCGACATGTACGGTCCGATGACGGGCGCGAGCGCCTGGATGATGACGCCGCGCTGGAACGCGCCGCACGTGCTGCTGCTGTGGGCCATGTGGGCCGTCATGATGACCGGCATGATGCTGCCGTCGGCCGCGCCGGTGATCGTGCTCGCCCGCGGCGGCGCCCGGCCGTACTGGCTGGCGCTCGGGTATGTCTTCGTCTGGGCGGCGTTCAGTGCGGCAGCCACCGCGCTGCAGGCGCTGCTCGGTACCCTGCTGATCCTCACACCGATGATGGAGCCGTCGAGCCGGCTGACGGGCGCGGCCCTCCTCGCCCTGGCCGGGATCTATCAATGGACGCCGCTCAAGCGCGCGTGCCTCTCGACGTGCCAGACCCCGATGGCCTTCCTGACGCGGCGCTGGCGCAGTGGAGCCGCGGGGGCGTTCCGGATGGGCGCCGAGCACGGCGTCTACTGCGTCGGCTGCTGCTGGGCGCTGATGCTGCTGCTGTTCGCGGGGGGCGTGATGAATCTCACCGTCATCGCGGCGCTCACGCTGTTCGTGGCCTTCGAGAAGCTGGCGCCGGTCGGGATGTGGGCGACCCGCGCGAGCGGCGCCGCCCTTCTGATGCTGGCGATGTGGATGGTGGTCGGATCGTGACGCGATTCGCCCCGTCCGCTGGAGCTTCAGCGCAGGCGAACAGCGAGCCTACCGGCCGGATGATGACCGACCGTGCAGCTACAGCCTTGGTGCGCATCTGCTCCAAAGCCATCGACGGGGCCGACGCGGGAATTGCTTCGTGCTGAACGGCGGCGATGCCGGACTGGGGAGGTCGCTCGACCGGTGTCTGCGGCGACGACAGATCGCTCGCACCCGCATCTGTTCACCGCCGTCCGACCGCCGCGGTGCCCTTAACGGACGACACGCTCGCCACCACGAACGACTGTCCGGCGCTCCATCCTGAAATCGCGCCGGTCGACCACACCTGCGCCCAGTAGTAGAAGGTGCCTTCGCGGCTCCCGATCGGCCAGGTGAACGCATACCAATTCGACGCCCCCGCCGCGAGGCCCTGCACGTCGGCCGACCCGACCCAGTGGTCCCCGGTCCATCCGGGCCCGTCGACGAAGAACCAGACCTTCGCGCCCGCCGGCAGCGATGCCGCGCCCGTGTTGCGCACCTTCGCCCACAAGACGGCCGTCCCGCCCGACGCGGCGTTGTTCACGGGCCACACCGCGTCCACGCTCGCCGTGGGACCGGGCGTGATCGTGAAGGCCACCGCCGGACCAAGGGGGGAGATCGCGCCGCCGCTCCACACCTGCGCGACGTACGAGAACGCCCCCGGTGCGGCGCCGTTCGGCACGACCCAGTCGTACGCGTACCACTGCGACGCCCCGGCGGCGAGGCCGCTCACGCCGGTGGCGCCCACCCACGTCGACGTGCCGCCGCCGATCACCTCGAACCACACCTTCGATCCGGCGGGCAGCGGATCCGTCCCGATGCTCTGCACGTACGCCCACAACGTGGCCGTGCTCCCGGGGCTCGTGGCGGGCACCGCGAATCCACTCAGTACCTTCGCCGCTACCGGCAGCGGCGGCGGCGCCACCGTGAACGTCTGCGTGCCGCTCATCGGCGAGATCGCCTGGTTCACCCCGTTCTTCGTCGCCCACACTTGCGCCGCATACCCGTAGGGGCCGCCCGGCTCAGACGCCGGAATGGCCCAATCGAACGAGTACCACTGACTCGTCCCGGAGGCGAGCCCCGCCACCGACGGGGATCCGACCCACGGATTCGAGAGGCCCGCGGGCGCGCCGGGCGTCGCCATCACCGCCGCGCGCGACCCGTTCGGACCGGTGACGTTGATCCACACAACGCCGTCGCCGGGGATCGCCTGCGTGCCGTCGTTCTCGACGTGGACCCAGAGCCGCGACGTCTGCCCGGCCTGCGCCCCGGTGACCGGATACAGCGAGACGACACGCGCGGTAAGCGTCCCCCCGTCCGCCCCGTCGGGAAGGTTTGCCTGCGCGATGTAGGGAGAGACCGTCGTGCCCGCGAAAAAGAAGTTCCCCCCTATCCACAGGTGTCCGGCTGAATCGGCGGCCATGGCGAAGGCGGACGCTCCACGCAAGCCCGTTCCCAGAGCCGACCAGCTACTCCCGTCCCACTTGGCCACGTCGGCACCGGCCGTGGAGGGGTCCCCCCCAGTCGTGTAGGGGTATTCGCCGGCATACACGTCCGATCCGCTGACCGCCAGCGACGACACTCTCTCGAGTCCGTCCCCGAGGGCCGACCATCCGCTCCCGTCCCATTTCGCGATCCCGTTGGCGGACACTCCACCGGCCGCGTCGAAGAGTCCGCCCACGTACACGTCCGTCCCGCTCACCGCCAGCGCGTACGCGATCGGGAACAACTGACTCTGGAGCCCGCCGCCCAGGGGCGCCCAGGTACTCCCGTCCCACTTCGCCACGCAGTTGGCCGTCACCCCACCGGCCTCGGAGAAATCCCCGCCTGCATACAGGTCCGTCCCGCTCACTGCCAGCGCGTACACGTCAGCGTTCATCCCGGTGCCGAGACCTGACCACTCACTCCCGTTCCATTTCGCTACAAATTTGGCTGGCACTCCATCGGCTGTCGTGAAATAGCCGCCCGCATACACGTCCGTCCCGCTCACCGCCAGCGCAAACACCTCATCGTTCATCCCGGCGCCGAGAGCTGACCACTCACTCCCGTTCCACTTCGCCACGTACTTGGCCGCCACGCCGCCGGCCATCGTGAAGCCGCCGCCCGCATACACATCGGTCCCGCTCACCGCCAGGGCATTTACGAAAGCGTTCATCCCGTTGCCGAGGGCGGACCACTGACTCCCGTTCCACTTCGCCACGTAGTTGGCCGCCACCCCGCCCGCCGTCGTGAAGGCGCCGCCTGCGTACAGGTCCGTCCCGCTCACGGCCAGCGCAGAGACGTAATCGTTCATCCCGCCGCCGCCGCCCAAGGCCGACCAGTCACTCCCGTTCCACTTCGCCACGTCGTCGGCGACCACCCCACCGGCCGTACTGAAGGCGCCGCCCGCATACACGTCCGCCCCGCTCACCGCCAGCGCGTACACGACATTATTCAGCCCGACACCGAGGGCCGACCACCCACTCCCGTCCCACTTCGCCACGTAATTGGCCGCCACCCCGCCGGCCATCGTGAAGCCGCCGCCCGCATACACGTCCGTGCCGCTCACCGCCAGCGCCAACACTTGATAGTTCATCCCGGCGCCGAGAGCCGACCACCCGCTGCCGTTCCACTTCGCGATGTATTTTGCCGTCAGGCCGCCGGCGGTGACGAAGGCGCCGCCGGCATACACGTCCGTCCCGCTCACAGCCAGCGCCCTTACCGTATCGTTCGTCCCGGTGCCAAGGACCGACCACGCGTTCCCGTCCCATTTCGCCACATGGTTGGCCGCGATTCCACCGGCCGTCGTGAAAGGGCCGCCCGCATACAGATCTGATCCGCTCGCCGCCAGCGCGTACACGGGATCATTCGTCCCGACACCGAGGGCCGACCACCCACTGCCATTCCACTTGGCGATGTGGTCGGCCGCCACGCCGCCGGCCATCGTGAAGTAGCCGCCCGCGTACACGGTTGTTCCGGTCACCGCCAGCGCGTACAGGACGCTGTCCATCCCAGTGCCGAGGGGCGACCACGCGTTCCCGTCCCACCTCGCCACGTAGTTGGCTGCCACAGCACCGGCCATCGTGAAGACGCCCCCCGCATAGACCTCTGTCCCGCTCACCGCCAGGGCGAACACGTTACTGTTCACCCCGGCACCGAGTGCCGACCACGCGTTCCCGTCCCACTTCGCCACGTTATTGGCCGGCACGGACCCGACCCCCGTGAAGTGACCTCCGACGTATACGTTCCCAATTCCATCGACGGCGATCGCATCCACTTCGCCGTTCGTTCCCGGGATCCCGGGATTCAGACTCACCCAGTCGGCATCGCTGAACGTGGGATCGATGCGCACGGGGTACGCCGCGCGAGCGTCCTCGACGCGCACGATCAGCCGGTGCGTGTCGATGACACGGAGCGAGGCCGCCAACGGCTTCCCGCTCGCGTCCGTCACCCGCAGACGGCCATAGGCGAGCGCGCGGTTCGATCCGTCATAGGTGAGCGTCGCCCCCGCCGCCGAGGCCTCAGCCCGGGCGCCCGAGAGCGCCAACTCCAGCTCCAGCGGACCCTCGTCTGCGCGTGACGCATCAACGATGAAATCCTGCCGCACGCCGTCGATGCTCGTGCCGAACTCCTCCACCAGCCCTTCGCGCACGAACCGGACGCGATCGCGCTCGATGGCCACATGGCCGCCGGCCGGCAGCGTCGTCACCGTGCCGCCGCGCCGCCAGAAGGCTGCCGATAAGCGAAGGTGTCCGCCACGTTTCTCGGTCGACGCGAGCGACAACCCCTTCGACGTGATCTCGGCCTCGAGCTTCTGGAACCTGGAGGCGAGCGTCGCCCCGTCACGCGTCCTGCTCACCGACAGCCCGTCGCCCGAGTACTGCTTCGCCGCCACGGATCCAATCTGGTCGAACGGAATAGGTGCGACAGGAGCGGACGTTCGCGGCGAGACGGGAACCGTTGCGGCCCGTACGCTCGCCGCGGGTCCGGAGAGAGCCGGTCTGGCTGCTTGCGGGGTCCGGGCAGCCCGCAGAGACCCGGTCGCGCCGGCCACGCCGGCCAGCAGGACCAGGGTGCCGAACCCGACGTGCACTCGATTGATGTTCATGGTGTTTCCTGAGGCTGGACCGATGTTGTGGGCACCTTGGTCCCGATTCCATCGAGACCGCCTGGCTCTATGGACGGACCGTGTCCTGGATTTCCCGCTCGCCGCCGCGAATCCTCCGCGGCTCCTGGTCAACGAGCTGTCGCGACCTTCCGGTATAATCGGCCGCCAGCTCAGATGTCCCCCCACAGCGACGAGCCCCTCGGCCCCCAGCCGGCCTCGGCACGGGACCTGTTCGTCTCCGAGCTGCCGACGATCGAGCAGGTCATTGCATGGGTCTGCTCGCGCTATCGCCTCGCGCCGGCTGATGCCGAAGAATTCGGCGCCGACGTCAAGTTGCGTCTGATCCAGGACGATTACAGAGTGCTGCGACGGTTCGAGGGGCGCAGCAGTCTCCGCACGTACCTGTGCGTCGTCGTCCAGCGCTTGTTCCTCGATTTCCAGACGGCGAAGTGGGGCAAGTGGCGGCCGTCGGCAGAGGCCCGGCGGCTGGGTCCGGTTGGCGTACTCCTCGAGCGGCTGATCTCGAGGGACGGGCACGGCTGCA
This sequence comes from Vicinamibacterales bacterium, assembly GCA_036278735.1. GTDB lineage: Bacteria > Acidobacteriota > Vicinamibacteria > Vicinamibacterales > 2-12-FULL-66-21 > DASUKM01. Next base: position 132,669 of record DASUKM010000050.1, read on the forward strand.
CGGAGGCGGTCGAGATCGCGATCAGCAATCACGGCCTGACCAGCCCGCGACAGGACGTCGAACGCATCGCGGCGGCATTGACGCCGCGGCCGCGGCGGCGATTCGAGACCGACGACGCCCTGAGCGACGTCCCCACACGGGCCGACGCGCCCGACGCGTCCTTGATCGCCCGCGATCGCGAAGCTGTATTCGCCCGGCTGAGCGCGGCACTGCGACAGGCGCGCGGCGCCTGCGCTCCCGAGGACCAGTTGCTCCTCGCGATGCGGTTCGACGATGGGTTGTCGGTGCCTGATATTGCGTCGGCGCTCGGCGCGAACCAAAAGCCGCTCTATCGCCGCCTCGAACGTCTGCTTCGTCTGCTGCGCACGCGCCTCGTCGGAGAGGGCTTCAGCCAGGAGCAGGTCATGGATCTGCTCGACGACTCGCAAGGGGCGCCGGGCGAGGGACGCGAAAACCAGCGCGCTGGTCCGTCCTTTCAGGAAGGGGTCGAAACATGACGCTGAGCGAGATCCCTGTCCGCCGAGGCTGTCCGGATGCGTCGGATCTCGCGGCATTCGTCGACGGACGTCTGCCGAGGGAGCAGCACCCGGTGCTGCTCGCCCATCTCGCGGAATGTGCTGACTGCCGGCAGGTCCTGTACGGGACTCGGGCGTTTCTGGCTGAGCCGTCGCGTGATTCGCGGATCGTCCCCCGGCCAGGTCGCACGCGGCTCAGGACGTGGGCGTGGCGCGCTGCGATTCCGCTAGCCGCCGCCGCCCTGGCCGTCGTCGCGGTTCGAGTCGCGACGCGCTCTCGGCAGCCGCGAACTGATCGTGCCGGCGCTCGCCCCGAACTGCGGGAACTCGTCGCCGCGCTGGCGAAGGAACCCACGCGCCTCGTCGATGGTCGGCTGAGCGGCGGATTCCTGTACGCCCCGAGACCCGTGCCCTCGCGCGGGCCGAGCGACCGCGAGGTGTCTCCCGACGTGCGGATCGCCGCGGCACGGCTCGAGAAGCTCGCGGGGGAGCACGATACGGCCGAGAACGAGGCGGCGCTCGGCGACGCCGCGCTCGCGCTGCACGACTTCGACCGCGCGGTCGGCGCGCTCGCGCGCGCGGTGGCGAGAAGGCCGGACGAGGCCGAGTATCGGAGCGACTTATCGGCCGCCTACGCCGCGCGCGCCGCGTGGCGCAACCAGCCAGGCGACTGGGCGAAGGCGCTGAACGCCGCAGAGGAGGCGATCGCGATCGCTCCGACCCTGGCGCCCGCATGCTTCAACCGGGCGGTTGCGCTCGAGGGATTGCACTTGACGGCGCGTGCGTCGGAGGCGTGGGCAACCTGCGCGGCGATGGACGATTCGTCGGGGTGGGCGAAGGAAGCGGCGCGACGCGCAAAGCTGCCCGAGGGGCGCTCCCGCGTAGCGGAACCCGGCGAAGAGTTCCAGACGGTCCGAGAGCACATCGAGGACGACTTGTTCCTCCGCTGGGCGACGGCGGAGCGAGACGGGCGGTCCCCGGACGCGCGGAAGACACTCGACGAGGCGTCGCGTCTCGCCTCCAGCCTCGCCGCGCAGGGGGGCGACGGCATGGCGGCTGATGAGGCGCGGCTGATCGAGCGTGAGACGGCGGACGGCCACCGCGCCGCGCTCGCCAACCTGGCGGCCGGCCACGTCCTGTTCGCACAGGCGCGGCATCTCTTCCTGCGCGATCGTCTCGAGGAAGCGGCCCGCGCCATGTCCGCCGCATCGCGGCACTTCGAGCGAGTGGGCAGTCCGTACGGCTCGTGGGGTCGCGTCTATCGGGCCATCCTGGCGAGGGTCAACGGAGAGCCGGATGCTGCGCTCCGCCTCCTCGCCGACGCTCGCGCGGACAGCGTTCCCCCCTCGTATCTCGATCTCGCCGGCCGCCTGGCGTGGACCCGTGCCATCGCGCTCGAGACGTCCGGCCGGTTCGACCCGTCACGGCGGGACCTGCAGCGGTCGATCGACCTGTTTCACGATGGACGGGAGATCGAGAACGAAAGCGCGGTCTCGAGCCACCTCGCCGAGCTGGAATGGTTCATGGGCAACAGCGACAGGGCGTGGACGCTCGAGATCGAGGCCTTGACCCACGTGGACGCGCTCGGGAGGAGCACGCGTCAATCGATCATCCTGTTCGACGCGTCCCTGTTCTGCGATCTCGAGCATCTCCCGCGCGCGGCGATGTATTTCGAGAACGCGCTCGTGCGGCTGGGGGACGGCGCGCCCAAGGGCCCGACCGACGCGGATGTCCTCCTCGAACGCGCCCGCACGCGCCAGACGATAGGGGACGTCGACGGGTCGCGGCGGGATCTGCAGGCCGCCGCCGCCGTCGCGGGCGCGCTCGACCCCGATCTGCGCACCGCCACCATGGCGCACCTTCACGCCGCGGAGGCGGCCCTGCTGGCTACCGCGCACCCTGAGCGCGCCATCACTCACGCCACCGAAGCGCTCGCCTACCTGCGCCATGCCGACGTCGCCGGCATCGCGGAGCTGCTCATGGTCCGCGCCAGCGCCCGTCGCGCCACGGGCGATCTCGCGGGTGCCCGGCAGGATCTCTACGCGGCCGTCGACGCGTTCGAGGCTGAACGGAATCGGCTCGACGGCTACGCGGAGAGAATGCGTGCGTTCGAAAACGAGCGCGCCTCGTATCGGCAGCTCGTCGGCCTGGAGCTGTCCGGCCGCGACACGGAGCCTGCGCTCACGGTCTCGGAATTGGGCCGGACACGAGGTTTTGCGGCGACTGGAACCTGGTTCACGGCCATCGATCCACGCACCGCCTACACGACCGTGCCGCGGGATACGGCGGTGATCTACATGGTCCAGGTCTCTGGGCAGGTCCACGTGTGGGTCCTGACCCACGCGACGCTCACATCCTTCTCCTGGCCCATTGCGGCGAGCGATCTGGCGGCGCTTACCGGGCGTCTCAGAGCCTCGATCGACGCGGGCGCCACGTTTTCGGCCATCGAACCCCTGGCGGCAGCCTTCACGAAATCGATCCTGGAGCCCGCGCTGCGGCTGGGCGGCCGACCCTCGACCCTGGTGTTCGTGCCCGACGGCCCTCTCGCCAACATTCCGTGGGCGGCGCTGCCCGACGATCGAGGCGCGCCGCTTCTGACGGCGTTCACGATCGTCGTGGCGCCGAGCTTGTCGTCCTTCCTGTCGGCGTCGGCGCGATTGCGCGGCTTCCACCCGGATGACGTCATGGCGATCGGCGATGGCCACGATCCAGCGGCCTCAGGCCTGCCGTGGCTGCCGTCCGCCGACGAGGAAGCGGCCGACGTCAGGCGTGAGTACCCGTCAGGCGTCGTGCTCGCCGGGCGGGACGCGCAGCGCGCCCGGTTCTTCGCGCACCCCTACGCCGTCATTCATTTCGCCGGCCATTCCGTGCTCGATCCGGCGTTTCCTCCGTTCTCGCGCCTGCTGCTCGCCCCCTCGCCCGGAGAAACCGGCAATCAGGACGTCTATGGTGTCGACGTGATTCGACACGCGTTCAAGCGAACGGGCGTGGTCGTGTTGGCGAGCTGCGAGGCGGCGGCCGGCCGCGCCATCGATGGCGAAGGGATCGTCAGCCTGTCCACGATGTTCCTGCGGGCGGGCGTACCGTCCGTCGTCGCCAGTCTCTGGCCCGTGAGCGATGCGGCGCACCCCTTGTTCGTCGCGTTCCACCGCGAGTTGCGTCGATCCGGCGATCCCGCGGCCGCACTGCGAACCGTGCAGCAGGCGTTCCTGAGCCAGCACGGGATGGCGGCCCCGGTACGAGAATGGGGCGGGCTCGTCGCGCTCGGCGGCATGAAACCGTCAGGCAACTGAAAGGCTGAACCATGGCGACACTGCAAATCCGGCTTCTGGGACGCTTCGTCTTCGCCGAACCACGGCAGAATGGCACACCCGTCGGCAGGATGAACATCGTGGCCGTGAATATGGGCGCCAACAAGAAGATCCGCGCCGACCCGCATCATCCGCTGCTGATCGTGCCGAGGCGCAACGTGATCCTGACACGACGAACGCTGCCGCCCACATTCGGGATCGTGCCGAAGGACTTCGATGAGTACCACATGTGGAGCCTCGAGAAGCACTCGGTCGAACTTCCCGGAAGCAATCAGTTCCAGTGGTCCAATGCCGACCGGCCGCTCACGCTGCCGACCGACGGCGACTGTACATTCAATCCGGCGTGTCTCCAAACACCACAACATCATCGACCCGTGGCGGCGACGATCGTCCTGCGCGCAGGTACGGCGACGGCATCGTTCTTTGACAATCGCAAGAAATGGTACGAGCTGGTCAGGCTGAAGGACCACCTGGGTTCGACCGGTGAGCCCAAGCTGCTCTACGAGGTGGTGACCGTCGATGTGCCCGTGACGTCAACCAGCGATCCGGTGAGGCTCCGGGTGCGTCGGTTCAAGAGCAAGGCGTCGAGCGACATCGTCATCGGCAACTTCGACGAGGCGCCTGTGTGTATCACGTTCAGCAACGTCTGCGTGAGCGGCGCGCGCGAGTACGACGACGAGTTCGCAGGGATGTACGAAGTGCTGAAGAATCCACCGAACGTGCCCGTCAGGCTCATTCCGAGGACGTCAGGAACCCACGGCCGGATTTCTGACTGCTACCCGGCCGCCTACGTAACCTACAACTCGGTCAGGGGCCGCCGCGACAGCTAATTCGCATCCGCCGCCGCAGGATCGTCTTGATTCCGCACGGCGCACGGCCGGTTGAGGGCGCCGACGCCAGTCCGCGTACTGACAAGGACGATCGCCGCCGAGTTCGTCAGGCGCCGGGCGCGGGAATCGCCGTCGGATGCCGCGGCTCGTACAGGCCCAGCTCAGCGCCGCCCGGCAGCTTCAGCGTCGTCACCAATCCCCACCCGCGGTCGGCGATCGGGCCCTTCGTCTGGATCCCCCTGGTTTGCAGATCAGAAACGGTGCGGGTGATGTCGTCGCACATCAGATACAGCTCGTGGTAGTCCTCGTCCGACGGGTGCACCGCCAGCTCCGTCGGGGGGGCGGCGAAAATCAGCCAGCCGCGGCCGGCATCCACGGCGTTCCATCCAAACGCGTCGCCGAACACCCGCCGCACTTCTTCGGCGGCCTTCGAGTAGATCAGGGCGTGCAGTCCGATGATTGCCACCAGCACCTCCCATGCTGACGGTACGTGCGGGCGGGGGAAAGACCCGCCCTAGGACGATGTGGGCGGCGCGGCGAATCGGCGCGAATGTCGTTCGTAGCCGTACGCCAGCGCCAGCACGCGCGCGTCCTCGCCCGGCAGGCCGACGACCGACACGTTCAGCGCCGGCATCCCGTCGGCCCCGAGGCCGGCTGGAACGGACACCTCGGGCAGCCCCAGCCAGTTGCCGTACCCGAGCGGCGTCCGGATGTCGGGCCAGCCGTCCTCGAGCCGGAAGGCGTTGAACGGCATCGTCGGATAGATCATCGCCTCGACACGCGCGGCCCGCATGGTTCGCTCGAGCGCCGCGACGACGTCGGCGCGCGAGCGCGCGAACGACTGCCCCGCCGGATCGTGCTGCATCGGCTGGCGGAACAACGCCGTGCAGTCCTCGAATTTCTCGGGCAGGACGTCGTAGTAGGTGCGGTAGGCGTGATAGCCGCGCCGCAGCGCCTCGAGCGGACGATGCGCGCGGCCCGCAAAGTACAGGTAGAGCGCATTCGCGGTCGGGGCCGGCGAGCGGGAATCGGGCTTGACGTCTCCTCGCGCGCGGGAAGCATCGGCGAACGCATTCTGGTAGGTCTGCAGCGTGACGGCGGGCGTAAACGGCTCGACAGCGGCCCCTGCTGCACGCAGGTCGTCGAGGGCGCGATCCCAGATCGCCAGCGCCTCGCCCGCCATCTGGGCCCTGGGCACGTGCGCCTCGACGATGCCCAGCCGGACCGACTTCAGCGCATCGTCGCGAAGCGACGCGAGCGGCGCAGGGTCCCACGTGCCGGAGCGCGCGAGCGGATCGGAAGCGTCCGCTCCCGCGACGGCCGCGAGCAGCAGCGCGGCGTCGGCGACGGAGCGCGCGAGCGGCCCGTGCGAGTCGAGGTACGGCCACGTGGGAATGACGCCGGTGCGCGGCACGAGCCCGAAGGTCGGCTTCATCCCCACGACGCCGCAGCAGACCGCCGGAATCCGGTTCGAGCCGCCGTCGTCGGTGCCCAGCGCCGCGAATGCGAGGCCGCACGCAACCGCCACTGCGGAACCCGCGCTCGATCCGCCAGGCGTCCGCGTACCGGTCGGATCGTACGGGTTGAGCACCTGCCCGGTATGGCTGCTGGTGCCCGTTCCGTGATACGCGAAGTCGTCCGCGGCGGTCTTGCCGAGGACGATCGCGCCAGCCGCACGGAGGCGTTTCACTTCGAGGGCATCGCGATGCAGCGTCTCCGGAAAGAGGCGCGCCCACTCCGCGTTCGACGCGGTGGTGGGCAGCCCGACCACGTCGTAGATGGCCTTGGGGAACACGGGCACGCCGTCGAGCGGCCCGCGTACCTTCCCGCCGCGGCGCCTGGCGTCGGCGGCCCGGGCATCTTCCAGCACGGTACTGCACATCGCGTCGAGCGCCCGGAGTTTCCTACCGCGCGTCCGGCACCGCTCCACCGCGTGCGCCGCCACTTCGACGGCGCTCCATCGCCGGCGCCGTAGACCGTCGACGTAGTCGGCGATCGTGCCGTCGAGCGGATCCGGATCCGCGAGCGCCCGAACGGACCGCGACAGCGAGATCGTCGCCGCGAGGGCGGCGAGCTGCGCCAGGGCTTCGCGCCTGGAAAAGGTCATGAGGGTCGCTGCATTCGGGGACTCAGCGGGACGGACCCGCCTTACCCTTCATCGCATCGCTCAGACCCTGACCGGTCATCGTCTTCTCGATGTCGCTCACCTCGATCGGCACGAACTTCGACAGGTTCTCGTAGCCGGTGTCGGTGATCAGGATCATGTCCTCGAGACGGAGGCCGAGGTGCTCTTCTTCGATGCGCATCTGCGGCTCGATCGTGAAAATGCGCCCGGGCTCGAGCGTGTCGGCCTGCAGGCCGCCCGGATCGTGCACGTCGAGCCCGACGTTGTGGCCGAGGCCGCTGGCCCGGCGCCGCGACCTGAAGCCCTCGACGAACTTCTGCGCCGCCTCTTTGACGTGATCGTCGGTAAACGGATACGACGCCATGATGGCGTCCATCTTCTTCACCGCATTCGCGATCACGTCGATGGGTCGCTCGTGCACCTCGATGGAGGTCATCAAGGCTTGATACAGGCGCAGGTAGATGCCGTAGAACTCCCGCTGGCGCGGGGTGAACTTCCCGTTCGCCGGAAACACGCGCGTGACGTCCGACTGGTAGTATTTGTAGTCCGGCGCGTAGTCGAACTGCACGAGATCCCCGTCCCGCAGGACCGCGGTGTTGCGGTTGTAGTGCGTGTAGTACGTGTTCCGTCCGGTCGCGATCAGCGCGAAGTACGACGGGCCGAGCGCGCCGAATTTCTTGAAGACGAACTCGGCATCGGCCTGCAGCTCGTATTCGTGCAGGCCAGGCCGGGCGTCGCGCATCGCTTCGATGATGCCGAGCCCCGCAATCCGCGTCGCTTCCCTGATGACGGCAATCTCCCGCGGGCTCTTCACGGCGCGCAGCGCGTTCAGGATGGGGTCGAGATCCCTGATGTCCGACTGCGGCGCGGCCGCTTTCAACTTCGCCACGAACGCCGCTTCGCGCGAGTCGCGTCCGTCCCACGGATCTTTGGCGTTGGTCGTCCAGAACCTGGTCGGGTCTCCCTGGGACTGGCTGCCGAGGACTTCCGCCGCGAAGCACGTATAGATCGTCCGCCGCTCAGATGCGATCGCCGAGATCGCGCCGCCGAACTCCGACGCAGGAACTGCCGCGTCGACCCCGACGAGCGCGGTCGTGTCCGGACCCGGCGCCAGCGCCGGGCCGAACATGCTGTTGTCGCGCCGGTCGTTCTTCGGCTGCAGGTAGATCGTCGTCTTCTTCGTGCGGCCGTCGACGATGAGATCGGCGCGCGGTTCGGCGACGCCGGTCAGGTAGAAGAACTGGCTGTTCTGGCGGAAGGGCATCTCGCCAGGCGGGCCCGGCGTGCCCCGCACGATCGCCACGGCGTCGCCGATGCGGTCGAGCAGCTTGGCGCGGCGCGCCGCGAACTCCTCGGGTGGGAAGATGTCGCTGCCGCGGAACACCGGTTGCGCGTGCGGAGCGGCCGCGAACAGCGCGGCGGCGAACACGAGAACGAGGAAGGATCGAGGAAGACAGCGCATGGCGCCGTCAGTATAACGGGCCGGCGGACATGGCGCTCGGCGTTTCGCGCCCGACGCGGAGGTCCTGCTCCCCGGAACCTTGATAGACTCGGCGGGCCAGAAGACCCGCCGGCTTGGGCGGAAAGGCGAGTCTCGAGACTTGCGCGACGGGAAAGGCGTGAGGAGCAACCAACATGCCGGTGATCGACTTCCACAACCATTACTATCCGCCGCGCTATCTCGAGGCGCTCCAAGCGGGCAGGAGCCGCGTCACGGTCACCGTCGACGGCGAGGGGAACCCGTGGCTCCACTATCCGGGCGACTACAACATCGCGGTGCGCGGCCATCGCGACCTGGCGTACCGCAACGACGTGCTCGCCGAGCAGGGCATCGACACGCAGATCATCACGTTGACGACCCCGGGGACGCACGTGGAGGAGCCGCGCGAGGCGGTTCGGCTGGCGGCGCTGGTCAACGACGAGTTCCGCGAGGGCATGGACCGGTACGGCCGGCGGTACGTCGCGCTCGCGACCTTGCCGCTCAACGATCCAGCGGCCTCCGTGAAGGAACTGCGGCGCGCCTGCGGCGAGCTCGGCATGCGCGGCGCCATGCTGTTCAGCAACGTCAACGGCGTCCCGCTCAGCGACCAGCGCTTCTGGCCGCTCTACGAGGCGGCCAACGATCTCGACGCGGTCCTCTACATCCATCCGACCAACCCAATCAGCGTCGAGGCGATGCAGCAGTACTGGCTGATGCCGCTCGTGGGCTTCCTCTTCGATACGACGCTCGCGGCCGCCTCGCTCGTCTTCAGCGGCGTCGTCGAACGGTTCCCCAGGATTCGATGGGTCCTGACGCACATGGGCGGCGCGATCCCGTACCTGGCCGAGCGTCTCGACCGCGGGTATCGTGCCTTTGGCGAGTGCCGGGCGAACATCCAGAAACCGCCGACCGAGTACCTTCGGCAGTTCTATTACGACACCGTCAATTTCGACACGAACGCGATTGCGCTGGCGGTGGCGTTCGCGGGCGCCGGACACGTGCTCGCGGGGAGCGACTACCCGCATCAGATCGGCAGCATCCCGTTGATGCTCGAATCGATCGGTCGCCTGCCGATCGACGAAGGGGCCCGCGCCGGGATCCTGGGGGGCAACGCTGCGCGGCTGCTGACGCTCGACGCCTGACGCCCCGCTGAGGCTCAGCGTCGCGACGTACCGGCCGCAAAAATCCGTTCCAATTCGTAGGGGGGCGTGATCTCGAGCTGGTCGTACGTGCAGTCCTTCGGCTCCTTGTCGTCACGCCAGCGCTGAAAGATCGCCGCGTGGCGAAAGCGGTCCCCCTGCATGTGGTCGTACTTGACCTCGCATACCCGCTCGATCCGCACCGGCTCCCACGACAGATCCTTGCCTGCGCTCCAGCGGCTCTGGCCGCCCGGCATCCGTTGCGCGGCCGCGCCGGCCCCTGCCCAATCGCGCCAGGGATGATCCTTCATCGCGTTCTTCCGCAGCGGCTCCAGCAGTTCGGCGAGCTGGCGGCGCTGCGGCATGGTGAACGCCGACGTCACGCCGACGTGCTGCAGCGTCCCGGTCCGATCGTACAGTCCGAGCAGCAGCGACCCGACGAGCGTGCCGGGTCCGTTCTTGTGCCAGCGGAAGCCGGCGACCACGCAGTCGGCCGTGCGGGAGTGCTTGACCTTGAACATCACGCGCTTCCCCGGTTCGTACGCGCCGGCACCCGGCTTGGCCATGACACCGTCGAGACCCGCCCCCTCGAACCGCTTCAACCACTCGACGGCGACGTCCCGATCGCGAGTCATCGGCGTCAGGTGCACGGGGGCGCGGACGTGCGCCAGCAGCTTCTCGAGCCGCACCCGGCGCTTCTCGAACGGCTGCTTGCGAAGATCGTCTCCTCCGGCGGCGAGCAGATCGAACGCGACGAATGCCGCCGGCGTCTCTCCTGCGAGCTTCGCCACCCGGGAGGCCGCCGGATGCAGCCGGAGCTGCAGCCGATCGAAGTCGAGTCCGTGCGCCGTCGCGATCACGATCTCGCCGTCCACGACGCAGCCGTCCGGCAGAGACGGGACGAGGCCTGCATGCAGCTCTGGAAAATACCGATCGAGCGGCTTCAGATCGCGGCTCTGGATGTAGACGTCCTCGTCGGCGCGAAACACGAGCGCCCGGAAGCCGTCCCACTTGGGCTCGAAGATGAAATCGCCGGCGCGGGGAATCTCCTCGGCGACTTTCGACAGCATCGGTTCGATCGGGGGCGTGATCGCGAATGCCATCTGCTCATTATCCGCGGGGCTTCAGCAGCGGGCAATTCGGCAATCCGCGCGGCAGACGCAAAGCGGCGAAGTCCCCACGTCCGAGCGCGAGACTTCGCGGTATCCTGAAAGGATGTCCGCTTCAGTGGAATTCGGCCTGGACACGTTCGGCGACGTCACCGTGGACGCCGCCGGCGCGCTGATCTCGGAGGCTCAGGCAATCCGGAACGTCGTCGAGCAGGCCGCGCTCGCCGATCGTCTCGGCGTGCACGTCTTCGGCGTCGGCGAACACCACCGGCCGGACTTCTCCATCTCCGCGCCCGAAGTCGTGCTGGCGGCGATCGCCGGTCAGACGACGCGGATCAGGCTCGGCTCCGCTGTGACCGTGCTGAGCACCGACGATCCGGTGCGCGTGTTCGAGCGCTTCGCGACGCTCGATGCGATTTCGAACGGACGCGCCGAGATCATTCTCGGCCGCGGCTCGTTCACCGAGTCCTATCCGCTCTTCGGTTTCGACCTGAATCGTTATGAGGAGTGGTTCGAGGACAAGCTGTCGCTGTTCGCCGAGCTGCTGAAGAATGGTCCGGTGACATGGAAAGGAACGACGCGGACGCCGTTGACGAATCAGATGGTCCATCCGCGCGTCGAGTCGGGCCGCCTGACGACGTGGGTGGGCGTCGGCGGCAGTCCGGAATCGGTCGTCCGGGCGGCGCGCTACGGTCTGCCGCTGACGCTCGCGGTCATCGGCGGCAATCCCGTCAGATTTCGTCCGTATGTCGACCTCTACCTCGAGTCGCTCGCTCGCTTCGGGCATCCGGTGCAGCCGGTTGCGGTGCACCAGCCGGGTCATGTGGCCGAAACGGACGAGCGCGCCCGCGAGGAGCTGTGGCCGCACTACCGCGACATGTTCACGCGCATCGGCGCCGAGCGCGGTTGGCCGCCGGTCACGCGCGATCACTTCGATCACGAGACCGGCCCGGCCGGCGCGCTGTGCGTCGGCTCGCCCGAGACGGTCGCGGCCAAGATCACTCGCACGGTCGAGGTGCTGGGCCTGTCGCGATTCAGCATGAAATACAGCAACGGCACGCTGCCGCACGCGGCGCTGATGACGAGCGTGGAGCTCTATGGCACCCAGGTCATCCCCGGAGTGCGCGATCGTCTGCGCCCCTGAGGCGCGTTCGCGGCCCGTTCATGACGACATCGGCAGCCGCTTGACCATGCGCGCGCACGGAATCGTCACGCCGGCCGACGTGGGCACGTCGATGCGTTCGACGATCGTGAACCCGCTGGCCAGGTACAACGGCTCACCCGCGACCGTCGCGACGAGCTCCAGGGATTGGAATCCTTCCTCCGCGGCCGCTTCCTCGCAGCGCGACAGCACCAGCCGTCCGATGCCGCGCCGGGCGTGGTCGGGGTCGGTGTACATCGCCCGAATCCGCGCCGGCTCCGTTCGTGGGTCCAGCCGTCGCGCGTCGCGCCCGCTCGAATGATCGCCGCCGAAGAGCGTCGCGCGCCGGCTCCAGCCGCCACACCCGACGATCCGCCGGCCTTCCTCGACGACGTAATACGTACGATCCGCAATGAGGCTCGTGTCGATGCCCATGATCTCGAATGACGCGTCGACCCGTGCCGCGTCGAGATACGCACCGATGAGCCCGCGGATCGATCGCTCCATGAGCGCCGTGAGGCCGGGCGAGTCGTCCACGGTCGCGAGTCGGCAGGAGAACATTGAACCGGCGTCAGAGGGCCTTTGGTGACTCGCCGCGTCCTTGCACCTCGTACCGAAGCTCCACGATGCCATTCTTGTAGGCCGTGACCTCCGCGAGGTGCATCGCGATGTCCGCGTCGAGCCCCTGAAAGAACGGAATCCCCTCGCCGATCAAGACCGGCAGGATCGAATAGCGAACGTCGTCGGCGAGGCCGAGACGAAGGCATTCCCCGGCCACCATCGCGCCGCCAACGAACCAGATGCGACGGAACGTGGATCTGAGGCGCTCGGCGACGAAGGGCGCGAGATCGCCTGCGTAGAATTCGACGCTGCCCCGGGTCCGTGGCAGGGCACGACTCGTCAGGACGAACGTGGGTTTGTCTCCATACGACCATCCCAGCCCCTGCGCTTCGAAACGACGCGCGGTCTCGTACGTCCTCGATCCCATCACGTAGCAGTCGATCGTCTCGAGGAACGCCTCGACGGATCCCGCGTCGAGGGTCGCCCCGCCTGCGAATGCGTCTGCGGTTTCGAGCCAGTCGACGCGTCCGTCCTTGCGAGCGATGAACCCGTCGAGGCTCGCCGCCATGTGGATCGTGACGCGGGAATCTTGGTTCGGCATCTTGTTCAGCCCTTCGGCGCCAGCAGCTGCTCCTCGACGGACTCCAGTGCGCGCGTCAAGGGCCTTGCCAGACCGCCCCGGGATCGGACGTCGAAACGCGCGAGCGACAACCACGCGGCCATGACGCGCAGTTCCCGCGCCAGCGGGCCTGCGACGGTCCGCGCATCGAAACCGGGTTCGACGTAGGCCGCCTGCACGATCAACGTCGACGCCGGCCGGTCAGCCTTCAAATCGACGCGCGCGGCGAACCGATCGCCGTACAGGAACGGCAGCACGTAGTATCCGTGGATGCGCCTGGGTGCGGGAACGTAAATCTCGATTTGGTACTCGAACCCGAACACCGCCTTCGTCCACCCGCGCTCCCACAGGATCGGGTCGAACGGCGAGACGATCGCGCGGGCGTCGACCGATGGCGGGACTCGCGCGCCGGACACGACGAAGGCGGGAGCCCGCCATCCCTCGACGCTGACGCGCTCGAGGCGGCCATCCTCGACCAGCTCGTCGAACAAGACTCCGGTGTTCGCGGGCGTCCGCCGGCCGTTCACCGATTGACGATCCCACCACGCGTCGATGTGGAAGTACTGCGCGATGTCCTTCGCCGTCCCGACGCCCATCGCGCGGGCGGCGCGCACGATCAACCGCTTCTTTGCCTCTCCTGGGGGCACGACGGGCATCGCGAGCACCGGCGCCGGCAGCACGCGCTCGATGAGATCGTAGAGACGCACGAAGTGGCGGCGCCCGGACACGGCCAGGCGCCCTTGTCGAAACAGCAGCTCCAGGGCATGCTTGCCCTCCGACCATCCCCACCACGGCCCCGTGCTCTTCCCGCCGATCGACAGCTCGCCGGCGGAGATGGGCCCTCGCTCGGCGACCTCGCGATAGACCGTCTCCATGTAGGCCTTCCGGGTGCGATCGATCGAAGCCCACGCGGTGCGCTGATTCTCCATGCGCCAGCGCAGCAGCGGATACATATCGAGCGGCAGGAAACAGGCGGCGTGTCCCCAGTACTCGAACAGTTCGCGCTTCTCGTGCGCAAGCGCGTCGAGCGCGGCCATCGGATACGGCCCATAGCGGGAGAACGTGGGCAGATAATGCGCGCGGGCGACGACGTTGACCGAGTCGATCTGGATCGCGCCAAGACGCGACGCCGTGGCGCGCACGTGCGCAAGACCGGCGCGCCCCGGCCGCCTGACGGCGAAGCCGAGCGACGCGAGCGCCAGGCGCCGCGCTTCCGCCGCCGACAACGTCGCAGGAACGCTCATGAAGCGCGTGGATCTCGCCCGGTCCGCGAGGGCGATTATTCCACGAACCCCGGCGAGTACGCCCGCCATTCCGCCGAACTTTTCGAGGCCGTCTCCGTAATGGAGAGCAGTTTGCGCCGTCGCCGGTGCGCTGGACCACTGCGGCTTCACGGGGGAGGCTCGTGAACTTTTCGTGGCTGGACGTGAAGCTCGGCGTCCGGATGCTCGCGAAGTACCCGGGCCTGTCGGCCATCGGCGTGATCGGGATGGCGCTGGCCATCGCCATCGGCGCGGGATACTTTGCCGCGATCGGTGCCGCGCTCGACTCGACGCTGCCCGTGCCCGACGGAGACCGTGTGCTGGCGATCCAGACCAGAACGGTGGCTGGTCCGGACGCCGGCGACAGGGACGGCGTGTCCCCGCACGACTTCGTCCAGTGGCGCCGCGAGCTGAAGTCCGTCACCGATCTCGGGGCGTTCCGCGAGGACACCCGCAACCTGATCACGGCAGACGGGCGGACCTACCTCGTGAACGTGGCCGCCATCACGGCGTCAGGGTTCGGACTGACCCGGGTGGCGCCGGTGCTCGGGCGCACGCTGCTCGAGGCGGACGAGCGCCCCGGGGCCGCACCGGTGGTGGTGATCGGGTACTCGGAGTGGCGGCGCGTCTTCGACGGTGATCCGCGCGTCCTCGGCGCATCAGTTCGGCTCGGCCGCACCGTGCACACGGTGATCGGCGTGATGCCGGACGGATTCGCGTTCCCCATTCGCCATCACTACTGGGTTCCCCTCCAGCTCACCGGCATGGGCATGAACCCCGATGGCGCGCCGTCGCTCCAGGTGTTCGGCCGGCTGCGCGAGGGATTCTCGCTCGCGGATGCGCGCGCGGAGCTCGCGACCGTCGGCGATCGGATGGCGGCCGCGTTCCCGCAGAGCCACGCAAACAGTCGCCCGCAGGTACTCCCCTATACGCAGGCCTTCATCGGCGTCACGGGGCCGGCGCTGGAGCTCGCCATGCGCTCGTTCCAGCTTGGGGTCGGGCTGCTCCTCCTCATCGTCGCGGTGAACGTCGCGATTCTCGTTTACGCCCGTACGGCGACGCGGATGGGGGAAATCGTGGTGCGAACGGCCCTCGGCGCGAGCCGGGCCCGCGTCGTGTCACAGCTGTTCGTCGAAGCGCTCGTGATGTCCGTCAGCGCGGCAGCAGTCGGTCTGGCCGTGGTGGCGCTCGCCTTCCACGTGCTCCTCAGTTGGGCGAAGTATTCGCCGGAAGCCGACCGCGTGCCGTACTGGTTCACCTTGCGCCTGACGCCGGGCGCGGTCATCTATGTCGCGGCGCTCGCCGTCCTCGCCGCGGTCGTCGCCGGCGCCCTGCCCGCGCTGAAGGCGACGGGAAGGAACTTGCACGTGCGCCTGCAGCAGTTCTCGTCGCGCGGTTCCGGCCTGCAGCTCGGCGGCACGTGGACCACGCTGATCGTCGTGCAGGTTGCCATCGCCGTCACCGTCCTGCCGGCGGCGATGCACAACGCCTACGAGGCGGTGCATCGCGGGATGCGCGACCCGGCGCCGGCGGCGAACGAGATGCTCCGCGGGACGCTCACGATGTCCCCCGAAGGATTGCCGGCCGACGTCCTGCACGCGCGTTTTACGGACCGCATGAAGGTGCTGATTCAGCGGCTCGACGCGGACCCGGAGGTCGCCGGTGTCACCTTCGCGCAGACTTTCCCGGGCCAGGAGCGCTACGTGCCGGTCGAAACGGAATCGTCGCGCCGGATTGACGCGAATTCGACCCGCGTCGCGACGAACCTCTTCGACGTGTTCGGGGTGCGCATCCTGGCGGGCCGCGGGTTCATCGCCGCCGACACGCTTCCCGGCGCGACGGCCGTCATCGTGGACCAGACGTTCGCCGACGCGATCGCGCCCGGCAGCAATGTGGTGGGCCGCCGGGTCCGCTATTTGCGACGCGGTCCCGACGGTCGCGTCGAACCCGAACCGTGGCTGGAGATCGTCGGCGTCGTGCCGGCGTTCGCCAGCTCGTTTACCGCGCCCAACGGCTTCGGCCTTCCCGTGCCGCGATTGTATGGAGCAGCCGCTCCCGGCCAGGCAAATCCCGCGGCGTTCGTGGTCCGGATCAAGGGGCGCGATCCGGAACGCTTCGCGCAGCGGTTCCGCGAGAAGACGGCGTCGGTCGACCCTGGGCTGCAACTCGAAAATCTGACGGGTGTCGCCTCGGCGTATCGGTTCGACATCCGGGCCTTTTCGATGCTTGCGCTCGCCATCATCGCGGTCACGACCAGCGTGCTGCTCCTGTCAGGGGCCGGCATCTACTCGATGATGTCGTTCACCGTCTCCCGGCGTCGCCGCGAGATCGGCATCCGCTCCGCGCTTGGCGCCGATGCGCGGCGTGTGCTCACCGGCATCTTCGGCCGCGCGAGCGCGCAGCTTGGCGCGGGCGTCGCCGCCGGCCTGGCCGTTGCCGCCGCGCTCGACCGGGCGTCGGCCGGCGATTTGTTGGGCGGCACCGCGGGCGTGCTTCTGCCAACCGTCGTCGTCGTGATCTTCCTGGTCGGTCTGCTCGCGGCGCTTGGCCCGGTTCGACGCGGCCTCGCCATCCAGCCGATCGACGCGCTCCGGGAGGAATAGAGGGCCGAGACCGTCGTCCCGCCGAATCAGCCGGTCACGGCCCCCGAGAAATAGACGGCGGCGAAAAAGAGCGCCGCCGCGAAGGCGAACGGCATCGCCGTGTTGGTGGCGGTGTGCAGGACCGCCTCGGACGGATTCTGCGGGTCGTACTGCACCTGCACCTGAAAGCCGACCGGATACGCCGCCGCGCGGCGCTCGGCCTCCGCCTTCTTGGTGCCGACGCGCGCGCCAAAGTCGATCCGGCGGCTACGGAACTCGCGGCCGTGGACGGTGAAGGCGTATTCGACGGCCGGCTCGTACGTGGCCTGCGTGGTGTCGTACTTCACGACTCCGGTCGTGCGCTCGACGCCGCTCGCGACGACGCGCCCGGAGGTCGTGGGCCAGTCCGCGGCGGCGCGCGCGAGCCGGCGGCCGCGAACCCCGTTGCCCGCCACGACGATGGCGCCGCCCGCCAACAGCATCGCCAGCAACGGATGTCCGTGCGGGAGACGCACGACGAGCGCCCGATGGAGCGCGACCATCCCGAACCCCGCAACCGGAACGCCCACGAACACGACGAGCAGCACGGCCACCAGCGCCTTCGTCATGTTCACCGGCGCATCGCGCTCGAGGACGCATTCGGCCGGCCGGTCAGGACTGTAATAGACGGGCACGCGGGCGCCGACGGGATAGCGCGACACGACGGCGTCAGCGTTGACGGCGGCGTCTTCGCCGATGGTGACGCGCGTGCCCCGCACGTGGCTGCCGTCGCTCGTTGTAAATTCATACTCGATCGACGGGACGTTGAGCACCTGCTGGATCGCGTTCATCCGTTTCCGATGATCCACGGCAATCGCGCTCTTCGTAATCACGGCATTCGTCGTCGTCCAGCGCGACGCGCGCCGAACTTCCAGCGCTTTTGCGGCGGCCGCGAAGACGACGAGTCCCGGGATCGCGAGAAACACCAGAAGCACCGGCCACGCCCGCCAGTCGTCGAACGGGGGCGGCAGCGTGATCGCGGCGCGCACCCACCAGAGAGCCGCCACGACCGCGACGACAGCCACGACGGTAACCGCGGCTGTCAGGGCGCCGCTGCCGGATCGCTTCCGCTCCGCTACGGGAGCCCACCCGACGGCAGTCCGCCAGGAACTGTCGCCGTGTAGATACGCTTCGAGGAGCGCGCGGGCGGTCGCGCCGTCCACGGTGTCGGCCGTACGGCGGCGCTCCGCCCCCTCGCGATAGTCGATGCTGAAGCGCGTGCCTCGGGCGGTCGCTTCCATGAACTCCTCGCCGTCATTCGTGAGGGTGAGGAACCAGTCGTCTGGCAACGGCTGGCGATCCAGGGCCGACGCGATGTCGGCAGGCGAGGCGTCCGCGATGACCTTGTCGTCGACTTCGAGCTGCATGGCGCATTATGGACCAGCTCGCAGCCGAACGCGCCGTCGGACTATGAAACGTGACGGGACAGAGACTCAGTCCGCGATGTCGGTCCCGCCAGGGTCTGGTGCCCTTCTCACGCGTGACCAGCCGCGGCGGATGGCATCACGCCCGAAGACGAGAATCGCGCCGGCCACGATCTGAACGACGGCCTTTGCGATCGTTTCGTCCTGCCGCGGCCACATGGACAACGCGGTGTCGTACTCAGCCGGTTTCCGGAACAAGACATATCCAACCGCCGCCGCGTTCTGAAGTCCATCGATCAGCACAACGATCCCCACGACCGCGAAGGCCAGTGTCTGCAATTGCGCACGGCCGTTACAGGTGACGAGAACGCATTGAGCGGCTCGCCGCGTGATCTCGCCTCGGGAACTGACGACCGGTCAGCGCTTCTTCGGAACGAATGCGTGGCCGAGCAGCGCCGGGTCGATGCCCGTGCCTCCGCCGCCGGTCGCAAACTGGTAGAGGGACGCCACGTACACGCCCTGCAACGCCGAAAAGAAGATCATCAACAGCACGCCGCCGACGAACAAGACGGCCACCGCCGCGACGCCGATCGCCATCGCCAGCAGTCCCGTGATCGCAATCAGCGTCATCCACGCGCACACGCCCGCCGCGGCCAGCGTCGTGCCGCCGACCACCGTCTCGCCCCACGTCTGACGGAAGACGCTGACCGAGCGCTTGAACGAGTCTGAAATGGATCGGTCTTCGAGGACCAGAACGGGGACGACGAAGAAGGTGGCGAGGGCCCATGCGGCACCCAGAAGAGCCGACATGATCTTCCCGACGAAGCCCACGCGGTCATGGATCACGCGAATCACGACGCCGACCGTTGCGGCGACGACGGCCCACATGACGATCGGCCCGAACCTGCGTCCCGCGGCTGCCAGCGCGGAACGGACCGTCGGATCGCCGCCGCGCATCCGTTCGGTGGCGCCGGCCACGACCGCGGCCTGGAAAAAGATGCCGATCGCGTAGGTCACCACGTAGAAGAGGAACAGCGGGACGTACACGTCAGGCCCGTGTCGTTCGAGCCTGGAGGTGGTGAGCCCGAAGCCCAACGCCATGGCGACGACGGCCACGACGATGAAGGCGCCGGAGATGAGTGGGAGGACCATCAACTCCTTGTCCTTCATGAGGATTCGGTAGGACTGCCCCACGAGCCGGAAGCTGCGACCGATTCGTCCCATCAGGCTTCTCCTTTGGCGTCGTCTTCGTCACGACCGGCCCTTCGACACTGGTCGTCGCGTGGCCATTATGGCTCAGTTGCGGCGCTTCAGACCAAACCACTGAAAGCCATCCGCCAGGTGCCCATTCATGGTCCGTATTTCGATCTCGTCCACCGCGACCGGCTCGTACCCTTCCGTCAGTACCGGGATCCAGCGCCGGTCATGATGTCGAACCGTCACACCTTCCGGCAGATCGAACACCCCGTAGCGCCCGTACTTCGACTCGTCTCGCACATAGCGGTCGATGTTTCGCGCGTCCCGCTGCAGCCAGAGGTCGCTGATGTACAAGAGGCCACCTGGGCGGAGAACGCGGGCGATTTCCCGGATGATGGCGCGCTGTCCGTCGTCGGTCGGGATACACGTCAGGACGGCGAACAGCAGCACGGCGTCCACCGAGCCGCCGGAGAGATCGACATGTGGTGGTGATTCCAGCAGTTCTACCGTGATCGTCGGCAGGCGCTGGCGGGCAGCCGCGATCATGGCCGGGGCCGGATCGACGCCCCTCACGTTGCGGTAGCCGCGACTGTGCAGCACGGACAGCACCCGCCCGTACCCGCACCCGAAATCGAGGATGTGGTCCTCAGGCGCAACCCAGCGCGTCAGGCGCTCGAAGTTCACAGGATGCGCAAATGGTTTCGCAGGACCGAGCCGGTTCCAGTAATCGATCTGTCGATCGAGATCCTGCATTGGCGGTTCTTCGCGGTATCACCCGCCGGAAGGAGCACCATAGGCGGCGGCGTCAGCCCGGCGCCCCATGATCGCACCCGGCGCCAGCGGCTGCAAACGCCTGTCAGTGCTGCAATCGCTTGTCTGACGGCGCGCCCGGGCGCTATAGGCCCCGTACGACATTCGCCCTTGAACTGCCCGCGTCTTAGACACTCCTGCTAGACTTCGCCAGATGGACTCCGTGACGCCCGCGCTGCGCTGCCGCGGACTGATCAAACGCTACGGCGAGACGGTGGCCGTCGCGGGTCTCGACCTCGAGGTGCGCCGCGGGGAGTGCTTCGGCATGCTGGGCCCCAACGGCGCCGGCAAGACCACCACCGTCGAAATCTTCGAGGGGCTGCGAGTCCCCGACGGCGGGGACGTCGAGGTGCTGGGGGATCGCTGGCAGGGCGACGGGCTGGCCCTGCGGCAGCGTCTGGGCATCCAGCTCCAGGAGACGAAATTTCCGGAGAAGCTGAAGGTTCGCGAGGTCGTGACGCTCTTCCGAAGCTTCTATCCGCGAGGACTCGGCGTCGCCGACATCCTGCGCCTGGTCGCGCTCGAAGAGAAGGCCGAGGCGTACGTGCGCACGCTCTCCGGCGGCCAGAAGCAGCGGCTCTCGCTGGCGTGCGCGCTGGCGGGCGACCCCGAACTCCTGTTTCTCGACGAGCCGACCACGGGTCTCGATCCGCAGTCGCGCCGCCAGACCTGGGACATTGTCGAAGGACTGAAGGCGCGCGGCCGCAGCGTCCTGCTGACGACGCACTACATGGAAGAAGCGGCGCACCTCTGCGATCGCGTCGCGGTGGTGGACCACGGCCGGATCATCGCGCTGGGGTCGCCCGCCGAGCTCGTCGCCTCGCTCGGCGCCGAACACGTGATCGAGTTCGGCGTGAGCAACCCGGAGGCGATATCGGACGACCAGCTGCGCGAGCTGCCGAGCGTCGACGGCGTCAGCCGCGAAGACGCCATCCTCCGCCTGACCGTACGCGAAGTGCACCGCACGGTCCCGGCGCTGCTTTCGGTCCTCGCGGGGGCCGGTCTCGAGCCCACCCACCTGACAACGCATCATGCGACGCTCGAGGACGTGTTCATGTCGCTGACGGGAAGGAGACTGCGCGATGCCTGAACCGGTCCGCGAGTACCGGATCCGCGGCCCGTTCGTCGAGCTGACGACAGCACGTATCCGCGAACTGGTTCGAGAGCCCGAGGCGGTCTTCTGGGTTTTCGTGTTTCCCATCGTGCTGGCGGCGATTCTCGCGCTGGCGTTTCGAACCCGCCCCCCCGACGCGCTGCCGGTGGGCATCACGGCGGGCCCCGCGGCGGAGGCCCGCCTGCAGGCGCTCGCCGCCGAGAAGACGCTGCGGGCCAGCATCCTGCCCGCACGCGACGCGCATGCCGCTCTCGTCCGCGGACGGATCGTGCTGCTCGTCTCGGCCGGCGAGACGCCGTCCTATGAGTACGATCCCACGCAGCCCGAGGCGCGCACGGCCCGCCTCGCCGTCGACGCCGCCCTGCAGCGCGCCGCCGGCCGGACCGACGCGTTCACGGCGAACGTGCGCGAAATCCGCGAGCCAGGGGCGCGCTACATCGACTTCCTGGTACCTGGGCTGCTCGGCATGAACCTGATGGGCACGGGCATGTGGGGCATCGGCTTCTCGCTCGTCGTCGCCCGGAACGGCCACCTGCTCAAACGGCTCGTCGCGTCGCCTGCCCGTCGAAGCCATATCCTTGCGGCGCAACTGGCGTCGCGCCTGATTTTCCTGGTGCCGGAGGCGGGCGCGCTGCTCGTGTTCGCCTACGTCGCGCTCGGCGTGCCGATCCGTGGCTCGCTCTGGCTGCTGGTCGTCGTCTCGCTCATCGGCGCGCTGTCGTTCAGCGGCCTCGGCCTGCTCGCCGCGGCGCGGCCGACGACGATCGAGGGGGTGTCCGGCATCATGAACCTGGTCATGGTGCCGATGTGGATCTTCTCCGGAATCTTCTTCTCGACCGAGCGCTTCCCACCCGTCATGCAGCCGTTCGTCCAGGCACTGCCCCTGACGGCCCTCAACGATGCGCTGCGCGGCGTCATGCTGGAAGGTCTCGGCATCGTCCCACTGCTGCACGAGCTGGCGCTGCTCGCGGCCTGGGGCGTCGTCAGCTTCGTGGTCGCCGTCAGGATTTTCAGATGGCAGTGACGTGTCACCTCGGCGATGCGCACGTCATGGATGCGGGCGCGCGCGGCGGCGCGTGAAACTTTTCCGGCCGTCCCGGGTTCTTCCTAGCAGTGCGACGTCTCTGGCATGACTGGCGCCGAACCGTTTGAGGCGTTCGTGCGGAGGCATCAGGACATGGTGTTTGCCACCGCCGTCCGCCTGCTCGGCAACGCCGCGGACGCGGAAGACGCGGCCCAGACCGCATTCCTGCGGGCGTTCGAGCGGTACTCGCAGCTCGCCGGCAATCCGGCGGCGTCGGGCTGGCTGAAGACCACCGTCCGCAACATCTGCCTCAACCACCTGTCCCGGTATCGCGCGCGATTCCGGTTTTTCAGCGAGTTGGACAGACCCGATGCACGCACGTCGTACGAAGACGCGCTCGAGGCCCAGGTGTCGCGCGCGCTCGAAGCCGACCAGGCGAGCCGGCTCGACCGGCTCGAACAGGCGGTCCGTGGCCTGCCCGATCACCAGCGCGTGCCGCTCGTCCTCTTTCATTTCGAGGAGCTGGACTACAACGACATCGCCCGGACGCTTGGCGTGTCGCTCGGCAAGGTGAAGACGGATATCCATCGAGGGCGGCAGGCGCTGCGGCGGCTGCTGACAGACGATGCCGCCGGATAACGACGACCTCGAGGCGCTCGCCGATCGCGAGCTGCGGCGGCTGCCGGCGCCGCGTGCGCCGCAGACGCTGTTGCCACGCGTGATGGCTGCGGTCGAGGCCTGGTCGCCGCGTCCGTGGTACCTGCGCCCGTGGTTCGCGTGGCCGATCGTCTGGCGCGTCGCTTCGATGGCGCCGCTTGCCGCGCTCGCGTACTTCCTGGTACGTCTGCCGCCTCCGCCGCAGAGGCTCGTGGCGGCAACGGATGCGGGAGGGGTGCTCTGGAACCTGCTCGTCGTGCCGCTGCTGCCGTACATCTTCGTGATCGTCGGGCTGATGGGCCTCGCGTGCGTGGTCTTCGGCCTGGCATTGAACTACGTGCTCCTCGAAAAGGCCGAACAACCATGAAGCTTCGTCTTCTGCTGCCGCTGCTGCTCGCCTGCGCGACCGCCGCGCAGGCGCAGGACATCCACGTCGAATTCTCGAATCCGGCGCTCCGCATTCTCCAGAGCTACACGCTTCACCAGGGAGAAACGGCGCAGCAAGTCGTCGTGATCGGAGGCGACGCGACGATTGAGGGGGAGGTCGACGGCGATGTCGTCGTCATCCTCGGCGAGGCGAGGCTCGGACGTACAGCGGTCATCGAGGGATCGTTCATCACGGTCGCCGGCTCGGCTGCGATCGCCGAGGGCGCACGAGTGCACGGCGACGTCGTGACCATCGGCGGCTTCGATGCCGCGCCCCGCTTCACTCCGGGGGGGACACAGGTCGTCATCGGCACGGCCGGGCTCGGCACGAGCCTTCGACACCTCCTGCCGTGGATGACGCGCGGCCTCCTGTTCGGCCGGCTAATCGTTCCGGATCTGGCCTGGGTGTGGGCGGTCGCCGCGGCGTTCTTCCTGCTGAATTTGCTGCTCGAGCTGTTGTTCGATCGGCCGATCAGCGCGTGCGCGGCGGCGCTGCGCGCCACGCCGCTGTCGGCATTCGTCACCGGATTGCTCGTGATGCTGCTCGCCGGCCCCTTGTGCGCGCTGCTCGCCGTATCGGTCATCGGCATCGCGGTCATTCCGTTCCTGGTTTGCGCCCTGGCGCTGGGCTTTGTCATTGGACGGATCGCGTTTGCGCGGTGGCTCGGGATGGCCGCTGTGTACCAGGCCGATCTCGACAACCGCGCACAGTCGCTGCGCTCGTTCGTCATCGGCTCGGCGATCATGTGCGTCGCCTACATGATTCCGGTCCTTGGGGTGCTGACCTGGGCCATGGCGGCGGTGTTCGGCCTCGGCGCCGCCACGCAGGCCTTCGTGCGCGCCTATCGCCGGGAGAATCCGCGGCCACGGCGAAAGACAGGCGCCGCGACCGCCGCGCCCGTCGTCACGGCGCCGGCAACGCTCGCGGTTGCCGCGCCGGTCGAGGGAGAGAGGGCAACCGCCCATGCAGCCGTTGCCGCCGTCGACGATGGATCGCTGTCGCCGCCGATGGCCGACTCGTTCAGTGCCGAGGCGGCTGCGCCGCAGATCGAGCGGCCGATGCCCCCGGGCGGCCTGCTCGGCCGTCCGCATGCGGCGTTTGCGGATCGTCTGGCCGCCCTGTGCCTCGACATCGTGCTCATCGCGATCGTCGCGCAGGTGCTCAGGCTCGATCGCTTGTTCTCGGACTATCCCCTGGGCGAGCACAATTTCCTCCTGCTCGCGCTCGTGTATCACGTCGGATTCTGGGCCTGGAAGCAAACCACCGTCGGCGGGATCATCTGTCAATTGCGTCTCGTGCGGGTCGACGGCGGGCGCGTCGGGTTCGCCGAAGCGCTCGTGCGCGGCTTGACGGGCATCTTCTCCCTCATCGTCGCCGGACTCGGGTTCCTCTGGATCCTGCGCGACCCGGAGCGGCAGGCCTGGCACGATCGCGTCGCCGGCACCTACGTCGTCAAGGTGCCGCGGGACTGGCCGATTTAGGCGGGCGTCGGTGCGCGGGCTTGCGCTTCATGGCTCTTGGCCGTCGGTTCGACACATCCCTGTGCGCGATCGACGGCAGACTGCTCCGAGGATGTGCCCTCACCCGCGCGGGATTCTGTCCGTGGCCGAGCGGCGAAAGTCACGCATGAGATTGTCGTCAGGAAATGCGCGTCCTGGAATCATGAGGAAGACCGCGTCCGACAGGAACAGCATGAACTGATCGTCGAGCTCGCGCATTTTGTGGAAGTCGGTCCAAGGAAATCTGGACTGACCATTCTCACCCCTGATCGCCACTCCGAGCTCGTCCCAGCTGACGTCGTACGGCCGTTGTAACCCCCGCTGCTGGCGAAACACGCGTCTTGCCTTCGGCCCGATCGAGAGCTGCTGGCCGATTCCTGCGCCAGCCAAACCGAAGAACCACACAAAGCCGGTGGTGAGTGCGTCGCGAACGTTCCCTGCGCGCCACAGGACGAAAGCGCCCACGAGGACGAGCACCGACGCGACGAGGAGTAGAATCATCGTCCGCCGACCTGGCCTCGACGCCGCGCGAACGGCCGTCACGTATTCTCGTTCTTCGAGCTGGACATGAAGTGTAGGCATTGCGGCCGTCATCGTGCGCTGTCCTTAGAAGAATCGGGTAACGCCATCCCGGTGTCAGACCGTCGCGAGTCGTTGTTCTTCGTGTATACGGCATGGCCGATCGACCGCAATTCGCACAGGAACTGCTCAACCGGCATCTCGGCTTTGATCACGTTGCACGATCGGCAGGCAAGGGCCAGATTCGCGGGATCGAATCGCCTCCGATCGTGAAGCCGCTGCTTCGTGACAAAATGATCGACCTCGAACCGCAGAGTTCTCGGCGTCCGCGAGGCACATGCCTCTTCGTACACACCCCACGCCGTGCGCCCACAGTACGCGCACCTGTACCCTGCCGCATTGAGCAGAAATGCTCGCTGAAAATGCGTCTGGAGTTTCGTCGGGCACCGCTCACCGCGCGGAGTGCTTCGACCCTGCCGCACCCAGAGGTCGATCAGGTGCTGCCGCTCGGGCGGCGACACCAGGTGGTGCCCTCCCGCGCATCGAGCCAGAACGGCCAACATGCCATCCCGTAAGCGGTCCGCTTCGTCGGCCTCCCAGCACGGCGCCTTGTCGTGACCATCCCGCTTCACGCTCGCTCGCCACGTGGGAACCTGGAGAAACAGGGCGTAGCGATTGATCGCTTCCGACCACGTGCACGCTGGCGTTGCCCACGCCGGGTCCGGCGCGACGCTGTTCAATTGACGCCTCGGCATGTCGATTCTCCCTTCTATCTAGCTGGTCCAACGGCTCCAGCGCGCTGTCAGCCGTGGTGCACCGATGCGCGGATCATAGCGACACAGACTTGGAATTCACCATCCTGTTTCTGAAAAACGCGGGAGGGGTACATCGAGACGTGGCGAGGCGATGTCCGCTCGTGCGTCAGGATCGCTGAATCTGCCAGGCACTCTTGACTCCCGCCAGGGGACGATGGCATCGTCGTCTCCCATCGCGGAGTCCAATTCCAACCAGGAGGTGACGATGACTCACCTGTAGGAGGCGTCATAATGCGAGTGAAGATTCATGGAGGTACCGTCGGCCACGGCGACCCTCCGCTCTGCGAGACCTGCCGGTATGCCACGGTCGTGAGAGGCGCGAGCCTGG
Organism: Vicinamibacterales bacterium; assembly: GCA_036278735.1. GTDB lineage: Bacteria > Acidobacteriota > Vicinamibacteria > Vicinamibacterales > 2-12-FULL-66-21 > DASUKM01. Next base: position 159,136 of record DASUKM010000050.1, read on the forward strand.
GCGACGAGATCGTCGAGTGCAGCCAGCTCGTGTGCGGCGGCGGCCGGATCACCTTTCCCGTTATGTCCTGCAGCAGCTATTCCGACAGGCGTCGGCCCTCGCTGCGCGAAATGGAGGAGATCGCCTGGATCCTCAGGAGCGATCCGAAGCGGAACGAGATCGGATTCGTTCGTGCGGCGAAGCTGCGCGATCGCGAGCGGTACGTGCTGGTCGAGGACGGAGTAGGCGAAGGCGGTCGCGCTATACCTCGGGACGTGCAGAAGGCGAGCGCGGACTCTAGCCGAGCGGCCACTCGCCCTTCTCGGCAAGAACCCTCACAGCGGGCAAGCAACGCAGCGACCGCCTCACTTGGCGCGAGGGATACAACTCCCCAGAAGCTCGCGCAGATACTGCCGCGCGCCATCGGGTAGTCCGGCGGTGGAGTCCCGCGCCTCCGTATCGCACGCGGCGCCGGCAGCTACGTCGTCAAGGTGCCGCGAGACTGGCCGATTTAGCCGGACCTCGGCGGGCAGGACAGTATTCGATGCCTTCCCAGTAAACGCCTGGCGCCGTGTCCGTGGCAAGCGATCCCGGCGGGAAGACGTAGAATCGGCCCATGGACACCGACCCCTTTGCCGGCTTCAAGGCTCAGCAACGCGAGATGTGGGGCGCGTTCGCACCCACCGCGACGTTCACGACGCGGCCGGCGGCGCGGCTCGTCGCGTTCGCCGGCATCCAGGCGGGCGAACGCGTCCTCGACGTCGGCACTGGCACGGGCGTCGTCGCGGTGACGGCCGCGCGCTCGGGCGCGCGCGTCTCGGGTGTCGACCTCACGCCGGCCCTGCTCGAGCATGCCCGGGAGAACGGCCGCATCGCGGGCGTCGACATCGCGTGGCACGAAGGGGACGCAGAGCGGCTCCCATTTCCCGACGGTGCGTTCGACGTCGTCGTCAGCCAGTTCGCGCACATATTCGCGCCGCGACCAGAGGAAGCCATCCGCGAGATGCGGCGCGTGCTGAAACCGGGCGGTCGCGTCGCGTTCTCGACGTGGCCGCCAGACGATCTGATCGGCCGCATGTTCCGGTTCATGATGCGACATTTGCCGCCGCCACCGCCCGGCACCGCTCCGCCGCCGCTCTGGGGCGATCGACGGGTGGTGGCAGAGCGCCTCGGCTCGAAGTTCGCCGCACCAACATTCGAAGACGCAGTCATGGAAGTGCCGGCGCTGAGCGTCGCTCACAATCGTCTCTTCCTCGAACAATCGGTTGGGCCGATTACCAACGTCATCGCGATGGCGCAGGGTGACGCCGCGCGCCGCGCGCAGGTTCGATCGGAGGCCGACGCGCTGATCGGCGAATTCTTCGTTGACAATTGCGTGCACCAGCGGTATCTCCTCACGCGGGCAGGCGTGAATCCCTGATTGCTGAGCGCGCGCGCTCGACGAATGGCAGGCGGTGGGCCCGAGCGAACGAACCGTCGCGTCAGCACGGCCGACAGAAGCAGCGGCGGGATGACGATGGCGGCCGCCGCGATCCCGTCCGGCCACCCCCATCGGTGGCGATTGTAGAACTCCGCCGGCGACACCAGTGCCGGCACGTCTGCAGCGGCGCGGTCTGTCCCGTGGCGGGTTTCGATGACGAACGCGCCATGCGCGTCCTCGCCGACGATGAAGTCGCCCACCGCGCCGATTCGCGTGAGACCGAAATGGAGCTGAGATCCTGCGGGTATCGACGAACGCCTGATCGGCGCTGGCGAGAAGAATTCCGACAACTCCCGAGAGGAGAAGCACGAAGCCGATCCCCATTGTGGATTCCTGCGGGCAGGCAGGCGCGCGGCAGTATCTCCGCGAGCTTCCGAGAAGTCATCTTCCTCGCGCCAAGTGAGGCGGTCGCCGCGTTGCGGCGAACTTGCCGCTGAATTCCATTCGGAGGCTTGCAGGTCGGACGCAGGGCCGTCGAGTGTGGCCGCCTGCCTGGCGGATCCTGTCTCCCGCGCGGCAGGTCGTCAAGCGGCCTTCGCACACGTCGGCGGTCTGCCAGCCAAGCCAGGTAGTGGCCGCAGCGGCCATTTACAATGCGTGGGCAACACAAAGGGTGGACAGACGTGCGCATGAACGCCTGCCTCTCCGAAGGCAAAAGGGCGGGTCTGAAGACCCGCCCTACAACCATCGCCGGGCCTAAAGACCCGGCCTACGGCGGATGGCGGGTCTGAAGACCCGCCCTACAACCATCGGCGGATGGCGGGTCTGAAGACCCGCCCCGCAACCATCGCCGGGTCTAAACACCCGGCCTACGACGGATGGCAGGTCTGAAGACCCGCCCTACGGGGACGGCGGGTGTGAAGACCTGCCGTACAAACGAAAAGGGCGGCGACGCCGCAGCGCCACCGCCCAATCCCCAATCGTCAATCCCCAATCGTCAATCGTCAATCGATCGCCAATCCATCAATCGCCAATCAATCGCCAATCGGCAATCCGTCGATCCCCAATCGACAATCTGCAATCCAATCGGCAATCGCCAATCAAAAATCGGAAATTACTCGATCTCTTCCCTCGTAAACGCCTCTTCCGGCTCCACGAAGTACTCCATCTCCCGCTCGAGCTCGAGCTCCTCCGGCGACGGCGGCGGCGGCGGCGGCGGTTCGTCCGCCGGGATCCGCACGTGCCGGTAGTACTCGAACCCGGTCCCGGCCGGGATCAGCCGTCCCATCGTGACGTTCTCCTTCAGGCCGCGGAGGTGATCCACCTTGCCCGAAATCGACGCCTCGGTGAGCACGCGCGTGGTCTCCTGGAACGACGCCGCGGAGATGAACGAGTCGGTCGAGAGCGACGCCTTCGTGATGCCGAGCAGCATCGGCCGGCCCTGCGCCGGACGCCCGCCCGCCTGGATCACGCGCTCGTTCTCCTCCATGAACCGGAAGCGATCGACCTGCTCCTCGACGAGGAACTCGGTGTCGCCGACGTCCTCGATTTTCACCCACCGCATCATCTGCCGGACGATCACCTCGATGTGCTTGTCGTTGATGTTCACCCCCTGCAGCCGGTAGACCTCCTGGATCTCGTTGACGAGATACGCGTGCAGCGCCTTCTCGCCGAGCACGGCCAGGATGTCGTGCGGATTGCTCGGGCCGTCCATCAGCGGCTCGCCCGCGCGGACGCGGTCCCCTTCCTGCACGTTCACGTGCACGCCGCGCGGCAGCGAATACTCCCGCGGCTCCCCTCCCTCTTCGGGGACGATGAGGATCTTGCGCAGCCCCTTCACCACGCCGCCGTGCCGCACGACGCCGTCGATCTCGGAGATGACGGCCGTCTCGCGCGGCTTGCGCGCCTCGAACAGCTCGACGACGCGCGGCAGGCCGCCGGTGATGTCCTTCGTCTTCGTCGTCTCGCGCGGGATCTTGGCGAGGACCTGGCCCGCGTAGACCGGATCGCCGTCCTCGATCATCAGGTGCGCGTGCGACGGCATGTGGTACTTCCGCGTGACCTTGCCGGCCTTGTCGCGGATCTCGATCATCGGCTGCTTCTTCTCGTCGGGGCTGTCCACGACGATCTTCCGCGAGAGCCCGGTGACCTCGTCCACTTCCTCGTGGAACGTGACGTCGGAGATGAGGTCCTTGTACTTCACCGTTCCGGCGTCCTCGGTCAGGATCGAGAACGTGTAGGGATCCCACTCGACGAGCACCTGGCCCGGCTCGACCTGCTGGCCGTCGCGCACCTTCAACCGCGCGCCGTAGACGATCGGGTAGCGCTCGCGATCGCGCCCCTTCGCGTCCTGCACGACGAGCGACCCGGTGCGGTTCATGACGATCAGCTCGCCCGCCGCGTGTTCGGTGCCCCCCTTCGCCTCGACGACCTGCAGCCCCTGGTAGTGGACCGTGCCGGCGTGCTTGGCGTCGAGCGTCGACTGCTCGGAGACGCGGGACGCCGTGCCGCCGATGTGGAACGTCCGCATCGTCAGCTGCGTGCCCGGCTCGCCGATGGACTGCGCGGCGATGACGCCGACGGCGAGCCCCAGCTCGACGAGGCGCCCGGTCGCGAGGTCGCGGCCGTAGCACTTCGCGCAGCAGCCGCGGCGGCTCGCGCAGGTGAGCACCGACCGGATCTTCACCTTCTCGATGCCCGCTTCCTGGATCGCCGACGCCTTCTCCTCGTCGATCTCGTCGTTCTGCTCGATGATCACCTCGCCGCTGAACGGGTCGGTGATGCGCTCGAGCGTGACGCGCCCGATGATGCGGTCGCGCAGCGGTTCGATGATCTCGCCGCTCTCGACGATCGCCCGCGCCTCGATGCCGTCCATCGTGCCGCAGTCGATCTCGTGGATGATCACGTCCTGCGCGACGTCGACGAGCCGGCGCGTGAGGTAGCCCGAGTCGGCCGTCTTCAGCGCCGTGTCCGCCAGCCCCTTGCGGGCGCCGTGCGTCGAGATGAAGTACTGCAGCACCGTGAGCCCTTCACGGAAGTTCGACGTGATTGGCGTCTCGATGATCTCGCCCGACGGCTTGGCCATCAGGCCGCGCATGCCGGCCAGCTGGCGGATCTGCTGTTTGGATCCGCGCGCGCCGGAGTCGGCCATGATGTAGACCGGGTTGAAGTTGCGCCCGGACTGATCGCGCTCCTCCATCTCGCTGAACATCTCGTCGGCGATCTTCTCGGTGACGTCCGACCAGATCGCGATCACCTTGTTGTAGCGCTCGCCGTTGGTGATCGCCCCTTCGAGGTACTGCCCTTCGACCTTGATCACGTCGTCGCGGGCGCGGTCGACCAGCGCCCCCTTTTCCGACGGGATCACCAGATCGTCGATCCCGATCGACAGACCGGACCGGGTCGCGTAGGTGAAGCCGAGGTGCTTCAGGCTGTCGAGCATCTCGACGGTCTTCTCGAGCCCGTACCGCAGGTAGCAGTACTGCACGAGCTGCTGCAGCCCCTTCTTCTTGAGCAGGCCGTTCACGTACGGCATCGGCTGCGGGAGCGCGCTGTTGAGCAGCACGCGGCCGACCGTCGTGTTGATCACCTTGCCGTTGACGGTCTGGACCTCGGCGTACTGCACCCCCTGGTCGTCGCGCGCGACGGTCAGGTCGATCAGCTCGCCCGTCAGGCGCAGGCGGATCGGCGTCAGCGTCTCCAGCTCCCCCGCCTCGAGCGCCAGCGTCACGTCGTCGGGCGTGCCGAACGCGCGCCCTTCACCCTTGGCCCCCTGCTTCGACTTCGTCAGGTAGTAGCACCCGAGCACGATGTCCTGCGACGGGATCGCGATCGGCTGGCCGCTGGCCGGCGACAGGATGTTGTTCGAGGACATCATCAGAACCGACGCCTCGATCTGCGCTTCCGGCGCGAGCGGAATGTGCACGGCCATCTGGTCGCCGTCGAAGTCGGCGTTGAACGCCGTGCAGACGAGCGGATGGATCCGGATCGCCTTCCCCTCGACGAGCACCGGCTCGAACGCCTGGATGCCCAGCCGGTGCAGCGTCGGGGCGCGGTTGAGCAGCACCGGGTGTTCGCGGATCACCTCTTCGAGGATGTCCCACACCTCCCCCTTCTGCTGCTCGACCATCTCCTTCGCCTGCTTGATCGTCGCGACCAGGCCGCGCTCCTCGAGCTTGTTGTAGATGAACGGCTTGAACAGCTCGAGCGCCATCTTCTTGGGCAGCCCGCACTGATGCAGCTTCAGCTCCGGCCCGACGACGATCACCGAGCGGCCCGAGTAGTCGACGCGCTTGCCGAGCAGGTTCTGGCGGAAGCGCCCCTGCTTGCCCTTGAGCGTGTCGCTGAGCGACTTGAGCGGCCGGTTGTTCGCGCCGCGCAGCACGCGGCCGCGCCGGCCGTTGTCGAACAGCGCGTCGACCGCCTCCTGCAGCATCCGCTTTTCGTTCCGGATGATGACGTCGGGCGCCTTCAGCTCGATCAGCTTCTTCAGGCGGTTGTTCCGGTTGATCACGCGGCGATACAGATCGTTCAGATCCGAGGTCGCGAAGCGCCCGCCGTCGAGCGGCACCAGCGGCCGCAGCTCGGGGGGAATCACCGGGATGACGTCGAGGATCATCCACTCCGGCTTGTTCGTCGACTTGCGGAACGAGTCGACCACCTTCAGCCGCTTCGCGTACTTCAGCTTCTTCTGGACCGACGATTCCGTGCGCATCTTCTCGCGCAGCTCGTCGGCCATCCGGTCGACGTTCACGCGGCGGAGCAGCTCCTTGATCGCCTCGGCCCCCATCTGCGCCCGGAACTTCTGTCCGTAGTCCTCCCGCGCCTTGCGGAACTGCTCTTCCGAGAGCAGCTGGTTCGGCTTCAGGTCGGTGTCCCCCGGCTCGATGACGACGTAGGCTTCGAAGTAGAGGATGCGCTCGAGATCACGCAGCGAGATGTCGAGCAGGTGGCCGATGCGGCTCGGCAGCCCCTTGAAGAACCACACGTGGCTGACCGGCGTGGCCAGCGTGATGTGCCCCAGCCGCTCGCGCCGCACCTTGGCCTGCGTGACCTCGACGCCGCACTTGTCGCAGATCACCCCGCGGTGCTTCATGCGCTTGTACTTGCCGCAGAGGCACTCCCAGTCGGTCACGGGCCCGAAGATCTTCGCGCAGAAGAGCCCGTCCCGCTCCGGCTTGAACGTCCGGTAGTTGATCGTCTCCGGCTTGGTCACCTCGCCGTGCGACCAGGAGAGGATCTTCTCCGGCGACGCCAGGCTGATCCGGATGGCGTCGAAATCGCTGGTGAGTGAGCCGCGCGTATCGAATGATGGTCTCATATCAGTTATCAGTCCCCAGTTTCCAGTGACCAGTCAGACCAGCGTCAGTTGCCGGTCGCCAGCGTGTGTTGACTGGCGACTGGCAACTGGCTACTGGAAACTACGATTCCTGCAGGACGGGCTCCCCTTCGCCGGACTCGAGCGGCTCGGCCGCGGCGGCCAGCGCCTTCTTCGTCTTCATCAGCTCGACGTCGAGGCAGAGCGCCTGCAGCTCCCGGATCAGGACGTTGAACGACTCGGGGAGTCCGGGCTGGAACGACGCGTCCCCCTTGACGATCGCCTCGTAAATCTTCGCCCGTCCCGTCACATCGTCGGACTTCGCCGTGAGCAGTTCCTGCAGGATGTGCGCGGCGCCGTAGGCCTCGAGCGCCCACACTTCCATCTCGCCGAACCGCTGGCCGCCGAACTGCGCCTTGCCGCCGAGCGGCTGCTGCGTGATCAGCGAGTACGGTCCGATGGAGCGCGCGTGGATCTTGTCGTCGACCAGGTGCGACAGCTTCAGCATGTAGATGTAGCCGACCGTCACGTCCTGCTCGAACTCCATCCCCGTCATGCCGTCCCAGAGCCGCGTCTTGCCGCTCTTGGGCAGCCCCCCCTTCTCGAGCCAGTTCTTGATTTCCGGCTCGGTGGCGCCGTCGAAGACCGGCGTCGCGAAGTAGAGGCCGAGCGCGTGCGCCGCCCACCCGAGGTGCGTCTCGAGGATCTGCCCCACGTTCATGCGCGAGGGGACGCCGAGCGGGTTGAGCACGATCTCGACCGGCGTGCCGTCGGGCAGGTACGGCATGTCCTCCTCGGGGAGGATGCGCGCGATGACCCCCTTGTTGCCGTGGCGGCCGGCCATCTTGTCGCCGACCGACAGCTTGCGCTTCATCGCGACGTACACCTTCACCAGCTTGATGACGCCCGGCGGCAGTTCGTCGCCGCGGCGCACCTTCTCCTTCTTCTCCTCGAACTGGTTCCGGATGACCTCGACCTGCCGCTCGGTGCGCTCCTCGAGCTCGCGGAGGTCCTCCTCGAGCCGCGGATCGTCGCTCTGGACTTTCAGCCGCACGATGGCTTCGTACGGCAGCTCCCCCAGGACCTCCGCCGTGAGGTCGGTCCCCTTGCGGAGCAGCCGCTCGCGGCCGTGCTCGTCGTACAGGTCGGCGCGCGAGGTCTGTCCCTGCAGCATCGCGACGACGCGCTTCTTCACCTCGTCGTGAAGAATGCGGATCTCGTCCTGCAGGTTCTTCTCCATCATCTCGAGTTCGTCGTTCTCGATCGCCTTCGCGCGCTCGTCCTTCTCGATGCCCTTGCGCGAGAAGATCTTCACGCCGACGATGATGCCCTCGATCCCCGGCGGGCAGACGAGCGAGGCGTCGCGGACGTCCCCCGCCTTCTCGCCGAAGATCGCGCGCAGCAGCTTCTCTTCCGGCGTGAGCTGCGTCTCCCCCTTCGGCGTCACCTTGCCGACGAGGATGTCGCCCGGCTTCACGGAGGCGCCGATCCGGATGATGCCGCTCTCGTCGAGGTCCTTCAGGTAGCCCTCGCCGACGTTCGGGATGTCGCGCGTGATCTCTTCCGGCCCCAGCTTCGTGTCGCGCGCCTCGATCTCAAACTCCTCGATGTGGATGGACGTGTAGGCGTCCTCCTTCACCATGCGTTCGGAGACGAGGATCGCGTCCTCGAAGTTGTACCCGCGCCACGGCATGAACGCGACGAGCACGTTGCGCCCGAGCGCCAGCTCGCCGAGCTCCGTGCACGGTCCGTCCCCCAGCACCTGCCCCTTGTGCACCTTCTGCCCGACCCGGACGATCGGCTTCTGGTTGATGCAGGTATTCTGGTTGGACCGCTTGAACTTCGTCATCGGGTAGATGTCGGCCCCCATCTCGCGCGACATCGACTCGCTCTCCCCTTCCACGCGCACGACGATGCGCTGGGAGTCGACGTAGTCGACCGTGCCCGACCGGCGCGCCACGATGACGGCCCCCGAATCGCGCGCGGTGATGTACTCCATCCCGGTCCCGACGTACGGGGCGCGGGCGCGGAGCAGCGGCACCGCCTGGCGCTGCATGTTCGACCCCATCAGCGCGCGGTTCGCATCGTCGTTCTCGAGGAACGGAATCAGCGAGGCGGCGACCGAGACGAGCTGCTTCGGCGACACGTCGATGAAGTCGACCTTGTCGCGCGGCGCCAGGATGAAGTTGCCCGCCTGCCGCGCGTTCACGCGGTCGCTCGCGAAGCGGCCGTTGGCGTCGACCTGCGCGTTGGCCTGCGCGATGACGTACTGGTCCTCCTCCCACGCGGAGAGGTAGTACGAATACGGCTCGTACTCAAGCCCGCGCCGGCGGCGTCCCCCCTTCTCGGGTTCCTTCACGTCGGCGCCCACGTCGGACGCCTCGACGATGTCGCCAACCTTGTGCTTCGAGCTGGCGCCGGCGTTCAGGATCACGACGTAGTCGATCACGCGGCCGTCCTTCACCTTGCGGTAGGGCGACTCGATGAACCCGAACTCGTTGATCCGCGCGTAGCACGACAGCGACGAGATCAGGCCGATATTCGGCCCCTCAGGCGTCTCGATCGGGCAGATGCGGCCGTAGTGCGTCGGGTGGACGTCGCGGACCTCGAAGCCCGCGCGCTCGCGCGACAGACCGCCGGGCCCGAGGGCCGAGAGCCGCCGCTTGTGCGTGACCTCCGACAGCGGGTTCGTCTGGTCCATGAACTGCGAGAGCTGCGACGACCCGAAGAACTCGCGAATCGCGGCCATGACCGGCTTCGCGTTGATCAGGTCGTGCGGCATCGCGGTCGCCATCTCCTGGTAGACCGACATCTTCTCCTTGATCGCGCGCTCCATCCGGACCAGCCCGATGCGGAACTGGTTCTCGAGGAGCTCGCCGACGGAGCGGACGCGGCGGTTGCCCAGGTGGTCGATGTCGTCCACGTTGGCCGGGTAGCGGCGCAGTTTGAGCAGGTACTTGATCACCTCGTAGAAGTCCTGCGGGTGCAGGATCTTCTCGTCGAGCGGCGTGTTCAGCTTCAGCTTCGTGTTCAGCTTCAGCCGCCCGACGCGCGAGAAGTCGTACTTCTGCGAGTTGAAGAACATGTTCTCGAACAGCGAGCGCGAGCTGTCGAGCGTCGGGGGATCGCCCGGCCGGAGGCGCCGGTAGATCTCGATCAGCGCCTCTTCGTGCGTGTGGATCGGATCCTTCTTCAGGGTCGCGGAGAGCACCGAGCCGAGGTCGTCCTTCTCGGGGAAGAAGATCTCGATCTTCTCGACGCTCTTCTCCTGCGCCATCGAGACGACGCGCGGTTCGAGCGGCTCGTTGGCCTCGAGGATCACCTCGCCGGTCGACGGATCGACGACGTCGGTGGCCGCAAAGGCCCCTTCGAGCTCGGCGTCGGCGATCTCGACCGCCTCGACGTTCGCCTTCTTCATCGCCTCGAGCGCGCCGCGGTTGATCTTCTTGCCGGCGCTGGTGACCGTCTCGCCGCCGATCGTCACGTCCTTGGCGGCGCGCAGCCCCACGAGGCTGTCGCCGACCGACCAGTAGATCGAGCCGTTCCGCAGATGGAGCCGGTCCACCGTGTAGAAGCTGCGGATGATCTCGTCGGCGCCGCGCAGGCCGAGCGCGCGCAGGAACACCGTCGCGAGGAACTTGCGCTTGCGGTCGATCCGCACGTACAGCAGGTTCTTCGCGTCGTACTCGAACTCCACCCAGGAGCCGCGGTACGGGATGATCTGCGCGATGTACAGCGTCTTGTCTTCCGAGTGGAAGAACGCGCCGGGCGACCGGTGCAGCTGCGACACGATGACGCGCTCGGTGCCGTTGATGATGAACGTGCCGTTGTCCGTCATCAGCGGGATGTCGCCGTAGTAGACCTCCTGCTCCTTGATGTCGCGGATGGTCTTCACGCCGGTCTCGGGGTCCTTGTTCCAGACCACCAGCCGGATCGTCACCTTGAGCGGCACGGCGTACGTCATGCCGCGCTCCTGGCACTCGTCGACGTCGTACTTCAGCTTGAGCCCGACGGTGTTGCCGCAGACGTCGCAGACGTCGCCGCGCGCCTCGTTCGGCTTGCCGCAGCGGGGGCAGAGCACGTCGTGCTCGCCGTACGGATCGGCGACCAGCGTGTGGCCGCAGTTCGCGCACGGCTTCCGCAGGTGATGGAGGCCCGACAGCCGCCCGCACTTGCACTCCCAGTTGCCGATCGAGTACTCGATGAACTCGAGCGACGAGTTCTCGCGGAAGTCGCTGATCGGAAACACCGACTTGAACACCGACTGCAGGCCGGCGTCCTCGCGCTCGGAGGGCAGCCGGTTCATCTGCAGGAACCGTTCGTACGACTTCTTCTGGATTTCGATCAGGTTCGGGATCGGGATCGTCGTCTTGATTTTCGAGAAGTCGATGCGCTCGCGGTAGACGTTCTTGGGAAGGCTGTACATCGTGTTGAAATACCTCGGACAGGCCGAATGCAGGACGGGTCTTCGGGCCCGCCAGTCACCGGATCCGAAGACCCGGCGCTACGAGAAGATGCGCGGGGCGCGCCCCGCGCGTCCTTATTTGATCTCGACCTTGGCGCCGACGTCGGCGAACTTCTTCTGGATCGCCGCCGCTTCGTCCTTCGGGATGCCTTCCTTGATCGGCTTGGGCGCTCCCTCGACGAGGTCCTTCGCTTCCTTCAGCCCGAGGCTGGTGACCTCGCGGACGACCTTGATGACGTTGATCTTGTTGCCGCCCACTTCGGTCAGAATCGCGGAGAATTCGGTCTTCTCCTCGACCGGCGCCGCCGCGCCCCCGCCGGCCCCGGCCGGCATCGCCATCGGCATCGCCGCGGCCGCCGAAACGCCAAGCTCCTGCTCGAGCGTCTTGACGAGCTGCGACAGCTCGAGAACCGAAATCCCCTTGATGAACTCGACCACCTGCTCCTGCGTCACGTCGGCCATTACGATGCTCCCCTGAAAATTAGGCTTTGGGCTTTGGGCTTTAGGATTCCGCTCTCTTCTTCTCTGCCTGCACCAGGACGCTCATCAGGTCCCGCGGCGCCGCGTTGAGTACGCTGACGATCTGGACCATCGGCGCCTGGAGCACGAACAGCAGCTTCGCGTACAGCTCGGGCTTGCCCGGCAGCGACGCCAGTTCGGTCACCTCCGCCGGCTTGACCGCGCGCCCCTGGACGACCGCCGCCTTGATCTGCAGCGCCGGCGCCCCCTTGGCGAACGTCGTCAGCACCTTGGCGAGCGCGACCGGATCCTCGCCGGCGTAGGCGATCGCCGTCGTCCCGACGAAGTGCGGCGCGAGCGGCTCGAAGGCGGTCCCGGCCAGCGCGCGCCGGGCGAGGGTGTTCTTGACGACCTTGTAGTGCGCCTTCGCGCCGCGCACCTGACGCCGCAGCTCGGTCACTTCCGGCACCTTCAGGCCGCGGAAATCGACGAGGATGGCGCTCTCGGTCCCCTTGAATGCGCGCTCCAGCTCCTGAAGCTCTTCTTCCTTGACGGCTCGGCTCACGGCCATGGCTTACGCCTTCGCTTCCTGGACCGAGGTATCGATCGCGATCCCGGGTCCCATCGTCGACGAGAGCGTGACGCTCCGGAGGTACTTGCCCTTGGCGGCCGACGGCTTGGCCTTCACGACGCTGTCGACGAGCGCGTGCGCGTTTTCGATCAGGTTGGCGGTCGGGAACGACGCCTTGCCGACCGGGGCGTGGATGATGCCGGTCTTGTCGACCCGGAACTCCACCTTGCCCGCCTTGATTTCCTTGACCGCCCGGGCCACGTCCATCGTGACCGTGCCGGTCTTCGGGTTCGGCATCAGGCCGCGCGGCCCGAGCACCTTGCCGAGCTTGCCCACGGCGCGCATCATGTCCGGCGTGGCGACGACGGCGTCGAAGTCCATCCAGCCGCCCTGGATCTTGTCGACGAGCTCTTCGCCGCCCACGTGATCCGCTCCCGCCTCGGTGGCCTCGCGCTGCTTGTCCGCGCCGGCAATCGCCAGCACCTTCTTGCTCTTGCCGAGCCCGTGCGGCAGCACGACGGTTCCGCGCACCATCTGATCGGCGTGCTTCGGGTCGACCCCCAGCCGCATCGAGAGCTCGACGGTTTCGTCGAACTTCGCAAACTTCACCTTCTGCATCAGCGGCACGGCCTCTTCGATCGTGTGCGGCCGATCGGGCACCTGCTCGCGCGCGGCGGTGAATTTCTTACCGGTCTTACGCATGTTCTCTCCTGTGGTCCAAACGGCCGCTCACGGCCTCCCACCCAAAGAAAGCCGCCAGCTTCCGGCCTCCAGCTTCCAGCTTTGAAAGGAAGACCGGCTTCCTTTCGAGCTGGCAGCTGGGAGCCGGCGGCTGGGAGCTTCCGTTATCCGATGACGTCGATCCCCATCGAGCGTGCCGTTCCGGCGACCGACTTGACCGCCGCGTCGAGCGACTCGCAGTTCAGGTCGGGCAACTTCGTCTTGGCGATGTCTTCCACCTGCTTGCGCGTCACGGTCCCGACCTTGTTCTTGTTCGGCTCGGCCGATCCCTTGGCGAGATTGGCCGCGCGCTTGAGCAGGATCGCGGCCGGCGGCGTTTTCGTGATGAACGAGTACGACCGGTCCGAGTACACCGTGACGACGGCCGGGATGATCAGCCCTTCATCCTTCGCCGTACGCGCGTTGAAGTTCTTGCAGAAGTCCATGATATTGACGCCGTGAGGACCGAGCGCGGTCCCGACCGGCGGCGCCGGGGTCGCTTTCCCCGCCGCAATCTGGAGCTTCACCATCGCCTGTATCTTCTTCGCCATATCAGTTGCCAGTTTCCAGTTCCCGGTTCCCAGGGTCCGGTTTCCAGAACGACTGGAAACTGGCGACTGGCAACCGGACACTGGCCACTACAGTTTTTCCACCTGCAGGAAGTCGAGTTCGACCGGCGTCGCGCGGCCGAAGATCGTGACCATCACCTTGAGCGTGTTGCGGTCCATGTTCACTTCGTCGACGGTGCCGTTGAAGCTGGTGAACGGTCCTTCGTTGATCCGCACCTGATCGCCCTTCTCGAACGTGTACTTCGGCTTCGGCTTCTCGGCGGCCTCGGTGACCTGGTTGAGGATCTGATCGACCTCTTCGCGGCTGAGCGGCGTCGGCTTGGCGCCGGCGCCGACGAAGCCGGTCACCTTCGGGGTGTTCTTCACCACGTGCCACGCATGGTCGGACATGTGCATCTCGACCAGGATGTAGCCGGGGAAAAAGCGCTTCGAGCTGACGACCTTCTTGCCGCCCCGCATTTCGGCGACCTGCTCGGTCGGGATGAGGATCTCGCCGATTTCGTCCTGCAGCCCGTACGCATGCACGCGCTGCTCGAGCGATTCCTTCACCTTGTTTTCGAAGCCGGAGTACGTGTGGACGATGTACCACTGCTTCGTGCGGTCGTCGGTCATGGGTCCGCTCTTCGGCGCGTCCGTCGTCATCCCGTGTTCCGCCGCGTCGCTGGTCGTCATGCGCGACCAAACGATCGATAAATCCAGCCGATGACCCCGTTGAGGAACATGTCGACCCCCCAGAGATACACGCCGAAGAAGATCGAGGTCAGAATCACCACGATGGTCGTCGCGTACACTTCCTTCCGGGTCGGCCACGTCACACGGGCCATCTCGTTACGGACCTCGGACAGGAACCGGCGGGACTGTCCCCACCAGCCGGTGACGCTCTCGCGCGTGCGTCCGCCGAAGGACTCCTCGTGATCTGCCGTTACGGTCTTCATGGCCAAACCTTGCCCGCCTTCACTTCTCCGAACTGGCAGGACAGGAGGGCATCGAACCCCCACCACCCGGTTGTGGAGACCGGTGCGCTTTTCTTGGCGCTCGCGGTCGGCGCTCCGCGCCGACTTCGCTTCGCCGCTCGCTTAGGCTCGCTTCACTACGCTCGCGCTTCGACGCTCGCTCCGTTCCGCTCGCCCGCGCCGCACCCGTCACCAACCCTGTCCGCCCTTGTCTCCGAACTGGCAGGACA
>DASUKM010000051.1:0-44826 GCA_036278735.1 Vicinamibacterales bacterium
GATGACGCTGAAGGCGGCCGGAAACAGCGAGAGATACGCGACGAGCAGCGTGGCCGCGAAGACGGCGAGCGGCGTCGCAAGGCCGCCGAAGCTGGTCATGGTGGCGACCAGCCAGTACAGCGTGCCCCAGAAATAGATCGCGCCCGTGAGCAGGCCCAGGAAGAACGCGCGACGCCACGATACGCTGCGTCGGCAGACCGCGACGAGCAACGGCGCGAGCGCAATCCACGCGCACGCCGGAGAGCCGAACTTGGGAAAGCTGAGCGCGAGGAGCGCGCCCGAAAGAATCGCTAGTGAGAGATCCAGGGCTTGAACTGCTCTTCTTTTTCGAGACGGCGCGCCACCTGCTCCGCCTCGTGCCGGTCGTTGTAGCGGCCAACCTGCACGCGGAAAATGGACGGCGCGCCGCTCGACGGCGCGACGACAAAGGCCGGATAGCCCTTGGCACTGAGCCGATGCACGATGCCCGCGGCCGCGCGACGATCCTTGAGCGCCACCAATTGCACGACCCAGACGCCGGGACGCGCGGCGCCGAGGGCCTCAGCGGCCGGCGGGCGAGCCGGCACCGACGTCGTCGCCGTTGACCTGGACGCCGATCCCTTCGGGGACGGCGCAGGCCCCCTCGCGGACGCAGCCGAGCCCGCCGACGGCATCTTCAGCTTCTCGGGCGGCGGCGTGTCGCTCTCGAGACGCTTGTGGTAGCTGAGGTCCTCGTCGTCGTCTTTGGCCGGCGTCGGCGGTTCGGCGGCCGGCGGGCCGGCCTCGCTCAACGGCACCGCCGGGGGCGCCGTGTTCGCCGGCGCGGCCGCCAGCGCCATCGGTTCGGCGGCGTCGACCACCGCCTCCGTCTTCACGTTCCGTCCGACGAGGACGCCGCACAGGAAGATCACGACGGAGACGACCGTCGTCGCCATGAACAGGAAGACCAGTTGCTTCCCGCTCAGTTGGATTTCGTGGAAGCCGTCGTCGCCCGTCTCGTGCTGGGACAAATCAGCCATCAGCTCTTCGTTCCGCGGGCCATCAGCAGATTCATCAGCTCGATCGGCAGCGGGAACACGATGGTCGAGTTCTGTTCGGCCGCGATTTCCGTGAGCGTCTGCAGATAGCGGAGGGTAATGGTCACCGGCTCGGTCGCGATGACCTTGGCGGCCTGCGCGAGCTTTTCGGACGCTTCCAGCTCGCCCGCCGCGTGAATGATTTTAGCACGCTTCTCCCGCTCGGCTTCCGCCTGCCGGGCCATCGCGCGCTGCATGTCGGACGGCAAATCGACGTGCTTCACCTCGACGGCCGACACCTTGATCCCCCACGGATCCGTGTGGAGATCGAGGATGTGCTGGAGCTGCTGGTTGAGGCGCTCGCGCGCCGACAGCAGATCGTCCAGCTCGACCTGTCCAAGCACGCTCCGCAGCGTCGTCTGGGCGAGCTGCGACGTCGCGTAGTGGAAACTCTCGACCTCGACGATCGCCTTGCGGGGCTCCATCACCCGGAAGTACACGACGGCGTTCACCTTGACCGACACGTTGTCGCGGGTGATGACGTCCTGCGGCGGGACGTCCATGACGATCGTCCGCAGGCTGACCCGCACCATCCGGTCGATCGGGGCGAACACGAAGATCACCCCCGGCCCCTTCGGCAGGTCGAGCAGCTTGCCGAGCCTGAACACGACGGCGCGTTCGTACTCGTTCAGGATCTTGATCGAGCTGATCAGGTAGATGGCGACGATCACCGCGACGATGATGATGGGCGAAATCAGCATGCCTCTCCTTCCCTATGCCCGTCCGGGCCGCCTCGCCGTCCGTCCGGACTGCGCGCCACCGTCAACAGCAGGCCCCGAATGCCCGTCACAATCACCGCCTCTCCCGCCGATATCGGCTCGAGCGCGGTGGCGGTCCAGATCTCGCCGTGCGCGGCCACGCGACCGACGCCGCCGGGCTCGATGGAGGTGATCGCCTCCCCCCCGGCGTGCAGCATCCCGCTTTCGCCGGTGATCGCCGGCCGCCGCTGCGACTGGACGGCCAGCCGGACGAGAAACAGGATGATCCCCGAAATGGCGATCGTGATGGCGCTGATCAGCTCGAGGCCGACCCGCAGTTCGGGGAGCGGCGAATCGAACAGCATGATCGATCCGAAAAAGAGGCTCGCGATGCCGCCGACCGCCAGCGCGCCGTGGCTGGTGACCTTCACCTCCATGACGAGGAGCACCACGCCGAGCAGGATCAACAGCACGCCGGCGTAGTTCACGGGCAGCACCTGCAGCGCGAAAAAGGCCAGCAGCAGGCACAACCCGCCGGCGACCCCCGGGACGATCGCCCCGGGGCTCCACAGCTCGATCGTCAGCCCGAGCGTTCCGAGCGTGAGCAGCAGGTAGGCGATCTGAGGGTGCGCGATCGCGCTGAGCACGCGCTGCGCCCACGTCATGTCGAATTCGCGCACCTGCGCGCCGCTCAGGTGCAGGGTCACGGCCGATCCGTCGAACCGATGGATCGTGCGGCCGTCGAGCTGGCGGATCAGATCGGGGATGTCGGCGGCGACGACGTCGACGAGCGGCGGCCTGGCGTCGCGCGCCTCGCGGTCGGTGAAGGATCGACTGTCCAGCACGGCCTGTTCGGCGAGCGCGACGTTCCGGTTCCGCTGGGTCGCGAGCGTCCGGGCGTACGCGGCGGTATCCGATGCGGCCTTTTTCGACTCGACGTCGTCCATCTTGCCGCCGTTGCCCGACACGGGATGCGCAGCACCGAGGTGGGTGCCGGGAGCCATCGCGGCGACGTCAGCCGCCATCGTGATGAGAAAGCCGGCGGACGCGGCGCGGTTGCCCGACGGACCGATCCACACGGCGACGGGGGTCTTCGCGTGGATGATGGCGTTGTTGATGTCGCGCGTGGAGTCGAGCAGGCCGCCGGGCGTCTGGAGCGTGAACACGACGAGCGCGTCCCCGTCGGCGTCGGCGCGCGCGATCGCATCGCGCATGAACTCGGCGGTCACCGGATGGATGATCGCGTGCACCATCGCGGTTTCGACGACGGGCGCCGGGCTCGCCGCCGCGATCCACAGCGGCACGCCGGCCGTCAGCGCGATCGGAAACGCCAGACGCCGCAGCGATCGCCTCACGTCATCCTCCGCCGCCGATACGGGCGAGCAGGCGTTTGGCCTCCGTCGAGGCGGGATCGAGCGCCAGCGCCCGCTGCACCTCGGCGCGCGCGGCAGCGCTGTTCTGGACCCGCAGGTATGCGTCGGCGAGCGCGACGTGCGCGGCCGCCGAGTCCTTGCTCCAGATCGAGATCTTGAGGGCGTCGATCGCGTCGCGCGGGCGGCCGTCGCGCAAATCGATCCGGCCGATCAGCAGGTGCGCTTCCGCTTCGTAGGGCGACAGAAACACGGCGCGCCGCAGCTCCGCAAGTGCGTCGCGATCCTGCTCACGCTCGTAGAACCGGCGGCCCCGCTCGAGGTGAAAGGCCGCCTGCTCGCGCTGATCCTGCCGGGCGCTCGAGACGATCGCCTCGTCGACCCGCTCGGCGCGGCGCGATTCGAGGTCCCGGCGGACGCGTTCGAGTCCCTTGGGCACGGGCGGAAGGTCCGCCGCCGCCGCGCGGCGCACGCGGTCGGCGTACTTGGACGACAGCCGGACGGCCAGTTCGCGCTCGCGGCCCCCCTCGACCGTCGTGCCGGCCGCATCGAGCGCGGCGGCCAGCACGAAATGCGCATCGGCGTCGGCCGGCTCGCGGCGGAGCGCCTCGCGCAGCCAGTAGATCGCCCCCGGCGAATCGTGGGCGAGCGCGTACGCGTATCCGAGATTGAACAGGAAGTCGGGGTCGTCGGGATCCGCCTGCGTCGCCTTCGTGAAGAAGTACGCGGCGGTCCCGCCCGTCTCCGTCGTTCCGCCGCGCCGCAATTGCGCGACGCCAAGATTGTTGAGGACCGCCCCCTCGACCGCATCTCCCTGCAGCGCCTTGAACGTCGCGAACGCGTCGTCGTCGCGGCCGAGCTGGAGCTGCGACACGCCTTGGAGAAACCGCGCGCGCCGCGCCAGCGGGGATCCGTCGCGGACCGCACGGACGACGCCGAGCGCGGCGGCCGCGTCCCCCTGCTGCATCCGGACGTCCCAGAGCGCCAGCCGCGCGCGATCGTAGCCGGGGTCCAGCTCGAGGGCGGTCTCGAGGAAGGTCGCCTGGCTCGCGGGCTCCTCGGCGAGGAGCCCCTTGATGTACTGCTCGAACGCGCCCGGCGGCGGCGGCTTGGCGGGGGCCGGCGCGGTGCCCCCGTCCTCCAGACGGGCGGACAGGCGCTGGAAGATCGCGAACAGGTCGTCGAGCGGTCCGCGTTCGACGACCTCGGGCCCGGCGCGGCCGACGTCGAGGCGAATCGCGCGGGCGCGCGCCGTGAGGGTATCCCCCTCGAGCGCGAGGCTGCCGGCGATCACCTGCGCGGCGCCGGCGATCTCGCCGACCTTGATGAGGGTCGCGTGGCTGAGCGGCGCGGCCGACGGCAGGTGCAGCTGGTCGAAGACGCGGACGCGCGTGGCGCGCGTGAGCGCCCCGAGTCCCCGCGCATTCAAGTCGTCGGTAACGAGCACGGCGGCCGCCTCTCCCAGCCAGTACTCGCGCGCATCGCGTTGATCGTTCTCAAAGGGGGCAACCAGAATGCCGGCGGGCGGCGCGCTGACGGACGCCGGCGTCTGGGCGTCCGCGCTGCGCGGCAGCAGGACGGCGACGACGATCGCGACACCGAGGAGCGCCCTCCACGCAGGGTGCCTGGCACCTTTGGCACCGGGGTTGCGGCGAGCGCCATGCCAAAGGCGCCAGGCACTCGACATCAGGCGGCCACCACCGCGTCGTTCACGCCGTCCTTGAGGGTGACGGAGAACAGGCAGCCCTTCTGCCCACCGGCGGCGCGGCATCGGTGCACGCGCACGTCCGACGGGACGTCGAACCGCCGCAGCACGCGCGCGATCGCCGACGAGTAGAAGCCGCACAACGGCAGCCCGGTGGCTTCCCGCACCTCGCAGAACAGCGAGCCGCGGAGATCGATCGAGACCACGCCGCGCTTCACGCGGGTCAGGGCACGAGAGCCCGGGTACGTCGATCGGATGAGCGCACGTGCGGCGCGCAGCGCGGCGCGCGCGCGCAAGCCCGCCGGCAGCGCACGCGCCAGCCGCAGGTGCAGGGGGGAAATGTTGTCGACCGTCCACTCGGCCGCATATTCTCCCGCGCGCGTCGTGATCAGGCCGTAGGCGTCTCCTTCGCTGCGCAGGAAGCTGAGCACGGCCGACAGCGGCGCGAGCCCGATCGTGCCCTCCCGCAGTCCCGACGTGTTCAGCCAGTTCTCGTAGAACTCGAGCCGCGTGGGCAGCAGATCCGCAATCGACTGGTGAAGGCTCGCCACGAGCACGCGCCCGATTCTCGGTTCACTCATACGACCTGCGCGCTCCGGGCGCGCCGTCTCCGCCAGTTCTGATAATGTTCGAAGTCTGATGGTGTGGAACCCGCGCGCCCCGGTCGCGGCTGCGATTCTGGCCGGCGGGCGCGCCCGCCGGATGGGCGGCACCCGCAAGTGGGCGCTCGTCGTCGACGGCGCGCGGATCATCGATCGTCAGCTCGCCGCGCTCGCCGGCCTCGCCGACCCGGTCCTGATCGTCGCGCCGGACCCGGCGCCGTTCGCCGGTTTGCCCGCGCGCGTCGTGGCCGACCGCGTCGCGGGCGCCGGCGCGCTGGGCGGCATCTACACGGCCGTAGCCGAGTCGCCGCACGATCGGGTGCTGGTGCTGGCCTGCGATCTGCCGTTCGTGAGCCGCGCCTGGCTGCAGCGCCTCGTCGACGCATCGACCGAGGGCATCGATGCCGTCGTGCCCCGGACCGCCCGCGGGCGCGAGCCGCTCTGCGCCGTGTATGCGAAGGGGTGCGAGGCGCCAATCGCGGCGCAGCTCCGCCGCGGCGATCTGCGCGCCGCACACCTGCCGGACGGATTGCGCGTCCGGGAACTCGGACCCGAGACGCTCGCCGAGTACGATCCGGACGGTTTGCTGTTCGTGAACGTCAACACGCCGCATGATTACGCGCGCGCCCGGGCCAGGATTCAATTGAAGTCGGAGCCGCCGACGGATCGTATCACGGAAGATGATTCTCCCGATTCACCAGCACGTCCGTAACGCCGTGGCCGACGCCGTCGGCCGTCTCTATCAGTTGCCGCCCGACGACCCGGCGGTGACCGGCATGAGCATCGAAACGCCGCCGCGCCGCGCGCTTGGCGATCTCGCCGTACCCGTGGCCTTCGCCCTCGCCCGCCGCCTGAGGAAGGCTCCGCGCGCGATCGCCCAGGAGCTCGCTGGCGCGCTCGGCGCCCTCGAGGGCTTTGCGCGCATCGAGGCCGCACCCAACGGGTATCTCAACTTCTTCCTCGATCGCGGCGCGTGGCTCATCGCGTGGACACGGCCGGCCGGCGTCACGCCCCTTCCGGGGACCGCTGGCGGCAAGGTGATCGTCGAACATACCGCGATCAACCCGAACAAGGCGGCGCACATCGGCCATCTGCGCAACGCCGCGCTCGGCGATGCGTTCGGGCGCCTGCTCCGGTTCCAGGGCCGGACCGTGGAAATCCAGAACTACATCGACGACACCGGCGTGCAGGTCGCCGACGTGGTCGTCGGGTTCCAGGAGCTGGAGCACCAGAGCGTCGATGCGGTCAAGGGCCTCGCGGAGACGACGCGGTTCGATTACTACTGCTGGGATTTGTACGCGCGCGTGACCGAGTGGTACGAGCAGGATCGCGATCGGCTGCGCCTGCGCGCGGCGGCGCTCCACGCCATCGAGCATGGCGGCAACGACACCGCCGCGATGGCCGCGTTCGTCGCGGACCGCATCGTCCGCTGTCATCTCCGCACGATGGCCCGGCTGAACATCGCGTACGACCTGCTCACGTGGGAAGGGGACATCCTCCGGCTGCACTTCTGGACGCACGCGTTCGAATTCCTGAAGCAAACCGGCGCCGTGTTCCGGCAGACCGAGGGAAAGCTCGCCGGCTGCTGGGTCATGCGCATCGAGGAGGAACCGGCGGCCGCCTCCGTCGACACCGCCGATGCGAAACCGGACGACACACCCGAGGACGCTCAGCGGGAGAAGGTGATCGTGCGATCGGATGGCACCGTCACCTACGTCGGCAAGGACATGGCATACCAGCTCTGGAAATTCGGGCTGCTGGGACGCGACTTCTTCTATCGGGTCTTCGCCCCGCTCACCGAGGGGGGCGATCTGTGGTCGACCACGTCGGATGCCGATGCGGCGCGGCCCGACGCGCCGCCCTTCGGCCACGCCTCGATGGTGTGCAACGTCATCGACACGCGGCAGTCGTATCTCCAGAAGCTGCTCGCGCAGGCGCTGGCGGCGCTCGGGTATCACGACCAGGCGGCCCGCTCGGTTCACTACGCGTACGAGATGGTCGCGCTCTCGCATGCCACGGCGCGCGAGCTGGGATACGACGCGAGCGTCGACGCCGACAAGCCGTTCGTCGAAGTGTCGGGACGGAAGGGACTCGGGGTGAAGGCCGACGACCTGCTCGATCGCGTGACCGCCAAGGCGTCGGCCGAAGTGGCCAGCCGGAATGCCGCGTTGGTTCCCGACGACGTGCGGCGGACCGCCGAAGCGATCGCGACCGCCGCGGTCCGCTACTTCATGGTCAAGTTCTCGCGCGGCAAGGTCATCGCCTTCGACATCGACGAAGCCTTGAGCTTCGAAGGGGAGAGCGGCCCCTATCTGCAGTACGCCGTCGTCCGCGCGAACAATATCTTCGCGAAGCTGCGCGATCGGCAGGGCACGACCGAGGCGGCCGTGCTCTCCGCGCTCCCCGGGACGCCAGCCGCGCCGCTGACGGATGGCTCCGACGCCTCCCACGATCTCTGGGGACTCGTGCTCGAGGCCGCGCGGCTCGACGAGATGGTGGATCAGGCGGTGCGCACGCTCGAACTGTCGGTCGTCGCGAAGTACGCCTTCGGCCTGGCGCAGCAGTTCAACGCGTTCTACCACCGCTACCCGATCCTGAACGAGGTGGAGCGTCCCGACGTGCAGCTCTGGCGCGCCGCCGCCGTCGCGTACTACCGTGCGCAGCTCACCCGGGCGCTGGCGCTGATGGGCTGCTCAGTGCCCGAGCGGATGTAGGCTTCTTAGGCTTTGGGCTTTAGGCTTTGGGCTTTAGGCTTTGGGCTTTAGGCTTGGGATGAAACCCCTCATCGGCATCACGCGCGGCGAGAGGCTCGACGACTACGTGGCGTCGATCGAACAGGCGGGCGGCGCGGCGGTGGTTCTCGATCCGGCGGAGGATCCCGCGGTGGCGCTCGCGGGGGTTGGCGCGCTGCTGTTGACAGGCGGCGCGGACGTCGATCCCGCGCGGTACGGGCAGGCGGTGCATCCGACGACGGACATCGACGCGATCCGGGATCGCTTCGAGATCCCGATCGCGCGTGCGGCCGTCGCGGGCGACGTGCCGCTGCTGGCGATCTGCCGCGGGATTCAGGTCCTGAACGTCGCGGCGGGCGGCACCCTCGTCCAGGATCTGCCGTCGCTCGTGGGCGGGGCCGTCGATCATGCGATCGAGACGCCAAAGGACGCGCACGCCCACGACGTGCGGATCACGCCGGACAGCCGGCTGACCGCGATGCTTGGCGGCGGCGCCCGCGCGGTGAACAGCCGTCACCACCAGGCCATCGACGTCCTCGCTCCGACGTTCGTCGCGACGGCCGCGGCTGCCGACGGCGTCATCGAAGCGATCGAGCGGCCCGAGGCCAGCTTCTGCCTCGGCGTGCAATGGCACCCGGAGAACTTCTGGCGCTCCGGCGAATTTGCCGCGCTGTTCGAAGCGTTCGTCCGGTCGGCGCGGCGTTGAAGACAGTCTCCAGCTTCCAGCTTCCGTCCTCCGTCCTCCGCCCTCCGTCTTCCGCCCTCCGCCCTCCGTCTTCCGCCCTCCGTCTTCCGCCCTCCGTCTTCCGTCCTCCGTCCTCCGTCTTCCGTCCTCCGTCTTCCGTCCTCCGTCTTCCGCCCTCCGTCTTCCGCCCTCCGTCATCCGCCGAGCGCCAGCTCGGCCACCAGTTCGACATGCGGCGTGTTCGGGAACAGATCGAAGCCGCGTAACGACGCCAGCCGATAGCCGGCGTCGAGACACCGGCGGGCGTCGCGTGCGAACGTGGGCGGATCGCACGAGACGTAGACGATCCGCGGCGGTCCGAGCGCCGCGACCGCCGCGACCGCGTCCTTCGACAGCCCCGTGCGGGGCGGATCGACGATGACGCACGCGGGTACGCGGCGGCGTCCGCGCAGGAACGCCTCCACCGTGGAGAGGTGCACCGCGATCCGGGGATCGAAGGCGGCGGCGTTCCGGCGAAGATCGGCCCCAGCCGTCCGATCCCCCTCGACGGCAGTGATCTCGAGATGGCCCGCCGCCGCCAGCGCCGTGCCGAACACGCCCACGCCCGCGTACAGGTCCAGCACCTCCCCGTCGCACGCCGCGAGATCGAGCACCGCGTCGACGAGCCCGGGCAGCAGAAACCGGTTGCCCTGAAAAAATGACGACGGATGGCGCCACAGCTCTCCCGATCCCGCCCGCCCCGCCGCCAGAACCGTCAGCGAATCCGCGACCAGCGGATCGCCCGCCTCGGCCCACTCGCCCGCGTCGTTCTCGGCGGTGATGCCGCGGAGCGGCAGCGCCTGCATGACGCGATCGAGCGCGCCGGCGTCGATGCGGGCGTCGAGCGCGAGGCTCACGTGCATGGCGCGCTGATCGGCGGCGATGTTCTCCGCCAGCTCGATCGACGACACGTCCAGCCGGGTCCGGGCGAGCGCGTCGGCGGCGAGCTGGAGCACGCGCGCCGATTCGGGCAGGAGCTGTCCGGTCGACGCCGGGTCGCACAACTGGTGCGTCCCCTCGCGGAAGAAGCCGGCGCGGCCGGCGCTCAGGTGACACCGCGATCGCATGCGGTAACCGCGCTCGGGCGATCCGGCGATTGCGATCGGCTGCGACCATTCGACCCCCCCGATCCGGCGCAGCGCCTCCGCGGCGACCTCGGCTTTCAGCTGCAGCTGTCGTTCGTAGCGGATGTGGGCGTACAGGTTGCCGCCGCAGAGCGGGTCGGCTTCGGCCGCGCGTCGATCCGGTGAGGGCGCGACGGCCTCGCGGGTCACGGCGAACGCCAGCCGCTTCTCGACTTTCTCGATCCACGCCCGCACGCGCTCGCCGGGAATCGCGCCGCGCACGAGCACGACCTGGCCCTGATGCCGCGCCAGCATGCGGCCCCCCGCCGCCGGCTTCTCGATCGTCAGCTCCAGTTCCTGGCCTTCGTGCAGCACGGGGATCTCAGTCGAACACCAACTCGGGCAGCCCGGCGTGCTCGCGAAGCAGGCGGCCGAAGGCGACGTCGAGCGCATGCGCCAGCGCGTCGGCGGCCATCCTCGGAGCGAACGGCGCCAGTTCGGCCCCGGCCTGGCGCCGCAGCTCGCGGGCTTCGGCAGCCGACAGTTCGGCGCGCGCCGCGTCCAGCAGTTCGCTGTCGAGCGTCTCGAGCCTGGCGATCAGCCTCGCGCGCTCGTCGCCCCGCGCGGTTCGGGCGGATCCCTTCATGCAATCCAGCTCGCGCACGGCCGCATCGATCGCGGCAGCCGTGGCGCTCGATCGCGAGCCGCCGCCGCGCGCGGTGGTCAGCCTGGCGATGGCGCGATCGAGATGCGAGGGCAGGGTGTCTCGCGATTCGGAGGGCGCCGCGGCCGTCACCCCGACGGCGCGGCGCCAATCATCGAACAGTTCGAGAATGTCCGGCTCGCAGAACTCGATCCGCAGCGGACGCCGCCGCGCGCCGGCCGACTGACGCCGCTCGCAGCACCGATCGATGCCGCGGAGCGCAATCGTCAGCGGGACCCCCTGCAATGCCCAGCCGCACACCTGCTCGAAAGCCGGGCCGACGATCCGGATCAAATGACCGCCGTTCTTGCGGCACAAATAGGTTTCGACCTGACGGCAGTAATCCGCCGGATCCGGAACGTCGCTCACCAGAGGCCCTTCAGTCTCTCAGCCGGCATGTCGATCCCCGGATCAGGCGCAGTCCGACGAGCCTCGGGCGCGGGCCATCGCACAGCGCGAGCGTCACGCTCAGACACCCACGTCGAGGGGCTGCAGCATCGCGACCCCGCGCTACACCCACCTCACTTCGCCCGCGACGATGCGCTGGACACCGGAGGCGGTCCGGGCCAGCAGCGCGCCGTCGGCCGCAAGGCCCGCCGTCACCCCCGTCTGCACCCCCGCCGCGGTGTCCCATTCGATCGCCGCCCCGTGCGCCGAAGGAGCCAGCACGCGCCAGCGGGCGAGCACCTCGGCGACCTCGCCGCGCGCGACCTGCTCGATCGCGCGATGCAGCCCGACGAGCACGCACCCCAGTACGTGGGCGCCGTCGACCGCCCGCCCAAGCTCCGTCTCGAGCGAGGTCGCGCGGTCCGTCAAATCGGGGGGCAGCGACGCGGCGCGCAGGTTGATCCCGAAGCCCAGAATGACATACTGCAGCCCTCGCGCACTGGTCGAGGCTTCGGCGAGAATCCCCGCCAGCTTGCGGCGCGCGCTGAACGCCTGCCCCGGCACCGACACTACGTCGTTCGGCCATTTGATCTCGACGGGCAGCCCTGTCGCGCGGCGGACGCCTTCGGCGACGCCGACGCCGCCGGCCAGCGTCACCGCAGGCGCGCTCGACGCGTCCCGCAGGATCACCGACGCATAGATCCCGGCGCCGGGCGGCGAGAACCACGTTCGGCCGAGACGTCCGCGCCCCGCGGTCTGCGCGCCGGCGATGATCAGCAGGCCGTCGGGCTCGCCCCGGTCGGCCGCGCGCGCCGCCGCGTCGTTGGTGGAACCGATTTCGGCGAAATACCGCACGCGCGACCCGAGCGAGCCGCGCTCGGCGGCAGTGGACTGGAGGACGGCCGCGATGTCGTCCGGGATGGGCTCGGCTGCGAAGCCCTCGTGCGTGGACGTCGCCATTCACCCGCTCACGAACCGCCGGCGCGCTCCAGCAGCTCGAAGCTCAGGTCCACCGCGGGGGCCGAGTGCGTCAATGCCCCGACGGAGACGTACTCCGCGCCGGTCTCGGCGATCGCCGGGAGGCGATCGAGCGTGACGCCGCCGGATATTTCGATCTGGGCGCGCCCGCGTGCGCGCCGGACGGCCTCCCGAACGACGTCGAGCGGGAGGTTGTCGACGAGGATGATGTCGGCCGCGGCGGCCAGCGCTTCGTCGACCTGCGCGAGCGTCTGCGCTTCGACCTCGATCGGCATCTCGGCGCCGGCCTGCCTCATCCGCCGCACCGCTTCGGCGATGCCGCCGCTCGAGCGGATGTGATTGTCCTTGATCAACACGCCGTCGTCGAGGCTGCCGCGGTGGTTCGTCCCCCCGCCGGCGCGGACGGCGTACTTCTCGAGCGCGCGCAGCGTCGGGGTCGTCTTGCGCGTGTCGAGGATCGTGATCCTGCCGCCTGAGGCTTCGACGAATCGCCGGGTCAAGGTCGCGATCCCGGAGAGGCGCTGCAGGAAATTGAGCGCCGTGCGCTCCGCGGTCAGCAGCGACGCCGCGAGGCCGCTGACCCCCGCGACCACGTCGCCTGGATCGCATTGGTCGCCATCGCGCCGCTGCGGCTCGAACGCGCAGCGGGGATCGAGCTGACGGAACACTTCCGCCGCGACGTCGAGGCCGGCGATCACGCACGCGCACTTGGCGACGATCGCGCCGCGGGCGTGCGTCCCGGCCGGAACCGTGCCTTCCGTCGTCACGTCTCCCCAACCGAGATCCTCGGCGAGCGCGCGCCGCACGGTCTCGCGATACAGCGCCGGGTCGAGCGGCGCGAACGGCACGGTCTTCATGCAGCCAGCTCCACGTGCACCGCCAGCGCCTCGGCGGTCTCGACGACGAGGTCCTGAATCAGACCGGCCGCGCGCAGGTCCGCTTCGGCATCGGCGAGGAGATGCCGCTGCGCCTCCGGCACCCGCACGACCACGCGCGCCACGGCGGTCTTGAGCGGACGCTGCTCCTCGGATTTTTTCTTCCGGATTTCGCCGAGCACCGCGGCCGCGAGCTGCAACGCCTCCACCGCCCGATCGTCCTCCGCGGCGAAGGGGAGCACCTCGCCGGGGGTCGGCCACGCGGCACGATGGATCGAACCGGCGCGCCACCACGACCAGACCTCTTCCGTCACGAACGGGAGGAACGGCGCGAACAGCCGCAGCAGGACGGACAGCGCCGCCAACAGCGCGGTGTTCGCCGAGCCCGCGCCGGCCGGTCCCTGGTCGCCGTAACGCCGCGCCTTCACGAGCTCCAGGTAATCGTCGCAGAAGAACCAGAACTGCGACTCGCAGCGCTCGAGGACGCGGGCGTAGTTGTAGTCCTCGAAGTCGGCGGTGGCGTCGCGCACGAGCCGGGCCATGCCGGTCAGGAGTCCGCGGTCGAGGGCGGCGGTCACCTCGCCGGTGGGCGCCGGGTTCGACAGCACGAACCTCGATGCGTTCAACAGCTTGATGGCGAGCCGCCGTCCGACCCGCATCTGCCCGGTGTCGAACGCCGTATCGGCCCCCGCCCGCCCGCTCGCGGCCCAGTAGCGCACGCCGTCGGAGCCGTGCTCCTCGAGCAGGCCCAGCGGAGTCACGACGTTCCCTTTGGACTTCGACATCTTCTTCCGGTCGGGATCGAGCACCCAGCCCGAGATGGCCGCGTTCGTCCACGGCAGCGAATCCATCTCCAGGTGCGAGCGGAGCAGCGTCGAAAAGAGCCACGTCCGGATGATGTCGTGCGCCTGCGGCCGGACCGTCATCGGAAACACGCGCCCGAACAGATCGGGATCGTCGAGCCAGCCGCCGGCAATCTGCGGCGTGAGCGACGACGTCGCCCACGTATCCATCACGTCCGGGTCCCCCGCGAACCCGCCCGGACGATCGCGCTGTTCGGGACGGAACCCCTCCGGCACGTCCGTCGACGGATCCACCGGCAGGCGCTCGTCGGAGGCCGCGATGGGATGGTCGTAGTCGCGCGTGCCGTCGGCCAGCACCGGATACCAGAGCGGAAACGGGACGCCGAAGAAGCGCTGCCGGCTGATGCACCAGTCGCCCGCCAGGCCGCCGATCCAGTTCTCGAGCCGCGCCTGCATGTAGGCGGGATGCCAGCGCAGCTCGCGCGCCCGCGTCGTCAACGCCTCCCGGAACATCATCGTCTTGATGAACCACTGGCGGCTCGTGATGATCTCGAGCGGCCGGTCCCCCTTCTCGTAGAACTTCACGGCATGCGTGATGGGGCGCGGCTCCCCCGTCAGATCGCCGCTCTCTTTCAACAGCTCGACGATCTTCGTGCGCGCCTTCGACGCCGACAGGTTGGCGAGCTGATCGTACGCCTGCTGCGCGCGCGCCGCGTTGGTCGACGTCCATTCGCCGGCGCCCCAGTCGATCGGCCGGAGCGTCCCGTTCGCCTGGATGATGGCGCGCACGGGCAGCGACAGCGATCGCCACCAGACGACGTCGGTCACGTCCCCGAACGTGCAGATCATCGCGAGCCCGGAGCCCTTTTCCGGGTCCGCGAGCTCGTGCGCCTTCACCGGCACCCGCACCCCGAACAGCGGCGACGTCACCTCCGTGCCGAACAGCGGACGATACCGTTCGTCGCCGGGGTGCGCCACCAGCGCCACGCAGGCGGGAATCAATTCCGGACGCGTCGTCTCGATGAAGACCGCGCCGCCCGGCGCCTCGAACGAGATGCGATGGTACGCGCCCGGCAGCTCGCGATCCTCGAGCTCCGCCTGCGCCACGGCCGTGCGAAAGTCGATGTCCCAGAGCGTGGGCGCCTCGATCTGATACGCCAGCCCGCGCCGCCACAGACGCAGGAACGACAGTTGGGAGACGTGCTGCGCGCGCCGGCCGATGGTCGCGTAGCTCAGGCTCCAGTCCACCGAGAGCCCCAGGTGCCGCCACAGCGCTTCGAACGCCTTCTCGTCTTCGGCGGTCAGGCGCGCGCACAGCTCGACGAAATTCGGGCGCGAGACGGAGACCGGCTGCTTACCCGGCTTTTCGCCCCTCGACCCCGCTCGGGGCGCCCCCGAGCCCGTCGAAGCGGCCGGCGGCTCGAACGACGGGTCGTACGGCAGCGAGGGGTCGCAGCGGACGCCGAAATAGTTCTGCACCCGGCGTTCGGTCGGCAGGCCGTTGTCGTCCCAGCCCATCGGGTAAAACACGGCGCGTCCGCGCATGCGCCAGAACCGCGCGACGACGTCGGTGTGGGTGTACGAGAAGACGTGGCCGACGTGGAGCGAGCCGCTCACGGTCGGCGGCGGCGTGTCGATCGCGAAGACCTCTTCGCGCGGGCGCGTCCGATCGAACCGGTACACGCCGTCGGCGTCCCACCGGGCCTGCCACTTCGATTCGAGCCCTTCGAGCGCCGGCTTGTCGGGAACGTGGACGGGATGGGTCAGATCGAAGCCGCGTGACATAACCGATGATCGTATCACCGGGCGGGCGCACGCAGGGCGCGCGGCTACGAACCCGCCTTCAGCCGCTCGATCTCTTCGCGCACGATCCGCTCGGTGACGTCGAGGACGATCGGGCGCAGGGTGTCGCCGTTCAGGTGTGCGAGCACGCGGCGGGCAATCTCGTCGATCGTGTCGGCGTCAAGGGTCGACCGGGCGTGCGCGCCAATCGCGGACGGGGCGATATCGCCGGCCCGAGGCTCGGCGGCGAGCAGCGCCGCGAATGCTTCGACGAGCGAGGGGGGTGGAACGGCCGCCGCGGGGGAGGCTGCCGGCGCCGCGGCAGGCGCGTCCTGGTGCGCAACCGGGATCGGCGCCGGGGCCGGCCGAGGGACCGGCGCCGGCGCCGGCGTCGCCACGACGGGGGCCGCCGGTCGAACGGGATCGCCAGCCAGATCCGGATCCCACCCAGCCAAATCGTCGGCGCCCCGCGCCGGCGGCGGAGCCGCGGACTTCGACGGCACGCTCGCCGGCACCCTGGGCGCGCCGGCGGCGGGCGCCGCGGGGGGCGCGACCGCCGCCCCGTCGGTGCCGACTTCCGCAAACGCGGCATCGAGCCGATCGAAATACGCCTCCAGCGAATCGCCGGACGCGGCCGGCGTCCCCCCGGCCTCGGGTGCCGTCCCCGTGGTCGCGGCCGGCGGCGGCGCGGGATTCGCGTGGGTGAACGGGTTGGCCGACCGCTTCCCCGCGAGCAGATCCTTGACGCGATTGATGACCATCTGCGGCTCGAATGGCTTGACGAGGACACCGTCGCAGCCGACGGCACGGGCGCGTGTTTCGTCTATCGGCTCGAACGCCCCCGTCAACAGCACCACCGGCACGTGCGCGAGCGCGGGGTGTCCTTTGATGAAGGCCGCGACCTCGTACCCGTCGCGCTCCGGCATGCCGACGTCGGCCAGGACGATATCCGGGCGGTCGCGTTCGGCCCGGTCGATCGCCTGCTGGCCGTCACCGACGGCCAGGACTTCGATGTCCTCGTCGGCGAACGTCAGCTCGATGACACGCTGAATCGTCACGCTGTCGTCGGCCAGCAGCAGTTTCCGGGGCATGGCTCATGATACCGCGGCCGTTCGTGCAAATGGGTGAATTCGTGGTAAGGCGGGCGGAAGGCGGAAGCCGGAGGCCTACCCAAAGCCCAAAGCCCAAAGCCTAAAGCCCCCTAAAGCCCAACTCCCAGCCCCCGCTGGCGCACATGGGCGGTGATGAAGTCGACGATCTGCTGCATCGGCGTGCCCGGCAGAAAAATGCCGGCGATTCCCATCGCCTGCAGCTTCGGGATGTCGACGTCGGGGATGATCCCGCCGATCACCACGAGCACGTCGTCGAGCCCCTTCTCGCGCAGCAGTTCGACGACGCGCGGGCAGATGTGCATGTGGGCGCCCGAGAGAATCGACAAGCCGATCGCGTCGGCGTCTTCCTGGAGCGCCGCCCCGACGATCTGCTCGGGCGTCTGGCGCAGGCCGGTGTAGATCACTTCCATGCCCGCGTCGCGCAGCGCGCGCGCGATGACCTTGGCGCCCCGATCGTGCCCGTCGAGTCCAGGCTTGGCAATGACGACGCGAATCTTCATAGGCTTTGGGCTTTGGGCTTTGGGCTTTGGGATCGGGCGGTTCAGGCCTCAGGCTTGGGGCCTCCTAAAGCCTAAAGCCCAAAGTCCGAAGCCTAGATCAGTGGCACCTCTTCGTACTCTCCCCAGACGTCGCGGAGCGCGTCGCACATTTCGCCGACGGTCGCGTACGCGCGCACGCAGTCGAGCAGCGGGTACATCGTGTTGGTCCGTCCGTCCCTCGATGATCCGCGCGACGGCGCGGCGCGCGCCGCGTCCCGCAGCGCGTCGAGGGCGCGGGCCACCGCCGCGGCGTCGCGCGTCTTGCGCAGATCGTCGAGCCGGGCGAGCTGCCGCTCCGCGGTCGTATCGTCGATATAGAGGATGGGAATCGGCGCCTCGTTCTCCTGCACGTAGCCGTTCACGCCGACGATGATCTTCTCCCCGCGTTCGACCGCCTGCTGGAAGCGGTAGGACGCTTCGGCGATTTCCTTCTGCGGATAGCCCTGCTCGATCGCTTCGACCATGCCGCCCATGCCGTCGATCGTGTCGAAGTAGGCCTTCGCGCCCTGCTCCATGTCCCGCGTCAGCGCTTCGACGAAATACGATCCGCCGAGCGGATCCACCATGTTCACGACGCCGCTCTCGTGCGCGATGATCTGCTGCGTCCGCAGGGCCAGCGTCGCGGCTTCCTGTGTCGGGAGCGCCAGCGCCTCGTCGAGCGAGTTGGTGTGGAGCGATTGCGTGCCGCCGAGCACGGCGGCGAGCGCCTGCAGCGCGGTGCGCACGACGTTGTTGTACGGCTGCTGCGCCGTCAGGGAAACGCCGGCGGTCTGGGTATGGAAGCGCAGC
Organism: Vicinamibacterales bacterium; assembly: GCA_036278735.1. Lineage (GTDB taxonomy): Bacteria > Acidobacteriota > Vicinamibacteria > Vicinamibacterales > 2-12-FULL-66-21 > DASUKM01. The sequence continues at coordinate 17,919 of DASUKM010000051.1, forward strand.
TTCCACGAGCGTTCGTGCCGGGCGTGGAACCGGCCGCGCATCACGTCGGCCCAGAGCTTCCGCGCGGCGCGGAACTTGGCGATCTCCTCGAAGAAGTCGCTGTGCGAATTGAAAAAGAAGGAGAGGCGCGGCGCGAAGTCGTCGACGTCGAGGCCCGCGTCGATGCCGTACTGCACGTACTCGATGCCGTCGCGCAGCGTGAACGCCAGCTCCTGGAGCGAGGTCGAGCCCGCCTCCCGGATGTGGTACCCGCTGACCGACACGGTGTTCCACTTCGGCACTTCCTTCTCGCAGAAGCTGAACACGTCGGTGATGAGCCGCATCGATTCGCGCGGCGGGTAGATGTATTCCTTCTGGGCGATGAACTCCTTCAGGATGTCGTTCTGGATCGTCCCGGAGAGCGTCTGCCAGCTGGCGCCCTGCTTCTCGGCGACCACGAGGTACATCGCAAAGATCATGGACGCCGGCGAGTTGATCGTCATCGACGTCGTGATGTCGGCCAGGCGGATGCCGTCGAAAAGGCGCTCCATGTCGGCGAGCGACGTGATGTTGACGCCGCACTTCCCGACTTCCCCCAGCGACAGCTCGTGATCCGGATCGCGCCCCATCAACGTCGGCAGATCGAAGGCGACGCTGAGGCCCGTGCCGCCCGCCGCGAGCAGCGCCTTGTAACGCTCGTTGGTCGCCTCGGGGGTGCCGAACCCGGCAAACTGGCGCATCGTCCAGAGCTTGCCGCGGTAGCCCGTGGGGTGAATGCCGCGCGTGTACGGAAACTCGCCCGGGTTGCCGAGATCGCGCTGATACTCGATCCCCTGCACGTCTTCGGGGGCGTACACGCGTTCGATCGGCCGCCCCGAAATCGTCGTGAAGGAACCGGCGCGCTCCGGCGCCTTCTTCAAGGCGGGATCGAGCACCTCGCGTTCCCAGCGCTGTTTGTCGGTCTCGGCCGCGGTTTTCATAGACAGCTTCAATTATAGCGAACCGCGTGCGGCTGACCTCCCGGCGGACTTCCCCGCCCGCGCCGGTGCGGGCGCGGTTGGCTTTCGCCCCGCGGGCGCGGCCCGTCTGGGGTGTTGACACCCCTCGCGGCCCCGAAGTAGGTTGATCTGTTTGGATTTGTGCAGGACGGCCACTGTGCGGGCGCGGCACGGCCAGGCGATCGCACCCCGGGGTTTTGGGCATTCGGCATTCACGGGACGGAGTCACATGGAAGCAGGCGGCAGTATTTTCGACGCGATGCTCGAGGAGTTCGACGGGGCTGCCCGGCTGCTCGGGCTCGACCGCGGCATCTGGAAGGTCCTCACCCACCCGAAGCGGCAGATCACGGTCTCGTGCCCGATCCAGATGGACAACGGCGAGATCGAAGTGTTCACCGGATATCGCGTGCAATACAACATCACCCTGGGACCGGCCAAGGGAGGCATCCGCTATCACCCCGGCGTGACGCTCGACGAGGTGACGGCGCTGGCGGCGTGGATGACCTGGAAGTGCGCGGTCGCCCACATCCCGTTCGGCGGCGGCAAGGGAGGCATCATCTGCGATCCGAGCCGGCTGTCGCGCCGCGAGCTGGAAGCGCTCACGCGCCGGTACGTCGCCGAGATCATCGACGCGATCGGCCCCGAGAAGGACGTGCCGGCCCCCGACGTCAACACCAACGATCAGATCATGGCCTGGGTGATGGACACGTACAGCATGCACGTGGGCCACACGGCCACCGCCGTCGTCACCGGCAAACCGATCGAGATGGGCGGTTCGCTCGGCCGTCGCGAAGCGACGGGCCGCGGCGTGATGCTCGTCACGCGCGAAGCGGCAAAGCACCTGGGGCTCGACATCAAGGGGGCGCGCGTCGCCGTCCAGGGCTTCGGCAACGTCGGCTCCGTCTCGGCCGACCTCCTCTCGAAAATCGGGGCCAGGATCGTCGCCGTCACCGACTGGAAGGGTGGCGTCCACAACGACAAGGGGCTCGACATCGCGAAGATGCTCGACTACGCGAAGCAGCACAAGACCATCGATGGCTTCCCCGGCGGCGAGCCGATCGACAACGCGAAGCTGTTCGGGCTCGAGCTCGACGTGCTGGTGCCGGCGGCGCTCGAGAACCAGATCACGATGGAGAACGCCCCGAGTATCCGGGCGAAGATCGTGTCGGAAGGGGCGAACGGCCCGACGACGCCGGACGCGCATCACTATCTGCACGCGCACGGCGTCTTCGTGATCCCGGACATCCTCGCCAACTCGGGCGGCGTGACCACGTCCTACTTCGAGTGGGTGCAGGATCGCCACGGCCTGTTCTGGGAGGAGGCGGAGGTGAACCGCCGGCTCGAGGCGAAGATGTGCGAAGCGTTCGAGGACGTGCTGAGCACGTCGCTGCGCTACAAGACCGACATGCGCACCGCCGCCTACATCGTCGCGATCAACCGCGTCGCGACGGTCACCAAGCTTCGCGGGATGTACGCGTAGGTCGCAAGGGGGCCTTTACGGCCTGCCTCGCGGTGCAGTCTGGGTCAGGCCTTTACGGCCTGACCGGCTCCCCCTGCAGACCCACACATCGAAGTACTCGCCAGAGTCCATCCGGACATAGTCGCGGCCGAACCCGTCCTGAAAATCCTGAGGGAACAACGAGCGCGAGGGAGCGTACGGGTTCGGCGTGTCGAACGGACGCTCCCCCTTCGCGATGTACCAGACCGGTATCGCGCAGCGGCGGAGGGGCGAGCTTTCGTACACCGGGGCGGCCGCGCCGCTCAGGGTTCGATCGGCGATCGACGGGCCGTCGATCACGTATGGATCGCCCGCAAGGACGGGGACCGCGCGAACGGCGGACGCACGGGAGGAGCGGCCATATCCCACCGCATATGGATGGCCATACCTGCCGGTGAAGGCCACGAGTTCGGCGGCGCGGGCCCGTGAACGATCCGACGCCACGGTTGCAATCCAGAGGGGCTGGCTGATGGCGGCGGCGACGACCAGCGCGACCATTCGAGGCGCAAGGATCGCGCGACTCTTCACGTGCTCGTATCGACCCAGCACGATCGCCACGGGAATGTACGGAATGAAATGGTACGCCCCCGCCCCGGGTTTCGAGGCGATGAAGACGGTGACTGTCAGGGCTGCGAGCAGCGCCGCATGCGCGGGGCCCAGACGCGACATCGCGCGGCCGGTGGTCCGACTCGTGGCCACCGGGACGGCCAGCAGGAACATCAGGATCGCCCACTCGCTCTGACCCGCGATCGATCGCCAGCGCACACCCTGGCGGGCCGTCTCGGCGAGCACCCACCCGTAGCCCTGCACGGACACGTCGGCGGGAGCGAAGATTCCAATCATCGTCGCCACGAAACCGACCGTCGCGAGCAGCACGATCCGCGGCCGCAGGCCGTGCTCCCGGGTGAAGAGCACCCAGGCCGGCAGGACGGCGATGAGGGCCGTCGCTTTCAAGGCGAACGCCGCCGCAGTCGCGCCCGCGAGAAAAAGAGGACCCCATCGCCATGAACTGACCCCCACCACCATCGCGGACGCCGTGGCGAGCAGGAGCAGCGGCTCCGCGCGAACCCAGAAGGTCATGGGCCCGAACGCGAGACACAGCGCGGCCATCATGCCGATGGTGTTCAGGCCGGTCCCCTGCCGCTGGCCTGCGAGCGCCCGGCCGGCCAGAGCGGCCAGGGCCAGCGATCCAACCGCCGCGGCGCCTGAAATCAGCTTGACGGCGAAGACGCCCCCATCGGCCGCCCGGATGATGCCGGCGTGGAGTTCGAAAAGAAGCGGGCCATAGGGAAGACCGACATACGCCCTCTCCTGCCCGCGAGGATAGATGTGTCCGCCGTGCGCCAGGCTGGCGCTGATGGCCAGCACCGACGGCTCGATGTGATCGAAGAACGGATAGACGGCGATGTACCAGACAACGACGCCCAGATACGACGCCGCCGAGATCCAGAGCAGACCGGAGGCGAGACGCGTTCCAGATTCAGCCGACGTTCCGGGCCAGGCCCGACGCCTGGCGCACAGGGCGCAGACGACCCACAGTCCTCCGATGACGACGAGAGGATGACCGTAGGATGCCCCGCGCGCGGCGGAGGCAAGGCCTCTCACGCACCGACTTTGAACGCGACGAGTTGGCGCGCGGTGCCCGAGGCGGTTTTCGCATCGAGCTGCAGGAGGTACTCCCCGGCCGCCAGCGAGGCGAGCGGGAGATCCGCCTGATACGTCGGCCCGCCGGCGGCCTGCACCGGCACGTCCGCCATCGACTGCCCGGCGCGGTTCAGGAGCTTCGCGGACGTCTGCGGCGTGGCGCCGCCGGGCGCATACGTGTCGAAGCGAACCAGCAGGCGATCGGTCCGGCTGAAATCGCGGTCAGCCGTCGGAGCGGCGTTCGGATTGGCGCGGATCTCCTGCATCTGACGGGGCGTGCGCGTGCGGTACACGCGCGGCGTCGACATCGACACCTGTACTTTCGTGAAATCCGGCACCGTGAGGTCCTGCACGGTCGAATCCACCACCTGGCCGTGGCTGCCCTCGACGAGCATGCGCAACTGGATCGGCCCCGGCGGCGCTTCGAAGGTGGCGCTCGCTCCGGCCGGCGACGGCTGAGAACCATCGGTTCGGTTCGCCGGCGTCGTCGCACCATCCGTTCCCGCGGTGTCCGGCACGCGGCCATGAAACAGCGGCCGGCCGTCCGGCGCGGTGGCCGTCAGCGCCACGCGCGCGGCCGTCGTGTCCGAATCGGGGCGGTCGCCGGGTGCCGGAGGGATCGGCTCCCAGACGAATGTCACGTTCGCCTTGCCGTCGGCGGCGCGTGCCGTACCGATCCAGAACCGGGCCGCCCGGCCGCGCACCGGTTCGGCCAGATCGTTGAGCGCGGTCCTGACCGCCGAGGGGGCCTCCGGCTTCGGCGCCGCGGTCGCGCGCGCGGCGTCCTCGACGGTGTAGGCCCAATAGCCCTTCCGCGCCCGGACGTCCAGCCCCGGATGCTTGCCCACGAGCTTCACGTCGATCTTGTGGAACTTGCCGTCGGTCGGCGCGGCCGACGAGGTGTAGCCGATCAGGTAGTAGCCGCTCGAGTCGCGGATGATCTGCTTCATCCCCTTGCCGAGATCGTTCCGGTTGATGATCGCCCGCCCGTCGGTGTTGTCGGCCAGCACGCGCAGCGAGTCGAGCGACTGCGCCAGGTCCTGCCGGTCGGTCGACTGGCTCACGCCCTGGTTGATGTCGTACTCGAAGCCGGCGAGCCCTCGCGGATCGACGGCGTAGATGGACGTGTTGTTCCGGTTCGCCGCGTCGTAGACGTTGCGCAGCATGCCGTCGAGGTCCAGTTCGCCGAAGAAGCGCTGGGCGTCGGAATAGGGGGTGTTCGGCAAGTCGACGCCCGCGGCTCCCGCCAGTGGATTCCCGTAGCCGGGAATCGAGGCGACCGGATCGTTGAGCTGCGCCGGCAGCGTCGTGATGAACCCCTCGCTGACGAAGATGATCGACTTGCGCCCTTCGCGCATGCCCCCCAGCTTGACGGCCGCCCCTTTGAGCGCGCTCAGCGTGACCTCGGTGCGAATCTCCTCGACCTGCTGCGCCGGATAATTCGCGTAGCGCTCTTCGAACTCGTTGCGCGGCGTGTAGATCCCTTTGCGTCCCTCGAAATGTTCGATCGCCTTCACGACCGAATCGTGATCGCGCGTGAAGGAGAGCGCGGTCACCGGCGTCAGCGGGTACATGACGGCGATCATGTCGTTGGGGCCGAGCTGGTTCTGCACGAACTGCGTGAGCGGCTGCCGGACGGACAGGTCGTTGCCGCGGCGGACGTGGTAGTCGTCGAGGAACAGCAGGAACAGGCGCACGTCAGGACGCTTCGCCTCCCGCTCCTCGTCGGCGTCGCTCTTGATCGACGGCGGCGGCTCGCCCGAGACCTGCTGGGTCAGGTTGTCCAGCTTGATGACCTGAAAGGTCTGGACCTTCTGCGGCTTGCCGTCTTCGCGCACGTCGAAGTCGCCCGGCTTCAAGTCCAGCACCGGCTCGCCGGTCTTGTCGGCCGTGACGATGACGTCGACCGAAATGAAGTTGATGCCGCTGCGGAACTGCGGTTGCCCGGCCGGCGTCGCCGGTGGCTGAGCCGGCGCCTGCCCCGCCGGGGGGGTCTGCGGCTTCGGTTGCTGCGGGCTCGGCTGCTGCGCCGGAACGGGAGCGGCCGCCCAGAACACCGCGAGCAGGAGCGCGGGAACGAAACGAAGTGCTGCGCGCATAAATGGCGGCTCAGACGACCGGCAGGCGGGTCGGGCGATCAGCGCCGGCTGACGTCAATGATAACATTGCCGATCGGCCTCGTGGCCGCCTGGCTTCCAAGGAGTCGTCGGTGCCGGAAGAGACGCTCGATCACGTGCAGCCCCTGACCGTCCTCAGCGAGGACGAGACCATCTTCCGCGACAGCGTCCGGCGGTTCGCCGACGCACAGGTGCGGCCGCTCGTCCGCGAGATGGACGAGCACGCCAAGATTCCGCGGTCCCTCATCGACCAGCTCTTCGATCTCGGCGTGATGGCGATCGAGATCCCGGAGAGCTACGGCGGCGCCGGCGGCACCTTCTTTCACGCCGTCCTCGCGGTCGAGGAGCTGTCGCGCGTCGATCCCTCGATTGGCGTCCTCGTCGACGTCCAGAACACGCTCGTCGTCAACGCCGTCATGCGCTGGGGCGGCGAGGATCTGAAGCGCCGCTGCCTCACCAGACTCGCCTCCGGTACCATCGGGGCCTACGCCTTGTCGGAAGCGGGCTCCGGCAGCGACGCGTTCGCGCTGGCCACGCGCGCGCGCGAGGACGGCGACGCGTACGTGCTGACCGGCCGCAAGCTGTGGATCACCAACGGCAACGAGGCCGATCTGTTCATCGTCTTCGCGACGCTCGATCCCGCGGCGGGCTACAAGGGCATCACCGCGTTCATCGTCGAGCGCGGGACCGCGGGCTTCACCGTCGGCAAGAAGGAAGACAAGCTGGGGATTCGCGCCAGCAGCACGTGCGAGCTGATCCTCGAAGACTGCCGCGTCCCGAGGGGGAACATGCTCGGCGAGGCGGGCAAGGGCTACAAGACCGCCATCGAGACGCTCAACGAAGGGCGGATCGGCATCGGCGCGCAGATGATCGGGCTCGCGCGCGGCGCGCTCGACCATGCGATCGCGTACACGAGGGAGCGGAAGCAGTTCGGGAAGCGAATCGCGGACTTCCAGGCCGTCCAGCACCAGCTCGCGCGGGCGGCCGTCGACGTCGAAGCGGCAAGGCTGACGGTCTATAACGCCGCCCGGCTGCGCGACGCCGGCAAGCCGTTCCTCACCGAAGCGGCGATCTGCAAGATTTTCTCGTCGGAAGTGGCCGAGCGCGTGTCCTCGACGGCCGTCAACCTGTTCGGCGGCAACGGATTCGTGAAGGAATATCCGGTCGAAAAGCTGTTCCGCGACGCCAAGATCGGCCAGATCTACGAAGGCACGTCGAACCTCCAGCTCCAGACGATCGCCAAGCAGATCCTCGGCTGAGCCGGGCGCCCGCGTGGCGTCCCTGAGCGGCGGGACGCGCACGGGGGCGCACGGGTCGCGTCAGCGCTCGTCGTCGGGGCGCGCCGGCGGCGCATCGCGCTCGGCCGATTCGCGCCGTTCGTTTTCCGTTTCGGCAAGATCGCCGATGTAGGTGCGTTCCCCACCCGTTTCGATCCCGACCACATCGCCCGGTTGCGCGCGGCCGTCGAAGTGCGGGCTGACGTCGCCGGCACTTCGCTCGTGCGCCGTGACGCGCTCCGCCTCGGGGCGCGCGATGGTGGTGGCGGGCGGGGAGACGGGCCGATCCGGCGCCGCCCGCCAGCCGCGGCTCCCTGTCGCCCGCGTGCGATCGGCGCGGACCTTCTCCGACGGCCACCACGTGGGTTGCACGTAGTGGCGATGGCTGTCGTAGCCCCAGCCCGTCGCCGGCTGACCCTCGTCCGGACAGCAGGCGGCGCTGGTCCGCCGTTCGAACTCCCGCAGCTCCTCGTCGGAGAGCGTGCCGAAGCGATCGCCGTCGAAGTCCGGGAAGTGCCTCACGGCATCCTTGGAGAGGTCGACGTCCAGTTCCTTCTTCTCCGCGTCGATGCGGTTGATGTGGCCGATCGGCAGCAGGAACTGGCGCGAGTGAAACCAGCCGCCCGAATCGACCACCGCGTAGTACAACCGCCCCGACTCGCCGTCGACGATGAAGCCGTCGAGGTCGCCGAGCTTGTCGTGTTCCCATCCACGCACGTCGAGGCCGTCGAAGTCGATCGTCGAATCGTCGACGTCCTTCGCGTCCAGGTATCGCAGGTGTGAACTGTAGGATGTGTCCGTCATGTCACCTCCAGACTGCCGGAGGTGACGCAAGAAGCGAGCCGCCCCGCTTCACCAGTTGAGCACGTGTTCGGCAATCACCATCCGCTGCACTTCGGACGTGCCCTGATAGATCTGGGTCGCGCGCGCGTCGCGAAACAGCCGCTCGACGACCGAGCCGCGGCGATAGCCGTGCGAGGCGAGGATCTGCATGGCGCGATCGGCGGCGTGGTGTGCCGCCTCCGACGCGCTCAGCTTGGCCATGGCGGCCTCCAGCGTCGCGCGCGGCTGCCGGCCGCGCGCGTCCGCCGCTTCGAACATCAGCAGCCGCGCCGCGTCCAGTTCGGTGGCGGTGTCGGCCAGCATCCACTGGATCGCTTCGTAATTCGCGATCGGCTGCCCGAACTGCTCGTGCTGCTTCGCATAGGCGACCGCCTCGTCGAGGGCGGCCTGTCCGACGCCGAGCGCCTGAGCGGCAATCGCGACGCGGCCGCCGTCGAGCGCCCACATGGCGATCGGAAAGCCGTCGGCAGGCCCGCCGACCAGCGCGTTCGCGCTGACGCGCGCATCGACCAATTCGAGGTCCATACAGCCGAGTCCGCGCACCCCGAGCGAATCGGGGCTCGGGGTGCGCCGCACCCCGGGCGTGTCGAGCGGCACGAGGAACGCGCCGATGCCGCGGCCGCGGGTCGCGGGCTGGGTCGCCGCGAAAATGATCGCGACGTCGGCCGCTTCGGCATTCGCGACCCACACCTTGCGGCCGTTCAGCGTGTAGCCCTGTTCGTCCAGGTGCGCAATCGTCTGCTGATTGGCGGCGTCGGAGCCCGCGTGCTCTTCCGACAAGGCGAACGCGCCCAGCGCGTCGCCCGACGCGAGCCGTCTCAGCCATGTCTGCTTCTGCGCGTCCGACCCGAACCGCGCCAGCGGTTCGGCGACCAGCGAATTGTTCACGCTGGCAATGACCGACACGACGGCACTGGCGTGCGACAGCGCCTCGAGCGCGACGGCGTAGCTGACGTAGTCGCGTCCTCCCCCGCCCCACTCACGCGGAACCGTGATGCCCAGCAGGCCGCGCGCGGCGAGCGCGCGCACGAGATCCCTCGGGAACCGGCCGCTCTCATCGATGGCCGCCGCCGCGGGCGCCACCTGCTGCCGCGCAAACGCGGTCACGTCGTCCCGATACGCCTGTTGCTCGTCGGTGAGGTCGAGAATCATGGCCGCTTCGATCCGGAACGCGGAATCTGTTGCTCCTCGAGCGTGGAAATCGCGGCAAGGCCGGAAAAGTCACGCGGAGCGTTTCGTCCAGCAACGCCGCACTCAACACAGGACTTGTGCGCCGCATGTGCATAGAGTGCCACGGATTCGCTCGAAGGGAGCTGATCTTGCGGCCGTGGACGACCGGCAACACCACATTCTGAGGCGCTGCCCTCGCCGCGACCATTCAACCCGGGCGCCGACCCGCGATCAGCGCGAGCCGAGCGCCTCCTCCAGAAAGGCGACGACCGTCCCCGAAATGCGGAAACCGCCGGCGCGCAGCGACTGAAGCCTGTCCTGGTACTGATACGGCCCGTTCGCGAAGTCATGCTGGTGAAGCGCCAGCAGAACGCGGTCGCCGCGCTTGCCCATGCGGACCTGCGCTGGCGACTGATTCTCGAGCAGCAGCCGGACCTCGCCGGGACCGCCGGCCCTGGGCAGCCGCGTGTCTCCCGCGCGCCGTGTGAAGTCCGCGAGATCGACGAGATCCGGCGGCGGCGTCGCCGAGCGCCAGAGTGTCGCAGGCATGCTCTCCAGGCCGGTGATCGTGACGTGCATCTTCGTCGACTGGCCGCGCAGCAGGCTGGTGTCGTCGGCGCTCATCTGCAGACCCACGACATACATCGACAGCGTGATGGTCGGCTGGCCAGGGGACGCTGCGAACACGACGCGGTGCGGTCCCGGCACGAGCGTGTCGGGAACATCCCAGAACACGGCGCCCGCTGTTGCCGCGACAATCGTGGCAGGCGTCTCGTCGACCGTGATGCGCATACGGGTAATGTCGGCGCCGATCTGCTCGTTCTGGTCGTGGATCACCTGGACGCCGCCGGCCGAGGCGACGAGCGGCATGGTGCAAGCGGGCGGTCGGGAACCGGAAACTTTGGGATTGGCCGCGGCCGGCATCACGGGCAGCGAGACCCGGGCGATCGGCGCTGCCGCCCGCGCATCGGCGAAGACGGTCATCGCGAGCGGCGTCCCACCGGACGGTCTCATGGTGAGGGGTCCATCGACGGGCTGCCGCCGGCCATCGCCGAAATCGACGACCTCACCCGCCGGGGCCCCTCCGGGCAGGAGCACGACCTGGAGCCCGGGAACCGCCCTGTACTTATCCGGGTTGACGATCCCGAGACCCGAAACGACTCCGCGGTCCCGAGCCTGTTTCGGCAGCACGATCGCGCTGATCGTCTTGATGGGTGCCGCCGGAGGGGACGGCGCGACGCCTTCGGCGGCCGGACGCGACGGGGCGGCACCGCCCGACGTACTCGCGCCGCCAGGTGTTGCGGGAGCCGCGGGCGTCGCATCGCTTGTCGAACCCGGCGTCCCGGTTGCCGCGGGCGGCGCCGGGACGGCAGCCGCCGGGGTGGTCGGCGAGGGCGCTGCAGGCGCAGGGGGCCCCGCGGGGTTCAGCGGTGCCGCCGGCGTCGGCTTCACCCACGGAAACGGAGTGGTGCTCTGCGGGAAACTGTCGAGGTTCTCGGTGTGGCACACCATGCAGCCCTGCCCGGAGGAAATTCCCGGCGTGACCGGTTGATCCTTCTTGTCTTCCTCGCCCGGAAAATTCGAGACCTTCGCGAGATCCAGCGGCACTTCCTGGAGCAGCCGGCCGTCGGCCCCAACGGCATAGGCGGCGAGCAGCTTCGGGTCGGTGCCGAGGGCCGTGTTGGCGACGTCCCGGGGCCCGAACAGAAACAGCTCCGTCGCGCAGATCACCTCGTCGGTACCGTCCGGCCGCTTTTTCGTGATGCGGTCATAGCTGAAGAGGACGAAGTAGTCCGCAGAAATCAGTTCCTCGAAATTCGCGTGCGGATTCTGCCTGTACACCCTGATGAAGTAGCCGAACGTCGAACGGGATCCCGCGCGATTGAGCACCTGCGAGCTGCCCTTTTTGACGTGCTCCAGAAAGCCCTCGTGGCCGCGCAACGCTTCCGGATCGGTGCGGCACGGTTCAATCCCGGCGCGCTCGAAGATGGCGTCGAAAATGTTTCGCCCGTCAACATCAGTGTAAGTACCTGGCGTCGGATCCCCCTGCTTCGTCATCGGGGCAATCCGAATCGGGTAGCCATCCTTCGGCTCCAACCGCGCACGCAGTTCGCGGTTGATCCCGCCGCTCTCGGCGGCCTCCTGGCCGCTCCTCGCCGTGGCTCCGATGCTCGCGGCGAGCGTCGCCGCCAGGGCCGTCATCAACGCGAGCGAAAGGCGATCGATCGGGACACGCATACGGCCTCCTCGAACGTGTTCGCGCGGCACGCGCCGCTCAAGCCGGCGCTGCCAGCCGCTCGAATTCGGGGCGCAGCTTTTCGGCGACCTGTGGCAGCTCCTCGGGGAGCACCCGCGTGCGTCCGACGACCGTCATGAAGTTCGTGTCGCCGTTCCAGCGCGGCACCACGTGGACGTGCAGGTGGTCGAGCACGCCGGCCCCCGCCGGCCGGCCGAGATTGACGCCCATGTTCATGCCTTGCGGCTCGAACACCTGCGTCAGCACAATCTCGGCGCGCCGCGTCAGCTCGATCAGTTCGGCCAGTTCCTCGGGAGTGGCAGCCGCGAGGCTCGCGATGTGCCGGTTGGGCACGATCATCAAGTGGCCGCTGTTGTAGGGGAAGAGATTGAGGATGACGAAGCAGGTCTGCCCGCGAAACAGGACGAGCGGTGCCGCGTCCGGATCCGCCAGCGCCTGACAGAACACGCATCCGTCCGGGGACTTCGCCCCGACGATGTAGGCGAGCCGCCAGGGACTCCAGAGGTGCTCCATCGATCAATCGGGGCGAATCAATGCGGGAGGCCGGCGGCGGGTCGGCGCGGCGGCCGGCGCCCGGCACGCGCGCCGGCGATGGACATCCGCACGGCGTCAGACGCCGGCGAGATCCGACCCGGCACCGCTGACCGATGGCGGCAACGCAGGCCCGGCGGCGGCGGCTTCGGACTCCCGGTTGATCAACTCTTTCAACTCCTTGCCCGGCTTGAAGTAGGGGACCTTCTTCGGCGGAACGTCCACCTTGTCGCCGGTCTTCGGATTGCGTCCCTTGCGCGGTTCGCGCCGGCGCAGCCGGAAGCTCCCGAATCCGCGCAGCTCGATCTTCTCGCCCCGATGCAGCGCATCGATGATGCTCTTGAAGACCGTGTCGACGATGACCTCCGAGTGCTTCTTGGTCAGATCGGAGACGCGCGAGACTTCCTCGACGAGTTCCGCTTTCGTCATGCTGCCGATATTCATGGTGGCTCCCTTTGTCAGCTACCAGCTGCCAGCCTCCAGCTTTCAAGGAAGCCCGTCCTCCTCTTGAAGCTGGGAGCTGGGAGCTGGAGGCTGTTGGCCTCTTTACTGCTGATGCTTGAAGTGATCGCCGAGCGTCACTTCGGGCCGGCCCGTCGTCTCGGTATACGCCTCCCAGTCGGCGCGGAATTCGTCGTTCTTCAGCGCCCGGATGCTCAGGCCGATCTTCCGTTCACCCGGAATCAGCTTGATGATCTTCATCTGATAGGTCTCGCCGACCTGCAGATCCAGCTTGTCTTCTTTTCCCTTGTGCTGCGAGTCGTCGAACTCCGACACGTGGATCAGCCCTTCGATCCCTTCGGCCAGTTCGACGAACGCGCCGAAGTTGGTCATCCGGACCACCTTCCCGTCGACGACGTCCCCCACGTGGTGCTGGCTGAAGAACTCGTCCCAGATGTCGGTCTGGAGCTGCTTGAGGCCCAGCGAGAGCCGCTGGTTCTCGGCGTCGATGTTCAGCACCATCGCCTCGACGGTGTCCCCCTTCTTGAGGACCTCCGACGGGTGCTTCAGCCGCTTGCTCCACGACATGTCCGAGATGTGGATCAGGCCGTCGATCCCCTCCTCGACCTCGACGAACGCGCCGAACTCGGTGAGGTTGCGGACCTTGCCGGTGATCGTGGTGCCGATCGGATACTTCTCCGCCAGCTCGTGCCACGGATTGCTCTCGACCTGCTTGAGGCCGAGCGAGATGCGTCGCGCCCCCGGATCCACGCCGAGCACCATCGTCTCGACCGTGTCGCCGACGTTGAGGATCTTCGAGGGGTGCTTGACGCGCTTGCTCCACGACATTTCGCTGACGTGAATCAGCCCCTCGACGCCCGGCTCCAGTTCGACGAAGGCGCCGTAGTCGGTCAGGCTCACGACCTTCCCCGTCAGGCGCGCGCCGACCGGGTACCGATCGATCACGTTCGACCAGGGGTCGTTCATCAACTGCTTGTGCCCGAGCGAGACGCGTTCGGTCGCCGGATCGTACTTGAGCACGATCACGTCGATGTCCTGGTTCACCTGGAACAGCTCGGAGGGATGCGAGACGCGGCCCCACGACATGTCGGTGATGTGCAGCAGGCCGTCGATGCCCCCCAGATCGATGAACGCGCCGTAGTCGGTGATGTTCTTGACGACGCCGCGGAGGACCTTGCCTTCGGCGAGCGTGTCGAGCGTGTGCTTCTTCTTCTCGGCGTTCTCCTCTTCGAGGAGGACCTTGCGCGAGAGCACGATGTTGCCGCGCTTCTTGTTGACCTTGATGACGCGCATCCGCAGTTCCTGGCCGCGCAGCGCGTCGAGGTTGCGGACGGGACGGACGTCGATCTGCGACCCGGGCAGGAACGCGCGCACGCCGATGTCGACGGCGAGCCCCCCCTTGATCCGCTCGATGACGCGGCCGATGACGACCTTCCGGTCGGCGTACGCCTTCTCGACCTCGTCCCAGATCTTCATCTTCTCGGCCTTCTCGCGCGAGAGGACGACGTAACCCTCGCGGTCCTCGGTCCGCTCGAGCAGCACGTCGACGATGTCGCCGGGCTGCACGGTGATCTGGCCGTTCTCGTCGACGAATTCGTCGACCGCGATGAGCCCCTCGGACTTGTAGCCCACGTCGACGATGACTTCCGACGGCGTGACCTTGAGTACGGTGCCCTTGACGACTTCACCTTCCGCGATGTTGCGGAAGCTGCTATCGTAAAGGTCCAGGAGGCGTGCGTATTCCTGCGGATCGGCCTGATCGTCCAGCGGGGAGAAACCCGTTGCGGTCCCAGCGGTCCCGGTCGTCGCACCTCCTTGTGATGGGTTGTTCCTGGAATCGTCTGCTTGCGCCATGCTGAGCGGGTCCTCCTCGATCGAACTGACCGGATTGCAGCTCCGGCGGGCTGGATTGTGAATTGCGATAAGCAGTAGATTATCCAGTACTTAGGGGAGCGAGGTCAAGCACGCCTCCCCTCCCAGGGGCGGCCGAGGACGATCCGAGAGCCGCGAGCACGCACGTCGACCCGTTCGAGACCGATCTACGCCGAAAGGACGCGACCATGGCCAAGAAGGCCCCCCGCAAGACCGCCCGACGCCCGGCGACCTCCCGCCGCAAAACCGGCCGCCGTCCGGCCGCCGCTCGCCGCGCCAGGGGCGCCGCCCGCAAGACCGCGCGGCCGAAGCGGTCGAGACCGGCGCGCAAACCGAAGCGCCGGGCCCGGTCGAAGACGGCTGGGGCGCCGGCCCGGCGCCGCCCTGCGAAGAGCACCAGGAAGACGGCCCGGACGGCAAGCCGGAAGACCGCCGGGACGAAGCGCCGCGCGACGAAGCGGCGTCCGGCCCGCGGCGGCCGCGGCTTCGAGCGAACGCTCGCCCAGACGCCCGAAACCGGCCGCACCGTCAAGGGACCGACCAACCCGATGCCGACGATCCGTTCGACCGGCACGCCGGCCGGCGCCGGCGGCACACGGCTGGCCCCGGGTCTCACGCGCGAACGCAAGCGGCTGCGCGAACTCGACGAAACCGTCCCCAGCCCTCCGTCCAGCCTCACCCTCGATCGTCAGGCCTCGGCGGTGCGAACCGGGCGCGCCGAAATGCGCGAACTGCGCGAAGAACACACCGCGACCAGCCCGGCGCTGACCGGCGGCGACGTCGATGCGGACTGGGAAGATGCGTACGCAGTCGGCGACGAAGCGCCCGGCGGCGACAATCCCACGCCCGATCAGGACCGGGTGGACGACATCGGCAAGTCGGTCGGCGTCGACTATCAGGACAACGAAGAGCTGAAGGCGGCCGACAAAATCGCCCGGCGCGACAAGCATCGCTGGGAACTCGACCCGGCCTCGTCGGAAGACTACAAGAAGCGCACGTAGCAGGCGCGTCGAACCGGCGGGCGATCGATCAGCGCGTTCCGTCGACGATCGCCATCACGCGCGCCACGACCTCGTCCACGCCGATGCCGGTGGTGTCGATCACCACGGCGTCGGGAGCCACGGCGAGCGGCGAGGTCGCGCGTGTGGAATCGAGACGGTCGCGCTCGGCGAGCGCCGTGGCGACGTCGGCAAGCGGCCGCCCGTGCGAGCTGGCATGCGCCGTGTCGGCGGCGCGCCGGCGCGCGCGCTCCGCCGGCGAGGCGTCGAGATAAATCTTCACGTCGGCGGCGGGGAACACGACCGTGCCGATGTCCCGCCCTTCCATGACGATCCCGCCGTCCCCCGCCATCTGACGTTGACGCGCGACCAGCACCCGGCGCACGGCGGGATGGCGCGCGACCGTCGCGGCCGCGACGTCGATATCCGGCGTCCGGATGGCCTGCGAGACGTCTTCGCCGTCGATCCGCACCTGCGGCGTGCCGAGATCGAAGACCGCGTGCTGCGCGACCGCGGCGACGGCGTCGGCATCCGAAAGATCGATGCCGCGCTGCCGCGCGCGCCACGCCACGGCGCGGTACATCGCGCCGGTGTCGACGTGGCGAAACCGCAGCCGCGCCGCCACCTCGCGCGCCACCGTTCCCTTGCCGGCACCCGACGGGCCGTCAATCGCGATGATCATCGCTCCCCGGGGAACCGCGCCGCCCGCCGTGCCAGCCATCGCCTTCCATCATAATTCAGCGCCCGCGGTTTCACCGGCGCATTCCGGGTCCCCTCCGCCGCGACGCCGGCGTTGTTATGATGCTCGCGATGCGCCGGATCCTCGTGACCGTGATCGTGCTGGCGGCGGTGCTGGCGGCCGCCTTCAGCGTCCGGTACTACGCGCGCGCCGCCGCGTTCATTGTCGAGGCGGCGGGCGTCAATGGCGCCGCGCGGCGGGTCGCGGGCTGGATTTCCGAGCCGGAATCCGAGCGGCCGCTGACGATTCCCTGGCGCGGCGGCCGGCTGCGCGCCCGGCGGTACCAACCCGCCCGGCCCGACGGACGGGCGGTGCTGCTCGTCCCCGGCGTGCATGCCTCCGGCATCGACGAACCGCGCCTCGTGGGTTTCGCACGCGAACTGGCCGGCGTCGGGCACCCCGTCGTCACCGTCGAGCTCCAGGATCTCGCGCACTACCAGATCACGCCGCGCACCACCGACATGATCGAAGATGCGGCGCGATGGATGCTCACGCAGCCGGATCTCGCCCGCGACGGACGAATCGGCATGATGGGGATCAGTTTCGGCGGCGGCCTGACGATCGTCGCGGCGGGCCGGCCGTCGCTGCGATCCCACGTCGCCTTCGCGTTGTCGTTCGGCGGTCACGGCGACCTGCCGCGGACCCTGCAGTACCTGTGCACCGGCATTCAGCCCGATGGCACGCGCCGGCCGCCGCATGATTACGGCGTCGCGATCATTCTGTTGGGGGCGGCCGCCCGCGTCGTGCCCCCGGCGCAGGTGGCGCCGCTCCGCCAGGCGATCCTGACGTTTCTCGACGGATCCCGGCTCGATATGTTCGACAAGCCGGCGGCGCAGCGGCAGTTCGCGCACGCCCGCACGCTCGGCGCGGCGCTGCCGGAACCCGCGCGCACGTTGATGACCTACGTGAACACGCGCGACACCGCTCACCTCGGCCCGGTGCTGCTGCCGCACGTGTCGGCACTCGGCGGCGACCCGGCGCTGTCGCCCGACCGCTCGCCCGCGCCCGACTGCCCGGTCTACCTGCTCCACGGTTCGGAAGACAACGTGATTCCGGCAATCGAGTCGGACCTGCTCGCGCGCGACCTGCGCGCGCACGGCGTCACGGTGCACCAGCTCGTCACGCCGCTCATCACGCACGCCGAAGTCGATCGAACGTCGACCGCCACCGCGATTTGGCATCTGATTGCCTTTTGGGCCCAGGCGTTACACGAGTAGGGCGGAGGGCGGGGCGCGGAGGGCGGGGTGCGGAGGGCGGAGGGCGGGACACGGAGGGCGGGACACGGAGGGCGGAGGGCGGGGCGCGGAGGTCGGAGGGCGGGACACGGAGGGCGGCGCGCGGAGGGCGGAGGGCGGACCTGAGAACCGCGAACCGGAAACCAGGGAACCGGAAGCTGGACGCTGGAAACTGGAAACTGGGAACTGGGAACTGGGAACTGGAAACTGGGAACTGGGAACTGGAAACTGGAAACTGGGAGCTGGGAGCTGGGAGCTGGCACCTGTTTATGACACAGGAACGACTGCAGAAGATCTTGTCGGCGGCTGGGATCGCGTCCCGGCGCGCATCGGAAGCGTTGATTACCGCCGGCCGGGTGTCGGTGAACGGTGCGACAGCGACCGAGCTTGGCACGAAGGCGGATCCGGCGCGTGACGACATCCGCGTCGACGGCCGCCGCATTCGCGCCGGCGTGCGCCGCCGCTATCTGCTGCTCAACAAACCGCGCGGCTACGTGACGACCCGCTCGGATCCGCAGCGCCGGCCGACGGTCCTGGATCTGCTGACGGGGGTCCACGAGTACGTGTACCCGGTCGGCCGCCTCGATTACGACTCGGAGGGGCTGCTGCTGTTGACCAACGACGGCGAGCTGGCGGCGCGGCTCACCCACCCGCGCCACGAGGTGGAGCGGGTGTACGAAGCGCGCGTGAAAGGGGTCCCCGACGCGCACACGATCGCACGGCTGGCTCGCGGCGTCGTGGTCGAGGGGCGCCGCACGGCGCCGGCGAAGGTGCGCGTCCGGCCCGACGTTCTGGCGCCGGACAAGAAGGCCATCGTCGAGATCACGCTGCACGAAGGGCGGCAGCGGCAGGTGCGGCACATGTTCGACGCGGTTGGCCACCCGGTGGTCCGGCTGCGGCGGGTGCGGTTCGGGCCCATCGCCGACGACCGCCTGGCCTCGGGGCGCTTCCGCGAGTTGTCGCCGCGGGAAGTGGCCGCCCTGGAGCGCGCCGCGCGGGGCGACTCACGGCGTCAGTGAACCGTCTCTTCCGGTTCCGGTTCGGGTTCCGCCTGCGGTTCGGGTTCCGGTGACGGACTCGACGCATCCGCCGTGTCGAACGGCAGCGCCCGCGTGGTAATCGTCGGCTCCGTCAGTCCGGCCGGCAACTCGAAACCGAGCGCGTCCGACAGCTCGTCGACCTTCGGCAGATCGCCGATGTCGTTGAGGCCGAACCGCTCGAGGAACTCGCGCGTCGTGCCGTACATGAACGGACGCCCGACGACCTGTTTCCGCCCGACGCTCCTCACGAGCTTGCGTTCGATCAGCGTCGAGAGCACGCCGGTGCTGCTGCTCACGCCGCGGATCTCGGCAATCTCGGGCGCGGTCACCGGCTGCTTGTACGCGATCACGGCGAGGGTTTCGAGCGCCTGCACCGACAGCTTCTGCGTCGTGCGCTCGTGGAACAGCTTGCGGACCCATTCGTGCAGCTCCGCGCGCGTCACGATCTGAAAGCCGCCTGCCACTTCGACGATCTGCAGCCCCCCCGGCCGGTCGTAATCCGCGCGGAGCGCCGCGAGCGCCGCCTCGACGTCCGCTTTCGGCTCGTCGTCGAGCAGCCGGCACAGCGTCTTGAGCGTCAGCGGCTCGGGCGACGCGAAGATCAACGCTTCGACGATCGGTTTGAGATGGTCGGACACGGGCACCTCGTCATCATTCTTTGGGATCGTCGTTCGCCAGGCCGCCGGCGGCCCCCTGTTTCGCCGCGCTGACGTACTCGGCGGGGCCGTCCCGGACGTTGTCGAAGGTCGGCCCCTCGGCAGGCTCAGGGCCGGCCTGAGTCTTATCGAAGGTCGGCGCGCCGGCCGGCCGCGCGCGCTTGTACACGCGAATCGGTCCGACCACCCCCGACTGGAACACGCGAATGAGCTTCAGCCGAATCATCTCGAGCAGGGCCAGAAACGTCACGATGAGGCCCGGACGCGACTGCACGTCTTCGAACAGATCCTCGAATCCACACGCTTCGGTTTCCGAGAGCCGCGACATCAGCTGCTCGATCCGCAGCTCGATCGGGATCTGCTCCATCGGCAGATAGACCTTCGGCCGCTGCTTGGCGCGTTCCACGACGGCGCGGAAGGCGGTGATCAGGCTGAACAGATCGACTTCGATCTCCGGTTCCGGCGCCTCGCCGGCGATCTCCACGATCGGACCGTCCGGGCGGGTCCACTGCGCGCTCCGCAGCGTCTCCCGCTCGTGCAGCAGCTCGGCGGCGGCCTTGAACTTCTGGTGTTCGAGCAGGCGCCGGATGAGCGCTTCGCGCGGGTCTTCGGCCGGATCTTCCTGTGTGGGGTCGACCCGCGGCAGCAGCGTCCGCGATTTGATGTGGATCAGCGTGGCCGCCATCACGAGGAACTCCCCCGCGACGTCGAGGTTCATCTCCTGCATCAGGTCGATGTAGGCGAGGTACTGCGACGTGATGAGCGCAATCGGAATGTCGTAGATGCTCACCTCGTTGCGCTTGATGAGGTGCAGCAGCAGATCCAGCGGCCCCTCGAAGTTCGCGAGGTGGACGGGATACGCCTCGAGGATCGATTCGAAGACTTCCGGTTCCATATCTTCCCGGGGGGCTTTCGCCCCCCGCCCCCCCTACACGCTCTCTCGCGGCGCGCTTCGCCGCGCCGCTCCGTTCGCGTGGCTCGCTCGCGGTTGCTCGCTCGCGCGGCGCCTCTCGCTTCAGCACCTTCAGCGCAAAGCGCGTCGGTCGCACTCCGCCGCTACGAATACCGCAGCTTCACGGCCTCGCGAACCCGTTCCATCGTGTCCTGCGCGACGGCGCGCGCTTTTCGCGAACCCTCGTGGAGGATCTCGCGCAGCGTCGCCGGATTGGCGAGCACCTGCGCGCGGCGCGCGCGGATCGGCTGCAGTCGCGCGTTGAGCGCCCGCGCGAGCTTCGTCTTCACCTCGACGTCGCCGACCTTGCCGGCCCGGTACCGCGTCTTCAGGTCCTCGACTTCCGCCGCGTCCGGATTGAACGCGTCGTGGTACATGAACACGGGGTTGCCTTCGACGGTACCCGGCACGTCCGCCCGCACGCGCTTCGGATCCGTGTACATCTGCATCACCTTCTTCCTCACGGTCTCCTCATCGTCGGCGAGGTTGATGGTGTTGCCGTAGCTCTTGCTCATCTTGCGGTTGTCGAGTCCGGGCAGCCGCGGAAACGTCGTCAGCAGCGGCTGCGGCTCGGCGAACAGCTCGCCGTAGAAATTGTGGAACCGCCTGACGATTTCGCGGCTCAACTCCAGGTGCGGCACCTGGTCTTCGCCGACCGGCACGTACTGCGCGTTGTAAACGATCACGTCGGCGGTCTGCAGCAGCGGATAGCCGAGGAAGCCGAGCGTCGACAGATCGCGATCCGTCATCTGCTCGATCTGCTCCTTGTAGGTCGGCACCCGCTGCAGCCATGGGACCGGCACCGTCATCGAGAGCAGCAGGAACAGCTCCGCGTGCTCGGGCACGAGCGACTGCACGAAGAGCGTGCTCTTCTGCGGATCGAGGCCCGCGGCAATCCAGTCGGCCACCATGTCGTACGCGCTCGCGACGATGCCGGAGGTATCGGCGTAGTCGCTCGTCAGCGCGTGCCAGTCCGCCACGAAATAGAAGCAGTCGTAGCGATCCTGGAGCGGGGTCCAGTTGTCGAGCGCGCCAACCAGGTGCCCGAGGTGCAGTTGCCCGGTCGGGCGCATGCCGGAAACGACGCGCGGCTTCATGGAAGCAGCATCCGCATGCAGAGGTTCGTGGGCGGCCCGATCATCGCCTCGAGCGCGCCGGTCAGCAGCAGCCCGTACAGCACCAGGAAGCCGTACCGCCGGAACTCGCCGAACGACCGCGCCGCGCGCGGCGGCAGCAATCCCGCGAGCACGTTGCCGCCGTCGAGCGGCGGGACGGGGATCAGATTGAAGAAGGCCAGCAGCAGATTGATCTCCGTCGCGAGAAACAACGCGTTCAGCAGCAGGGCAGCCGGATGCGCCGCCGCCAACACCATCCGCAGCAGGACGGCGGCGACGATGGCCTGCAGCAGATTGCTGATCGGACCAGCGGCCGCGACCAGGACGAAATCGCGCCGGGGCCTGCGGAGGTTGCGCGTGTTGACCGGCACAGGCTTCGCCCAGCCGATGATCGGCAGATGGCTCAGGATCGCGACGATCGGCAGCAACAGCGTGCCGATCGGGTCGATGTGGACGATCGGATTGATCGATACGCGGCCCAGCAGCCGTGCCGTGGGATCGCCGAGCCGATCGGCGGTCCACGCGTGCGCCGCCTCGTGGATCGTCAGCGACAGCAGGAGCACGCCGAATCCAACGGCCACGAACAGTGGATTGAGATTCGACAACGTTCGGTGATTGATATCAGAAGGGCGGCCGCGGACGCCGTCCGAGATGCTTCAGCGTACGTGAAA
The DNA here is from genome assembly GCA_036278735.1 of Vicinamibacterales bacterium. Lineage (GTDB taxonomy): Bacteria > Acidobacteriota > Vicinamibacteria > Vicinamibacterales > 2-12-FULL-66-21 > DASUKM01. Next base: position 39,973 of record DASUKM010000051.1, read on the forward strand.
GTCGCTGTTATTTCAAGCACTTAGATGCTCAGGGCACGACCACGAACGACTGGGCCACGCTCCACGGCGAGATGGCGCCGCCCGCCCAGACCTGCGCCCAGTACGTGTACGCGCCCGTCGGCTCGTTCGCCGCCACCGGCCACGCGAGAGGAAACCATCCGTCCTGTCCGGGCGCGAGCGTGCTGACCGGGGCACTCCCCACCCAGTGCGATCCGCTCCACGATGGTCCGTCGACGAAAAACCAGACGGCGGCGCCGGCGGGCAGCGGAACCGTGCCGGTGTTCCGGACGTGCGCCCACAAGATCGCCGAACCGGCGCGCGGCACCGAGCCGCTGTTCACCGGATAGAGCGCCAGCACCGTCGCGGCGGGCACCGGTGCGGGCGCGACGGTGAACACCTGTGACGGGCTCGACCCTGAAATGCGGCCGCCATCATAAATGTAGGCGGCGTAGCTGTAGCTGCCCGGCATGGCGCTCGACGGCACGCGCCAGTCGAACGACGTCCACGCCGCGCTCCCGGCCGCCAGCCCTGCGAGGCTCGAGGCGCCCACCCAGTGATCGCCCGTCCACCCCGGGCCGTCCACGTACAACCACGCCCGGACGCTCGGCGCAAACGTCAGCGTGCCCGAGTTGGAGACGTGCGCCCACAGCCGCGCGGCCGTTCCCTGCGTCGCGCCGACGACGGGGTACAGCGCGAGCACGGTGGCCGTCTCGACGGGCGGCAGGGAGACGGTGAAATCGCCCGCGGCGCTCCACGCGGATGCGGCCGCGAAGTTGCTGGCCTGCACCCAGAAGCGCGCCGAGCCCGCGACGAGCGCCACGCCAGGCGCGGCGGCACAGACGCCACTGCCGCTGGCGCATCCCGCCTGGGCGGCCGAATACGACTGCTTCACCCGTGTGGCGGTCGTATCGTCGACCCACAAGGCGTACGAGGTCGCCCCGGTCACCGCATTCCAGACGAACGTCGGCGTCGCGGTCGTGATGGTCCCGGTGGGCGAGACGAGCGTCGGGGCCGCCGGCGCCAACGGGGAGTACAGGTACGCACTGATATGCGGATAGATCAGATCGAATCGTCCGTACCAGTCCGGGCTGGCGGGCGCTTCGCACGATGAGCCGCCGCCGGTCAGCAGACCAATGAGCGGTTGATTCGGCCAGGTGCCGCTGCGGAACAGGCCGGAGCCCGAACTTCCCGGTTCCGTGACGCCGCTGCTCCACCGCATTTCGATATGGCTGCCGCTCCCGGTCGCATCCGCGCCCCAGGCCGCAAGGCCGATGACCGTGCCGAAACTAATCTTGGTGTAGTCCCCTTCCGGATGGTGGATTCCGACGACGGCCTCACCTGGCTGGGCCGCGGCCGTCGACCATCCGGCGAACGCCGCGCCGCCCGGCGCCGGATCGTTGAGACGGAGGAACGAGAAGTCGGAGCTGTTGACGTCGCCCGTGGCCAGCAGCGTGGCCCCATCCGGCAGTTCGACGACGTCCGACGGATCGCCGCCGCCGCACGTCTGGCTCTGATAGAACCAGTACGAATGGATCGTACTCGCGGCGGCCTGCGAGCCGACGCAGTGATTCGCCGTCAGAAAGTACGGGATAGCCGAGGCGGCGTCGTTGTCGTTCATCAGCGTGCCGCTGCACAGATACGTCGCGCCCGCATCGGTGAACAGATATTCGGCGACGCCGGACGCCACCTGTCCCCACGTGCTCGCGTAGCCGCAGGCGATGTCTGTCTCGCACGATCCCGACAGCGGGTTCAACGCGGCGACGTTCCGCCACCCCGACCGGATGCTGCCGAGCAAGTGCGACACCTGCGGCACGCTGAAGCGCAACTCGCCCGGAGCCGCGCCCGTCGGCAGCACGAACTCGATGCCCGCGGCATCCCCCTCGATCACCGGCGACCAGAACGGATTCGCCGCCAGCATGTCCGCGGCCGCGTACGGTCCGTAGACGGTTTGCCCCGCGCGGCCGAAGAAGCGCACCTGCGTGCCGGCGGGCGCGCGATCGAGGAGGAGCGCCAGCCGCAGCGCGGCGGCGCCGGGAGACCGCACCATGACGCTCGCCGCCTGCCCGGACGCGACAGGCGTCCAGCGCAGGTGCTCGGGCGTCAGGGCGGCGGCGGCTGGCCCCGGCAGCGATCGCGGAAAGCCGACGAGCATCGGCGCCGATTGACGGCTGGCCGCCGCGCTCAATTCGCGAGCCGCGACCGGCGGCAGATCGACATGCGTCGCGCGCGCGCGCGATTCGGAGGACGCCAGGGCCGCATGGGTTTGAACGGCACGACCGGGCGCACGGGCTGACGGGATCGCCACCGCCGACCCCTGCGCGCGACCCAGGCCGCTGGTGCACAACACGACGAGGGCGCAGAGGGCAATCGCTCGGACGACGGTCACCATGAGCTCACCGGGGTCGCCACGGTACCGCCGCCCGATCGACACTGTCAAATCCCGGACCGCATCACGGCGTGATCAGGAACGCCTGCGCGACGCTGAACGGCGAAATCACCCCCGTGGCCCAGACCTGCGCCCGATAGGCATACGTGCCCGACGCCGCGCCGCCGGGGACGTTCCAGGAGAACAGGACCCAGGCCGCCGCGCCCGGTGCGAGCGTTCCGGTCGTCGTGCTGCCGACCCAGTGCGACCCGCTCCAGGACGGACCGTCGGCGTTGAACCAGACGGCCGCGTTCGACGGCAGCGCGACGGTGCCCGTGTTCTTGACGTACGCCCACAATTGCGCGGTGCCCCCCGCCGCCACCGATCCACCGTTCACCGGGTAGAGAGACACCACCGTCGCCTTCGGCGTGGGCGGCGGCGCCGGCTCGGTCACGCAGATCGCCTGCGCTCCGAGCGTGCCGCTCTGGCTCGCGCTCGACGTATTCGCGAACACCGCTCTCCACGTGGTCTCGCCGTCGGGCATCGACGACTGGACCACGAGTCGTGGGTTGCTGCTCGCGGCCCCGCCGCCCACGACCGCTTTGCCTGCCGGGCAACTGGCGGTGACGACCTGGGTGGCTCCCGCGGGCACGGTCGCGGCCGAAGACGACGAAGCCACTTCGCGCCCGGACGCGCCGGCGGCCCCCTGCGGCCCCGTCGCCCCGGCATCTCCCTTGTCGCCCTTGTCGCCCTTGTCCCCCTTGGTCCCTTTCGGGCCGGTGCTCGAGCAGGTGTTGATCCCCACGGTCGAGAGATTGTCGAGATTGGCGACCCAGGAACTGTCGTCGCAGGTCAGGGTGTCGATCGCATTCCCCCCGGCCAGTGCGCCTGTGCCTCCCAGTACGAACATTGCCCCGCCGGTAATCGTCACGGGGGTGCCGCCGCCCGGGTCGATGAAGACGTTCCCCTGCAGGCCCACGAGCAGGCCGCCCAGGATCTGGACGCCGTTCTCAATAGCGGCGAAGGTGCTGCCGAACGCGACCTGACACTGCGCGGCGAACGGATCGCAACTGTTGGTGCCCGTGTTGCCGTCGATCTCGACGGCGCCGTCGAGTTCCACCCTTGCCCCGCTGGCATCGATCCCCGCCGCCCCGTTGCCGTGGATGTGAATCGGCGCGGTCGCATTCGTCTCCGCGCTGGCGACGAGCGACCCGTCGTTGATGGCGATCCCCTCGTCGTGGTTGCCCGAGATGTCGACGGGCGCGTCAGCCCCGTTGACGGTGTTCCCGATATGGACGCGACCTCCCGCTCCCACGTCGACGCCGGCACCGCCGTTGTTGCTAATCGTGACATTGACCAGTCCGACGCTGCCACTGTTCACCCAGATGCCGTTGGCACCATTGGCGGTGACGACGCTCGGCGCGCCCGTGAACGCCACCACACCACCGGCTGACACGGTGATGCCATTGTTCGTGGCGTGCTCGACCGTGACGCCGTCGAGGAGCAGATTCGAACCGAAAACACCAAGCTGGGCGAAGGGCACGTTGAAATCGAACGTCAGCGACTTCAAGGTGATGTTGTTGGAATTCAGGAACCCGAAGTCCCTGGTGATGGTGGCGCCGCCGCTCCCCACAATCGTGAGGCGATTGAATCCCACGACGTTCACGGTCTCTGCGCTGCAGGTCCCGGTGATCGTGATCCGGTTCGGCCCGTTGCGATCGGCGATGGACGCCAGCGCCGTGCTGATCCGGCCGGTCGAACAATCGACCGCGAGATCCTGCAGAACGCCGTTGGTCAGACACGCGCCGGTGCCGCCGTCGCTGCACGACGTCTGGTTGATGGTCGTCTGTGCCTCTGCCCGCGAAGCGCTACCCACCATCAGAAGCGCGAACGCGACACACCAGATCAAAGCCGGGACCAACCGGAATCGAACCATGACAGCCTCCTTGGGGCCGATCTCGGATGAACGAAGACGCGACGGCTTCGCCTGGCGAGCGAGGCTTCCGCGTAGAAGAATGCGTCACCGGCCCGAGATCGGGGTCATGTGGCCCTGGGCGGCGACTTTTGTCGCCATCTTCGGCGTGTGTCAGCGTCTGCCGTCGGAAGGGGCCGTCAGTTCGCGTCGCAGCCAGGCGCGGGCGACGCTCCAGTCGCGCTTCACCGTCTTGGGCGAGATCCCCAGGACGCCGGCAGTCTCCTCAACCGTCAGGCCGCCGAAGTAGCGGAGTTCCACGATCCTGGCCTGCCGGACCGACAGGCGCGCGAGCCGGTCGAGCGCCTCGTCGAGCGCTTCCCACCGCTCGCTGTCGGCCGGATCGATGAGCGCCACGTGTTCGTCGAGCGGCACACGGCGTCGATCGGGGCCGCCGCGCTTGTCGCGCCGGCGGCTGCGGGCATAATCGACCAGCACCTGCCGCATCACGTGGGCGGCCGCCGCGATGAATCGTGCGCGATCCCCCGTGAGGACGCCCTGGGGCAGGAGCCGCAGG
>DASUKM010000052.1:0-40808 GCA_036278735.1 Vicinamibacterales bacterium
GTCTAAAGACCCGCCCTACACCTGTGGCGGGTCTGAAGACCCGCCCTACACCTGTGGCGGGTCTGAAGACCCGCCCTACACCTGTGGCGGGTCTAAAGACCCGCCCTACACTGACACCCGGCGCGCGCCAGCGCGCCCGCGAAGGAGCGGCGCGGGGCGCAGGGGTCCCCGCGAGCGACCGAGCCGGGGTGCGGGGCGGAGCCCCGCGTGAGCGAAGACCCGCCCTACAGCGTCTCTACACAGTCTCGACGATGGCGGCGATCCCCTGGCCGCCGCCGATGCACGCGGTCACCAGGCCGCGCTTCAGGTGACGCCGGCGCAGTTCGAGCGTCAGCGTCAGCAGCAGCCGGGTGCCGGTCATGCCGAGCGGATGCCCGAGCGCGATCGCGCCGCCGTTCACGTTCACCTTGTCGCGATCAAGGCCGAGTTCCTTCTCGACCGCCAGATATTGCGCGGCGAACGCCTCGTTCACCTCGATCAAGTCGATGTCGTCGAGCGTCAGGCCGGCGCGCGCCAGGACCTTGCGCGTCGCGGGCGCCGGCCCCATGCCCATCAGCGTCGGCTCGACCCCGACGTACGCCCAGTGCGTCAACCGCGCGATGGGCGTCAGGCCATGATCGCGCACGCCTTTGTCGGACGCGAGCAGCAGCGCGGCGCCGCCGTCGACGATGCCGCTCGCGTTCCCCGCCGTCACGCACCCGTTCTTGCTGAAGGCCGCCGGCAGCTTCGCCAGCTCCTCCATCGTCGACTCGGGGCGCATGTGGTCGTCCTGCGCGACGACCTCGACGCGCTTGCGCGACTTGACCTCGACGGGGACGACTTCTTCCTTCAGCCGTCCTGCCTTCCACGCCTTGTCGGCGAGCTGCTGGCTGCGGATCGCGTAGCGGTCCTGCTCCTCGCGCGAGATGCCGTACTTCGCCGCGCAGTTCTCGGCCGTGCCGGCCATCGTGCAGCCGCAGTGGGTATCGAGCAGCGCCGACCACAACGAGTCCTCGAGCTGTCCCTGTCCAAGCCGCAGGCCGCTGCGCAGCCCGCGGATCACGTGCGGCGCCTGCGTCATATTCTCCATGCCGCCGGTCAGGACGATGTCCGCTTCGCCGAGCTGAATGAGCTGCGCGCCGTTGACGGCGGCCTGAATGCCCGATCCGCACAGCCGGTTGACGGTCAGGGCGGGCACGTCGATCGGCACGCCCGCCTTGAGGCCGACGTGACGCGCCCCGTATACCGCGTCGGCGCTGGTCTGCATTACGTTGCCGAAGACGACGTGATCGACGTCCTCCGGCTCGACCCCGGTCCGTTCCATGGCCGCGCGCGCCGCAATCGCGCCAAGGTCGATCGCCGAGATGTCCTTGAACTTGCCCGCGTATTCCGCCATCGGCGTGCGCGCGCCGCCGAGAATGTAGACGTCATTCGACACGGATCAACTCCCCCCAAAGCCCAAAGCCCAAAGCCTAAAGCCTAATCCGCCGCGCGATGTACTCGCCGGCTTCCCGCGTACCCAGTGTTCCGCCGATGTCCTGCGTCACCTGGCGCTCGCTCACGGCGGTCCGGACCGCCGCATCGATGGCGGCCGCCTCGCGCGCCAGTCCAAGCGTCTCGAGCATCAACGCGGCCGACGCGATCGCGCCGATCGGGTTCGCGACGTTCTTGCCGGCGAACTTCGGCGCCGACCCGTGCACCGGTTCGAACATCGAGGTCCGGCCCGGATGGATGTTCCCCGACGCCGCCATGCCGAGCCCGCCCTGAAACGTCGCGCCCAGATCGGTGACGATGTCGCCGAAGAGGTTGTTGGTGACGATCACCTGGAACTGGCCCGGGTCGAGCACCATGTACATCGCGAGCGCGTCGATGAAGTAGTGGGTCGGCGCGATGTCCGGGTACTCGGCCGCGACTTCGCGGAAGACGCGCTGCCAGAGCGCGTGTCCCTGCTGCATCGCGTTGCTCTTGTCGGCCATGCAGACCTTCGTGAGGCCGCGCGCCTTGGCGAACTCGAACGCGTGCCTGACGATCCGGTGCACCCCTTTGTACGTGTTCAGCTCTTCCTGAATCGCGATCTCGTCGGGCGTGCCCGCCTTGAACCGCCCGCCGATGCTCACGTAGAGCCCCTCGGTGTTCTCGCGGAAGACGACGAAATCGACGTCGTCCGGCCCGCGCCCCTTCAGCGGACAGAGCCGCTCGTCGAGCAGCTTGACCGGGCGGTAGTTGACGTAGAGATCCAGCTCGAAGCGGGTGCCCAGCAGGATGTCGCGCGCGTGCCGGTTGTCGGGCACGCGCGGGTCGCCGAGCGCGCCGATGAAGATCGCGTCGAAGTCGTCGCGCAGCATCGCGTAGCCGTTGGGCGGGATCGTGATGCCGGTCTCGAGGCAGTAATCGGCCCCCCAGGGCAGGTGCTCGAAGGCGAACGTGCGGCCGAACACTTCGCCGACGCGCGTGAGCACGCGCACCGCCTCGGCGGTCACCTCCTTGCCGATGCCGTCCCCCGCGATGATGGCCAGTTTCATGGCAGGTGCCGCAGACGTCGCCTCAGCATGCTTCAATTGCCATCGCCATTCCCATGCCGCCGCTCACACACAGCGTCGCGAGGCCGCGTCGCGCGCCGCGTCTCATCATCTCGTACAGCAGCGTGACGACGATCCGGGTGCCGGTACACCCGATGGGATGCCCCAGCGCGATCGCGCCGCCGTTGACGTTCACCTTCTCCACCGGGATCGGCAGATCGCGGAGGACCGCCAGCGCCTGTGCCGCGAAGGCTTCGTTCAGTTCGACGAGATCGAAAGACTCGAGCGCCAGACCTGTACGCGCCAGCAACTTCTTGACGGCAGGCACCGGCCCAATTCCCATGCGCCGCGGATCCACGCCGGCACTCGCCCATCCCACGACCCGCGCCAGCGGCTTGGCGCCGTCCCGGCGCGCCCGTTCGGCGCTCATCAGCACGACCGCCGCGCCGCCATCCGTGATCCCCGAAGACGAACCGGCGGTGATCACGCCCGCCTCCTTGGCGAACACCGGCGCCAGCTTCTTCAGGCTCTCGGTCGTCGTCTGCGGCCGCGGATGCTCGTCGGCCTCGACCGTCACCGTGCGCCCTTTCGCGCCGGCGACCGTAACGGGCGCGATCTCGTCGCGAAAGCGCCCGGCGGCCATCGCCTCGGCCGTCCGACGCTGGCTCTCGAGCGCGTAGGCGTCGGAGGCCTCGCGCGTGATGCCGTACTCGCGCGCGAGCGCCTCGGCCGTCTCCCCCATCACCATCCCGCAGATCGAACACGTGAAGCCGTCGCGATACATCGCGTCGACGAGCGCGAAGTCCCCCATGCGATGGCCCCAGCGCGCGTCCTCCGCGTCGATCAGGTACGGCATGCGGCTCATCGATTCGATCCCGCCCGCGAGCACCACGTCCGCCTCGCCGAGCATGATCGTCTGCGCCCCTGTCGCGATCGTCTGCATCCCCGAGGCGCACGCCTTGTTGATCGTCTGGGCCGGAACGCGGTCCGGCACACCGGCTCGCGCGCCGACCTGCCGGGCAGGATTCGGCCCGGAGCCTGCCTGACGGCCGTGGCCCATCAGGACCTCGTCAATGGCGTCCGGCGTGACGCCCGCACGGTCCATCGCCGCCCGCGCCGCGACGGCCCCCAGTTCCGCCGGGTGCACGTTGCGGAACGCGCCCCCGTAGCGTCCAATCGGCGTCCGCGCCGCCCCGACGATGACGACCTCCGGCAGTGGCATATCCGTTCAATGATATCGGATGACGGATATCGGATATCGGATGACGGATGACGGATGATGGAGGACGGAGGGCGGAGGACGGAGGGCGGAGGGGCGGGGGGCGTCCAAAGGCCCGGCCTACCGGGCCACCGGGAGCGCGCCGGCGTTCGACGTCATCGAACCGAAGTCGGAGGGCCAGGCGGAGAGCGGCGCGTCGAGCGCGGATTGGAGCGGGCTGTTGGGATACGCCGCCGCGGCGGAGCGCAGCAGCGCCCGCGCCTGCTCCTCCTTCCCATCGTCGCGATCCCACAGCGCAAGGACGACGTTGATGGCGGGCTCGAGGCGGCGTTCGGTGGGAAGGCTGGTGAGCCAGGCGACGGCATCGGCGCGGCGCCTGAGCAGGCGATAGCACTCGAGCAGCAGCGCGTCGGCAAACCCGCTCGGGGCAAGATCCAAGTACTTGCGCGCGAGGCGCAGCGCGACATCCGTGCGTCGCAGTTCCTGGGCGCGAATCACTTGATCCGCGAGCGCCGAGTCGTACACCGCGAAAGGACGCGCCGCGGGCGCGAAGCCCCGTCCCCAGAAGTTCCACCGCGGCGGCCGCGCAATCTTCTCCGCCTCCGCCGGCGACAGTGGCGGCACGGGGACGATGTCGGGGCGGGCGGAGGACCAGGGAGGCCGCTGAAGTTGCGCGGCGATCGCCGGCGGATTTCCCCGCGATGCATTCCAGAACCAGGGCAGCACGACGAAGGGAGAAGCCGACGGCACGGTCGCGAGCACTTGATCGGGCGGCACCAGCGTGCGCCCGTCCTGATCGCGCCTGGCAAAGCGCGGCACGCGCAGCGCGATGGCCGGGTCGGACGGCCACGCGCATTGCCACATGTACCGGACGACCGGCGTCGGATTCTGCAGCAGCGGCGGCAGATTGATCGCGATTGACGCGGCGACCAGGACGTACGCGGCAGGCCGAGGCCAGCGCGCGATCTCGACCGCCGCCAGCGCTCCGAGGAGCGGAACCGCGGGGACGAGCAGACGCGGCCCCCAGCCGTCGACGCCGTGCCACGCCCACCACGGCGCCGCGAGCGCGAGCAGCGCAACGAACGGCAGCAGGGCTCCGAGCGCCGATTCCCGCGCGGCACGATCGCGCCACGTCCGGGTCCCCGCGACGACTGCCACGGCGAGCGCCGGAAAGTACAGCAGCAGCCCTTTGTCGGGGCCGGCGAGCAGACGCCAGAGCCCGTCGACAAACGGATGCGTGAAGCCCTCGCCCGCGTACGACGCGAACGGGCGGCCGAAGCGCGCCACCTCGAACCAGAGCCACACCGCAACAATGGGGAGAAGGCCGCCGCCGGCGAGCGCCAGCAAACGGCGTCGGCGGGGGGTCGGCGTCACCATCGGCAACAGCGTGAGGGGCGCGACGACAGCGAGGCTGGATTTCGTGAGGATGGCGATCCCCACGCAGGCGCCAGCCATCACCGCCGCGCCGGGACGGGACGTGCGCCGCGCAATCAGCGCCGAGGTAAACGCGCCGATCAGCGCGGCCGCCTGGAGCGGTTCGGAGAGCGCCGTCCCCACGTACGACCCGAGTGGAGACGCAAGGGTTGCGAGCAGAATGGCAAACTGCTGACCGGCGAGACCGGCCCCCAGCTCGCGCGCGGCCATGCCGGCCAGCAGCGCAGCCGCGAAGAGGAAGCACCAGGGTGCGATGAGGAAGAGCGGCTGCGACGAGCCGGCCCCCAGGCGCCGCTCGACGGCGGGCGCGAGGGCCGCGGCGGGCACCTGGGCGAACGACATCCCGAGGCCGTAGCGCGAAACGCTGTCTCCCTCCGGCCGCCGCACCGTCAGGTCGCGGTCGCGCGCCTGCCCGAGACTGCCGGTCTCGCTGACCGCGACTGCCGTGAAGATCATCTGCCGGCCGTCGGCAATCAGCCCCACCTCGCGGTCATCCGTCGTCCCCCAGAGGACGAGGGCAACGAGCAGCAACAGCCAGGCGTGCGTGCGCCAGAACGGCCGCTCGCGCGGTCGAGGCGGGGTGCCGGGACGGACATGTGCGGTCGCCTGGGATCGGCGCGGTTTCCTGTGCGCGGGCACGGCGCGGCATCGTAGCAGAGTCCAGGAAGTCGCGGTTTCTCCGGAAATGCGTAGCACGACATCCAAATTGTCGGATTCGTGCGGTATTGGCCCGCCAAGTCAGGCGAGTTTACGGGCATTTCCCCCTTTCGAGCGGCTCGGCGGTCCGGGTACACGGCGTGCTACTGTCGCCAAGCGGGAGGAGTGTGCGCTACCTCCCTGCCTGCAAGGCGCGAGTCTTCAGGTTCTTCGCCTTTCATACTTACAGGAGGATGGGTACACCATGCGTTTACGCACTGTCGTAGCGCTCTTTGCGCTACTGCTGCTGGCATATCCCGCGGCAGCGCAGGAGCAGCGCGGATCGATTGAAGGCACCGTCAAGGACACGTCCGGCGCCGTGCTGCCGGGGGTGACCGTTACTGTCACGAACGGCCAGGGCATCACGGTGACCGCCGTTTCGGACGCGCAGGGCGTCTATCGCTTCCCGTCGCTGCTGCCCGGCACTTACACGGTCTCGGCGGAGCTGCAAGGCTTCCAGCCCGGGAAGACGCCGAACGTCATCGTCCAGCTCGGCCAGATCAAGAAGGTTGACTTCGGTCTGTCGGTCGGGGGCGTCAGCGAAAACGTACAGGTGACGGCGGAGTCGCCGCTCGTCGACGTCAAGCAGAGCACGCGCGCGACCGATATCACCGCGGAGCGCGTGAGCCTGCTGCCGCACGACAACAACTTCACCTCGCTCGTGACGCAGGCCCCCGGGGCCAGCGAGGAAGCGAAGTCCGGCGGCATCATGATCGACGGCTCGTCGGCGGCAGAGAACCGCTACGTGATCGACGGCATGGAGACCACCGACATCATTCACGGGCAGTCGCAGAAGAACCTGCTGACCGACTTCGTCGACGAAGTGCAGGTCAAGTCCAGCGGCTACCCGGCCGAGTACGGCGGCTCCACCGGCGGCGTGATCAACGTCATCACGAAGAGCGGCACCAACAACTTCTCGGGCACCGCGCTCACGTACTTCCAGGGATCGAGCACGGAGGGTGCGGCCAACAAGTCGCTGCGCTACAACCCGACCGATGCGAGCATCGCCGAGTACCACACGTACCCGAACGACGACAACACGCGGTTCGAGCCGGGCGGCTCGCTGGGCGGCCCGATCTTCCGGAACCGCGCGTGGTTCTATGGCGCGTATCAGCCGGCGCTGACTCGAATCGATCGTACGGTCAATGCGGAGACCAGCGGCATCGCGAAGGCCACGCCGTCCAACACGATCCAGCATCAAAAGGTGCAGTATCTGCTCGCCGACGAGACGATGCAGTTCGGGGACAAGCTGCGGACCCGCATCGCGTACAACAACAGCTGGAGCCAGACGAAGGGCCAGCTGGCGCGGACGACCGGCAGCGACAAGCCCGGCACCGACTACACGAAGGGCACGAACTTCCCCAACTGGACCCTCTCGGGCCAGGCGGACTACGTGGTGACGCCGAAGTTCCTGATCGGCGTGCGCGCCGGCCGGTTCCTGTACGACACGCACGACTTCAACGTCATCGATCAGGCGCAGTTCAACTTCTCGAACGGCACGTCGAACATCGGGATGCCGGGCGTGCCCGAGAGCGAGCAGCACCAGGGGGGCTTCGCGAGCATTCCGTCCAACAGCGCCACGAAGTACGACACACGGACGCGCAACTTCGCGCAGGTCGATGCGACCTACTACGGGCACTTCGCGGGGGACCATCAGATCAAGGGCGGCGTGCAGATCGATCGCCGCGCGGAGAACATCAACACCGGCAACCTCGAGAACATCGTCAATATCCGGTGGGGGCTGTCCTATAAGGGACAGTCAGGGCCCTTCGGATACTACGAGCTGCGCAGCAACGCGCCGTTCCCGCGCCAGGGCATCATCACGCAGGGGAAGGTCCAGTCGAACGTGACCGGGATCTTCCTGCAGGATCAGTGGTCGGTGAACGACAAGCTGACCGTCAACGGCGGCGTCCGGACGGAAAGCGAGAACGTGCCGGCGTACGCGACCGGCCCCGGCGTAGCGGCCAACCCGATCGACTTCAGCATGGCCGACAAGATCGCGCCGCGCGCCGGGTTCGCCTACGACATCAAGGGAGACGGCCGCTGGAAGGCCTACGGATCGTGGGGCGTGTTCTACGACATCTTCAAGCTGGAACTGCCGCAGGGCTCCTTCGGCGGCCAGAAGTGGATCTCGTACTACTACACGCTCGACACGCCGAACTTCGAGACGGTGCGCGACAGCCCGGACTGCCCGCCGGCGTGCTCCGGCACGCAGATCGGCAACTCGGTCGACTTCCGCGCCGTGTCGGTGACGCCCGGCGTGAACATCGAACCGAACATCAAGCCGATGCGCTCGCAGGAGGTCACCTTCGGTCTCGAGCACCAGCTCGGGCCCGTGACGGCCGTCAGCGCGCGGTACATCCACAAGCAGTTGAACCGCGGCATCGAAGACGTCGGCGACCTCGGTCCTGACGGCGAGGCGTACATCATCGCGAACCCCGGCGAAGGCATCGTGCAGCAGTTCGACATCTCGACGGGCACGAGCTTGTACGCGCCTCAGGGCGGAACCGACCTGACGCAGACGCTGCCGAAGCCGAAGCGCAACTACGACGCGGTGGAACTGGACTTCACCAAGCGCCTCGCGAACAACTGGTCGTTCTACGGCAGCTACACCTGGAGCCGCGATTGGGGCAACTATCCAGGTCTGTCGGAGTCCGACGAAAACGGGCGCAGCGACCCGAACGTCGGCCGCAGCTACGACTATCCGGCGGAGCTGTTCAACGGACAGGGGCAGCCGAATTACGGCGTGCTCCCGACCGATCGCACCAACGCGGTGAAGCTCTCGGCGCTGTACCAGTTCGCGTGGGGCACGAGCGTCGGGGTCAACACCTTCATCGAGAGCGGGACGCCCGTGAACCGCCAGGTGCCGATCATCTCGCCGGACAACTACCCGGTCTACTACCTGGGCCGGGGCAGCGACGGCCGCCTGCCCATGTTGTCGCGAACCGACCTGTACGTGCAGCACAGCTTCCGCGTCGGCGGGACCCGTTCGGTCACGCTCAGCGCGAACGTGCTCAACCTGTTCAACCAGCGAACGCCGATCAACCGGGTCGACACGATGGCGAACGGCGGCGGCCTTCCCAACGCGCCTGGGTTCTACCAGGAGGGCGCATTCTACGCGGGTCAGTTGAATTTCGATCAGCTGATCGCCGCGGCGGAGGCTTCGGGAGATCTGACGCCCAATTCGGAGTTCCTGATGAACAACGACTTCCAGGATCCGATTCAGGCACGGTTCGGCATCAAGTTCAGCTTCTGAACGCGTCCGGACGTATACTGGCGCCCCGCAGGGTTCGTCCCTGCGGGGCGTTTCCTTTTGGAGGTGCACATGACGTTTCTCTTCTGCGTCCTCCTGCTCGCCGGTCCGCTTCCCCAACAGGCAGCCACCCTCTCGCCGTTCCCGCTCCTGACCCAGACGGTCAAGCCGGCCGATCGCCACCTCGCCGAAGTGCACTACGAGAACGGCTGGAGCGCGATTGGCAACGAATCCTTCGAGGAGGCCGTCAAGGAATTCGACGCGGCCATCAAGCTCAACCCGAGACTCACGCTCGCCTACTACGGCCTCGGGCGCGCGTACATGGACCTGCACCGCTACGTCGAGGCGACCGCCGCGTACGAGCGCTGCCAGGAATTGTTCGAGGCGCGCACCAGCGACAAGCTCGCGAATGCATTCGAGGCCGACATGAGTCAGCAGGAGGACCGGAACGAGACGGAGATCGCGGTCCGGCGGCTCTCGGCGGCGGGTCCCTCCGGATCGAACAGCCTGATGGCGAAGCAACTGCAGGCGTACGCCGTTCGGAAACAAGTGCAGCGCAACCAGTTACAGGATCTCTCGCTGGCGAGTGCAGTGCCGCCGTTCGTCACGCTGGCGCTCGGGAGCGCCTACTTCCGCTCGGATCGGCTGCCGGACGCGGAGCGCGCCTACAAGGCCACGCTGCAGGCCGACCCGAAGACGGGCGAAGCGTGGAACAATCTGGCCGCGCTGTACCTGATGACGGCGCGCTACGACGAGGCGGCGGCGGCCGTCAAGGCCGCCGAGAAGGACGGCTTCCACGTGAACCCGCAGATGAAGGACGACATCAAGCGCCATCGCGCGAAGTAGGCGCGGCCCCCGGTTCTACAGGAGATCAGGAGGCCTCTTGCCCCTCCTGGCCGCCTCCAACCGGCTCCTGGTCTCCTGATCCCCTGCGAAAACCCGCGGCGGCAGGCGCCGATCGAAGCAGCACCGGCGCGCCGCTGCCAGAGCCATACTCCACCCCTGCATAGATCGGCGCTCGACAATCGACTACGCTTGCGCCGCCAATGGCATCACCACCGTAAGGTCGTAACCGACGAGGGCGTGTTCGCACGTCTTGTCACCTGTCTGGAGGAGGGCGGGGGGCATGAAGAGCCGAGCATCGTTAGCCGCAGTACTCGTGTGTCTGCTCGCGTGGGCCGTTCCGGCCTTCGCGCAGGAACAGACCGGATCCATCCAGGGCGTCGTCAAGGACGCGTCGGGCGCGGTGCTGCCCGGCGTGACCGTGGAGGCGCGCAGCCCTTCGGCCGTGGGGGTCAGCACGGCCATCACCGACGCGCAGGGCATCTACCGCTTCCCGGCGCTGCCGCCCGGAACCTACCGCGTCACCGCCAACCTGCAGGGCTTCGCACCCGCGACGATCGACAACGCGGTGCTGGTGCTCGGCAAGATGCTGACGATCGACATCAGCCTGAAGCTGCAGGGGGTCAGCGAAACGGTGCAGGTGACCGGCGAGTCGCCGCTGATCGACGTCAAGCAGAACGCGGCGTACGCCACGATCCAGGCCGACACGATCGCGCGGATCCCGAAAGGACGCGACTTCGAGTCGATCCTCGCGATCGCGCCCGGCGCGCAGGACGAATCCAAGTCGGGCGGCATTCAGATCGACGGCGCGTCCGGCTCCGAGAACCGCTACGTCATCGACGGCATGGACACGACCAACATGCAGGACGGCACGTCCGGCAAGACCATGCTGCTCGACTTCGTCAAAGAGGTGCAGGTCAAGTCGTCGGGCTACAACGCGGAGTTCGGCGGCGCGACCGGCGGCGTCGTCAGCGTGCTGACCAAATCGGGCAGCAACGATTTCCACGGCCAGCTCGGCACCTACTACAGCGGCAGTCAGTTCTACGGCGCCAAACGCAGCGCGTCGCGGTTCAATCCGTTCAACGCGAAAATCACCGAGACGGGCCTCGTCACCCCTTACGACAGCTACCGGTACTGGAGCCCGCTCGGCGACATCGGCGGTCCCATCCTGCGCGACCGGTTGTGGTTCTACGGCAGCCTCGACTACACGAAGAACACGTACGCCAACGACGCCACGTTCTACACGGACCCGAGCAAGACCAGGCGCCACTTCGATCGCTGGAGCGACTCGAAGTACGCCAACTACAACGTCACGTCGCAACTGTCCAACAGCATGCGGCTGAAGTTCAGCGCGTCGAACCAGCGCGACGGCAACCGCGGCACGCTGCCGACGCTGCAGCCCAACAACGCGCTGGCGCTGCCCGCTTCGAGCATCTATCCCGACGGAGTACCCAGCGTCGGAATGAGCACCTCGACGTTCGACAAGAACCCGGACGGGTCGATCGATCAGACGGCATTCGACAACCGCTGGGTGAACACCGGCGCCAATTCCACGACGGACGTGTTCTCGGGCAATCTCGACTGGGTCATCCGTCCGACGCTCTTCGTGAACGCGTCCGCCGGGTCGTACCGGGCGAACGACACCACGCCGGCGGAATTCCGCGGCGACGCGATCCGGCACAGCTTCAGCGGATCGAACAGCGACGCCGCGATGCTGGCGGCGGGCTATCCGACCGTTCCCGTGCAGTTCCAGCAGCCGAACAGCTACACGGACAATATTTCGTCCTCGGGCACCGTGCGCGATCTGTTCACCCGCTACTTCTTCAACGCCAACACGACGTGGTACAAGCGGATGGCCGGCCAGCACACGTTCAAGGTCGGCATGCGCTTCGAGCGCTTCGCCAACGACGTGCTCGACGGCTTCGCCAAGCCGAACATCACGTTGTATTGGGGCCAGTCGTACACCAACCCGGAAACCGGCCAGCCAGTGACCGGCAAGTACGGCTACTACATCGTCAACCAGCGCGGCACGATCGGCAAGGTCCACTCCGACAACTACGCATTCTGGGTGCAGGACGGCTGGGACGTGACCCCGCGCCTCACGCTGAACGTCGGCGTCCGGACGGAGAACGAGTACGTGCCGTCCTACAAGGATCAGAAGATCTATCCCGACGCCCTGAGCATCAAGTTCGGCTTCAAGGACAAGATTGCACCGCGCCTCGGGTTCGCCTACGACGTCCTCGGAGACGGCAAGTGGAAGACGTACGGCAGCTACGGCTGGTTCTACGACATCACGAAGCTCGAACTGCCGCGCGGCTCGTTCGGCGGCGACCACTGGGTCGACTACGCCTGGACGCTCGACACGCCCGACTTCAGCACCATCCAGTGCGGCGAAGGCACGTCGGGCTGCCCGGGCACCTACATCGGACCGCCCAACGGCTACGACTACCGCCACAGCTCCAACCAGGTGGACTCGCTGTTCGAGCAGTACTTCAACCGGCCGGGCATGACGGGCATCGACCCGAATCTGAAGCCGGTCAAGACCGGTGAGTTCACCGCGGGGGTCGAGCACGAACTGATGCCGACGATGTCGCTCGGCGTCCGCTACGTCCACAAGTGGATGTTCCGGACGATCGAAGACAACGGCATCTACGTGCAGGGCGTCGAGGACTACCTGATCGCCAACCCGGGCGAGGGCTTCGCGACGACGATGGAGCCGCTCTACCCCGACTTCCCCACGCCGAAGCCGGTGCGGAAGTACGACGGCCTCGAGTTCCGGCTCGAGAAGCGGTACTCGCACAACTGGACGGGATCGCTCAGCTATCTGCGCAGCCGCCTGTGGGGCAACTACTCCGGCCTCGCGAGCAGCGACGAGAACGGCCGCACGAGCCCGAACGTGAACCGGTACTACGACAACAACATCATGAGCTACGGCAGTTCGGGCAAAGCGGTCTACGGCCCACTGCCGACCGACCGGCCAAACGTCTTCAAGGCGAACGGCGCGTACGACTTCCCATGGGGCACGACGGTGGGGCTCAACTGGTTCCTCGAGAGCGGCACGCCGCAGACGACCGTGGTGCGCTTCACGGGCTATCCAGTGTTCGTCTACGGCCGCGGCGACCTGGGCCGCTCGCCGGCCCTCTCGCAGCTCGATCTGAACCTGACGCAGGAGTTCAAGCTGATTGGCCACACGAAGATTCAGCTCGGCGCGAACATCGACAACGTGTTCGACCAGAAGACGTGGCTCAGCTACTACAACCTCAGCTCGTACGGCCCGCAGAAGTACGCCTCCACGAGCGGCGGCTCCGGCAACATCGTCCTGACGATGCCGCCGGCGGTGCTGTACCAGCAGGGGGGGTACAACCTGGATCAAATCGTCGGAGCGTACAAAGGGAATCTGATGCCGAATCCCTTCTACACCACCCCGAACACGTTCCAGTCGCGGCGCGAGATGCGGTTCGAGGCGAAGATCACCTTCTAGCCGCACATCCGAAGGCGCGGTGGTCCGCCAGGACCATCGCGCCCCAGGCTACAGGAGATCAGGAGGGCAGGAGACGTCAGGGTGCGGATGGGTGTTCCGTAGCCGCCGTGCAGTTTTCGCCAGCGGGGTCGGCGACACTCCCCTGGCGTCCGTGTCAGTGCCGCGCCAATCGATTTCCGGAAGCCCCTGACCGTACTGGCCGCCTCCAACCCGCTCCTGATCTCCTGATCTCCTGATCTCCTGCGAGAACCGACGGCGGCGGGCGCCGATCGAAGCAGCACCCGCGCCGCGGAGCTGCATAAGGCCCGTTCCAGACTGCTCCTGATTTTCTGCGAGAACCTGCTGCGAGGACCTGCTGCGAGAACCGCGATCTAGGCGGCCGCCACGATGTGGGCGGGCAGGGAGAGGCGGAAACAGGCGCCGCGCGGGCGATCCCGGAGTTCGAGCGCCCCGCCGTGCGCGGTCGCGATGCCGTGCGCGATCGACAGTCCGAGGCCGGTACCCTGCCCGACGTCCTTGGTCGTGTAGAACGGTTCGAAGATGCGCCCCCGCGCCTCGAGGCTCACGCCCGGGCCGTCGTCGCAGATTTCGAAGACGTGCATGCCGTCCTCGGTGCACGTTCGCAGCAGAATCGTGCCCGCGCGATCCTCCGACGCGATGGCCTGCTCCGCGTTGAGCAGGAGGTTGATGAGCACCTGCTGCAGCTCGTCGCGGTTCACGAAGACCGGCATCGGCTCCGGCGCGAGCTCGCTGAGCAGCGTGATGTTGCGCCGGATCAAGTGGTACTCGCGGATGCGCGCGGTGCTCCGGACGACGTCGTTGAGGTCCGTCTCGACGCGACTGGGCGGGCTGCGGTGCACGAACGCGAGCAGGTTCCTGACGATCTGCGCCGCGCGGGTCGCCTCCGCTTTCACCGTCTCGAGGTCCGGCGTGGGGTCGTGCCCCACGTCGCCGTCGAGCAGCAGTTCGATGCTGCCGACGATGGTCTGCAGCGGATTGTTGATTTCGTGCGCCATGCCGGCCACCAGCTCGCCGACCGCCGACAGCCGCTCGCTGTGCACGAGCTGATCGCGCATCCGCAGCTCATCGGTGATGTCGCGCTCGACGCCGACGAAATGCGTGATCGCCCCCCCCGCGCCGCGCAACCCGACGACGGTGCAGGCCGCGGGGAAGGTGGACCCGTCGCGCCGCCGGCGGACGAGCGACCCGCGCCAGACGCCGTGCTGGCGCACTTCGGCCGGAATGTGTTCGCCGAGCCGCTCGACGCCCGGCTCGAGCAGCTCGAGGAAGGTCTTGTCGGCCAGTTCGCTGCGCTCGTATCCGAGCGCCCGCAGGAAGGCGTCGTTGGCGTGCTCGATCTGCCCCGACGCCCGGGTGATCAGGATCAGGTCGCCGCTCCACTCGACGGCGGACGCCAGCAGCTTGAGCCGCGCATCGACGCGCTGCAGCTCCTCGCGCTCGACGGAGAGCCGCACGGTCAAGAGCCCGACCCCCACGACCGTCGTGAGCGTCGTGAGCAGAATGCGGAACGCGTCGCCGGGCTCGGCCGTGCGCTGCGCGAACTGCAACCCGAATCCCAGCGCCGGCACGAGGAAGACGGGGATCGCGGAGAGCAGCGCGGATGGAGGGACGACCTGCGCCTCGAACGACTCGGCATCGCTCGGCGGCGACGCGGGGGCCATCTTCGCGCTCCACGCCACCGAGAGGAAGAGCACGGACACCACGACGTCGAACGCCAGACCGCCCTGGCTGATGCCGCTCCTCAGGCCGAACACGGCGACGCCGGCGGCGTCGGCCGCCACCGCGCCGGCGGTGATGCGCGCGTACGTCGCGCCCCAGTTCGTGCGCCGGCCGGCGATGGCAATCAGAATCGCGGCCGCAAGGAACACCGCGCGTTCCGCCTGCGCGACCACGATCAGGACGCGGTCGGAGCCGATGCCGGAGCGCGTCGGGGCCAGCAGGAAATAGGCGTAGACGAAGCCGCCCAGCATGGCGTAGCTCGCCAGGTCGACGGCGAGCGGGCCGGCGGCCGCCGCTCGGACACCGCGGTGCGGGCGGGCGATGTAGGCGACGATCAGGCCGAGTCCGCCGCAGAGGCCCAGGAGGGCGTGCCAGCTGACCCCCCCCGCCGGAACGTGCATCAGCTGGTCGACCACCGCCCCCGCGCGGCCGATGATCCAGAGCACCATCCCGAGGACGAACGTGTCCCAGAACAGGCGCTGCGCGCCGCGCCATTCGTGGCGGCGGCGCAGCGCGATGCCGCAGGCGAGCACGACGACCGCGAGCAGTCCGGCGGTGCCGTACAGCAACTGCGCGCGCGGAGAGCCGCGGAGCAGCACGCCTCCGGACGCGAACAGCACGAGCGACAGCAGGCCGTAGGCGACCAGAGGCACCGGGTCAGATGTCTTCCACGTCGATTTGCGCGCGCTGCAGCTTGCCGCTGAAATCGACGTAGACGGATTTCCATTCGGAGAACACGTCGAGCGCGGCAACCCCCGCTTCGCGGTGGCCGTTGCCGGTGTTCTTCGTGCCGCCGAACGGCAGGTGGACTTCGGCGCCGATCGTCGGCGCGTTCACGTAGAAGATGCCCGTGTACAGATCGCGCATGGCCGCGAAGGCATCGTTGATGTCCTGCGTGTAGATCGACGCGGACAACCCGTACTCGACGCCATTGCCGATGTCGATCGCCTCCGCGAGCGAGGCGCACGGGATCACCGAGACGACTGGCCCGAAGATCTCCTCCTTCGCAATCCGCATCTTCGCGTCGACGTCGGCGAAGACGGTCGGTTCGAGGAAGAATCCCTTCCCGTACGCGCCGCTCTCGAGCCGCTGCCCGCCGGTCACGAGCCTCGCCCCTTCGTCGCGGCCAATCTGCACGTACTTCATCACCGTCCGGAGCTGCCCTTCGCTGTTGGACGGCCCCATGTCGACGTCTCCCTTCAGGCCGTCGCCGACCCGCAGCGCCTTCGCGCGCGCGACGAACGCGTCGACGAACTTCCGGTAGACCTTCTCGTGGACCACGACGCGGCTGGCCGCCGTGCACCGCTGGCCGGTCGTGCCGAAGCCGCCCCACAGGCAGCCGTCCACCGCCAGCTCCAGGTTCGCATCGTCCATGACGATGATGACGTTCTTGCCGCCCATCTCGAGGTGGACTTTCTTGAACGTCGGGGCCGCGGCCTGATTTACGATGCGGCCCACCTGCGTCGATCCGGTGAAGGAGACGACGCGGACGCGGGGATCGGTCGTCATCGGCGTGCCGACGTCCGGCCCGTCGCCGGTGACGAGGTTCACCACCCCCTTCGGGACGCCGGCCTCGATTAATACGTTGACGAAGTTGTACGCCGACAGCGGCGTCTGCGACGCGGGCTTGAACACGACCGTGTTGCCGCACACCAGCGCCGGGATGATCTTCCACGACGGGATGGCCATCGGGAAGTTCCAGGGGGTGATGACCGAGCAGACGCCCAGCGGCTGCCGCACGGACATCGCAAACTTGTTGCGCAACTCGGAGGGGACCGTCTGGCCGAACATGCGGCGCCCTTCGCCGGCCATGTAGAAGGTCATGTCGATCGCTTCCTGGACGTCGCCGCGCGTCTCGTTCAGGACCTTCCCCATCTCGCGCGTCATGTCGCGCGCGAACGACTCCTTGCGATCGGCGATGAGCTGCGCCGCCTTGAACAGGATCTCGCCGCGGCGCGGCGCCGGCACGAGCCGCCAGTGCTCGTAGGCGCGCGCGGCCGCGTCAATGGCCGCCCGCACGTCGGCTTCCGTCGAGTGCTGGAAGATGCCAATCAGGTCGCCGGTATCGGCCGGGTTGCGGTCCTCGAACGTCTGGCCCGACGCCGAGGGCACCCAGGCGCCGTCGATCAGGTTGCGGTACGTGGTGACAGAGGCTGTGGTAGGCATTCGATCATTTTACGCGGAGGCGTTCGTCCGATTCCGCCGCGGCCGTGTATTCCGTGTATTCCGTGGCCGTCCGTGTATTCCGTGGCCGTCCGTGTATTCCGTGGCCTTCCGTGGCCGTCCGTGTATTCCGTGGCCGTCCGTGTATTCCGTGTATTCCGTGGCCTTCCGTGGCCTTTCCGTGGCCTTCCGTGGCCGTCCGTGGCCTTCCGTGGCCGCCCTACACCTCGTCTTCGGCGATTTCCGCGTCGACAATGGGCGGCGCCTCGTGCGACAGCTTCAGCGCCTCGACGAAGGCGGTGATCGCGCTGTTCACGTGGTCCGACAGCTCGATGAACTCGACGCCGGTCCGGTACAGCACCCCCCCTTCCTGCAGCTCGCCGATATGACAGTGCGCGATGCGCCCCTTGACGACGACCGACCGGTCCCCGAGCGACAGCCGAAAGTCGTGCAGCGAATCGAGCTGCAGCGGGAACGGCGTCTCGACCTGCGCGCCGCCGAAGCTGATGTCCAGGATCGTCATCGGCTGGAACACCTTGACCTCGCCGTGCAGAGGCGCCGGCACGGGCACGCGTTCGCGATTGCGCTTGTCGTCGGCCATGAACGGTTCGGGTGTACCCCCTATCGGCCGGAGCCGGAGCGGTCTGTAATGGGGGGATGCCGGATGCGGGGCAAGGCGGGTCTGAAGACCCGGCCTACAGCGAGGCGGGTCTGAAGACCTACCCTATTGGACGATCTTGACGTCGGTTTCCTGACGGTCGGGGGACACGTAGGCGCTGACGACGCTCTCGTGGCCGTCGGGGCCGATGGCGGAGACGCCGAAGACGTAATCGTCGATGTTGACGTTGGGCAGCACGTATTGCGTCAGGTCGCCGACGGTCTGCGTGTGCTGCCAGTCGTTGCTCCACGCGGCCCGCCAGTAGAGGCGATAGGCGACGGCGCCGGGGGAGGCGGTCCACCGCAGGTTGGCGTCGTAGCCGGAGGGCTGGCGGCCGAGCAGCGGGCGCCCGCGCGCGTTGTTCACCTGCGGGGCGGGAGGCGCCAGGGCGAGCGAGGCGACCCCGGCTGCGTTGATGCGCGCGTTCTGCGCCAGATAGTCGAAGTCCACGCCGTCGAGCGTATCGTCCGCGGAGTGCTGTTTCGTGAAGTTCTCGTTCGCTTCCCGGAAGACGATGGCCGGATAGCCGTGCGCGTTGAAGGACGAATGATCGCTGCCGCGGCCGAAGCGATCCACGCGCGCCATCAGCTCGATGTGGTGCGACGGCACGTAGAGCGCGGCCGCACGCGCCGCGTAGCGGGCGAGCGCGCGCGAGGCGGAGTCGGCCGGCCCCTGGGAATAAATGCGCAGCGTCTCCTCGTTGACGATCCCGTTGCCGCCGTGGCTGTTGCCGACGATGTCGTTGTTGAAGTCGGCGTCGACGACCACGTGATCGGCCGCGAGCTTCTGGACGTGCGCCCGCGACCCGATCAGCCCCTGCTCCTCGCCGGCCACGCACATGAAGACGAGCGTCGCGTCGAAGTCGACCCCGCTCTGCCCGAAGACCCGCGCCAGCTCCATCGTGAGCGAGGTGCCGCTGCCGTCGTCGTTGGCGCCCGGCGCGTCGACGTTGTAGTCCTGGTTCGGCCGCATCTGCGGATCGGTGCGCGGTGCAGGCGCGCCGGCGCCCCGCCGGCCGCCGGCCCCTTCCGTCCCCGCGCGCTCCCCGGGCTGGCCGCGCCGGCCATTGAACGCCCCCTGACCGCCGCGCCCGAGGTTCAGCGAATCGTAGTGCCCGGTCACATAGATGCGCCGGGCGGTCTTGCCGGGCAGCACCGCGACGATGTCCCGCAGCTCCACCTGCCGCGTGATCCGCCCCTGCGGCGCGATCGTGTAGGTATCGAAGCTGACCTGGAGGCGCGGGCTGCTCCGCTTCATCTCGTCGAAAATCCACTGGCGCGCCGCCCCGATGCCGCGCGTCGGGTTGTCCGCATCCGACAGCGTGTTGCGCGTCCCGAAGCTCACGAGCTTGGTGTCGATTTCGCGCAGGCGGTCCGGCGAAATGGCCGCGAGGATCTTTTCGATCCGCGGGTCGCCGGCGTCGGGGTTCGGCGGCGCCGCCTGCGTCGAGACGTGCACGGGGGCCAGCACGAAGAACGGCGCGATCAGGAACGGCAGCGCACGATGCATCATCGGACCTTCACGTGTTCGAGGTAGTCGCCGGAGAAGATGCGGGGCGCGCGTCCCAGCGGCGCATTGTAGAAGTAGACCCACGCCTCCGCGCCGGTGCCGTCCGGCAGGACGACCGGCGCGCGCGCGCGCGTGTAGAGGCTGCGGTCCGGATCGTGGGGGCTGTAGCCCTCGATCTCGTCGAGCGCCGCGAGGACGCCCGCCGAATCGGCCATCTCGTAGACTTCTCCCCAGATCCGTCCCTCGGGCGCCGGCACGGCCGCAGGATAGATCCCGAGGTCGAACAGCGTCCCCTCGATCGAGCCCCGGCCGACGTACGTCAGCTTGTGATCGATGCCGGCGCGGCGACGCCGATCGAAGCCCGCCATGAGGGTGCCGTAGAAGAAAACGAGGTCGGACACGGGAACGTGCGGGCAAGGGTACAACAAAATGGCAGGCCGGGCGAACCCGGCCTGCCATGCGAGAGGACGCGGAGCGAGCGCGAGCTAGCGATCCGGCCGCGGCGGCCGCGGGGGGGACGGCGGCTGCGGCGGCCTCGGCGCGTCGCCCGGCTGGCCGTTCATGTGCGGCAGCCCGTTGAACACGTCAGCCGGCACACTGAAGGAGAGCGACACCGTCGTGCCGGTCCCCGCGAGCTGCAGCGACTGGAGCATGGCGTTCAGCTTCGGGTCGCTCTGCGCCTGCATCCTGCCGAGCGCCAGGAATCCGCGGACCACGTCGCGCAGATTCTCGGCCGCCTTCTCGTCCTTCGCGACGGCGCGCAGGGTGCCGGAAATCCCGCCGTCGATGTGGCTCATCACCGCGAAGGTCTTGATGTCGGGAATCTCCCGGCTCACCTGCTCCGGCAGCCGGGCGCGATTGGCAATGGCGTCGAAGCGTCCGACCGCCCAGCAGGTATTGCCGCGCTCGATGTCGGAGACGAGGTCCATGATGTCGCCGTTGCTCGTGATGCTGTGCGCGCTCATCTCGGCGTCGATGGAACTGCGGATCGCCCGCTCGCTGCCGATGCCGACCAGCCCAGGCTCGAGAAACGCCAGCGTGATGCGGTGATTCCCGTGGCTCGCGTCCGGAGACTCCGACATGCCGGGGTGGTGCATGTGAACGTCGGAGACGCTGACGAGCCGCTTGCCCCTGTATTCTTCGGTCACGCCGCCATGGTCGTGCGCGAAGCCCTCGAGCTGCGCGTCGTTGAAGCGGCCTCGCGCGACGACGAGCCCACTGGCATCGTCGGGGGCGCTGGAGGTGACGGCCGCGACGACGTAGTCGATGTCGTGCTCGATGTCGATGCCGGTCGCCTGCTGAAACTCCTTCTGTCCCTGGTCGTGCTGCGGCACCGCCTGCCGGATCTTCTGCCGCAGTTGGGAGTCCATCACCTGGCGGACGTTCGCAAACGCAACGACCGACGCGTCCGCCGGCACGTAGCTCAGCTCCGACGGCCCCGTGCGCGACGCGGACAGCGACGGGAACCCGCCGCCGTAATACGCGGCCAGCCCGACGCCGAGACCGGCCACCAGTACTGCCACCGAGCCGGCCATGAAATAGTGCGTCCTTCTGGTCATAGGCGCCCCCTGAGGGATTATACCGATGGAGCGGGCAAAAAGTTCCCGGAACCGGACGGGTACTGTTCGGAATCGAACACCGCCTACTGCTCGAGGATGTATTCGCGGCGTTCGACCGTGTAGGTCGCGCCCGCCAGGAAGACGGCAAGGATCACCGCCAGCCAGAAGAGGCTCACGGCAAGAGACGGCGTTTCGCGGAAGAGGCCCTGGATGAGGCCGAGAATGCTGTCGTTCGGCATCGCATGCGGGACGAGCGCCTGGAGGTAGTAGGCGACGGTCAGCTTCTTGAGGTAGCCGGGAAACGCGAGCGCCGCCTGTTCCCAGCCGAACACGAAAATCAACCCGATCAGCAGCGGCCGCTTGAACTGCGCCCCCACCCACGCGAACACCGCGCCGTAGACGGCCAGACCAATGGCCAGCAGCACCAGATCCTTCAGCAGGTCGATGAACGATCCGCCCAGACTTCCCTGCAGCGGCGCGATCAGCAGATACACGATGACGACCGACGGCAGGACGACGAGAATCGTGCACGCGAGATAGGCGAAGAACTTGCCGAGGAGCACGGCGCCGCGCCGGACGGGCCGCGTGAACAGGTACGTGATCGTCTTGTCGTCCACCTCGTCGGCGATGAGCGACGTGCCGTAGAACACGCCGAGCACCGGCACGGTGAAGCGCAGGTAGAAGACCCAGATCATCAGCCCGAAGATCGCGGGCCCCGTCATCCGGCTGCCTTCGACGCGCAGGCCGGAGAGGCCAATCGCGTCGACGATCCGGACCAGCAACGCAATCACGACCGGCGCCCCGACGATGAGCGCCATGAAGATCGTGCGGCGCGACCACAGCATCTCGCCGAGCGAGAAGTCGAAGACGCGCAGCGCCGACGCCATCGTGCCCGGCGTCCTCCCCTGCCCGACGGGTCGCCCCTGCTCGCTCACGGGTTCACCAGGTACTGGAAGACTGCCTGGAGGTTGTCGTCGGGAGAGGTGACCTCGTCGATCGCGCCGTATTCGCCGCTGGCGGCCATATCGGTCAACCGGGCGTAGAAGGCGTCCGGCCTGGCCGTCTCGACCACCACGGCGCCCGACTCGAGCCTCAGGCTCAGGACGTCGTCGCGCTCGAGGAACTGGCGAGCGAGCCGGCGCGGGTTGGCCGCCCGGACGAACACGGTGTGCGGGTGCTCGTCGATGAGGTCGCGAATCTGGTGGACGTCCCCTTCCGCGAGGATGCGGCCGTTGTTGATCAGCAGGATGTTCGACGTCATCGATTCGATCTCGTGCAGGATATGGCTCGAGACGACGATGCTCTTGCCGGCGCGTCCCCACTCGCGGATCAATCGAATCGTCCGGCGGCGCGCGAGCGGGTCCATGCCGGCCAGCGGCTCGTCGAGGATCAGCAACGGCGGATCGTGGGCGATCGCCTGCGCGAGCTTGACGCGCTGGCGCATGCCCTTGCTGTAGGCGCCAATCTTCTTGTCGGCGGCATCGGCCAGGTCGACGGCGGCCAGCGCGGCGCGCGCCGCCTCCTCGGCCCGCCGCTCGTCGAGCCCGTTGAGGCCGACCAGCGCCCGGACCCATTCGAGGCCGGTCATCCGGTCGTAGAAGGCGTCCTGCTCCGGGCAGAAGCCCATCTCGAAGTACAGATCCGGATTGCGCCAGATCGGCTCGCCGAGCACCCTCACGTCCCCTTTGCTCGGACGCAGCTGCCCGGTGATGAGCTTCATGAACGTGGACTTGCCGGCGCCGTTCGGTCCGAGCAGCCCGGTGATGCCGGGGGGCACGTTCACGGAGACGTCGTTGAGGCCGATCACCTGGCCGTACCACTTCGAGACGTGGTTCGCGGAGATGACGGAGGCCATGGAGGCGATGGAGGTCATGCGACCACCTCAATCCGGGGGGCTTCGCCCCGCCGGTCCCCCCGACACGCGCCCTCGCGGGGGCCCCTTCCCCGCGCCGGGCGCGTGGCTCGCTCGCGCGGCTCGCTCGCGCGTGTCACGCGACCACCTCCACGCCGCGCACGCGGCGTTCGAGGATCCACACCGACGCGGCAATCAGCCCGGCGATCACCAGCAGCGACACGGGCCACGGCGTGTCGTACCGCGGCTTCAGCCGGAAGACGGCGTCGACGACCTGCGTGAGGTTCGACCCGAGCGAGATCCAGGAGAGTCCGCTGTTGCCGGTGATCGCGTACATGACGCCGAAGACCGCGCTCGTGAAAAACGTGATGCCGACGTAGAGGATGCCCACGTAGCGGGCGCTCTTCGAGAGCGACGACAGCGCCAGCATGGTGAACGAGGCGAGCATCACCTGCAGCAGGCTGGCGACGACAATCGCCGGCAACACGTACAGGTTGCGGCTCACGAACGCCGCGCTGCCGGCAAACAGCACCTGCAGCAGGAGCAGCAGCAGCGCCGGCAGCAGCGTGACGAGCAGCAGGAAGACGAACAGCACGGCGAGCTTGCCGATGATGTACTCCGTCCGCATCAGCGGCTTCGCCAGATAGATCTGCAGGGCATTCGCGCGGCGATCGTTGGCGATCAGGCCGGCGCCCACGTAGATCGTGATCACGAAGACGAAAAAGTCCTGCTGTTCGAGGAACTGGCGGAACGTCTCGGCCGTGGGCGCGAGCATCGACGCCTGCTGAAAGTTGGCCGACACGTAGATCTGCACGGCGCGGACGATGAACGGCAGCCAGGCAAACAGCAGCAGGCCGAGAAACGTCCGCTTGCGGATCATGTTGCGGAGGCCCGCCCCGGCGATCACCATCCAGGCGCCGCCGGGCCGGGCGCGGGGGCCCTCGTAGTGGCGGTAGCTTTGATCGTGGATCGGGCTCATGGCTCGCCCACCGCCTTGGCGAACACGTCCTCGAGCGTCGGGACGCTCGGACGCAGGTGCCGCACCTGCGCGCCGAAGCGCGCGGCGGCCGCGAAGATGTCGTGCTGTCCGCCGGTGCCCGGCACGAACACGCGCATCACGTCCTCGTCGGTCGCGTGGACCTCCATGCCGGCGTGCGTGAGCACGTCGATGAATCCGGGCACGTCGCCCTTGATGCGCAGCTCGAACACGCGGCCGGCCGGCCCCTTCAATTCCGCGATCGGCCCCTGCGCCACCACCTGCCCCTTGTCGGCCACCACCACGTCGTCGCAGGTGTACTCGACGTCGGGAAGCAGGTGCGACGAGAGGATCAGATTGACCCCCTTGTGATGCGCGAGGTCGCGGATCAGCTCGAGCATTTCGTCGCGCCCCTTCGGGTCCATGCCGTTGGTGGGCTCGTCGAGGAACAGCAGATCCGGATCGTGCACCAGCGCCTGCGCGAGCTTGATGCGCTGCTTCATGCCCGTGGAATACGTATCGATGTTGCGGTAGCGCGCTTCCCCCAGGCCGACGTAGTACAGCACCTCGTGCGCGCGCTGCATGGCGTCGACCGCACCGAGTCCCGCGAGCTGGCCGCAGTACGCCACGAAGGAGACGGCGTTCATGCCGGGGATGTGGGCGTCGCTCTCGGGCATGTAGCCGATGCGCGCGCGAATCGCGAGCGGCTCGTCGGCGACATTCATGCCGAGGACCGTCATCCGTCCCGCCGACGGCTTGACGAACCCGAGCAGCGCCTTGAGCATCGTGCTCTTGCCGGCCCCGTTGGGCCCGAGCAGCCCGACGGCGCCGCGCTCGAATCGCGCCGACACGTTCGCGAGCGCCCGGTTCGCCCCATAGATCACGGTGACGGCGTCGAGCTGCACGACAGGGGCCGGACGGCCCGCATCGCGCGGCGCGGCGGTCTGAGCAGGCATCATGCGGTTGTTAACTCTATACGGAAACCCGGCATTCGGGTTCGGCCGGCGCCTCCGTGCGCGATCCCGCGCCGGGAGGTCCGGCCTACAGCGTGCCGCGCAGGCCCAGGACGTCGGCGCGTTCGCGCAGAAACCCGATCACGTTCGCCACGTGCCGGTCGAGCGGCAGCGACAGTTCTTCGGCGCCGCGGCGCAGATCGTCGCGGCTCACGGCGCGGGCAAAGGCCTTGTCCTTCATCCGTTTGAGCACCGAGGCCGGCTCGAGGTCGAGCACGCTCTTCGACGGACGCACCAGGGCGGCGGCCGTCACGAACCCCGACATCTCGTCGCAGGCGAACAGCGTGTGCTCGAGACGGCTCTCGCGTGCGACGCCCGAGTAGTCCGCGTGCGACAGGATGGCGCGGGTCACCCACTCCGGATAGCCCTTCGCCTTCAGGATCTCGACGCCGCGGAACGGATGGTTCGCGGGGTCCGGCCACCGCTCGTAATCGAAGTCGTGGAGCAGCGCGACGGCTCCCCAGTCGTCTTCGTCTTCGCCGAACTGCCGCGCGTAGCCGCGCACCGCCGCCTCGACGGCGAGCATGTGCTTCCGCAGGCTCTCGCCCTGCGTGTGCGCGGTCATCAGCTCCCAGGCGTCGTCTCGGGACAAGGACATATCAGGACCCTCGTGGATTCATCGAAAGGCGGCGTTCATCGCGTACCGCCCGCTCCCTGGCCGGGGGGCGCGACGCGATGGAATTCGGCCGGCACGTCGAGCGCCCGCGGATCGACAGCCGCGGCCGCCAGGCGGGTAATCTCGCTGCGCAGCTCGTAGCCGGGCAGGAGGGTGAGCCGGAGCCGCGTCTTCATCGGAAACGCGCCGGCGGGAACGGTGCGGCTCAGGCCGGGAATCGCCATCAGGGCGTCGAGCGTTTTCAGGATTGACGCGTACTGCGCGCCCGCAAAGGCGTCCGTCAACCAGATGTCGCCCACGATCGTGAGGTTCGCCGGCAGGCCGCTCCAGGCGGGCACGCCACGCGCCGGCGGCAGCGCCAGCGTCAGCGTCACGGTGTGCCGTTCGGCACGGGCGCCGGCAATCGTCGCGAACTCGCCGGTCGGCTGCAGGACGACGTCCGGCACCCCGGAGCCGCCGTCGGCGGCGGCCGCGGCCGGCAGGTCGAAATACGTCCGCGCCGCCGGGTTCATCACCTGAATCGCCGCGGCGCCGGCGCGCTGCACGACGACGGCGCCCGCCGGCAGCATCGACAGCCGTTCGTGCAGCGTCGCGCGCACCCCTCCCGCGCTCCCGTACCAGTCCATGTCGACGGCGCCGTCGGGCGTGAGCATCTGCGCCACGATTGGCCCGAGCGCGGCGTACGGGCCCGCCTCGCTCCCACCGGGCGTCGCGACCCGCGCAATTTCGATCCGCATCGACGCCTCGAGCGCCGCGGGGGGCGCCACGGACGCGGCCGTCAGCAGCCCGACCAGCAGCGGAATCATCATGGCCGATCTCCTTCCATCGTCACCGCGCGCGCCACCATGTCGGAGGCTTCCCGCGGGAGATCGTACGGGGCCAGCTCGCACGGATCGACCAGGATCGCGTCCGACGCGTCCGATCCGCTGCGAAGCGCGCCTCCGGAGGGACGGCACAGATAGTCCACGAGCACGAAGTGATAGCGGATCCGCCGAACGTCGTCGAGCACGATCCTGTCGACCACGCCGACGAGCGGCCCGACGTCGACGACCAATCCCGTTTCCTCGAGCACTTCGCGCGCGATCCCCCCTTCGAGCGTCTCCCCCAGCTCCAGCACGCCGCCCGGCAGGCTCCAGCGGCCGGCGAGCGGCGCATGGCGTCGCTTGACGAGCACGACACGCCCTCGGTCGACGACGACGGCGCCGACGCCGACGACGGGGCGCGATGGATACGTGCGCCTCACTCGCCCATGACCTTCACGATCACGCGCTTGCGGCGCTGCCCGTCGAACTCGGCGTAGAACACCTGCTCCCACGGTCCGAGATCGAGGGCGCCCCCGGTGATCGGCAGGATCACCTGGTGTCCCACGATCGTGCGCTTCAGGTGGGCGTCGGCGTTGTCTTCGCCGGTCTGGTGATGCTTGTACGGCAGCCCCGCCGGCGCGAGCCGCTCGAGCCAGGCCTGCATGTCGTCGATCAAGCCGCTTTCCCAATCGTTCACGTAGACGCCCGCCGTGATGTGCATGGCCGACACGAGCACCATCCCGTCCTTGACGCCGCTCTTCTTCACGATCGCCGACACGTCGTCGGTGATCCGAATCACCTCGCGGCGCTTCTTCGTGTTGAACCAGAGGTAGTCGGTGAACACCATGCGAAGAGGTTCCGAGTTCGGAGTTCCGGGTTCCGGGTTGGGTTCCAGGTTCCGGGTTCCAGGTTCCACTACATGACCAGTCCTGCTTCCGCGTTCAGATCGTCCCCGGCCGTGATCCCCTCTCTCAACCTTCTCAACCCTGCCGCCCCAATCATCGCCGCATTGTCCGTCGAGAGCGCCAGCGGCGGCACGAACAGGGGAATCCCATACTTCTCCGCTCTCGTGTTCGCGTCGGCCCGTAGCCGGCTGTTCGCCGACACGCCGCCCGCAATCCCGATGCTGCGCGCCTTCAACCATCGCGCCGCCTCGAACGTGCGATCGAGCAGCGACTCGACGACGACGCGCTGAAAGCTGGCGCAGAGGTCGGCAATCTCCTGGGAATCGAGCGCCGCCCCCGCACCGGCGGCCGCGCCGGCGCGGCCCGCCACGACGCCCGTCTTCTCCCGCACCAGCCGCAGCACCGCGGTCTTCAGGCCGCTGAAGCTGAAGTCGAGCTGACGCTCGATCGCGGCGGGCAGCAGGCCGGGCGGCGCCGTCGCGCCCGGCGCATTTCGATCCGCATGCGTCATCTTCGGCGACGGCAGCGCATACGCGCCGTCGCGCCCCTGGCGTGCGAGGCGATCGATGACGGGGCCGCCCGGATACCCGAGGCCGATCAGCTTCGCCACTTTGTCGTACGCTTCGCCGGCCGCATCGTCGCGGGTGCGGCCGATCAACTCGTAATGGCCGCGCTCGCGGACGAGATACAGATTGGTGTGGCCGCCCGAGACGACGAGCACGACGGCGGGCAGCGGCAGCTCGCCGTGCGCGAGCACGAGCGATTCGATGTGCCCGGCGAGGTGATGCACGGGCACGAGCGGAAGGCCGAACGACCAGGCGAGCGATTTCGCGAAGGCGATCCCGACGAGCAGCGACCCGACGAGCCCCGGTCCCTGCGTGACGGCCAGCGCGCCGAGTTCGCTCCACCCCGCCGACGCCTCGTCGAGCGCGCGCTCGACGACGCCGCAGATGTCGCGCACGTGCTGCCGCGAGGCGAGTTCCGGGACGACCCCCCCCCACTCGCGGTGGATGGCCGCCTGCGAGGCGACGACGCTCGACCGCAGCGTCCACGGGCGGGCGGCGTCGCCGGTCTCGGCCACCAGGGCAGCCGCCGTTTCGTCGCACGACGTTTCGATGGCGAGCAGATTCACAGGGGCTCGATTCGGATCGCGTGTGGCCATCCGTGTGATCCGTGGCCTAGAGGGCGATCTTCTCGGCGGTCGTGTCGAAGGCCTGCCGCAGCGAGTCGGCGTAGGGCGGACGGAAGATGCCGCGCTCGGTGATGATGCCGCTGATATAGCGGTGCGGCGTCACGTCGAACGCCGGATTGCGAATCTTCGCGCCGACCGGCGTCAGACGCGCGGTGCCGAGGTGCGACACTTCCCGCTGGTTTCGCTCTTCGATCGGGATGCGATCGCCGTCGGGGGTCGAGAGGTCGATCGTCGACAACGGCGCCGCCACATAGAACGGCAGGCCGTGCTCGTGCGCGAGCACCGCGACCGTGTAGGTGCCGATCTTGTTCGCCGTATCGCCATTGGCGGCAATCCGGTCGGCGCCGACGACCACGAGATCGATTTCTCCGGCGTGCATCAGCGGGCCGGCCATGCTCTCGGTGATGACGGTCGTGTCGATGCCGTCGCGGACCAGTTCCCAGGCCGTCAGCCGCGCGCCCTGCAGGAACGGCCGCGTCTCGTCGGCAAACACCGCAATCCGCTTTCCCTCCTCGACGGCGGCGCGAACGACCCCGAGCGCCGACCCATATCCGGCGGTGGCGAGTGCGCCCGCGTTGCAGTGCGTCAGGATACGGCCGCCGTCCGGCACCATGGCGGCGCCGTGCGCCCCCATGGCGCGGCAACTCGCGACGTCCTCGTCATGGATCCGGCGCGCCTCGCGGGCGAGGCGCTCGGCCAATTCCTCCGGCGACTCCCCCGCCTGCGCTCCTTCGGCGAACGTGCGCTTCATCCGATCGATCGCCCAGAACAGGTTGACCGCGGTTGGGCGCGTCGCGGCCATCAGGTCGCAGAGTTTCTGGAACTCGACAGCAAATTGCCGCGTCCCCTTGGCCGTGCTGCGGCGCATCCCGAGCGCGATCCCGAATGCGGCAGCGACGCCAATCGCGGGAGCGCCGCGGATCACCATCGTCCGGATCGCGCGGGCGACCTCGGCGCCGGTGCGGCACCGCACGTAGAGTTCCTGGCCGGGCAGCTTGCGCTGGTCGACCATGACGATGACGTCGTCCTGCCAGTCGATCGTGGGGAGCATCGTGATTTATTTTAGCAGTCTGGCGTCGAAGGGCAGGGGCAGCAGGCCCGAGAGCCGGAGGCGCGCCGTGATGCCCGAGAGATTCGCGAGGATCACCTCGACGTCGCCGCAGAACTCCCACAAGAGCTGGCGGCACGCTCCGCACGGCGGCGTCGGCTCGGCGGTGTCGGCGACGACGGCGACGCGGAGAAACGGTCCACGCCCTTCCGAAAGCGCCTTGTAGAGCGCCACCCGCTCGGCGCACATCGTCAACCCGTAGGTCGCGTTCTCGACGTTGCAGCCGGTGATCACCTCGTGCGCGGTCGTTTCGAGCGCGGCCCCGACGGCGAAGCCGGAGAACTCGCAGCGGGCGTGGGTGCGGGCGCCGGCGGCGGCCGCGACGAGCGCGTCCGCGGAAGCCGGCGCGGTGCCGGTGGTCCCGTCCAGCGCGACCGGCTGCCATCCCGCTTCGGACCGCCGATCGGCGCCGTCGCGGCGATCGCGCGCCGCGCGGTGATCCCGTGCCGGCCGGCGCCGGCGGTCGCCGCCCGCCCGCCGCTCTCCGTGCGGCCGTTTCGACGCGTGGCGCTCGTCAGAGCCGCTCAAGCACGCCCTCCAGGAGCGAAGCGAAGGGACCGCGGACGCGTCGCGCCGTTTCCATGACGTCGGCGTGCGCCAGCGGCGCCGGCAGGACGCCGGCCGCCGCGTTGGTCACGCACGAGATGCCCAGCACCTCGATCCCCATCTGCCGCGCGACGATCGCCTCGGGCACCGTCGACATGCCAACGGCGTCGGCCCCGATGATCCTCAGGTAGCGAATCTCGGCGGGCGTCTCGTAGCTCGGCCCGTGCAGCGCCGCATAGACGCCGTGGCTGACGGGCACGGCACGCGCGTGGGCCGCGTCGCCGGCGATCCGGCGCAGGCGCGCCGAGTACACCTCCGTCATGTCGGGAAACCGCTCGCCGAACCGATCGTCGTGCGCCCCCACGAGCGGATTGCTGCCCAGCAGGTTCAGGTGGTCGTCGATCAGCATCAGGGTGCCGGGAGCGATCGCGGTGTTGATGCCGCCGGCCGCGTTGGTCAGGACGAGCACCCGTACGCCGAGCCGGCCCATCACGCGCGTGGCAAACGTGACCGTCCGCAGATCGTGTCCTTCGTAGAAGTGCACGCGGCCCGACAGCGCCGCGACCGTCCGGCCCACCATCGTCCCGACGACGAGGCGCCCTTCGTGTCCGACGACGCGCGAGGCGGGCCAGTGCGGCAGCTCGCCGTACGGCATCGAGACGCCGCCGGAGAGCCGGCCCGCGAAATCGCCGAGCCCCGACCCGAGCACGATGGCGACGTCGGGCACGGGTGCGCGGGCGCGGATCGCCTGCGCGGCTTCCTCGACTCGATCGAAATACGTCAGCAAAGCTGCCAGCCTCCAACTGCCGGCCTCCAGCTTATAAGGAAGCCGGTCTGCCTTTGAAGCTGGAAGCTGAAAGCTGGGAGCTGCCCGCTGGCTGTCACAGGAGGAATCCGGCGATCGTGGCGGTGATGAAGTTGGCGAGCGTGCCGGCGAACATGGCGCGCAGGCCGAGGCGCGCGAGATCGTGCCGGCGCGTGGGGGCGAGCGCGCCGATGCCGCCGATCTGGATGCCGATCGAGCTGAAGTTGGCGAAGCCGCAGAGGGCGTACGTCGCGATCGTGAACGACTTGGGGTCGAGCAGCGGCTTGAGCGGACCCAGCTCGGAGTAGGCGACGAACTCGTTGAGCGCCATCCGGGTGCCGAGCAGGTTGCCAATCGTCGGCGCGTCGTGCCACGGGACCCCCATGCTCCACGCGACGGGGGCGAACACCCATCCGAAGATCTGCTGCAGGCTGAGGTGCGCGACGCCGAGCAGCGCGTTGACGAGGGCGATGAGGGCGAGGAACGAGATGAGCATGGCGCCGACGTTGAGGGCGAGCTGGAGCCCCTCGCTGGTGCCGCGGCCGGCCGCGTCGATGACGTTCACGTCGGTCCGCTCGACGGCGAGCCGGACGGTGCCACGCGTCTCCGGCACCTCGGTTTCGGGCACGAAGATCTTGGCCATCATCAGCGTGCCCGGGGCGGTCATGATCACCGCTGTCAGCAGGTGCTTCGCGTCGATGCCGAACAGGATGTAAGCCGCCATGATGCCGCCCGAGATGTGCGCCATCCCGGAGGTCATCACCGTCATCAGCTCCGACTCGGTCATCGCGGGCAGGTAGGGGCGGATCGTCAGGGGCGCTTCGGTCTGCCCCATGAAGATGCTGGCCGCCACGTTGAGCGCCTCGGCGCCGCTCGCCTGCATCACCCGCCGCATCAGCACGGCGAAGAAGTGGACGACCACCTGCATGATGCCGAAGTAGTAGAGGATGGCGAAGAGCGCGGCGATGAAGATGATGGTCGGGAGCACCTGGAAGGCGAAGATGACGCTGTACTGCGCGCCGCCGGGGCCGAGCACCTTCGTCATGATCTGGGGCCACACGGTCTTGTCGCCGAGCGGGCCGAACACGAAGCTCGAGCCCACGAAGGCGAAGTCGAGCAGTTTGTTGATCGCGGTGCCGAGCGTCTGAAACACGCGCTGGCCGACGGTGGTCTTCAGGACGACGAGCGCGAACAGGATCTGCAGGGTCAGGCCCCAGGCGACCGTGCGGCGGTCGATCGCGCGCCGGTTGGTGGAAAAGCTGTACGCGATCGCGAGGATGACGATCAGACCGACGAGGGGCTGCAGCCGCGGCATCGCCCCGTAGTACGACGCGGCCGCGACGAGACCGGCGGCCACCGCGGCACCGCCGATCACCGCCGCGTCCCGCAGGTCGAACGGCACCCGCGCCGGCGGCGTGCGCGCCGCGTCCGTCGGGTGCACATCGGTCATCATGCGGCGGTCCTTCCGTGGATATGGATGCGGTCGATGACGAGCGGACGCGCGGGCGGCGGGGCCTCGCCGATCGTGACCGCCGGCCCGAGCAGCTGCCGCGCGGCCTCGAGCCCGCGCCCGCCGCGATGATGGATCTCGAGGATCGGGTCGCCTGTGCGGACCCGCGTGCCGGGGGGGGCCAGCAGCACGAGGCCCACGGCCGGATCGACGGTCGCGTCCAGCCGATCGCGCCCCGCGCCGAGCAGGACGGCGGCGCGGCCGACGGCTTCCGCCTCGACGGCCGTCACGATCCCGTCGCGCGCGGCGGACAGATGGTCGCGGTCGGGCGCGGACGGCAGCCGGCCGTAGTCGTCCAGCACACGCGCGTCTCCCCCCTGGTTCGCCACGATCTCCCGCAGCTTCTCGAGGCCGGCGCCCGACGTGAGCGCCTCGCGTACGCGCGCGCCGGCGCGCGCGGCGTCGCTCTCGACGCCCCCGGCGACGAGCATCCGGGCGGCCAGTTCCAGCGAGAGGGTCTCGACGTCGGCCGGCCCGCGCCCTTTCAACGTCTCGACGCACTCGACGATTTCGAGCGCGTTGCCGACGGCGCGGCCGAGCGGCGCATCCATGCGCGTCAGGAGCGCCTCGGTCCGGACGCCGGCCGCCTCGCCGATGGCGACGAGGGATTCGGCCAGGCGGCGCGCATCCGCTTCCGTCTTCATGAAGGCGCCGCTGCCGGACTTGACGTCGAGCACCAAACCGCCAATCCCTTCGGCGATCTTCTTGCTCATGATCGACGCCGAGATGAGCGGGATGCTCTCGACCGTCGCCGTCACGTCGCGCAGCGCGTACAGCTTCCGATCGGCCGGCGCGATCTCGGCCGTCTGGCCGATCAGCGCGCAGCCCACGGTGCGGATCGCGGCACGCAGTTCGTCGAGCGAGAGCGCGGTGCGGAAGCCGGGGATCGCCTCCAGCTTGTCGAGCGTGCCGCCGGTGTGCCCGAGGCCCCGGCCCGACATCATCGGCACCGGCGCGCCGCACGCGGCGGCCAGCGGCGCGAGCACGATCGACGTCTTGTCGCCGACCCCGCCCGTGCTGTGCTTGTCGACGGCGATCCGATCGAGCCCGGGATAGGCGACGCGCACGCCGGAGCGCACCATCGCGCCGGTGAGGGCGGCGGTCTCCTCCGGATCCATGCCGCGGAGCACGATCGCCATCAGGAGCGCGGCGATCTGGTAGTCCGGGATCGAGCCGCCGGTCGCGCCGGCAACCAGAAACTCGAGGGAGGCGCGGTCCAGACGTCCGCCGTCCCGTTTGGTACGAATGAGATCGACCGCGCGCATGAAAGGGTCGACAGAGTATAATTCGGGGCGCTCCCTCGTTCCACCAAGAGATGGCCGACGTCCCGACTCTGCCGCCCGAGTTGTGCCGGAGCGTCGCCGCGCTCGCGCGGACTCTGGTCGCCGCCGCGCGCACGTGGGCGCTCTATCCACCGGATCATCCGGCCGTCCGCGGCGCGATGGCGCGGCTCGGCGCCGCGATCGCCGGCGCGACCGGCGACCGTCCGCTGGCTCTCGGGATCACGCCCGACGATCTGCTGATCGACGGCATCGCCGTCGCCGGGGAAACCATCGTCGCCGAAGCCGCCTGGTGGCTGCACCAGCGCGATCTCGTGCAGATCACCTTTCTCGGCGACGCCGCGCCCGGCGTGCTGCAGCGCCTGCTCGCGCTGCTCGCGGAAGACCCCGCCGCGATGCGCGCCCGGGGCGGCCCCGCCAAGGCCTGGGCCGAGTCGGGGGACGCCGCCGTCGTGCTCGAGCAGATCGACTTCGCGCGCGTGCTCGAGGATCGCGCCGTCGAACACCCGGCGCGCCGCAAGGACGATTTGTGGCGCGCGATCGTCCGGGCGGTGCTCGACAAGCGCCGCGCGCTCGACGAAGCGGCGCAGGCGCGGCTGCTCGAAATCGCCCACGACGTCGTGGCCATCGGCGAACTCGCCCAGGACGTCATCGCCCCGCACTACTCGGCCGACGGCTCCCCGATGCTCACGTCCCAGGCCGCGGCCGTCGTCGCCGCGTACCGGCACCTGGCCGGCATCGTCGACGTGCTCGCGCCCGAGCGGCGCGACGAAGTCATCCAGAACCTGGCGGCAGCCACCGCCAACCTGGACCCGACGATCGTGCTCCAGATGCTCCACGGCGCGACGCAGGAGCCGGGGAGGTCGCCTGCAGACGGCACGACGCCGCCGCCGATTCTCGCCGGCGTCGTCAACGTGTTCGACGACCTCAAGGTCGCGCAGTTGCTGGCGACGACGCTGGCCATCGACGGCCAGGCGTCGGAACGGCTCGCGAGCGTCTTCGACACCATCGCGCCGGATGCCGAGCGGAAGCGCCGCGTGCTCACGCTGACGCAGTCGCTGCTGGGGGAGACGGACTTCGGCCGGCAGGATCGGTTCAAGGCCTTGTGGTCGTCGATGGAATCGCTGCTGCTGACGTACAACGAGCGGCCGTTCGTGTCGGCGCAATACCGCGTCACGCTCGACACCATCGGCGCGCGCGCCGGCGCGATGGCCGGCG
The DNA here is from genome assembly GCA_036278735.1 of Vicinamibacterales bacterium. GTDB lineage: Bacteria > Acidobacteriota > Vicinamibacteria > Vicinamibacterales > 2-12-FULL-66-21 > DASUKM01. The sequence goes on from DASUKM010000052.1 coordinate 34,878, forward strand.
CGGAGCTGCCCGACGATCTCGCCGCGCTCGTCGGGACCCTCGACCAGGAGAACGTGCGCCGGTTGTCGATCGCGCTGCTGATCGACCTGCTCCGGCTCGAAACGGACCCGCAGCGGGCGCCGGATCTGGCGCGGGACGTGGCCGCGCTTGCCGAGGACCTGCTGCTGGCCGGCGACTACGGGTCCGCGGCGACGGTGAGCGGCGCGCTCGCGGCACACGCGGCCGACCCCGCCTCCGTCGCCGCCGAGGCGTGCCGCGTCGCCATCGACGCCCTCGTCTCGACCGTCGCCTTCCACGAAGCCGCCGAGCTGCTCCCCGAGATGACGCCGGAGGCCGCCGACGAGTTCGCGCAGGTCTGCGCTCACGTGGGACCGGCCGCCACCGAGGCGCTCCGCGACTACCTCGAAACCGAGGAGCTGACGCCTGCGCGCGCGCGCGCCACCGCGATCATCCGCGGGTACGAGAGCCGCGCCATCTCGCGCCTGTCGCCGCTGATGGCGTCGGAGCGCTGGGCGGCGCAGCGCAATGCCGCCGAACTGCTCGCGCTGATTGGCGCGCCCGAGGGGGTGCCGCTGCTGCAGCCGCTGCTGCGCGGCGCGGACCCCCGCGTGACGCGCGCCGCCGTCCGGGCGCTCGCCACGATTCGCGACCCGGCGGCCGCACGCGCCGTGCACACGGTTCTGCGCGCCGCCACCGGCGCACAGCGGCGCGCGGTCGTCGACGCGCTCGTCGCCGAGCGCGATGCGCGCGTGGTGCCCGTTCTGATCAGGATTCTGGAAGAGAGCGACCCGTTTGGGTCGGATCATCCCATCGTGCTCGACGCGCTTGCGGCGCTCGGCACCGTCGGCGACGACGAGGCCGTGCCGGTGCTGAGCACGATGATGCGGCGCCGCCGGCTGCTGGGACGGCGCAAGCTGCGCGCCGTGAAGCACGGCGCCGTGACGGCGCTGCGGACCATCGGCTCGCCGGAGGCGGCCGCGGCCCTGATCGAGGCCGAGCGGACCGGCGATCGCCTGCTGCGGCGGATCGCCAGACAGGCGCCGGCGGAGGCCCATGGCTGACATCGGGCCGTACGACGATCTCGTGCGGCGGATGGCCGCCGCCACGCGCGGCGCGATGCTGTATTCCGCGTCCCATCCGCTCGTCCGCCGCGGCGTCGATTCGCTCGCCGCGCTGTGCCAGACGATCCATCAGCGCAGCGACGCGATCGTGATCGGCCTCGTCGGCGACGACCTCGTCGTCAACGGGGAGCGGCTGCCGCGGTCGGCCGCCGCCCTCGTCGGCTTCGCCCGCGACCTGCGCGAGCGCGAGGTCGAGAAGATCACCATCGCGCGCGGCGTCAACACCGAGGAATTGCGGACGGTCGTCTTCGAGCTGGCGGACCGCCGCTCGCCCCTGCCGCTGACGGCGCGGCTGGAGCAGAAAGGGGTGCGGCACGTCGCCATCGGCCGCATCAACCTCGAACAGGAGGCGCCCGGCACGCCCGGCATTGCCGCGGCCCGTCAGGTGTACGGGACGGCGGTGGCCACGGCCGAGCAGCTCTGGGACGCGGCCAAAGCGGGCGACAAGCCGGATCCCGGCGCGGCCCGGATGATCATCGAGAGCCTCGCCAAACTCGTCGGCCAGGACCGCACGTCGCTGCTCGCGTTGACCGCGATGAAGCGGTACGACAACTACACGTTCACCCACATGGTGAACGTCTCGGTGCTGGCGATGGCGCAGGCGCGCTCCCTCAATCTCCAGGGACCGCTGCTGCGCGAGTTCGGCTTCGCGGCCCTGATGCACGACATCGGGAAGGTGCACACGCCCCTCGAGGTGTTGAACAAGCCGGACAAGCTGACGAAGGAGGAGTTCGGCCTGATGAAGCGCCACGTGATCGACGGCGCCCACATCCTGCGCCGCACGCCGGAAATGCCGGCGCTCGCACCGGTCGTGGCCTTCGAGCACCATCTCCGGCAGGACCTCTCCGGCTATCCCGAAGCGGTGGGCACCCGGGAGCTGAACCTGTGCACGCAGATCGTCAGCATCGCCGACGTGTACGACGCGTTGCGCAGCAAGCGCGTGTATCGCGACGGGCTGCCGAGCGACCGCATCCGCGAGGTGATGACGCAGAAGGACAGCCCGGCCTTCAACGGCCGCCTGCTCCGCCGCTTTATCAATCTGATCGGGCTGTTTCCGGTCGGCACGCTCGTGCGGCTGAACAACGGCGAGATCGGCGTCGTCGCGCACGAGCACCCGGCCGATCCGTTCCGGCCGCAGGTGAAGGTGGTCCGCGATCGCGACGGCGCGCCGATCGAGGCGCCGGTGCTGGTCAACACGTGGGAAGCCGGGCCCGACGCGCCGTCGGCGGTCGTCGAGGCCGTCGACCCCGAAGCGTCCGGCATCGACCCGCTGCAGTATCTCTGAACCCATGCCCGACACGACGACAACGGCGCTCGATCCGGAAAGCACCGCCCGTCTGACGGACTTCGCGCGCACGTGCAAGGCGGCGGCGCGGGCCGTGTCGCTCTACCCTGGTGGCCACCCGGCCATCGTGACGACGCTCGGCCGTCTCGCGCAGATCACCACCGCGTTGACCGAGTCGGGCCCGTTCACGCTGCAGGTGCGCCCCGGCACGCTGCAGATCGACGAAGCCGCGCCCGTCAAGCCGGACGCCGCGGTCGCCGAGCTGGCGGAATTGCTGCGCCGGCAATTGATCGGGCGGCTCACGTTCAACAGCGGCGCGGACGCGGAGTCGTGGCGCACGCTGCTGATGCTGCTCGCGCGCCCGCCCGAGGAGGTGCGCGCCGACGGCGGGATCGCGCATCTGTGGGCCACGGCGGGCGGCCCGAGCGTGGAGATCCAGGAAATCGATTACGCCGAGGTGCTGCGCGAGCGGCAGGGGGACGCGGCGGCGCTCGATCGCATCATCGCGGCGGCGCTCGCCGGGCCGCAGGCGGAGCTGGACGACTCGGCGATGCGGACGCTGCTCGAGATCGTCGGCGATCCCGCGCGCCTCGAGGAGTTGATCGCGCGGCTGCAGGCCGACACCGCGGATCAGGGGGTCGACGTCCGCATGGCGGCCTTTCTCAGCCTGCTGCGGAACCTGACGGAATACGTCGGGCGCACGCAGCCGGACCGGCTCGAAGGCGTGCTGCGGCAGATGAGCCAGGCGGCCGGGCGCCTGACCGCCGACGGGATGCTCGACCTGCTCGCCCGCCGGACCAAGCCGGAAGCGATGGCCGGCTCAATCAACGTCGTCAGCGCGGTCATCGATCGGATGAGCGACAGCTCGGTCGCACAGTTCGTGTCGAGCGCGGTCATCAGCGAGCGCGGCGCGTCGGAGCGGCTCGCCCAGGCGTTCCAGGCGCTCGTGCCCGAGTACGATCGGCAGCGCCAGCTGCTCGCGCTCGCGGAAGCCGACGTCGAGGCGTCGCCGCTCGGGCAGGACGAATCCTTCGCCGAACTGTGGACCCGCGTCGAGACGATGCTGACCTCGTATTCCGATGCAAACTTCGTCTCGGATGCCTACGGGCGCGAGCTGTCGAACGCGCGCACGCGCGCCACGGAGGTCGAGGCCACCAACGACGACCCGCCCGAACGGATCGCCGCCTGGGTCGGCACGGTGAGCGACGGCGCGCTGCGCACGCTCGACCAGCAACTGCTCGTCGATCTGCTCTCGCTCGAGCAGGAGCCGGAGCGCTGGCGCGACATCGCCGAGACCGCCATCTCGCACGCGGAGGATCTGGTCCGGGTCGGCTACTTCGACGCCGCGTGGTTCCTCGCCGAACAGGTGGCGAGCGAATCGGCGAAGGTGGCCGACCGCCAGCCGTACGCCTCGGCGGTCCTCGATCGCTTCGGCCGCGGCCCGATGATGAAGCAGGTCGCCCGGCACCTGCGCAACGCGGGCGACGAGGAGTACGAGCGGTTCGCGCGCCTGTGCCGCGCGATTGGCCCGGCCGTGATCGCGCCGCTCGCCGAGGTGCTCTCGTCCGAGCAGGACGCGCGCGCGCGGCGGCGGCTGCGCGACGTGCTCGTCGGCTTCGGCGCCGCGGGCCGCGAATCGGTGCAGCAATTGATGAACGCGCCGAACTGGGAAGTCCGCCGGACGGCCGCCTACCTGCTCCGCGAATTCGGCGGCACCGAGGGGCTCCGCGAACTCCAGCCGCTGCTGACCGACAACGAGCCGCTCGTCCAGCGCGAGGCCATCCAGGCGCTCGTCCTCAACGGCAGCGACGCCGCGGCGGATATTCTGATGGCGGCGCTCACGGCCACGACCGGCCGGCCGCGGCAGAGCCTCATGACGGAACTGGCCACGATGCGCGACGAGCGCGCCGGCCCCCTGTTCTGTTATCTGCTGCGGCACCTCGACCGCAAGGCGTTCCCCGCGGTGTACCTCGGGGCGATCGAGGCGCTCGGCGCCTTCGGCGGTCCCGACGCGGTCGAGGCGCTCAAGGAAGCGCTGCAGCACGGCGAGTTGTGGGCGCCGCTGCGCACCCGGCGCACGCGCGCGGCCGCCGCGCGCGCCCTGCGGAAGATCGGCACGACCGCCGCGGTCGAGACGCTGCGCGAGGCGTCGAGCCGCGGCCCGCGCGGCGTCCGCTCCGCCGCGCGCGCCGAGCTGGCGCGACTCGGGTGACGGCAGGCGTTAGGCGTTAGGCTTTGGGCTTTAGGCTTTAGGATGACTGATTCGCTCGCGCGCATGCCGTTGTACGAGGAACTGCTCCGCCGCCTGGCGTCGGGCATCCGGGCGGCGCAGCTCTATGCGGCGGACCATCCGCTGCGCGCCCGCAACGTCGACGACCTGCTCGCCACGCTCCGGTCGCTGCACGGACAGACCCCGTCGGTGGTCGTCGGGATCGTCGGCGAGGAGATCGTCGTCGGCGACATCCCGATGTCGAAGATGAGCGGCGGGATGACGGAGCTCATCAGGCGGCTCAAGGACAACGGCATCGAGCGGATCGCAGTCGAACGCGGCGTCGGGGGCGAGGAGCTGGTCGCGCTGATGCAGCAGCTGTCGCAACTGGGCGGCCGGAAGGAGCTGGACGCCGAGAAGGAGCTCTCGAGCGCGCACGTGCGCATCGGCCGCCTGAAGGCCGAAGACCGGCGCGACGACGGCATCGCGTCCGATCTGGCCGCGATCCGGCAGCTCTACTCCAACGCGGTGGCCGCTGCGGAGGTCGCCTGGGAGAGCGCCGTCGTCGAGGGCATGCCGGACGCCCCGGCCGCGCTCCAGACCGTCGAGGGGCTCGCCGAAGCGGTCACGCAGAACCGGACGGCGCTCGTCGCGCTGACCGCGATGCGCAACTACGACAACTACACCTTCACGCACATGGTGAACGTGTCGATCCTGACGATGGGCCAGGCCCGGGCGCTCGGGATCGACGGACGGCTGCTGCGCGAGTTCGGCCTCTCGGCCCTGATGCACGACATCGGCAAGGTCCGGACCCCGAAGGCGATCCTGAACAAGCCGGACAAGCTCACCGACGACGAGTTCGCGATCATGCGGCGGCACACCGTCGACGGCGCCGAGATCCTCCGGCGCACCCCGGAAATGCCGATCCTTGCGCCCGTCGTCGCCTTCGAGCATCATCTGCGCATCGACGGGACGGGCTACCCGTTCAACGTGACGCGTGCGAGCCTGAACGTCGCGACGATGCTGTGCAGCATTTCCGACGTGTACGACGCCATGCGGTCGCAGCGCGCCTATCAGCAGGCGTTCCCGACCGATCGGATTCTCGCAGTGCTGAAGCGGAACGACGGGTCGCAGTTCGACCAGCATCTGGTCAGGAGGTTCGTGCAGCTCCTCGGCATCTATCCCCCGGGCAACCTGGTGCGGCTGTCGACCGGCGAGGTCGCCGTGGTCGTGCGGGTGCACGCCCCCGACCCGTACCGGCCGCGCGTCAAAGTGCTGTTCAATCGCGACGGCGGGCGGCTCGAGCTGCCCTACGA
>DASUKM010000053.1:0-52222 GCA_036278735.1 Vicinamibacterales bacterium
TCTGATTCGGGGACTTGGCTCTTCTTGGCGGGCGCGTCTTCTTCGGCCACGGACCCGCGATGGCGTGAGGCCCTGACGGCTTGCTTCTGGCCCGCCGCGACGGCATCCGTGTCGCGTTTCGTAGCGTGCGAGACGAATGGCACTGACGCTCAGCGCTGCGGTCCTACACGAGCGTCAGGCCCGGGATGTCGGCGAAGTCGCGCGGATTCAGCGTCCAGAGCGCTGCATCGTTCGAGATGGCGCACGCGGCAATCGCCAGGTCGAGCGTTCGTTGCCGGGCGCGACTCACGCGGACGTAGAGCCGCGCCGCCAGCGCCGCTTCGGCGGCACCGAACGGCACCGCGGCGCGCGAGGGCACGATCAGCTCCTGGGTCTGCAGTTCGGGCTCGAGCCGCGGGCCGCGCCACCACTCGTACCAGACCAGCGTCGAAACCCCGAGGCGCTCCCCGTCGGCGACGAGGCGGCGCAGGTCCGCGGCGGCCGTCCGGGCGCCACAGAATGCGCCGACGAGGGCAGACGTGTCGAGGTGGATCACTCGTTCGGATGGAGCCGTCCGGGCAGGTGGCGCGCCCGATGAATCTCGCGCAGCTCCCGCTCGACGTCCGCCTGCGGCCGCGTCGCCGGCGTGGACGTCATGTCGTCGAGCGCCTTCAGCATCCGCCGCCGCTCCCGCTCGGTCAGCCGTCCGGCGCGCGCGGCATACTCCGCCACCGCCTCACGCACCACAAGACTCTGAGACTTCCCGAGCCGCTCAGCCGTCGCCTTCAGCGTCCGCACGGTGTCATCGTCGACGGAGAAGGTGACCTTGGCCATACTGGTGCCATAATACCATAACATCGGCCTGCGGCGCGCTACGGTGCAAAAAATCGGCGCCGTCCTGGGCCGGGACTGGCCTACGCCCTTTGTTCGCCCGCGTCCTCCGCCTTTTCGTGCCCGCCCGTGTAGTCCGTGGCTTTCCGTGGCCTTCCGTGGCCTTCCGTGTATTCCGTGGCCTTCCGTGTATTCCGTGGCCTTCCGTGTATTCCGTGGCTTTCCGTGTATTCCGTGGCTTTCCGTGGCTTTCCGTGGCGTCCGTGGCCGTGGGCGGGCCCTCCCCCGTATAATGAATAAGATCAAAGGAACGGCGCCCCAGGGTAAACGTCCAGGCGGCCGCGGCGTAATTCATGACAGGGACACCGGTGGCGGCGGCCATTTCCGGGCGGGAAGCCGACGGGCTCACGACGACAGCCGTCAAGGCGCTGCGCGCGGAAGGGCGGCAGGCGGAGGCGCGGGATCGCTACGCGGAACTGGTGGCGCGACATCAGCGGCGCGCGGGCCGGATTGCCTACCACTACCTGCACGACGCCGCCGAAGCCGACGAGGCCGTGCAGGACGCCTTCGTCAAGGCGTACTCACACCTCGAATCGTTCCGCGACGGGCTGCCGTTCGACGTCTGGTTCACGCGCATTCTGATCAACGGCTGCCTGGATCGGATCAAGGCCCGCACGCGGCGCGAGCGCTGGATTCAGCCCGTGGGGGACGCCGCCTCGGGCGAGCGCGACCTCAGCGAGCGGATCGCGAGCCACGGTCCGTCGCCCGAAGAGGCGCTGCTGGCGCAGGAGCGCCGCCGGACGATTGCCGCCGCTCTCGCGCGGCTGCCGGAACGCCAGCGCTCGGTGTTCGTGCTCAGTCAGGTGGAAGGCTGCACGTCGCGCGAGGTGAGCGCGCTGACGGGGCTCAACGAATCGACCGTCCGGGTCCACCTGTTCCGGGCGATTCGCAAGCTGCGCACGCTGCTCGGCCCGGAAGGGGCGCAGCCGCTCGAGGCCACACACGAGGGAAAACGCCGTGTCACTTCTTGAACACCTGGGACGCCGCGGTCATTTGAGCGACCGCCAGTTCGCGCGTGTCTGGACGGAAGACGGCCGGGATCCGCACCTGCAGGCCTGCCCCGACTGCCAGAGCCGCTATCAACAGTTCACCGCCTGGCTCGACGGCGTCGGCGACGACCTGCACGCCGACGCAGACGCCGCGTTTCCGGCCGAGCGGCTCGCCGCCCAGCAGATCCAGATCGCGCGGCGCATCGATGCCCTCGAGCACCCGGTGCGGATCCTCGCGTTCCCGCGCGCCGCGCGCGCCGTCATCGCCGGCCAGTCGCACGCGCGCCGCTGGGTCGCCGCGGCCGCGGCGGCCAGCTTCATCGCCGGCATCGGCATCGGCCAGATGCTCGATCTGCGGCATGCCACGGCACTGCCGCCGGCCAGCGTCACCGCCGATGCGCACCTCGCGTCGACCACGGCGTCCGCGCACGCCATCGGCGTCCGGACCGTCGCGGCCTCGGCGTTCGACGAAGACTTCCTGATGAGCGACGGCGACACGCTCGCCCGGCCGCGCATCGCCGGCCTGCGCGCGATCGACGACTTGACGCCGCGCGCGCGCGACCTCGTCGAGCGGGCGTCGCGGTAGCGTGGGCGCCTCCCAGCCGCTGATCTTCCGCAAGGGCCTCGACATGAAGGAGGCCGTCGCCGGAGAGCTGGCGGCCGCCTATCACAGCTCGCTGGTCGACCGCGTGCGCGCCGACGGCTTCAAATACGAAGCCGGCCGCCTCACGGTCCACCTCGCACACGAATTCGGCTTCTGCTACGGCGTCGACCGCGCCGTCGACTACGCCTATCAGGCGCGCCGCCGCTTCCCCGGCCGCCAGGTCTTTCTGACCGGCGAGATCATCCACAACCCGCACGTGAACGAGCGGCTGCGGGCCGCCGGCATCCGCTTCCTCAGCGACCCCGACGAGCACGGCGATCGCCTGGGTCCCGACGACGTGGTGATCCTGCCGGCCTTCGGCGTCACCGTCTCCGACATGGCGCGGCTGACGGGCCAGGGCTGCACGCTGGTCGACACCACCTGCGGGTCCGTCCTGAACGTCTGGAAGAACGTCGTGCGCTACGCGCGCGAAGGCTTCACCGCGGTGATCCACGGCAAGGTGCGCCACGAAGAGACGCGCGCGACCGCCTCGCAGGCGCTCCGCGTGCCGAACGGCCGCTACCTGATCGTCCTCGACCAGCACGAGGCCGCCATCGTTTGCGACTATCTGCGCGGTGGGGGGGACCGCGCCGCCTTCCTCGCCCGGTTCGCGGCCGCCGCCTCCCCCGGCTTCGACCCCGACGTCGACCTCGCGCGGATCGGCTGCGCCAACCAGACGACGATGCTGATGTCGGAGTCGCTCGAGATCGAACAGATGTTCCGGGCCGCCATGGTCGCGCGGTACGGCCCCGACGCGGTCGACGCGCACTTCCGCGCCTTCGACACGATCTGCAGCGCCACGCAGGAGCGGCAGGATGCCGTCGAGGCGCTCATCGCCGGCGAGCGGCTGGACCTGATGATCGTCGTCGGCGGCTACAACAGCAGCAACACGTGCAGCCTGGCGCGCATCTGTGCGGCGCGCGTGCCGACCTACCACATCGCCGATCCCGGCTGCCTGCTCTCGGCCGACCAGATCCGCCACCGCCCGGTCGGGCCGCCGTCGACTACGACGACCGCCGAAGTGGTCACGAGCCCGTGGCTTCCGCCCACCGGCCCGGTGAGCGTCGGGCTGACGGCCGGCGCGTCCACCCCCAACAACATTGTCGGGGCGGTGATCTCGACGGTGGAGCAATTCACGGCCGGCGGGCACTCATAAGCGCCGGGTGCTCGGTACTCCTCTTCGGGCGACGCTCGCTGTCGGTTCTTGCAGGAGATCAACGGAGACCCCAGGAATCCCTCCCCGCTGCCACGGATTAGCCGCCAGTCAGCCCTGTTGGCTGGCCTCCTGACCTCCCGCGCGAACCCCGGGGCGTAAACGGGTGTGGCGGAACGGTCGTAAATACTGCTGTAAGTCAATTCGGAGACAGCACTACTTCCATGGCCAGGCATATTGCGTGGGTCCTGACGGGCCTTCTGGTGGCGTCGGCTGTGCCGGCGGGTGCGGCTGAGGCGTGCGGCGGCGCGCCCCTCCACCCCGTCGTGGCGGCGGCTCCCCAGGGGCATGGACAGCAACCCTTCAAGTTCTGGGTCAACTGGCGGACGGAGCTGGGGATCACCGACCAGCAGGCGGCGGCGATCGAGCAGCTCTGGCAGAACAATCTCCCCGAATTGCGGGCGGATCGGGAGCGGCTCGACCGGCTCGAATCCGCCTTGTCGCAGCTGATGCACGACGGGGCGGACGAACCGGCGGTGTCGGCCCAAATCGACAGGGTCGAGGAGGTCCGCAGCGCGATGAGCAAGGCGCGCACGCTGATGCTGTACCGGATGAACCGCGTCCTGACCGCGGATCAGCGGACGAAGCTCAAGGCGATGCACGACAAGTGGGAAGCGTCGCGCCGCGGCGGCAAGCTGTAAACGAGTTTTTCCCGGAGGGATCGGTGAGCAAGAACGGAGTGCTGACGGTCGCGGTCGGAATGATCCTCGCGGGGATCCCCGCCTTCGCCCAGCAGCAGACGACGTCGGACGCCGCGCACGTGCACGCGCTCGTGCAGCAGGCGCTGCAGCAGATCGAGCCCGTGGGGCAGCCCGGCGCGCAGCCGCAGGCGCTGCAGATCACGCAGGGGCCGAAAGTCGACCTCTCGATCGACGACGCGACGAAGCGCGCGCTCGAGAAGAACATCGACATCTCGGTGGCGCGCCTCACGCCGCAGACCTGGGACTTCGCGCTCGCCGGCCTCGAAGCCAACTACCGCCCGAACGTGACGTCGGCGTTCAGCAACAACAACGCGAGCCAGATCCCGAGAACCCAGACGCAGGGCATCACGTCCATCACGAAGAACTACACGGTGTCGTGGCAGGGGGGGATCGCCCAGAACCTGAAATGGGGGGGGGCGTCGTACAGCGTCGGGTTCCAGAACTCGCGCCTGAACTCGCCGAGCGGCTTCAACCTCCGCAACCCGCAGTACCAGTCGAACCTGACGTTCTCCTTCGATCAGCCGCTCCTGCGCGGGTTCAAGATCGACTCGACCCGTGCGGCGCTGAAGACCGACGAGCTGTCGCAGTCGAACGACGAGATCGCGCTGCAGGCGACGATCGCCACGACGGTCGCCAACACGCGCAACGCGTACTGGGACTACGTCTACGCCATTCAGGCCGTGCAGGTGGCGCAGCAGTCGCTCGATTTGTCGAACAAGCTCGTCCAGGACAACCAGGCGCGCGTCCAGATTGGCACGCTGGCGCCGATCGACGTCGTCTCGGCGCAGGCCGAAGCGGCGACCAACAAGCAGACGCTGGTGCAGGCGATCGCGACCGAGCGGACGTCGGAACTCGCGCTGAAGCGCCTGATCGTCAGCGGCACCGACGACCCGGTCTGGAAGTCGTCGATCAACCCGACCGACCAGCCGTCGACGGAGGCCCAGCCGATCGATCTCGATGCGGCGGTCGCGCGCGCGCTCCGCGAGCGAACGGACCTGCAACAGGCGAAGAATTCGCTGCAGATCAACGACATCAACCTGCGGAACGAGGTCGACTTGACCCGGCCGCAGTTGAATCTGTCGGCAAGCTACGGTCTCGCCGGCCTGGGGGGCACGCAATTCGTCCGCAGCGACCTCGGGGGCAACATCACGCAGACGATTCCGTCCGGCTATCTCGATGCCCTCCGGAACATCACCGGCTTCGATGCACCGACGTGGACGGTGGGCATCAACTTCGCGTACCCGATCGGCGTCAGCTCCGCGGAGGCCAACGTGGCGCGGTCGCGCCTGACGATCGAGCAGACGCAGGCGCAGCTCAAGTCGATGGAATTGCAGATTGCGACCGACGTGACCAACGCCGCGCTGACGGTCCAGAGCGATCTGGAATCGGTGCAGGCGGCCGGCGCCGCACGCGAACTGGCCCAGAAGAAGCTCGACGCGGCCCAGAGCAAGTTCGAAGTCGGCATGGCGACCAATTACGAGGTCGTGCAGGCGCAGCGCGATCTGCGCGACGCGCAGAATACCGCCCTGCGCAGCATTTTGAACTATCGCAAGGCGCTCGTGAACTTCGAGCAGGTCCAGACCGTGTCCGCCTCGCGCGGCAGCATCAGCACCGTGTCGGCCGGCGGCGGTGGCGGCGGCGGGCCCACCGGCGGCAACGGCGGGACAGGCGGCAACGGCGGCCCTGGCGGCGGCCTCTAGAGACGGCAGCGGGACACGTCAATGAAAAAACTGATTCTGATCGTCGTGGTCGTGATCGCGGTTGGCGTGGGCGCCGGCGCGTACTACATGAAGCGGGGCGCCGGCGATCCGCAGATCTCGACGCTGCAGGTCACGCGCGGCGACATCGTCCAGACCGTCGGGGCGACCGGTACGCTGCAGGCGGTCACGACCGTGCAGGTCGGCGCACAGGTGTCGGGCACGATTTCGTGGCTGGGGGCCGACTTCAACAGCATCGTCCACAAGGGACAGCTCATTGCCAAGCTCGACCCCGCCCTGATGCAGACGGCGCTCGATACGGCGAACGCGAATCTCGTCAAGGCGCAGGCCGATCTGCAGCGGCTGCAGGTCGCCCTCGAGGACGCCAAGGTCAAGGACGATCAGGCGCACGCGCTCTCGGCCAAGAGCCTGATTCCGGAAACGGATCTGCAGACCGCCGACGTGAACTTCAAACAGGCGCAGGCCTCGCTCAAGTCGCAGCAGGCGCAGGTCGAACAGGCGAAGACCTCGGTGGCCAACGCGCAGGTGAACGTGGACCACACGATCATCAAGGCGCCGATCGACGGCATCATCACCCAGCGCAGCGTCGACGTCGGCCAGACGGTGGCCTCGAGCTTTCAGGCCCCCGTCCTCTTCATCATCGCGGCCGACCTGACGAAGATGCAGGTGCTGGCGAACATCGACGAGTCGGACGTCGGCAACATCCGGCCCAACCAGACCGTGAGCTTCCACGTCGACGCCTACCCGACGCAGGAGTTCACCGGCTCGGTGTCGCAGATTCGTCTGAACCCGACGGTCGTGCAGAACGTCGTGACGTATTCGACGGTGATCAACGTGCCGAACCCGTCGCTGAAGCTGATGCCCGGCATGACGGCGAACCTCAACATCGAGGTCGCGCGGCGCAGCAACGCGCTGCGCGTCCCGAACGCGGCGCTGCGCTTCCGGCCGACGCAGGACACGTTCCTCGCGCTCGACCAGGCGCTGACGCCGGACATCCAGCGCGCGATCGGCATGGGGCGCGGGCGCGGCGGCTTCCGCGGACGCGCCGGCGCGAACGGCCAGACGGCACGGAATGGCGATGCCAGCGCGGCGTTTCAGCGCGGCGGCGGCGACAATCCGGAGGCGCCGATGACCCCCGAGGAGCGCCAGAAGCGCATGCAGGACCGCATGGCGAACATGACGCCCGAGCAGCGCCAGCAGTTCATGGACCGTATGAAGAACCGGCCGGGCGGCGCGGGCGCGGCTCCGGCCACCACGGCCGAAACGAAGACGGAAGAGGCGCTCGGGAAGGCGGCGACGATCGATTCGCTCTTCGGGCCGCTGCCCACGGTCGAGACGCGCGGCCGCGTGTGGCTCTACATCAACAAGCAGCTGAAGCCGGTCAGCCTGCGGCTCGGCATCACCGACGGCACCTGGACGGAGGTGCTGGACAACAAGGAACTGCAGCCGAACACCGACGTCGTCACCAACGTCGTCACCGGCCTGGAGTCGACCTCGGCGAGGCCGGCCGGCGCGTCGGGCAACCCGCTGATGGGACCCCAGCGCGGCCGCGGCCGTGGCCGCTAGCGCGGGCGGCACCGCCACGCACCGGATGAAGGGACCGATGAAGGACATCCCGACCGACAGCGTCATCTCCGTACGCGACCTCACGAAGACCTATGTGGTCGGCGAGGTCGAGGTGCGGGCGCTGCGGGGCGCCTCGCTCGACGTGCGGCGCGGCGAGTTCGTGTGCGTCACGGGGCCCTCGGGCTCGGGCAAGTCGACGTTCATGCACATCGTCGGCTGCCTCGATCGCCCGACCAGTGGGCAGTACTTCCTCGACGGGAAGGACGTGTCCAAGCTCTCGCGCGACGAACTGGCGGCGGTTCGCAACAAGAAGATCGGTTTCGTGTTCCAGGGCTTCAATCTCCTGTCGCGCACCACGGCGCTCGACAACGTGGAGCTGCCGCTGCTCTACAACGGCGGCAGCCGGATGAAGACGGCCGAGCGCCACCGGCGCGCCAAGGAAGTGCTCGAGATCGTCGGGCTCGGCCAGCGGATGGATCACTATCCCAACCAGCTCTCGGGCGGCCAGCAGCAGCGCGTCGCCATCGCGCGCGCGCTGATCAACGAACCGGCGATCCTGCTGGCGGACGAACCCACCGGCAACCTCGACACGCGCACGAGCATCGAGGTGATGGACATCTTTCAACGCCTCAACGTGGAACGCGGCATCACCGTCGTGCTGATTACGCACGAAATGGACATCGCCGAACACGGCACGCGGCTCGTGCGGTTCCGCGACGGACGGATCCAGATCGATCAGCAGGTGATCCAGCGCCGGATGGCGGCCGAGGAACTGGCCGCGCTCCCCCCGCCCGAAGAAGACGAACCCGCGGCGGCCGCGCAGGCGGCAGCGGCCGATCACCCGTAGGCTCCGGCAACCCCGACGAAACAGGCCATTCCGGCCCGAAAGCTTGTCCATGTCGATCTTCATGACGCTGCGGATCGCGCTGAAGGCGCTCAACCGCAACAAAATGCGCACCGTCCTGACCATGCTCGGGATGATCATCGGCGTCGGCGCGGTGATCACGATGGTGGCGCTGGGCACGGGCGCCCAGAGCACGATCGAGGCGCAGGTCAAGTCGGCCGGCACCAACATGATCATGGTGAACGCGGGCAACTTCTCCCAGGGGGGCGTGCGCATGGGCCAGGGGAACTCCACCATGCTCAAGAAGGAAGACGCCGACGCGATCCGTCAGTTGCAGGGGGTCCAGTACGCGGCCGCCGGGGTGAACACGCGCGGACAGGTGGTTGCCGGCGACCAGAACTGGTCCACGCAGGTCCAGGGCACCGACGTCGACCTGCCGTCGATCCGCGCGTGGCCGACCAAGTACGGCTCGTTCTTCACGCCGCAGGACGTCGCGAGCGCCGCAAAGGTCTGCGTGCTCGGCGGCATCGTCTCCGACACGCTGTTCGGCCCGGGCGTCGATCCGACGGGCCAGATCGTCCGGATCGGCAACCAGCCGTTCAAGGTCCTGGGCGTGATGGCCGACAAGGGGCAGTCCTCGATGGGGCAGGATCAGGACGACACGATTTTTGCCCCCTACACGACGGTCCAGAAGAAGCTGCGCGGCATCACCTACATCAACAACGTGACGGTGTCGGCCGCCAGCGCCGATCAGGTGCAGGCGACCGCCGACATGATCGCGTCGCTGCTGCGCGTGCGCCACAAGATCACGCCGGGCGAGCCGGACGACTTCATGGTCCGGACGCTCGAAGAGATGGCCAGCGTCCGCACCGAGACGACCAAGACCATGACGACGCTGCTGGCGAGCATCGCCGGCGTGTCGCTGCTCGTCGGCGGCATCGGCATCATGAACATCATGCTGGTCTCGGTCACCGAGCGCACGCGCGAGATCGGCCTGCGGATGGCCATCGGGGCGCGCGGCCGCGACGTGCTGCTCCAGTTCCTCGTCGAAGCGGTCGTGATCAGCCTGATCGGCGGGCTGATCGGGATCGCCATGGGCTACGGCCTGAGCGCCGCCGTCCAGCGATTCATGCAGTGGCCGACGGCGATCCCCCCCAACGCGATCGGCATGGCGTTCGGCTTCGCGGCGGCCACCGGGGTCTTCTTCGGGTTCTATCCAGCTCGAAAGGCGGCGCGCCTCGACCCCATCGAAGCGCTCCGGTTCGAATAGGCGGTCCTCACGGTCGGTCTGATCTCACATCAAGGAGCAGGAGCATGAAGCGGAAGCTTGGGTTCACGGCGGCAATGGTCGTCGCGCTGGCCATGATGGGCTATGCGCAGCAGAAGCCGGACTTCTCCGGCACATGGACGCTCGATCAGGAAAAGAGCGAGATGGGACAGGGGGGCGGCGGCCGCATGATGATGGGCGGCGGCTCCATGACCATCAAGCAGACGGCCGACGCCCTGACCGTCGAACGGCAGGGGCGCGGCGGCAACACGATGAGCACCGAGTACAAGCTGGACGGCACGGAAAGCGACGTCCCCATGGGGCGCGGCGGCACGGCCAAGGCCAAGGCGCACTGGGACGGCTCGACGCTCGTGATCGAAACCACCGGTGAAGGCCCCAACGGGCCCATGACCCAGAAGTCGAGCTACTCGCTCGCCGCGGACGGCACCCTCGTCGTCGAGAGCACCGGCCGGAACGGCAACACGCGAAAGCTGGTCTACAAGAAGGCCAGCTAGCACCTTCGCCGCACACGCGTCCGAGAGCCGGGAGCGCTGCTTCCGGCTCTCGTCGTTTCCAGCCTACTTCCCGCTCGCCGCGTCCAGCAGCTCCTGCACCGTCCTGCCGCTGACCGGGTCGCGCAGATCGGGTGCGATCTCGGCAAGCGGCGCCAGCACGAACACGCGATCCCGGAATCGCGGGTGCGGCAGCGTCAAGCCGGCACGATCGATCACGTCGTCCCCCACAAGGATCAAATCCAGATCGAGTACGCGCGGCGCCCCTGGATACGGCCGAACCCTTCCGCGCTCGCGCTCGAGCGCGAGCAGCGCGTCGAGCAGATCCTCCGCGGAGCGATCCGACGTCCCGACGACGGCCGCGTTCAGATAGAGGGGATCGCCTGCGAGGCCCGGACCCACCGGAGCCGTTTCGATGAAGCTGGAGGTGCGGCTGTTCGAGAGGAGGTCCGCGAGGCGGCTGGCAGCCCAGGCGAGCGCCTCCCGGCGGTCGCCCAGATTCGCGCCGAGCGCGACGGCGACAACGCGGCGTGGAGCCGCGGGAGCGGCGCCCACCACAACCCCGGCGCTATTCGACCCAGCGCGTCGGCAGCACGCCGCCGCCCGTTCCCGCGCCGTCGGCCCGGCGGCCGAGGAGATCGGTGCGTCCGGCCAGCGCCTGCTCGAAGAAGCGGCGGTGTTCCAGCGTCTCGCCGAGGATCACGCGAAGCATGATGCGGTTGCGCGCATTCGTGACCCCCTCGACGCGAGCGCGCCAGCGATCGACGAAGGCCTGCGCGGCATCGCGGTCTTCGGCGATGACGGCCGCTTCGGCGGCTTCCCCCTTGCCCTGCACCTGGAGCGTGGGCTCGGGGACCTCGTCCACCGTGCCGCCCAGGGCCGCCACCGCATCGAACACCCACCGCAACTGCACGTCCTCGCGGGCGATGACGTACTGATAGGTGTTGTTGAAGTCGTAATGCGGCACGTGGCGGGCGGCGGCCGCGTGGCGCTGGCGCATCGTGGCCTTGTCGCGGTAGAACTCGCGCAGCAGGTCGAGCAGTTCGACGGGGGTCACGCGTTTTGCTTTTCCTTGCAGCTGATGCAGACGCGGGTCCACGGAATCGCGTTGAGCCGCGCCGGCGCGATCGGCTCGCCGCAGTCGCGGCAGACGCCGTAGGTC
Organism: Vicinamibacterales bacterium; assembly: GCA_036278735.1. GTDB lineage: Bacteria > Acidobacteriota > Vicinamibacteria > Vicinamibacterales > 2-12-FULL-66-21 > DASUKM01. The sequence continues at coordinate 11,486 of DASUKM010000053.1, forward strand.
CCCTTCTCCATCCGCCAGAGCGCCTCTTCGATCGCCTGCAGGATCTTGGCGTCGGTCTGTTTCAGCTTCAGCTGAATATGGACTTCGTTGTTCCCGCTGGCCTGATCCGCGAGGTCGCCCTGCCGCGAATTGACGTCGTTCATCGACGTCTGCAGAGGCTTGACGCCGCCGCCCGACGACAGGATCTCGCCGCGCTTGCGCAGCAGCGCGTCCTTGTAATCCGCCATGTCCATGTGCTTCTCCACCCCGGGGTCCTCAGGACGCGGCGACGGCGCCCCGACAAAACGTCATCTTAACACGGCAGGCGCCGGGCTTTGGGCTTCGGGCGTCAGGCGTTGGGAGGTTCATTCTCCGCCAATCAGGTCGCCCAGTGCACCGAGCGCGCCGCCGAAATCGCGCTTCACGTCTTCCTTGTCGGATCGATAAGCGCGGTGAATGCGCTCGGCGAGGCGCGAGAACGGCAGCGTCTGCAGCCAGACGCGTCCGGGGCCGGTGAGCGCCGCGAAGAACAGTCCTTCGCCGCCGAACAGGCTCGTGCGGATGCCGCCCGCCGACACGATGTCGTAATCGACGGTCGGATCGAGCGCCACCAGGCAGCCGGTATCGACGCGCAGGCGCTCCCCCGCTTTCAGCTCGAACGGCACGATCGTGCCGCCGCTGTGGATGAAGAGCTCGCCGGTCCCCTCCATCTTCTGCAGGATGAACCCTTCGCCGCCGAAGAAGCCGGCGCCCAGGCGCTTGGTGAACGCGATGCTCAGGTCGACGCTGCCGATCGCGCACAGGAAGGCGTCGCGCTGACAGAGCATCTGCTGCCCCTGCAGCGGAATGTGAATAATCTTGCCGGGATACGGGCCGGCGAAGGCCACCTTCGCGGCGGCGGCGCTCGCGCGGAAGTGCGTGATGAACAGGCTCTCGCCGGCGAGCAGCTTCCGCTTCAGTCCGCCCAGCAGCCCTCCGTCCATCTTCGCGTCCATCTCGACGCCGTCGGTCATGTACATCATCGCGCCCGCTTCGGCCCGAATCTCGTCCCCCGCCTGCAACGTCAGCACGACCGCCTGCATGTCGTCGCCGATGATCTCGTGTTGAATCATGGCACTCCTTTTCGAGTTGATCACAATCCGCCGCTGCCCCGGGTTCTGCAGGAGACCAGGAGATCAGGAGACGTCGTGTTGTTGGCGCCTGCGTCGTGTGCGACGACTGGCTTCTGACGCCGCGCCTTCCACTCTCACAATTAGCGGCCGACGGTGTCGTCCGTGTTCTCCGTGTTGTCCGTGTTGTCCGTGGCCGTCCGTGTGTTCCGTGTGTTCCGTGTGTTCCGTGTGTTCCGTGGCCTTCCGTGGCCTTCCGTGGCCTTCCGTGGCGTCCGTGGCCTTCCGTGTGATCCGTGGCCCCTATTCCGCCCGCAGCGTTGCCAGCGGCTTGCGGCGCAGCACGTCGGAACTGGCCGCGACGCCGACGATGGCGACCGCGATCGTCGTGATTGCCGCGCCCGCGGCCGCGACGAGCGGCGTGGGATGCCACGGGATGTCGAGCAGGTGGCGCGTCAACGCCCACGTGAGCACAATCGCGCCGGCGCCGCCAATCACTCCGGCGAGCAGGCCCAGCCCCGCATACTCGAGCGCCAGCATCGTGGCGAGCGTGCGTGTACTGGCGCCGAGCGTCCGGAGGATCGCCGCTTCGTAAATGCGCTGGAACTTGGTCATCGCGACCGCGCCGATCAGGATCAGGATGCCGCTGACGAGCGCGACCCCTCCCACGATCGAAATCGCCGTCGTCACGTTGGCCAGCGCGTGCTGAACCGTGAGCAGGATCTCGCGCACGTCGATCACCGAGACGTTGGGGAATTGCGAGACGAGATCCCCTTGCAGCCGCCCGCGCGCGTCGGCGTCCGCCGGCGCCTGCAGAATGGCGATCCACGTCTTCGGCGCGTGCACGAACGGACCGGGGCGGAACACGAACATGAACCCGCCGTTGCGCGCGTCGGACCATTTCACGTCGCGAATGCTGGTCACCGTCGCGTCGAACGGCCGGCCGGCGATATCGAACCGGATCGTGTCGCCGAGGCCGATGTCGAAGCGGTCGTGCAGCGTGCGCTCGATCGACACCTGCGCCGGCTGGGCGTCCTCCGGGAGCGGCGCCGCCCCGGTCCAGAATCGTCCCGCGACGACCGTTTCGTTCGGTTCCAGCCGGTCCCGATACGTGATCACGTACTCGCGGGCGAGCGAACCTTCCGAGCGCACGTCGTGGAACGTCGACAGGTTGACGTCGCGGCCGCGCACGCCCGTGACGCGGGCGCGCATCACCGGGATCAACCGCGCCTCGTCGGACCCGGGCGCCTTGCGATCGTGAAGGAACGCGCGTACGGCCTCCACCTGATCGGGCAGGATCTCGATCAGGAACATGTCGGCGCCGCCGCCCGACAACTCCAGCGAGAACTGCTGGAGCAGGTTCGACTGCAGGCTCCGGACGCCGATCACGAAAAAGCTGCCGAGGCCGACCGCCAGCAGAATCACGCGCGTCTGGTTGCCGGGTCGTCCAAGGCTGAGCACCGCGTGCCGCAGGGGAAACCAGCGCGCGCGCGCCACCGGCCTGACGGCGGCCACGACGGCGCTGCCGGCGATCTGGAGCACGATCGCGAGCCCCGCGAATCCGGCGCACACGATGAGTCCCGCCTTCAGCGAGGCCGCCTGCCAGCCGGCCACGAGGACGAGCACGACCGATACGCCAAGGGCGGCCCCTGCCTGCGTCCAATCGATCCCGCGCAGCCGCGCGGCCGCGCCGCCCGGCGTCCACCATCCCTGACGCGCCGCCGCCGGTGCGGGCGCGATGCCGCCGCGCAGCAGCAGCAGCGGCCGGATGCGCCGCACTTCGAGCAGCGGCACCAGCGAGAACAGCAGCGACACGAGCAGCCCGATGAGCACGCCCTGCGCGACGGCGGAGAGGGTCAGCCCGTACTCGACGCCGCCGAACGCCGCCCCGATCGAGGGCGGAATCGCCGCGATCGCGCCCCACGCCAGCAGCACGCCGAGCGCGCTGCCCGCCAGACCGAGCAGCACGACCTGCAGCACATACGCCCACAGCACCTGCGCCGTCGTCGCGCCCAGGCACTTGAGGACCGCGACGCTGCGAATTTTCTGCCGAACGAACACGCGGGTGACGCTCCAGACGCCGATGCCGCCGAGCACGAGGATGACGAACCCGACGAGGCTCAGATAGTTCTCGGCGCGCAGGAGATCGTCGCCGACGCGGTCCTCGGTGTTCTGATAGGAGCGGACGCTGACGAATCGATCACGCAGGTCGTTTCTGAGTTGCCGCACGAGCGGCGCGACGCCGGCGTCCTTCACGCGGAGCAGCACCTGATGGCTCGCGCGGCTGCCGAACGACAGCAGCTTCGTCGCCAGCAGATCGTCGTACGCCACGAGGACGCGCGATCCGAAGCTGAAGACGCCGACCTGCCGGCCAGGCTCCTGCGCGATGACGCCCCGGATCGTGAAGCGATGGCCGGCAATCAGGAGCGGATCGCCCACCCGCAGCCGCAGTTGCGCAAGCAGCTCCGGACGCACCAGCGCGCCGTTGCCGCGCAGCAACGCATACGAGTACGGGGCGCCTCCCTCGAGCACGATCGTGCCGTAGAACGGAAACGCCGGCTGGACGGCCCGCAGTTCGACCATCTTGGCGAGATCCGCGCCCATGCCCGCCACCGGCCGCACCATCGTCGGCATCTCGATCGCGTCCTGCCGGGCGATCACGGGCGCGTGCGCCAGTCGCGCATCGATGGCCGCCCGCAGCTGCGGCGTCCAGTCGCGATTGCTCGACACGACGACGTCGGCCGAGACGAGCGCGCGGGCCTCGCCCGCGAGCCCGTTGCGCACGCTCTGCAGGATCGAGCGGAGCGCCACGATCGATCCGACGCCGATCGCGACGCAGACGAAGAAGAACAGCAGCCGGCGCCACGACGCACGGATCTCGCGCCCGGCCATGCGGAGGACGAAGCTCATACGGGCGAGACGATCCGGCCGTCGCGCAGCACGACCGTGGTGCCCGCGAGGCGGGCGAGCTCCGCATCATGGGTGACGAGCACCACCGTGGTGCCACGGCGGCGGTTGACCTCGATCAGCAGATCGATCACCTGACGCCCCGTCGCGGTGTCGAGGTTGCCGGTGGGCTCGTCGGCCAGCAGGATCGGCGGATCGTTGGCGAGCGCTCTCGCAATCGCCACCCGCTGCTGCTCGCCGCCCGACAGCTGTGAGGGATAGTGATGCCCCCGCGCCGAGAGCCCGACTTCGTGGAGCAGCGCGTCAGCGCGCCGGCTCGCGCCGCCGCTGCCGGCAATCTCGAGCGGCACGCGGACGTTTTCCCACGCCGTCAGCGAGGGCAGCAGGTGGAAGAACTGGAAGACGAATCCGATGCGCGCCCCGCGGAACCTGGCGAGCGCATCCTCCGACAACGCCGTGATGTCGGTGCCGTCCACCAGCACCTGTCCCGACGTCGGCGAATCGAGACCCGCCATCAGGCCAAGCAGCGTCGACTTGCCGCTCCCCGACGGCCCGGTGATGGCCACCACCCGGCCGGGCTCGATTCGCAGGTCGAGCGGATGAAGGATGGTGAGCGTGCCGTCGCCGCTCGCGACGGTCTTGGAGACGCCGCGAAGCTCAATCATGAGTCGGACGCGCCGCCGCGAGCAGGGGTTCGAGCGACGTCCATACAGTGTCGGCGACGATGCGCGCCCCCTGCGGGTTGGGATGGATCCCGTCGGACTGATTGAGCGAGGAGATGCCCGCGACGCGATCCAGCAGGAAGGGGATCAACGGCACATGGTACTGCGCCGCGAGATCCCGGTAGACCTTGCGGAACGACGCCGTGTACTGCGGACCGTAGTTCGGCGGCGCCTCCATCCCCGCCAGCAGCACCGCGATGCCGCGCTGCTGCGCGCGCGCGATGATCTGCCCGAGGTTCCGCTGCATCTGATCCACCGGCAGGCCGCGCAGCCCGTCGTTGGCGCCGAGTTCGAGGATGAGGATCCGGACGTTTCCCTGCAGCGCCCAATCGAGACGATCGAGGCCTGCCGCCGACGTATCGCCCGAAATACCGGCGTTGACGACGTCCCAGTCGGCGCCGTTCTGGTCGAGTTTCTGCTGCAGCAGCGCCGGATAGGACTGCGTGGCCAGCAACCCATACCCGGCCGACAGGCTGTCGCCCAGAATCACGATACGCGGCCGCGCATCCGTCGTCGCGGCGCGGCCGGCGGTTGACGACGGCCCCGCGGCCGTGCTCGCGGACGCCCCCGGCGGCCTGGCGTCCGCGTACGGGTCGGCCCCGGCGGCCGGCTGGGTTCCACACCCCGCCGTTACGAGGCCAAGCAGCAGCGCACCCACGAGGTGTCCGGGACGCGGTCGCGTGTGCATGTACCGATATTATAAAGGTTTGACCTGTGCGGCAGGGGCGCACGAACATGGCGCGAGGCTGGGAATCCAAATCGATCGAGGCGCAGCAGGAAGAAGCGGCCCGCGAGCGCACGCGCGCCCCCGCGTTGAGCGCCACGGAACGTGCACGGCTGGAGCGCCGCCGCAGCCTCGAGCTGACGCGGGCACGCGCGGCGGCCGACCTGGCCCGTGCGCGCGCGCCGGCGCACCGGCGCATGCTCGAGCAGGCGATCGCCGCGCTGGATCAGCAGCTGGCGGCCACGGATCACACGGAGGGCCACGGATCACACGGAACACACGGATAGGGCCACGGATCACACGGAGGCCACGGATCACACGGAGGCCACGGACAACACGGAAGGCTACGGACAACACGGAAGGCCACGGACAACACGGAAGGCCCCGGACAACACGGAAGGCCACGGACAACACGGAAGGCCACGGACAACACGGAAGGCCACGGATCACACGGAAGGCCACGGATCACACGGAAGGCCACGGATCACACGGAAGGCCACGGATCACACGGAAGCCACGGACAACACGGAAGGCCACGGACAACACGGAAGGCCACGGACAACACGGATAACACCGTCGGCCGCTAATTGTCAGAGTGGAGAGCGCTGCGCCAGAAGCCAGCCGTCGCACACGACGCAGGCGCCAACAACACGACGTCTCCTGATCTCCTGGTCTCCTGCGGAACCTCGGGGCTGGCGGTCGATTTACGCTTGACGTCCACGGACGACGGCGGGTCCCGGAGACGACGTCCTTCGGGCGTATGCCCGCGAATCTGGTTGCGCTCGAAACGCTGAGGTGGTATGGTCCGGCCGTCTCACACACGAGCTGAACCGCGATGTACCAGAGTACCGACGTCTCCAAGGTGTGTCCGTGGTGCGGCGGGTCGTTGCAGTATCACGCCGCGTTCCCCGTGCTGCGTCTCGTCGCGGGCCCGACCCGGACGATCAAAGAGGACGAAGTGCCCGAGCACCTGCGGCGCGTGCCCGCGTGGACGTGCGCGACGCCGATGTGCCGGTATCGCGAGCGCGCCTGAACGCCGCGCGTCACGCCGGGATTTCGGTTGACCGGCGGTCTCCCCCATGGCGCCGGTTGGACGGCACCGAGCCGGCCGGCCCCAGCTCGATCAGCCGGAACGGCCGTTCCGGAAACAGCTCCCGCATCAGCGACATCGACACGTTGAACACCGGCACATCGTTGCGTGTGCGGCCCTCCGGCTGTCCGTGGTGCGCGTGCCCGTGGAACACGGCGCTGACCGGCACCCGGGTGAGCGGATCCTCGAGCCGGCTGCAGCCGAGGAACGGGTAAATTTCCACCGGCTCCCCTTCGACGGTCGCCTGGATCGGGGCATAGTGCAGCACGGCAATCAACCGGTTGCTGCGCAGGCGGGCGAGCGCCGACTCCAGCTTGAGCGCTTCGTCGACCGCCTCGCGCACGAATTTCTTGATGATGTCTTCGCCCCACGGACCGAGCGCCCGCCGGCCGAAGCCGCCGGCAAACCCCTTCACGCCGGCGAACCCGACGCCGAGGATTTCGGTCGTATCGCCGTCGAGCGGCACGATACCGGCGTCGGTGAGCAGGCGGCGGATCTCGTCCTGCTGATCCGATTCGAAATCATGATTCCCCAGGACGGCGACCGTCGGGATCTTGACGGTCGCGGTGAACTCCTTGAGAAACGCACGCGCCTCCTCGGCGAGACCGTAATCGGTGATGTCGCCGCAAATCACGAGGATGTCGGCGCTCTCGTTGATCTGCGCGAGCAGCGGCTGCAGCGATCCGGGGGGTGTCGTGCGGCTGTAATGGAGATCGCTGATGGCCGCGAGGCGGACGATGTCCTTCGTCGGCATGCCACGGAGGCCAGCAAGATACAGGCCACGGCCACGGAAAGCCACGGAAAGCCACGGAAAGCCACGGAATACACGGAACACACGGAAAGCCACGGAAGGCACGGAAGGCACGGAACACACGGAAAGCCACGGAAGGCACGGAACAGGTTCGCGACGCATGGGTCGGCATCGGTGGGCGCCGTGGCTGGCACCGTTACTGCTCACACGAGCGCGTGCCGACACGGTCGCAGCGGCAGGAGCATCAGGAGTCGGCGCAGCGGCGGTCCCCGGCCGGCGCAGTCGTGTACCGCGCGATTTACCACGAGGGAGCCGACGAGCTTGCACGCGACTCGCAGGCGCTTGCCTGGTCCGGCCTGGCCGCGGGACTGTCGATGGGCTTTTCGATGGTCGTCGAGGCGCTCCTGCGCTCGCACCTCCCCGCGGGCGTGTGGCGACCGCTGGTCTCGAAGCTCGGGTACAGCGTCGGGTTCCTGATCGTCATCCTCGGACGCCAGCAGCTGTTCACCGAGAACACGCTGACCGTCATCCTCCCGCTCCTCAGGATCCGGCGACTCGGGCTGCTGCGCAACGTGCTGCGGCTCTGGTTCATCGTGCTCATCGCGAACCTGATCGGCGCGTGGCTGTTCGCCGCGGCGGTCGCACACCTGCCGGTGCTCGAACCGCCCGTGATGGACGCGGTCCGCTCGATTGGGTTCGAAGCGGCGGCGCACTCCTGGATGGAAGTGCTTCTGCGCGGCATTTTCGCCGGCTGGCTCATCGCCCTGATGGTGTGGCTGCTCCCCTTTGCCGAGAGCGCGCGCGTCGGCGTCATCATTCTGGTGACGTACGTCGTCGGGCTGGGGGCGTTCTCGCACGTGATCGCCGGCAGCGTCGAAGTGTTCGCCGCGGCGCATCTGGGAGCGATCTCGTGGCCGCAGGCGGTGGTGGGCTATACGCTGCCGTCGCTGCTCGGCAACACGATCGGCGGCGTCGCGCTCGTCGCGGCACTCGCGCACGTGCAGTTCATCGAGGCGAGCGAAGGACAGGATTTCTAGGAGGCGAGCAGCTTCTCGAGCTCGTCGATGTGCGCGGCGCGCGCGAGCGCGTCGGTCCGCTCGATGAGCCCGTTCTTCACGAGCTGCGCGAGCGATTCCTCGAGCGTCAGCGAGCCGTGCCGGCGGGTCAGCGTGATCTCCTGATTCAAATGCTGCAGCGCGTTCCGGCGGATGTGGACCCGCGCGCCGTAACTCACCATCAGGAGTTCGGCGGCGGGCACGAGTCCCCCGCCCACGCGCGGCAGGAGCATCTGCGTCATCACGGCCGCGAGCGCCATCGCCAGTTCCTGCCGGATCGTGTTCTGCCGCTCCTCGGGAAACGAATCCGCGATTCTCGCGATCGTCGAGGCGGCATCGGTCGTGTGCAGCGTCGAGAGCACCAGATGACCGGTCTCGGCCGCGGCCAGCGCAATCCGCATGGTCTCCGGGTCGCGCATCTCGCCGACCACGATGACGTCCGGTGCCTGCCGGAGCGCCGATCGGAGCGCCGTCGGGAAGTCGGGCGCGTCCACGCCGATCTCGACCTGCTCGACGATGCCGCGTTGGTGCAGGTGTTCGTACTCGATCGGATCCTCGACGGTAATCACGTGACGCGCTTCGGATCGATTGATCCCGTCGACGAGCGCGGCCAGCGTGGTCGTCTTGCCCGAACCCGTCGCGCCGCCAATCAGCACGAGCCCGCGCGGAAGGCGCGCCAGCTGTTCGACGGAGGCGGGCAACCCGAGCGCGGCGAGGCGCGGCACCCTTTGCGGCAGCGCCCGGATCGCGGCGGCGGCACGGCTGCGCTCCTGATGCAGGTTGATCCGGAAGCGGCCGGCGCCGGCGAGGCGGTACGACGCATCCGCAATGTGAGCTTCGCGATAGCGGCGGCGCGCGTGGGAAGGCAGCGCCGGCAGGACGGCTTCCTCGATCTCGCTGCCGTCGAGCGGCGCGTGCGGCAGTGGACGCAGGCGCCCCTCGACCCGAATCGAGGGGCTCGCCCCCGCCACGAGCAGCAGGTCGCTGCCGCCCGCCTCGACCAGCATGCGCAACCAGCCCTCGATGCGCGAGGTATCTTCCGACTCCGCGGCCGCGGGCTCCGCCGTGGCGTTCAGCTCCGCGATCAGCCTGTCGATGTCCTGCTCCGGCTCCACGCGGCTATCCTACCAGTGCGCCGCCCGAACACGCCTATTCGTCGCGAAGCACGACCATCGGGTCGACCCGCATGGCCCTGGCGGCCGGAACGTAGCAGGCCGCCAGCGCGATCGCCGCGATCGCCGCGACGACGGCCGCCAGCGTCGCGGGATCCGTGGGGCGCACGTGGAAGAGCTGCGCGCTCAACAGCCGTGTGAGGACGAGCGCGGCCGCGACGCCGCCGGCGAGACCCGCGAGCGTCAACCGGAGGCCGCGCGCCAGCACCCCGGTCATCACCCGCCCGCGGCTGGCCCCGAGCGCCATCTGGATCCCGATCTCTCTCCGGCGTTCGGTCACGGTATAGGACAAGATGCCATAGGTGCCCAGCGCGGCCAGCAGCAGCGCCAGACCGGCGAAGATCCCGAGCAGTTCCGCGAGAAAGCGCGGCCGCGACACCGAATCGGCGAAGACGTCGTCCATCGTCTGCAGCTTCACGATCGGCAGCGTCGGGTCCATCCCGCCGACGATCCGTCGGATGTCGCCCGCCAGCGAGTCCACCGGACGCGACGTCCTGGCCACGATGTGGAGGTCCGTCGGGGCGTACTGCAGCGTCTTCGGCAGTTGATCCAGCAGAAAGTAGAGTTCCGTGCCCGTGCGGCTCGCGACCCCTCCCTGCTTGACGTCGCGCACGACGCCGACGATCCGGAACCACGGGACCTTCGGCCCGAATCCGGGCTTCAGTCGCTGCCCGATGGGATCGAGCTTGCGATCGCGGTAGAACGTCTTCGCCAGCGTCTCGTTGACGAGCACGACCGGCGCGCCGGTGCGGTCCGACTCCTCGAAGCCCCGGCCTTCGGCCACCGGAATGCCCATCGTCTGCAGGTATTCGAGCGAGGCGATCTGGTAATAGTCGACGTTCTCGGCCGGCTGCTCGCGGGTGGGCGCGTAGCCATCGAAATTGGTGTCGTTGGCGTCGACGTCGCGCTTCGGTGGAAGCCCGGCCATCGCGGCGACGTGCTGCACGCCGGGCGCGCTCCCGACCTGCGCGATCAGCCGCGTGAAAAATCCGACCGCCTCTTGCGGGTCCCGATACGTCGTGGACGGCAGCACCAGACCGAACGTCACCAGGTGCTCGCGGTTGAATCCCGCATCGACGCGCAACAGATTCCAGAAGCTGCGCAGCAGCAAGCCGGCGCCGACGACGAGCACGACCGCCAGCGCGATTTCGGCGATCACGAGACCGCCGCGAATCCTGTTGCGCGCCGCGCCCGCCGTGCTCCGTTGTCCCCCCTCTTTCAACGCCGCCGTCACCGTATGCTCGCGGAGATACAGCAAGGGCGCCATGCCGAAGACCAGCCCCGTGACGATCGAGAGCAGACACGTGAACAGCAGGACGACCGGATCGAGGGTGATGTCCGCCGCGCGCGGAATGCTGGCCGGGCTCGCCGCCAGGAGCGCCTTCAATCCCGCGAACCCGAGCGCGACCCCCAGCGCGCCGCCGATGAGGGCGAGCAGCACCCCCTCGGTCAGGAACTGCCGCAGGAGCCGCCAATGGCCCGCCCCCAGCGCCGACCGGACCGCGAATTCCTTCTGCCGCGATTCGGCGCGTGCGAGCAGCAGGTTCGCGAGGTTCGCACACGCGATGAGCAGCACGAAGGCGACCGCTCCCTGCAGCACCCAGAGCGCCGTCCGGATGCCGCCGACCATGTCGTCCCGCAACCGGTCGTATCGGAGGCGGTGCCTCGTCGGGTTCGGCGTGTGCGTTCCCGGATTCAGCGCCGGCCAACGCGCGAGCAGCGTCTCGAGTTCCGCGCGCGCCTGCGGCAGCGTGATGCTCGTCTTCAGCCGTCCGACGAGATACAGATAATGGTTCCCTCGCCTCCCCGGGTTCGCCGGATCGAGCGTGAGCGGCTGCCAGACGGCGACCTTCTCGCCGTGCACGTCGTAGCCGTCGGGCATCACCCCGACGACGCGCGTGTCGACGTCGTCGATTTTGATCGACCGGCGCAGAATTCCCTCGTCGCCGGCGAACGCGCTGCGCCACACTTCCGACGAGAGAATGGCCACCGGCGCGGCGCCGGGCAGCGTATCCTCGCGGGTGAACAGACGTCCTCGCAGGGGCTGGACGCCGAGCGTGGGCATGAGTTCCGACGAGACGGCCGCCGAGTTCACCCGGCGCGGCTGTTCCCGCGTCCCCAGATTCACCGCTCCGGCCCGGTAGGCGCCCACGCTCTGGAACGACTGGTTGCGGTCGCGGAACTCGACGAACTCGGGCGGCGACACCCAGAACTGGTCGAAGCCGAGGCCGGGAAACTGGCTCGTGATGAAGACGAGCCGTCCGGGATCGGGATAGGCCAGCGGCTTCAGGACCACGCCGTTCACGACGCTGAAGATCGCGGCGTTGGCGCCGATCCCGAGCGCGAGCGTCAGAATGCTGATGACGGCGAACGCAGGATGATGCCGCAGGTTCCTGAGCGCGTACACGATGTCGCTGCGAAGCGTGTGCATGCGGGGACCTCCAACTCTTCTGAGACGAAAAACGCGGCCGAAAGGTTACGGCGTCCGTTGGCCTCAGGAGGAAGGGCGTCGATCCCACAACAGGCGGCCCCCGAACCCGACCACGGTGCCGGCGACCCCCATCAGGACGTCGGTGCCCGATGGATAACGGAAACGGCTGAAGAGCTGAGTGCTTTCGGCGAGGACCGACATCGCGAGCGCGAGCGAGGCCGCCTTCGAGAGTCGCTGCTTATCGGCGGCCGAAGACCACCCGAACGGCAGGAACAGCAGCAGGTTGTCGAGCACGTCGAGCGGCTTGTCCGCGGGATCGCTGAACGGCATCCAGTGGACGTTCTGCCACTGCGGCTGCCGCAGGAGGCCGAACCAGGGCCCGCTCACCACGAGCACGACGACGACCCACCAGCGCCACAGCTTCACCCCGTCCTTCGATCTCCGGTCCGCGCCAGTATCCCACAGGGAGGAGGTCAGTGCCTCCGCACTTCCCCACGGCGCAGCTGCCGATACATCTCGAGCGCCTCGCGGATGATGCGCACGGCGTCGGCCGGGCCGAGCAGATCCTCGACGACGACCTGCTTGTGCTCCAGCACCTTGTAGTCTTCGAAGAAGCGCCGGATCTCGCGCATGTGGTGCGCGGGCAACTGCGACTTGTCGGTGTATTCGGCAAACGCCGGATCTTTTACGCTGACCGCCACGATCTTGTCGTCGATCCCTTTTTCATCGCGCATCCGCATGACGGCAATCGCGCGCGCCTCGACGATCGTCAGCGGATGGACCGGCTCCTGCCCCAGCACGAGCGCGTCGAGCGGGTCCCCGTCGTCGCAGAAGGTGCGGGGGATGAAGCCGTAGTCGGCGGGATAATGGACGGCGCTGTAGAGGACGCGATCGAGCCGGAGCAGCCCGGTTTCCTTGTCCAGCTCGTACTTGTTCTTGCTCCCTTTCGGGACCTCGATGATGACGGGAAACTCCGACTCGACGAGCGCGTCGTCGACATAGCTGTCGTGCCAAGGGTGCATGGCCCATTATGGGGGTCAGACTCCCGGTTCAGGGGTACAGAACGACGCGGCGCCAGGTGTCGCGGTCGCGGACAAACACCACGCGTTCGTGGAGCCGGTCAGGCCTGCCCGTCCAGAATTCGATGCGATCGGGGATCAGACGGAACCCGCCCCAGAACGCGGGGCGCGGGACCGGGTGCCCTTCGAACCGCTGTGCCGCCTCGCGGACCCTGTCCTGCAGCGTCTCGCGTGAGGGAAGCTCCGCGCTCTGCGCCGACGCCCACGCACCGATCTGGCTGCCGCGCGCGCGGGTGGCAAAATAGGCGTCCGATTCGGCCGCCTCGAGCCGTTCGACCGCCCCTTCCACCCGAATCTGCTCTTCGAGCGCAACCCAATGGAAGCAGAGCGCCGCGCGCGGATTGCTCGCCAGATCGGCGGCCTTTCGGCTGTCGTAGTTCGTATGGAACACAAATCCGCGCGCATCGACGTGCCGGATGAGCACCATCCGGACCGACGGCCGCCCCCCGGCGTCAGCCGTCGCGAGCGCGACGGGAGCCGTATCGACCCCCCGTTCCGCCGCGCGCGCACTGGCGCGCAGGAATATCTCGATCGGATCACCGCTCGACATACCTTTGATGTTCGCACGAACCCGGAGGAACCCGGAACCTGGAACATCGAAGCTGGAAGCTGGAACCCTGAACCCGGAACCTCGAACTGGAGGCTGGAAGCTGGCAACTGGCAACTGGCAACTGGCAACTGGCAACTGGCAACTGTGATGGCACGCGTCTGGCTTACGCACCGATGTCGTGAATCGTGCGATCGGGATGCTGGTCGTCGCCGCCGCGGCGGTGCCGTTGTGCGTGCTGCCTCTTCATCTGAGCGGCGCGCCGCGAGCGGCCGAGCCGGCAGGCACACGCGACGCCGGCTTCGGGTCGCTTCCCCTCCGAGCCGAGCCGCCGACCGTCCAGGTGAGCCAGACGGTGATTCCGGCCAGGCTCGTCCATCCGATCGCGGCGTCTCGAAGGGCGACACGCCTGGCGCTGCCCGATACAGCCGTCGTGCGCGACGCCGCCGTTCTTCCCGCCGCCGGCGTCCCGACGCTGGCGCAACCGGCGGAACGAACGCCGGAACCGCACCCCGTACTCTCGCGCTGGCTGTTCGGCAGCGGACGATATCGGCCGTCGCCATTTCCGCGGCCCGCCGCTGCCGTGCACCGCTGAGGCGGCTCAATCTCCTCTCAATGCGACGATTGGATCGACGCGCGTCGCGCGGATCGCCGGCACGGCGCTCGCGACGGCGGCGACGGCTGTCAGCAGTACCCCGACGCCGGCGTACGTGAGCGGATCGGCGGCGCCGACGCCGAACAGCAGTCCGGCCAGCACATGGCGCAGCAGCAGCGCGCCGGCCAGACCGGCGGCGACGCCGGTCAGCGAAACCCACGCGGCGCTCGACAGCACGAGCCGCAGGATGTCGCGGCGCGTTGCCCCGTGGGCGATCCGGATCGCGAACTCCTGCGCGCGCTGACCAACGGTGTACGCCATCACGCCGTACAACCCCACCGCGGCCAGCAGCAGCGCCGAGACGGCGAACAACCCGATCAGGATCGCCGAAAACCGTTGCGGCCGAATTGCCGCCGCGACGACATCGTCCAGGGTGCGGACGCCGGACAGCGGCACGTCGCGGTCCAGATCGTGGACGGTCGAGCGCAGCCGCGGCACGATCGCCCCCGGGTCCGGCGCCGTGGTCCGGACCACGAGGGCGAACCCGCTGAAGTAGGGATGCTGCTGGTACGATTCGTAGATCTGCGCGCTCGATCGAGCGTCCAGGCCGTACTGCTTGACGTCACCCACCACGCCGACGATTTGCCTCCACGCGTCCGCCCCCTGCGAGACGCGGATCCGTTGACCGATCGGGTTCCGGCCGGAGAAGTACCGATTCGCCAACGTCTGGTTGATGACCGTGACGCGCGGCGCGTCGAGGCGATCGGTGGGAGCGATGGCGCGACCGCGGATGAGGGGGATGCCCATCGCGGAAAAATAGCCGCTGCTGACCGCATAGAAGTTCGCGGTCGGACGATCCGTCGGCGACAGCGGCGGCGCCCCCTCGATTTCGAAGGAATCGACCATGTCGCTCACGAGCGGCATCGACTGCGTCAGGCCCGCCGCCGTCACGGTGGGCAGCACCGAGACGCGGTCCACGAGCGTCCGGAAGAACTGCTGCATTGCCGCCGGCTCGTGGTACTTGCGCTCGGGAAGGTTCACGCGGACCTCGACGGCGTGATCGGCGGCGAAGCCCGGCGACTCCTCCTCGAGCGCCGCGAAGCTGCGGATCAACAGCCCGGCGCCGACGAGCAGCATCATGGCCAGCGCGACCTCGGCGGCCACGAGGAGGAATCGCATCCGCCGCGCGGGGGCCGCGCTCCCCTGCCGTCCGCCCATGGCCAGCAGATCGCGCAGATCGAGGCGCGAGGCCTGCAGCGCCGGCAGCAGCCCGAACAGCAGCGGCGTCACGCACGCGAGCCCCAGCGTGAACAACAGCACGTCGCGGTCGAGCCCGATGTCCGCCTGGCGCGGCAGCGCGCCCGGCACGACGAGGAGCAGCAGCCTGAGCAGCCAGGCAGCCGTCAGGAGGCCGAGGGCGGCGCCCAGGAACGACAGCGCGAAGTTCTCGACGAGGAGCTGGCGAATCAGCCGGGGGCGCGTCGCCCCGAGCGCCGATCGGACCGCCAGCTCCCTGCGGCGACCGGCCCCTCGCGCCAGCAGCAGGCTCGCCACGTTGACGCACGCGATCAAGAGCACGAACGCGACGGCGCCGAGCAGGACGAGGAGCGACGTGCGGACGTCACGAATCTCGTAGGTCTGCAGCGGAATCGCGAGCACCTCCCACCCGCGATCGTCGCCGGGGTGCGCCGCCGCGAGCCGGCGGGCCACGACGCCAAGATCGGCGCGCGCGCGATCGAGGGGCACGCCGGGGCGCAGACGCGCAATGGCCGAAATGTAGTGACTGCCGAAACGCTGACGGGCCTCGGCGGTGAACACGAGCGGCACCCACATCTCGACGTGCGGACCCGGAAACGCCAGGCCGTCGGGCATCACCCCCACGATCGTCGTCGGAACGGTGTCGATCCGGATGACCCGGCCGACGACGTCGGCGGCGCTGCCGAAGCGGCGCTGCCACGTGCCGTGCGAGAGGATCACGACCGGAGCCGCCCCCTCCTGCTCTTCGGCGCCGGTGAACGCCCGGCCCAGCACCGGGGCCGCCCCGAGCAGATGAAACAGGTTCGCTCCGACCGCGTCCACTTCGATGCGTTCCGGATCGCCGCGACCGATCGCCACGCCGCGCGAGTTGAACTCGAAGGGAGCCATCCCGGCGAAGTCGGCGGTGGTCTGGGCGCGCCACGTCAGGAAGTTCCCGGGAGCGACGGAGAACTCGGGAAACTGCGGCAGCTTGCGTTCGCGCAGCATCACGAGCTGGCTGGGAGCGGCGTACGGAAGCGGGCGGAGCAGTACGGCGTCGATGACGCTGAAGGTGGCGGTGTTGAAACCGATGCCGAGCGCCAGCGTCAGGAGGGCGCTTGCCAGGTATCCGGGGTGGCCGGCGAGCGCTCTCAGGCCGTGACGAAGATCTTGCACAACGGTTCGCATGATGACGGATGACGGATGACGGATGACGGAGTATCAACCGTCGTGCCATCCAAGTCGCCGGCCGATCCGACGTTTTCGCCCCCCGGGGCGTGTGCAGTCGCGCCCGTTGGACGCGGCGTTGCGCCGGCGCAACTGCGCCCTACTCTCCGCCGGCCCCCTTGAAGTGATCCGCGGGATCCGCGAACAGCACGTTGAAGCTGGTCAGGGTGCCGTAGCAGCCGGTGACGTAGCCCTGGAGCCGCACCTTGACGTCCTCGGGCAGATCCGTCGCGTTCACCTGCTGCTCGAGCGTGCGCAGCCGGTTGCGCAGCATCACGATCTTGTGGAAGAAGGTTTCGATCGGCCAGCTCTTCTCCTGAAGTCCCGGTGTGCCGGGGCGCAGGACGAGCGAGCCGTCGCGCCATTTGTCGGCCGGCGCCGCGGCGGTCAGCCCGATCTCCTCGCGAATGATCCGCCGCAGCAGCAACTCGAGATCGACGTCCGGGGATTCGACGCTCACGGGAGGGGCACTCCTTTCACGATCGGTGACGAGCGGGAGCGGGCGCGCGGAAGACCCTCGCGCGGCAGGCGCGGTGGAGGAGGCCTGAGCGGCGACGCCGATCCGCGGTCCGCCCCGGTACTGGTGTTCGCTGCCGCAGTAGCCGCACGACACCCGCAGCGGACGCCCTTCCTCGTCGGCGGCCACGACGGTGTGGAGGCGATCCAGTTTGCAGACGCGGCAGACGTCCTCGAGAGAGTCGCCAGCGCGAACGCGGCGGTCGGACATGCTGGAATGATAGCCGAGGCTGCGTCGGGGTCCGGGGGGGACGCCCCCGGATCGAGAATCCTACTGCAGCCGGTTCTTGGCGCTCACCAGCTTTGCGGCCGCCTGCTGGACCGCCGCTTCCGTGGCTTCGCCGATGATCGTGTCCTGGAAGTCCGAGGAACCGAAATCCATTTCGCCGAGCCCGCTCGCCGCGCCGCCGCCGGCGCCGCTCAGGAGCAGGCCGCTGCGCTTCGACGTGCCGTCCCCTTTCGCGCTGGCCATGATCTCGCCCGTGGTGACGTCGATGATGCGGGTCGTGATCGCGACGTTCGCCTTGCCCTTGCTCTGGCCGAACTTGCCGACGCCGTACTTGCTGCCGAAGCCGCCGCCGCCGAAGCTCCTGTGGCTCTCTTCGGTGCCGAACTTCGTGATGCTGCCGACGATCAGGTACTTGACGCCGAGCACCTTGCCGATCGACGCCACGGTCTTCGCGCTCGGGTCGGCGCGGTCGCTGTTCGAGAAGTTCTGCTCGGCGAGCAGCGCGTCGAGCCGCTTGCGCTCGATCACGCGATAGCTGCCGTCGTTGACCAGATCGTCGACGAGCATGTCGGCGATCCCCTTGCCGATGTCCTGGTTGCCGCTCCACCACTGCTGAACGGCGCCGAAGTCGAAATCGAGCACCGCCACCGTGGGACGCGTCGACTGCGCGAGCGTCGAAACGGGACAGAGCAATGCAGCCGCAACACAACTGAAGATTACCAGTCTGAGAGAATTGCGCACGTGGCCTCCATGTCAGGGGTGCGGCATAGCTTAGCAGGAGTTCGGCGGGGACGACAGGGAAAGTTGCGCGTGCGCCGCCGCTAGACCGGCGCGAACCGGGCCGAAAAGTGCCGGAGCACCGCCGGAGCGGTCACGATGCGGTAGCCGGTCAGCCGCGCGCCCGCCGAGGCCACCGCGACGACGACCTCCGCCACGTAATCGATGTGCGATTGGGTGTAGACCCGGCGCGGAATCGCGAGCCGCACGAGATCCATCGGCGCCGCCGTCTCGCGCCCGTCCGGCTGCCGCCCGAACATGACGGTGCCGATCTCGACGCCGCGGATCCCCCCCTCGACGTAGAGCGCGTTGAGGAGCGCGATGCCGGGATACTGGAGCGGCGCAATGTGCGGCAGCAGCGCGCGCGCATCCAGATAGATGGCGTGCCCGCCGGGCGGCTCGATGATCGGCACGCCGGCCGCAATCAACTTCTCGCCGAGATACTGCGTGGAGCGGATCCGGTACTTCAGGTAGGGTTCCTCGACCACTTCTTCGAGCCCGCGGGCAATCGCCTCGAGATCGTATCCAGCCAGCCCGCCGTAGGTCGGAAAGCCTTCGGTAAGGATCAACAGATTTCTCGCCGTCTCGGCCCAGCGCGGATCGTTCATCGCGAGAAAACCGCCGATGTTGGCCAGGCCGTCTTTCTTGGCCGACATGGTGCAGCCGTCGGCGAGCCGGAACATCTCGCGCGCAATCTCCACGGGCGCCCGCGCCTGCTCGCCGGGCTCGCGGAGCTTGATGAAATAGGCGTTCTCGGCAAACCGGCACGCGTCGAGGAACAACGGCTTGGCGTACGCGTCGCACAACCGCCGGACGCCTCGCAGGTTCTCGAGCGACACCGGCTGTCCCCCACCGGAGTTGTTCGTCACCGTCACCATCACGAGCGGCACCCGCGTGCCCCCCGCCGCGGCGTCCTCGCGCAAGAGGTGCTCGAGCGCGTCGAGATCGACGTTCCCCTTGAACGGATGACGCGCGGAGGGGATGCGCCCTTCCGCGATCACGCAGTCGCGGGCTTCGGCGCCTTCCACTTCGATGTTGGCGCGCGTGGTGTCGAAATGATTGTTGTTCGGGACGACCTGCCCGGCGCGGACCTGCGTGTGGAACAGGATGCGTTCGGCCGCGCGCCCCTGGTGCGTCGGGATGATGTGCGCGAATCCCGTCAGCTCGTGCACCACCTGCTGGAACCGGAAGAACGATCGGCTGCCCGCGTAGCTCTCGTCCCCCTGCTGGAGCGCGCCCCATTGCTGCGCCGACATCGCCCCCGTGCCCGAATCGGTCAGGAGATCGATCAACACGTCGGCGGCCCGGAGGCCGAAGACGTTGTCGCCCGCCGCCGCGAGCGCCGCCTGACGGTGCTCGCGCGTCGTGAACGCGATCGCCTCGACCGACTTGATGCGGAAGGGTTCGATGATCGTCTTGTGCAGCGGCATGCGCGCAGCATATCGCAGGCGCCCCGCGCGGTCCGTTCCGATCAGGTGGTCCGGAACAGCACGAGCCAGGGCACGACGGCGCCGGCGAAGTACAACACCGTGGCGGCGGCCAGCGCGGAATCGATGCGGCGGACGTACAGGAACAGGCCGCACCCCGACGCGAGCAGCTTGGCCCCGGTCAGCGCGGCGGCCGGCCCCACGAGGGCCATCCACGCGACGACCAGCCCGTTGGCTTCGGCGCGCGGGCCCCACAGCGACACGCCCGCATAGGTGAAGCACCCGTCGCACACCTGAGCCACCAGAAAGAGCATCAGGACGAGACGACGGCAGCGCACGCCGGCATGATTGCAAGCAGCGCACCGTCTCGACTACGCGGAGGTGAACGCGAACGGGCGCACAAGTCCCGCCGGAGGAAGACCTTCGTCAGCGTGCACGGCCTGCACGCTCCAGCCGGCCGCCGCCGGAGACTGGGGCTCCGGGACCGCACCCGTCGTCGCTGGTTTGACTTTCGTCCGCGCACCGGGTTCTACTCTGGCCACTCACCTGAGCAGGAGGTCCATGTACTGCCCCCACTGCGGTGCACCGAACGACGACAACAATTTCCGCTGCACGAAGTGTGGACAAATCGTTCAGCGGGTGGCGCCGGCGGTCGCGACGACCGACATCGGCGACAACGCCGCCATGCGGATGCTGCTCCCCGTGGGGCGATCGGGCTGGGCGATTGCCGCCGGCTACGCCGGGCTCTTCGCGCTGCTCGTCGTCCCGGCTCCTCTCGCGCTCCTGCTCGGCATCGTGGCGGTGCGCGACCTGCGCAAGCGTCCGACAAAGCATGGGATGGGACGCGCGGTGTTCGGCATCGTGATGGGCGGCCTCGGGTCAGGCGTGTTGCTCTGGCTCCCGCTGGCCCGGGCCTGAGGCGTGTACTGCAGACAGTGCGGCACGCAGAACGACGATCAGGCGCTCACCTGTGTGCAGTGCGGCGATGTCATTCAGGACGTCCCGCTGCGCCGGATCGACAATCACCTGGTGCTCGCGATCGTCGTGACGGCGGTCTGCTGCATGCCGGTCGGGATCGTCGCGATCGTCTATGCGGCCCAGGTGAACGCCAGGGTGCAAGGGGGTGACGTGGCCGGCGCGGAAGCCGCGGCACGCAAGGCCAGGATATGGTCTTTCATCGGTCTGGGCCTGGCGTGTGTAGTGTACGCCGTCTCGTCGTCAGCTTCGAAAGTGCTTGCAACCGCTCGAGGCGGCGAGCGTTGTGAGTGCCGGGGGTGGGAATCGAACCCACACGGACCTTGTGAGTCCTTCGGATTTTAAGTCCGATGCGTCTGCCAGTTCCGCCACCCCGGCGCGCCAGGGATCTGCGCCCGCCGCTCAGGCCAGCGGCTGCACGTAGCGTACGGTCAGTTCGACGGCGACGATGGCAAACCCGATCGCCGCCGCAAAGGCCACGAACACCCAGAACATCATCCGCTTGTACTCGGGCTCGAACACGCCATCCATTATGGCGCATCCGGCTTGAACTGCGGCGGCTGGCGGTGTCTCGTCGCCTGCTCGTACGCGTACGCCAGCGCGATCAGCTTCGGCTCCGACCAGGCCCGCCCGATGAACGACAGGCCGACGGGCAGGCCGAACACGTCGCCGGCCGGCACCGTGATGCTGGGATAGCCGGCGACCGCCGCCGGCGTGGAACTGGCGCCGGTGAAATGGTCGCCGTTGATCAAATCGGTCGTCCAGGCCGGCCCGCCCGTCGGCGCGACCAGCGCGTCGAGACGGTGCTGCTGCATGACGGCATCGATCCCCTGCGTCCGCGCGCGGACCCGGCATGTCGCGAGCGCGCGCCGATAGGTCGGCGAGGTGAGCGGTCCTCGCTTCTCGGCGGCGATGAACAGCTCCTGGCCGAAGTACGGCATCTCGCGCGCCCGCTCCCGCTCATCGAACGCGATGACGTCTGCCAGCGTGTGCACCGGGGCGCCCGGACCCAGCCCCGCCAGATACGCGTCGAGATCGGCCTTGAACTCGAATTGCAGCACGACGTTCTCGCAGGCGTCCATCTTGGCCGCCGTCGGGATGTCGGCTGGATCGACGATGACCGCGCCGGCCGCCTTCATGTCGGCGATGGCGCGCTCGATCACCCGATCGGTCGCATCGCTGTACCCGAAGTACTGCTGCCGCGCGACGCCGATGCGCGCGCCCTTCAGCGCGTCCGCGTGCAGCGCGGCGGTGTAATCGATGCCGGCGTGTCGCGCGCTTCCCTTCGTCGCCGGATCCCGGGCATCGACCCCCGTCATCGCCGTGAGCAGCAGCGCCGCGTCGGCGACCGTGCGGGCCATCGGACCGGCCGTGTCCTGGGTGTGCGAGATCGGAACGATCCCCGAGCGGCTCACGAGCCCGACGGTGGGCTTGATGCCCACGAGACCGTTCGTCGCCGACGGGCACACGATGGAGCCGTCGGTTTCGGTGCCCACCCCAATCGCCGCGAAATTCGCCGAGACCGCGGCGCCGGTGCCGGAGCTGGATCCACACGCGTTCCGGTCCAGCACATACGGATTCTTCACGAGGCCGCCGCGTCCGCTCCAGCCGCTCGTCGCATGCGTCGAGCGATAGTTCGCCCACTCGCTCAGGTTCGTCTTCCCGAGGATCACCACGCCGGCCGCCCGCAACCGCTCGACGACGAACGCGTCGCGCGGCGCGATCGATCCCTCGAGCGCGAGCGACCCGGCGGTCGTCATCATCCGATCGGCCGTACCGATGTTGTCCTTGATGACGATGGGAATGCCGTGCAGCGGCCCGCGCGGTCCGCGCGCCTTGCGCTCGGCATCGAGCTGGCTCGCGATCGTGAGCGCGTCAGGATTGATCTGAATCATCGCCCGCAGCGCCGGTCCGCGGCGATCGAGCGCCTCGATGCGCTGCAGGTACAGTTCGGCAATCTGCCGCGCCGTATACCGGCCCGACGTCATCCACGCTTGCAGCTGCGCGGCGGTCGCTTCTTCGAGCGGAAACGGTTCGGGGGGTTGCGCGGCCGGCACCCGCGCGGCGGCCACGATCGACAGGCAGGCGGCGACGGACGTCCAGACGCGGAGACGGCTCAGCATGCCGGGGAGTCTACTCGAAACGCCGGCGCCCGCTCAGGCGCTCAGTCGATCGACGATGGCGCGCCAGGTCCGCGCCTCGGCCGACTGTTCGGCGGCCAGCGCGGCGCCGACGACCGTGCCGTCCCCGGACGCATTCGACCAGACCGGCTGCACCTGCAGATGCAGCCCGATCCCGGCGACCTCGACGTCGAACGTGGACGGCAGCGTTTCCCGGTCGGGCACTTCCAGCCGCAGGCCGCCGTAGCACACGTCCACGACGGCGGCGGGGCGCCCGGCCACGGTCACGCGAAATCCTCCGACGACGCGCTTGCGCGGCCAGCGGCGCTGGCGCCGGACGCCGTCGAGCGCCTTGCGCACCGCTTCCAGGAACGGCGCGATCTGCAACGGCTTTCGAATGAACGCCGCACTGTAGCGGCTCGCCTCGAGTTCCATCAACGGTTCGTCGTACCCGCTGATGATGATGATGGCGATGTCGGGGTGCTCCGCCCGGCACTGCATGACCAGGTGGAGCCCGTTGAACGATCGCAAGCGGACGTCGGTGACGAGCAGGTCGAAGGCGCTCAGGGCGAGCAGGCGCTTGGCCGCGTCGAACGTCGCCGCGCCGGTCACGTGGTGCCCGGCGTCGCGCAGCATCTCGACGATGCCCGACAGGGCATGTTCGTCATCGTCGAGCACGAGGATCCGGTAAGGCAGCGTCATGATCGGGCCGGGAGCGAGCCCAGGGATACCCGGTCGGGATCGCAAGGACAGTGCCGCGGCCGCCGCCTTGTTTTTCGCGCAATTTCACGCGAGTGCGCGCCGTCAGCGCCACGGATCGGGCGGCCCGCGCACACGATTGCAATCGGACCGCTCAGTGAACGGTGGGGGGCGCGCCGGCGGCCGCGGCGACGACGCGCCGGACCATGGCGTCGAGCCGCGGCTGCTCGATCCCGAACGGCCCGGCGACGGCCACGCCCATCGGAATCTCGATCGCGATCACGACCTGATCGTCCATCGGTTCGACGATCCAGCTGAAGCCGCGCAACGCGACATGCCGGTCGGCGGTGTCCGGATTGCGGAGCCTGTCGATCGCCAGCAGCATGGACTTCAGCACGTGCTCCACGTCGGCGTCCGTCCACTCGGCCGCGGAGGTGGCGTGGTCCACCTGCTCCGTGACGGCGTCGTTGCGTTCGCGAAGGACGATTTCGATGTCGAAGGTCATGTCGGTCCAGCACTCAGCGATCGGTCCAGCGTGGGGGCCGCTTGTCGAGGAAGGCCGCGATCCCTTCAGCGGCATCCGCCGTCTGCATCAGATCCTTCAAGTATAGCCGTTCCAGTTCGGGCAGGACGCCGCGGACATGAGCGGCAAGACCCAGCCGCGCCGCCGCGGCGGCATACCGGAGTGCCGTCGCGGATCGCGGCGCGAGGTGAAGATCGAACCAGCGCGTCACTTCCGCGTCCAGGCTGTCGGAGGCGGCGATGAACTCGACGAGGCCCGCGTCGAGCCACTCGGAGGCCGGCCGCGACGCGCCGGTGACGATGGCGCGCGTGGCGCGCGCGGCGCCGATCCGTACGGGCAGGAGCGCCGAAGCGGCCGGCGGAAACACGCCGAGCGCCACTTCGGGCAACCCCAGCACCGCCGCGTCGGCGGCGAAGACGAAGTCGCAGGCCAGCGCGAGTTCGAATCCGCCGCCAAGGCAACGGCCTCGAACGATCGCGGCCGTCACGGCGGGCACCGCAAGCAGCCGCTCGATCAACGCATGCATCGCCGGAAGCGCGCGATCGATCGCGCCCGGCGCATGCTCGGGCACGCTCGCCCCGAAGCTGAAGTCGTCGCCGGCGCCTTCGATCGTCAACAGCTTGAGGTGCGGCTGCTCGGCAAGCGCGTCGAGCGCCGTCTCGAGCGCCTGCACCATCTCCAGGGTGATGATGTTCCCCTTGGGGTGGAAGAGGCGGAGGGATGCGCGCGTGCCCTCGCGGTTGAGCGCGACGTGAACCGGCCCCTCCGTCATTCGGCCAGCTGCGCCTCGAGATCCGCGACCGTGGTGACGGGAGCCTGGCAACTGAAATCGCGGCAGACGTAGGCCGTCGCGCGCGCGTCGCGCATCGCCATGCTGGACACTTCGGGCATCAGGTCCGCGAGCCGGGCGCCCGCCTGTGGCTCGATTGGCAGCACGAGGGCAAACGGCCGATAGGCGCGGCCGGCGGCGGCCGTCAGGCGATCGGTGTCCTCGCGGTGATGCGGTCCCACGATGACGACCTGCGAGGCGCCGGCGTACCACGCGGAGAGCGCCGTGAGCATCATCGGGAGCGTCCGGGCCGCACGGCCGATGCGCAGGCCGTAGCGCGCCAGCGTGCGCTCCGCCTTCGCGCGGGCGTCGGCGTCGCCGGTGAGATGCGCCAGCGTGATGAGATTCAGCACGGCCACGGAACTGGCCGCCGGCTCCGCGCCGTCGTACTCCTCCTTGAGCCGCAGCAGCACGCTCGCGTCGTCGCCGGCCGTGCTGAACCAGCCGCCCTCCTCCGGGTCCCAGAATCGTGCATCCATGGCGGCCTGCACGGCTCGCGCCCAGAGAAGCCAGCCCGGATCGCCGTCGGCCTGGAACAACTCGAGCAGCCCCCACGCGAGGCACGCGTAGTCCTCGGCGTACCCGGCGATGCCGGCCTCTCCGTCCCGATATCGCCTGAGCAGCCGGCCATCGTCGTGCCACAGGCGATCGCGGACGAAGCGAGCGGCCGCCTGCGCGGCCCCGAGATACCGCGCCGCACGCGGACCCGGCCCGATGGCGCGTACCGTTCGGGCGAGCGCCGCGATCATCAGGCCGTTCCACGACGTAATCACCTTGTCGTCGAGGTGCGGGCGCACACGCGAGGCACGCGCGTCGAACAAGGCCTGACGAATGCGCCCGAGCGCCGCCACGACCTCGTCTGCCGTCTTGCCCGTCGCGGATGCAAGGTCTTCGATCGGGACGGCGGCGTACAGGACATTCTGTCCGGCGAATTCTCCCTGCGGATCGGCCGGCGCGTTGCCGCCGGGACGAATGTCGAAGCGGCGCCGGGCGATGGCCGCGTCGTCGCCGAGCACGCTGTCGATCTCGGCGTCGCTCCAGACGTAGTACGCCCCTTCGCGCTTCTCCGCCGGACCGCCGGCGGCCGCCGGCGCGAGGCTGTCGGCGTCTTCCGCCGAATAGAAGCCGCCGAGCGGATCGCGCAGATCGCGCAGCACGTACTCGATCGTGTCTTCCGCGACGGCAGCGAAGAACTGATCGCCTGTCGCGAGCGACGCCTCGATGTACGCGATCACGAGCTGCGCCTGGTCGTAGAGCATCTTCTCGAAATGCGGCACGCGCCATCCGGCGTCGACGGCGTAGCGGTGAAAGCCGCCGCCTATCAGATCGCGCATGCCGCCGAGCGCCATCGCGCGGAGCGTGTCGGTGGCCATCAGGCGCGGCGCGTCCGGCGCGCGTCCGACGCCGCCGCGGCGCCCGAACTCGCGAAGCAGGAAAATCAGCTCGGAGGGACGCGGAAACTTCGGCGCGACGCCGAAGCCGCCGCGCTCACGATCGAAAGCGGTCTGATACTGCTCGATCGCTTCATCGAGCGCGTCGGGCCCGGCCAGCGCGTGCTCCGGACGTTCGCGGCCGTCGGCCCCCGTGACGGAGCGGAGCCGGTCGAGCAACTCGGCCGCCGCGAACTCGACGCGCGGCCGGTCCTCGTGCCAGGCGCGCGTGATCTCCTGCAGCAACTCGGCGAATCCCGGACGTCCCCACCGCGACGCCGGGGGAAAGTACGTACCCCCGTAGAACGGCTTCAACTGCGGCGTCAGAAACACGGTCATCGGCCATCCGCCGGACCCCGTCGTCGCCTGCACGAATGCCATGTAGACGCGGTCCACGTCCGGCCGCTCCTCGCGATCCACCTTGATGGAGACGAACATGTCGTTCAACTGCTTCGCGATCGCGGGATCCTCGAACGACTCGTGCGCCATCACGTGGCACCAGTGGCACGTGGAATAGCCGATCGACAGGAAGATGGGCTTGTTCTCGGCGCGCGCTTTCTCGAACGCCTCCTCGCCCCACGGGTACCACTGCACCGGATTGCCCGCATGCTGGAGGAGATACGGGCTGCGCTCGCGCGCCAGGCGGTTCATCTGTTCATTCTATCGGAGGGCGGAGGGCGGGGGGCGGAGGGCGGAGGGGCGGAGGGGCGGAGGGCGGGGGGCCGGAGCGCGGGACGCGGAGTGCAAAGCGCGGGGGGCGCGGAGTGCGGGGCGCGGAGCGCCGGGGGCGGGGCGCCGGACGCGGGGCGTGGGGCGCGGAGGGCGGGGGGCGGGATGGTGGGTGACGGATCCCTACCGATGTAACCGCACCTTCCGTCTCTGTCCGTGTGGTCCGTGGCCTCCGTGTGTTCCGTGGCCTCCGTGTGTTCCGTGGCCCTCCGTGTGTTCCGTGGCCCTCCGTGTGTTCCGTGGCCTCCGTGCGTTCCGTGGCCCTCCGTGTGGTCCGTGGCCTCCGTGTGTTCCGTGGCCTCCGTGTGATCCGTGGCCCTCCGTGTGGTCCGTGGCCTCCGTGTGATCCGTGGCCCTCCGTGTGGTCGGTGGCCTCCGTGTGTTCCGTGGCCTCCGTGTGTTCCGTGTGGTCCGTGGCCGTGGCCGTGGCACAATGCAGCGGCATGGAACTGGCGGTCGAAACGCGGGCGCTGAGGCGGGTGTTCGGGTCCGTGCGGGCCGTCGACGGGATCGACCTGCAGGTGCCCGCCGCCAGCTTCTACGGGTTCCTCGGCCCGAACGGCGCGGGCAAGTCGACGACGATCAAGTGCCTGACGGGCCTGCTGCGGCCTTCCGGGGGCGAGATGCGAATCCTCGGGATCGATCCCATCGCGGACCCCGTCGCCGTCAAACGGCGCGTCGGGGTCGTGCCGGAAGACCTGGCGCTGTTCGACCGCCTGACGGCGCGGGAAATGCTGACGTTCGTCGGCCAGGTACACGGCCTGCCCGCGGATGTGTTCAAGTCCCGCTCGGCCGACCTGCTCGCCGTCATGGACCTCGGCCACGCCGGCGATACGCTCGTCACCGATTTCTCGCACGGGATGCGGAAGAAGCTCGCGCTCGCCGCCGCGCTGCTGCCCGCCCCCCGGCTGCTGTTCCTCGACGAGCCGTTCGAGGGGATCGACGCCGTCGCTTCGCGGCAGATCAAGGATCTGCTCCTCGCCTTCGTCGCACGCGGCGGCACGATCTTCCTGACCTCGCACATCCTCGAGCTCGTCGAGCGCCTCTCGACCCACATCGGCGTCATCGCGCACGGTCAGCTCGTCGCGCAGGGGCCCATCGAGCAGGTGCGGGCGGGCGACGGCGCCAAGACGCTCGAGGAGTTGTTCATCGACCTGGTCGGCGGCGAACGGCCGGCGGTCGATCTCGACTGGATCTGACGACCATGGTCCGGATCTTCCGCGCGTTCGCGTGGCTGCGCTGGCGGGTGCTGGTCAATTCGCTCGAACGCACGAGCGCCCGCGATCGACTGGAACGGCTGTCGGTCGCGACCGAAAAGCTGGCCCCGCTGCTCACGCTGATCCTGCTGGTGCCGTCGTGCGTCGGGGTCGCCGTGCTCGGGTTCGCCGCCGGCTACGGCCGCGCCACCGGCGCGTGGGTCCTGCCCGCCGAGCTCCTCCGCTACCTGCTGCTGCTTGCGACCGCGATGGCCGTGTTCGGACCGATTGTCCTGCCGAGCCACGAGGGGGACAACGCGGTCCGGCTCCTGCTGCTCCCGATTTCGCGCGGTCTGCTGTACACCTCGCAGCTCACCGGCAACTTCGTCGATCCGTGGGTCCTGCTGCCGCTGCCGATCGTCGTGATGGTGCCCGCCGGGCTCGCGGCGGGCGGCCGGGTCGGCACAGCCGCCATCGCGCTGGCCGCCGGCATCCTGCTGGTCGTGCTCCTCGCCGCGCTGACGTCGCTCACCGCCTCGGTCATTCACCTCCTGCTGCGGAATCGGCGGCGCGGCGACATGGTGATGCTGCTCATCGTGCTCGTACTGCCGCTGGTCGGCCTCATGCCGATCATGCTGCACGAGGGAGCCCGGCCTGCGGCTCGCACGGTTCCAACCGTCACGCTGCCCCGCCCCGGGACGGCACCCGCCTGGTCCACCTCGGCCGCGAGACTTGCCCCGTCGGAGCTGTACACGCGCGCGATGACGCCCGCGGCGCGGCGGCGGGTGCCGTTGGGGCTGTTGGCGTGGCTCAGCCTCATCACCGCCGGCGTCATCGCGCTTGGATACGCCGCGTTCGGGCGGCTGCTCGACATGCCGGCCTCCGTCGGGGCGCGCCGCGGAGGGCGGCTGGGCGGCGTCTGGGGACGCACGCTGCCGCTCATCGGACCCGCGGCCAGCGCCGTCGCGTTCACGCAGTTCCGTCTCGCGCTGCGGACGCCGCGCGGCCGATCGATTCTGGCCGGACCGGTCCTGATGTTCAGCGTGTTCTCGTTGATGATGTACCGCAGCGGGGTGATGCGGCTCGGCCGGTTTACGCTCGCCAACGGCCTGGGGCTCGCGACGTTCGGCTGCTTCATCTGCCTGTTTGCGATCCTGCCGCTCGCCGCGAATCAATTCGCCATCGATCGTGCCGGCTTCACGCGCCAGATGCTCGCGCCGATCAGCGTCGGGCAACTGCTCGCGGGCAAGGCCGTGGGCAACGCGCTGGTCGCGGCAACTCCGGCGGTGTGCTGCTACGCGCTCGCCGGCCTGCTGTTTCGCGGCAGCCAGCCGGCACTGTGGGCCGCGCTGCCGATCGCGCTGGTCGCGACGTATCTGCTCATGGCGCCCGCCGCGGCGGCGCTCTCCGCGCTGTTTCCGCGCGCCGTCGACCTGAACAGCATCGGCCATGCGAGCAACGCGCATCAGGCGGCGGCCCTTCTCGCGCTCGTCGCGTTCATCGCGTCGGCCGTGCCGCCGGCGCTCCTGACGCTGCTCGCCCTCTCCGTCCTGAAGCGGCCGGCGATCGCGCCGCTGCTTCTGCTGGGGTGGTGCGGCGTCGCGTACCTCGCCTCCCGCGCGCTCTTCGTGCCGGTGCGCCGTCTGGTCGCCCGCCGGTGCGAAGCGCTCGCGCAGTACTACTGACGGGCACGGCGCTTGCTGCCATCGAGGGCGTGCCGGCGCGCACCCCCTCTCTCCGCCGCTTGATGAAGCGCACGTTCGGCCTCGACGCGTACCGTCCCGGCCAGCAGGACGTCGTCGACGCCGTCGTCGGAGGACACGATACGATCGCGATCATGCCGACGGGGGCCGGCAAGTCGCTGTGCTATCAGTTGCCGGCCCTGCACCTGCCCGGGACGACGATCGTCGTGTCGCCGCTGATCGCCCTCATGAAGGATCAGGCCGACAAGCTTCGCGAGTTGAACGTCTCCGCGCGCGAGGTGAACTCGACCATCCCGGACCGCGACGTCCAGGCGACGCTCGACGATCTGCCCAACGGCCGCGTCGACTTCGTGTTCACGACACCCGAGCGCCTCGAAGACGCCAGCTTCGTGCGCGCGCTCGCCGCGACGACCATCGACCTCTTCGTCGTCGACGAAGCGCATTGCATTTCGACCTGGGGGCACGATTTCCGGCCGGCGTTCCTGTCGCTGGGTGACGCCGTACGGACGCTCGGGCACCCGCCGGTGCTGGCCCTGACGGCGACCGCCACCGACCACGTGATCGAAGACGTGCGCGAGCAACTCGGGCTGCGCGAACCGACGATCGTCGATCTCGGGGTGTACCGCCCCAACCTGCACTACCGCGTCGAGCGGACGCCAAGCGAGGTCAGCAAGCAGCGCCGCCTCGTCGAGGTGCTGCACGCCAGCGACGGCCAGGGCATCGTCTACGTGGCGACCGTGAAGCACGCCGTCGCCGTGTCGCGCCTGCTCGAGGGGGAAGGGATCGAGGCGGCGGTGTACCACGGGCGCCTCGCCGCGCGCACGCGCCGAGAGACGCAGGATCGCTTCATGGCGGGGGAATTGAAAGCGATCGTGGCGACCAATGCGTTCGGCATGGGGATCGACAAAGCCGACGTGCGGTTCGTGATCCACTACGACATGCCCGGCTCGCTCGAGGCGTACTATCAGGAATCGGGACGCGCCGGACGCGACGGCCTGGCCGCCGAGGGGGTGCTCCTGTATCGGCTGGAGGATCGGCGCACCCAGCAGTTCTTCATGGGCGGCCGGCATCCGGGCGTCGAGGCGATCCTGGCGGTGCGCGAAGCGCTCTGCCGAACGGGAGCCGCCGACGCGCCGGTCCCACGCGCACGGCTGGTCAGCGAGACGCCGGGCGTGCCCCGCACGAAGGTGCGCTCGATCCTGGCGATGATGAAAACGTTGAAGCTGGTGCGCGAGCTGAAGGGCGCGCGCTACTCGCTGCTCGCGGCAGACGTGCCGCTCGAACGGATCGAGGCGGTCGTCGCCGAGTACACGGCGCGGCAGGAGGCCGACCGGGAGAAACTCGAACGGATGGCGCTGTACGGGCAGAGCGCGCAATGCCGCTGGAAGCTGCTCCTCGACTACTTCGGAGAGGCCGGCGATTTCGACAGGTGCGGCGTCTGCGACAACTGCCTGCACCCGCCGGAGGCCGCGATCGCGCCGCCGCCGCCCGCCGCGGTCCTCCAGACCTGACGCTACAGCGTCAACTTCCGCTCCGCCCACCACCACACCGCGAGCGCCGTCAACAGCAGCCCCGCGCCGAACACATACGTGCGGACCGCCGGGGCGGCCCTCGTCTGCAGCCTGGAGGCGAGTTCGTTCGCCCGCGCGAACGCGGCGACCCCGACCGTCATCACGCCCGTCAGATTCACGAGCGCCAGCACGCCCCCGACGATGAGGACGAGGCCGAAGAGGATGGCGGCGTTGAACAGGCGATCGACCTGCTGCTCCGAGCGCCACTGCTCGCGGCGGATGCGCCCAAGCGTGGCGGCCGTGAAGCGGGCGGGCGCGGAGGGGGCCGGACGCACCGCGAGCGCCTCCTCGATCCGCCGCGCCGAGGCCAGCGCGGCCGAGCAGCGCGGACACGCCTCGAGGTGCGCGCGCCACGCCGCCGACGGCGGGGCCTCGCCGGCCGCCACCGCCTCGACGCCGGCGAGCACGTCGTCACAGGCGAGGGAATCGTGGGTCACACGTCGTCCGTCAACAGCTCCCGCAGCCGGCGCTTGGCACGGTACAGATGCGTCTTCACCGTTCCCAGCGGCAGGTCGAGCGCCGCCGCCAGCGCCTCGTACTGGATGCCCTGCAAGTAATGTGCGGCCACCAGTACTCGATATTGTTCCGGAAGCTGCGCGATCGCCTTGTCGAGCCGATCGCGCAGCTCCAGGTCGTCGAAGGCCCGGTCGCGCGTCCCGGGCTCGAGGGGCCGATCGCCGGCGCCGGTGTCGAGCGAACGCTCGAGGCGCGGCCGGCTGCGCGCCTGCGCGCAGACGTTGGCGACGATCCGGTAAATCCACGTCGAGAGGCGCGCTTCGCCGCGAAAATACGGCAGGCCACGATGCACCTTCAGGAACACGTCCTGCGCCAGATCCTCGGCATGCGCCCGGTCGGGCGCGAGGCGCCAGACCATGCCGAACACGAGGTCCTTGTACTGATCCACCAGCTCGGCGAACGCGCGGTCGTCGCCGCCGCGGCAGCGCGCAATCAGCGCGTCTTCGTCGAGCTCGGGCATCCGCTCCCTGTGATTAGAGCCGGCGCGCGCCCCGATTGTTTCGGACGCGGGCTGAAACAATCGCCGGCACCGGCTAGTCTAATGGACACCAGAAGCGAAGGAGACCGCGTGGATTTGACGATCGCGTTGATCATTCTCATGATCGTGCTCGGCGGCATCTTCGTGGTCGCCTACAGCCTGACTGCGCGTCACCGCCTGCGCGAGCTGGTCCTCCGCGAGCGCATTGCGATGATCGAGAAAGGGCTCGCGCCGCCGCCGGAAATCGACCCGCTGCAATTCGAGCGGACGCTGCTGGCGATGCGCGGTCTGAATCGCCCACCCAGCGCGCGGGCGGTGCGTCATCGCACGGGGGGCATCACGTTGATCGGGCTCGGCCTCGGACTGTTCGTCCTGATCGGCTTTGCCGCCGACGCTCCCGGGACCGGCTTCGGCATCGGCGGCGCGCTGGCCGTGCTCGGCGCCGCCTTCGTCGTCAACGGGTACCTGACGGCCCGGGACGCACCCGAGCCGCCGCCGCCACCCGAGCCCCCGCCGTCCGGCGAACCCCCTAAAGCCTAAAGCCCCAAAGCCCAAAGCCTAAGGTCCTGATGAAGCTCACCCGTTACCCACCTGTGTAGTGCGCTACACACGAGGCGCCGGTGAGCGACCTGTTCCCATGAATTTCGGGCATCCGTACGGCTCCGGCCGATGGCATCGCGGTTGCTCAAGGAGATGGCGTCCGCGCACTTCGGTGCCGGGCCCGCCGCTCCGGCGCTCTGCCAGAGCAACCGCCTCGCCATCGACCCTGCCATAAGGCTGCAGGGAGTGTCTTCGGACCTCCCTGTCCTGCCATGTACGGGGTTCTCAGGTTCTCAGGTTCTCAGGTTCTCGGGTTCTCCTGGCCCTGCCATTGCTTTGTATCAGGAATGCCGAGGAGCACATCGCTGTGGGTCCAGACGACTGGACGAATCCATGGCGAGCCGCTTCGCGCTGACGCCGCAGCGGATGTCTGCGTCGTCGGCGCCGGCATCGCGGGCGTCACGACGGCGTATCTGCTGGCGCGTGAGGGGCGCTCGGTCATCCTCATCGACGAAGGCGACGCCGGCGCGGGGCAGACCGCGATGACGACGGCGCATTTGTCGGATGCGATCGACGACACCTATCAGGAAATCGTGCGGCTGCACGGGCGCGACCACGGGCGGCGCGCGGCCGACAGCCATCGCACGGCCATCGACAGCATCGAGGCGATCTGCCGGGACGAGCGGATCGACTGCGGGTTCGAACGCGTCAGCGGCTATCTGTTTCTCGCCGACGGCGGGCGCACGCGCGATCTCGAGCAGGAGCAGGAGGCCGCGCGGAGCTGCGGCGTGGACGCCGAACGGCTCGCGCGCGCGCCGGTCCGGGGCTTCGACACCGGATGCTGCCTCCATTTCCCGCGTCAGGGACAATTCCACCCGCTGAAGTACCTCGAAGGGGTCGCCGGGGCCCTTGTTCGGCGCGGCGGACGGCTGCACACCGGTGTGCGCGCCGTCAGGATAGAAGGGAGCACGTCAGCCGCGCGCATCGAGACGGCCGGCGGGCCGGTGGTGACCGCGCGCGCGGTCGTCGTCGCGACGAACTCGCCGATCAACGATTTGATCGCCATTCACGGCAAGCAGGCGCCCTATCAGACGTACGCGATCGGGGCGCGCGTCGCGCCGGACGCGATCACGCACGCGCTGTACTGGGATACGGCCGACCCGTACCACTACGTGCGCCTGCAGCGCACCACGAACCGCGCGCTGGGCGGCGACAACGACGAGGCGCTCGACATCTTGATCGTCGGCGGCGAGGATCACAAGACCGGCCAGGCGAGCGATGCAGACGCCCGTTTCGACCGTCTCGAGGACTGGATGCGGAACCGGTTCGCCGCCGCCGGGGCGGTGGTGTTCCGCTGGTCGGGCCAGGTGATGGAAACCTTCGACGGCCTGGCGTTCATCGGCCGCAACCCCCTCGATTACGACAACGTGTTCATCGCGACCGGCGATTCGGGCATGGGCATCACGCACGGCACGATTGCCGGCATGCTGCTCTCGGACCTGATCGCCGGACGGACGAACCCGTGGGCGGCGGTCTACGACCCCTCACGAATGCGCACCGCCTCGCTCACCCACGTCGTGAAGGAAAACCTGAACGTCGCGGCACAGTACACCGCGTGGTTCACCAGGGGAGACGTCGACTCCGTCGATCAGATTACGCCCGGCAACGGCGCCATCGTGGTGGACAAGGGGTTGAAGCTGGCGGTCTTTCGCGACGAAACCGGCCTGCTGCATCGCAAGTCGGCCGTCTGCCCTCACCTCGGCTGCATCGTCGCATGGAATCCCGCCGCGTCGACCTGGGACTGTCCGTGCCACGGATCCCGGTTCGACGCGCTCGGCCACGTGATCAACGGACCATCGTCCGTCGACCTGCGCGACGCCTGAACCCAACGAGGCCTAGCCGGCCGTCGTCCCGCCACCGAGCAGCGTCAGCACTTCGCCCGTCACGTAACTGGACTCCGCTTCGGACGCGAAGTCGACGAACGCTGGCGCGAGCGACTTCGTGAACGCGTGGATCGCCCCCTCGGTGGCGGCAGAGTCGAGCCGTTCCTTGCTGCCCTGCAGGCCGGTGATCGATCCGGTATTGACGATCGCGCTGCCCGGGTTCAGGTGCGGCAGCGCCGCTTTCGCCATGTAGAAATAACCGAAGATGTTCGTGCGGAAGGTGTGCTCCCACTGCTCTTCCGTCAGCTCGTCGAGTCCTTTCTGGCGGCACTGGTAACGGCATCCGACTGCTCTTCGGCCAGATGGACGATCGCGACGTCCGCCCCTTCGCGCGCGAAGGGCACTGCGACGGATCGGCCGATGCCGGAATCGGCGCCGGTGATCAACGCGACTCTTCCGTCCAGCTTGCCCGACCCCTTGTATGCCGGCGCTTCGTAGCGCGGCCGGGGCCGCAGCTCCGATTCGCGGCCGGGCCTGTCCTGATATTGTTTCGGAAACGGCGGTTTGGGTTCGTCCTGCTCGGTGGCAGCCGTGCGGAGCGAGCCAGCAAGCCGGATGCCCGCGTCTACAACCGCGGGGTCGGGGCGGCGGGAATTTCGTCGGGCCGGCGGCGCCTGAGGCGCGCGTTGGCGGCCGTCACCTCGGCGCCGTACAGCAGGATGACGGCCGAGGTGTAGACCCAGACGAGGAACACGATGACGGCCGCAATCGATCCGTTGATATTGCTGAAGCGCGTCATGTCGCGCACGTACCACGAGAAGCCAAACAGGGCGCCGCGCCAGGCGAGCCCCGTCACGACCGCCCCCACCCACACGTCGCGAAACCGTACGCGCGCGTTCGGGACGAAGTAGAAGATCAACCCGACCACGAGCATGAACACGAACGTCGTGGCCCACTGCACGGCGAAGTGCCGCATGACGATCAGGCCGGGCGTGCGGTCGAGCACGACAGCAAACCACTC
This sequence comes from Vicinamibacterales bacterium, assembly GCA_036278735.1. Classification (GTDB taxonomy): domain Bacteria; phylum Acidobacteriota; class Vicinamibacteria; order Vicinamibacterales; family 2-12-FULL-66-21; genus DASUKM01. The sequence continues at coordinate 47,272 of DASUKM010000053.1, forward strand.
CGCCTGCACCAGATTGATCGTACTGACCAGCAGCAGGCCGGCGAGCAGCAGCACGCTCGCCGCGACGAGCATCAGGAACGCAATCAGCTTGTGCTTGAAATAACTCGGCTGCTTCTCCACGCCCCAGGCATGATTGACGGCCGACGTCACGGCGCTGAACACACCCATGGCCGCCCAGATGAGCAGCAGGCTTCCCACCACGCCGAGACGGAAACGTCCCTGTTGAAAGGCGTCGAGCTGCGTGGTGACGAAGTCGAACTGACGCGGGAAATATCGGAGCACGAACTGCAGGATCGACAGGCGTTGAGCGGTGTCGGCCGTCACGCTGCCGAGGATCGACAAGACGAGCAGGAAAAACGGGAACAGCGACAGCAGCGCGTAGTACGCGATCGACGACGCGTACGTCAGGTCGTCGCTCTGGTACATGTCGAGCCCGCCGCGCCAGATCGCCAGCCACGTCAGCCGGGCTTCGGCGCGCAGCCACGTCCATCGCGCGCGCCGGGGGGACCGCCGGGGAGGTTCGGCGGCCTGCGCGGCCTGCTCGTTCACGAACTCATGATATCCGTGCGGCGCGATCCGCTCTCGTCCCACGCGCGCCGCAGCTCGGTGGCCATCCACGCGGCCGCGGGTCCCGTCGCCCACCGGCGGGCCAACTGCCAGGCGGCCCGCCGCAGCCGACGATCGCGCAGCACCGCGTAGGCGGCGCCGGCCGCGGCCGCGCCGAGCAGGATGGTCGCCGTGGTCCGGGCGTGTGCTTCGCTGAGCATCAGGTGTTCAATCGCGCTGCACGGAGAGACAGAAGAACACAGCCGCAGGCGGCCGTGTTCTTCCGCGCGCGCCGGCTAGCGGTTGGTGCCGTAGTTGCCGGTGGGATTCGAGCCGGACGTGCTGGTCGACGTGCCGGTCGTGCGGGAACGGCTCGCGGACGACTCGCCACCCGACGTCGGCGTGCCCGGCGTCGTCGCCGTGCCCGCCCCGGTCGTCCCGGCGGTGCCGGTGGACCCCGACGTGCCCGTGGTGCCGGTCGACGCCATGTTCGCGACGCTCGAACGGGCGCGGTCGTACGCGTCACGGCCGCGGTCGACCATCTGGCCCACCTTGTCGGACGCCTGGGAGTAGGTGTCGTTCGCCTGATTCTTCAGCTTGCCGGCCGATTCCGAGAGCTGCGACCGCAGCTCCGATCCGGGCTTCGGCGCGAAGAGCATGCCGAGGCCGGCGCCGAGCACCGTGCCCGCGAGCAGTCCCATCAGAAACGACCCGCCGCCTTCGTCCCGTTCCAATCGATCGTATTCGTATGCCATGCAGCCTCCTGTTGTCCTTCTATTGCACGTGTCAGGCCCGTCCGGCGGCCGCGTGCGGCGGCTTGGGGCGGGACTCGTGATTGAGCAGCGACGCGATCACGGCCCTGACGCCGCGCGCCACGCCGACGGCCTGAATGGCCTTGTCGCGCATGCTCGTCTTCATCCGCTCGGCGGTCTCGTCGACGCGGTCCATCGTCCCGGTAATCGCGTGATCGACCCGCTCGGTCTGCTGACTCACGCGCGCCGTCACGACCTGGACGTCGGCCAGGATCGTTTCCACCTTCTCGCGCAGCGGGGCGATCTGGCGCTGCTCGAGATCGCCGACGAGCGCGATCACTTTCCGGTACACCACGAAGCCGGCCACGCCGAGCGCGATGACGATGAGCACCTCGATGATGCTGACGACCGCCATGATCCCCAGCAGCACGTTGGTCGCGTGCAGATCCACCATCATCGGCGCGCCCTACGCCGACCAGCGGCTCTGGCCCCCGCCGGTCACGTCGTTCAGCGAGCGCCAGCCTTCGTTGGCCGCCGTGCGCGCCTTGTCGACCGTCCCGCGCACCTTCACCAGCTCCTGGATGAAATCGTCGAGCTTGGGATCGATCTGACTCCGAACCCGGCGCCCCTGTTCGGTCAGATACAACCAGCCCCACACTCCGCCCGCGACGGCGCCAATCAGGCTCGCCAGCAGAACACGGGATCGCTCTTGCACATCAGCCTCCTTCGACTCGGCCGCCCCGGGCAGCAAGGACAATCTCGACTATCCAAACGGTGTGCCACGACCAACCGTCGGCTAGGCGGGCGCGACCCGACGCGCGGCGCTCTTGCCGGCGTCCTGAATCTCGTGCTTCTTCATCTTGCTGTACAGCGTCGGGCGGTAGAGCCCGAGAATCTGCGCCGCTTCCTGCTTGTTCCAGTTCGTACGCTGCAGCGTCTGGACGATCGCCATCTTCTCGATCTCCGCGAGCGTGCGATGCGGCGGGATCACGAATTCGGTCGTCGTGGTGCTCTCGGTGCGGAGCGACTCGGGGAGGTCGTTCACCACAATCTCCGCGCCTTTGGCGACCAGCACGCCGCGCTCGATGACGTTCTCGAGCTCGCGCACGTTGCCCGGCCAGCGATGCCGGATGAGCACGTGATACGCCGCCGGCGCAATCGACCGCACGTTGCGCTGGTGGCGCTGCCGGTATTTCTCGAGGAAGTACTCGCACAGCAGCGGGATGTCTTCCGTCCGCTCGCGCAGCGGCGGCACCCGCAGGGTGATCGTGTTGATCCGGAAGTACAGGTCCTCGCGCAGCTTCCCGTCGCGCAGCGCGGCGTCGAGATCGATGTTCGTCGCGCAGACGAGCCGGAAGTCGACCCGGACGATGCGATCGCTGCCGATGGGCCGGTACTCGCGCTCCTGCAGCACGCGCAGCAGCTTGGTCTGCAGGTACGGCGGCATCTCGCCGATCTCGTCGAGCAGGAGCGAGCCCCCTTCGGCCATCTCGAAGAGCCCCTCCTTGTCGGTCTGCGCGCCGGTGAAGGCCCCCTTCTTGTAGCCGAACAGCTCTGATTCGATCAGGTCCTTCGGGATCGCCGCACAGTTGATCTTGATGAAGGGCCCCTTCGCGCGCTTGCTGTTGTAGTGGATCGCGTTGGCGATCAGCTCCTTGCCGGTCCCGTTCTCGCCTTGGATCAGGATGTTGGCGTCGCTGCCCGCCACGCTCTCGACCAGCTCGAGCAGCTCGTGCATCTTCTTGCTCTTGCCGATGATGTTGCCGAACCGGAACTGCCCTTCGAGCTTCTGCTTCAGCAGCAGGTTCTCCCCCACGAGATCGCGCCGCTCGATCGCGCGTTCGAGCATCGCGAGCAGCGTGTCCGGCTCGATCGGCTTCTCGACGAAGCTGTGCGCCCCCGCCTTCATCGCCTCGACGGCCTTGGGGACGCTGCCGTGCCCGGTGATGACGATGACCTCGGTGTCGCCGTGGGTCTGCTTGAACTTGCGCAGGAGCTCGAGCCCATCCGCGTCGGGCAGCATCATGTCCGTCACGACCACGTCCGGCTTCCAGGTCTTGAAAATCTCCTCGCCCCGCGTTCCGATCATCGCGGTCCGGACCTCGTAGCCCTCGTGCTCGAGCAGGATCCGCAGCCACTCGATCATCGCGGGCTCGTCGTCTATCGCCAGCACCCGGTATTTCTTCTTCGTCGTCATCCTCAGTGCTCCAGCTCAGCTCGTGCCCGATGCCACGACACCTCGTCTTATATGTCGTGGATAAGTTATACACATGTGGATGAATCCGTCAACATGTCGACATTTGTTCGGAATCAATACGCTCAAATCATCCTTGCACGGTCGTTCCGGCAGTGCAAGAGGGTCCGCTATAATCCTGCCAATGGCCGAACCCACGATGCCGACCCCGGCCCCTGTGCCCCGGCGGGGCTCCGCCCCGGGTGACGCGACCGACACCGACAAGGTGCTCTGCGAGCGCTGCGGCGCGGAAATGTTCCGGATGCACGCGGTGTGGCGCTGCCCGGCGTGCGGCTACAAGACGGACTGCTGCGGCTGGTGATGCAGCGGCTCGAATCGCAGGTCGATACGGCGAGCGAGGCGTTCCGCCACAATCGGGATCGGATGATCGCGCTCGTGGCCGAGCTGCGCGAACGGACGGCGATCGCGCGCCAGGGGGGCGGCGACCGCGCGCTCGCCAGGCTGCGGGCGCAGCACAAGCTGCCGGTGCGCGAGCGCGTCGACCGCCTCCTCGATCCCGGCTCCCCCTTCCTCGAGCTGTCGCCGCTGGCCGGCTGGGATCTCGGCGATCACGGCGCCCCGGGCGGAGGACTCGTGACCGGGATCGGGCGCGTCTCGGGCCGCGAGGTCCTGATCGTCGCCAACGACGCGACCGTCAAGGGGGGCACCTACTATCCAATCACCGTGAAGAAGCACGTGCGCGCGCAGGAGATTGCGCTCGAGAACCGGCTGCCGTGCGTCTATCTCGTGGACTCGGGCGGCGCGTTCCTGCCGCTCCAGGCGGAAGTGTTTCCCGACCGCCAGCACTTCGGGCGCATCTTCTTCAACCAGGCGCGCATGTCGGCCGACCGCATCCCGCAAATCGCGGTGGTCATGGGTTCGTGCACCGCCGGCGGCGCGTACGTGCCGGCCATGTCGGACGAAACGATTATCGTCAAGGGGACCGGCACGATCTTTCTCGGCGGCCCGCCGCTCGTCAAGGCCGCGACCGGCGAAGAGGTCACGGCTGAGGATCTGGGCGGCGCCGACGTCCACACGCGCCTCTCGGGCGTCGCCGATTACCTCGCCGAAGACGACGAGCACGCGCTGCAGCTCGCGCGAACCGTCGTGAGCACGCTCAACCGCGTCAAGCACCTGCCGCCGGACGTCACGACGCCGGAGGATCCCGCCTTCGATCCCGCGGACCTGTACGGGATCGTGAGCGCCGACCCCCGGAAGGCGTACGAGGTGCGCGAACTCATCGCCCGGCTCGTGGACGGATCGCGGTTCGACGAGTTCAAGGAACGCTACGGCACCACGCTCGTGACCGGCTTCGCGCGGCTGCATGGCTTCCTCGTGGGCGTGATTGCCAACAACGGCGTCCTGTTCTCCGAATCCGCGCTCAAGGCCACGCACTTCATCGAACTCTGCAATCTGCGCG
>DASUKM010000054.1:0-7025 GCA_036278735.1 Vicinamibacterales bacterium
TCGACCTCGCCAACAGCGGCACACCAGATCTCGTGCTCACCGCCGGCGCGATCCCGGTGACGAACCTGGCGCGCAACGCCGAGCAGGTGCAGGTGCTGGCACCGGCCGGGTCCGCGGGCTTCGGCAGCGCGCGCGGCGTCCTCCCCGGCGGGCTCGCTCTGAACGGGCGCGGCCTCGCCGCCGCCGACGTCGACAACGACGGCCGCATGGACGTCGCCGTGAACACGATCGGCGGCAGGCTCGTGCTGCTGCAGCCGACCGGGCGAAGCGGCCACTGGCTCGACGTCGCGCTCTCGCGCTTCTCGCCCGGTGCGGTCGTCACCGCCGTCCTCCCGGGCGGGCGCCGCGTTTCGCGGACGGTGCAGGCCGGCAGCAGCTACCTCTCGTCGGAGGATCCTCGCGTCCACCTGGGCCTGGGCTCGGCCGCCCGTATCTCCCGGCTCGTCGTGCAGTACCCGTGGGGCGCGCGGACCGTGCTGCGCAACGTGCGCCCGGACCGGGTGGTCGAGGTGGCCGCCCCGCGCCGGCACGTCGTCACGGTTTCCACCCGGAGCGCGGCGACGCTTGCCGACTGCACGCCGCAGCTCCCGGGCGGGGATTCGGTCGCCAGCTTCTGGGACGACGCGGCGGTGGCCGCGCTCCGCTCGGATCGCGTGCCGGAGCCCGTGCAGGCACGCGACCTGTACGACGTCTCCGCGGCGGTCGCGCGCGCGTATCGCCTCGCGGCGAGTCCCGCCGACCGCACGGCCGCGATCAGCTACGCCTCGTACCGCCTCCTCGTCTGGCAGGCGTCGTACGGCGCCAACCTCGCGCGGACGTTCGCGCTCCTGACCGGGCAGCTGCAGGCGCTCTGCTACTCGCCCGACTACACCGGCCGGGCGGGCGGCGGCGCGGCGCTCGGGAACCGGATCGCGGCCGCGGCGATCGCCGCAGGGCAGCGCGACGGCTCGAACGAGCTCCTCCACTACGCGGATCCCGGCTACGCGCCCCAGAACGCGCCGCTGGTCGTCGCGCAGCCGGGGTCGACCGTGCACGACGCGACGTTCTGGCAGCCGCTGGCGCTGGCGCAGGTGTCGCCGCGCGGCTCGGGCGCGGTGCCCGCGCAGGTGCAGACGTTCGTGGGCTCGCAGTGGGGCGCCGTGAAGACGTTCGCCGGGAAGGTCTCGGTCGGGCCGCCGCCGCTCGGCGATCCGGCCGGGAAGGAGTACCGGGATGCTGCGCTCGCGGTGATCCGCGCGACGGCCGGCGCCCCCGCTCCGCCCGCGGTCGACCCGTCGCCCGCGGCCTGGAACGCCGCGCTCGACGGTCTCCCGCGCGGCAACCTCGCGCGCGACGTGGAGCTCGACCTGGCGCTGAACGGCGCGCTGAACGACGCCGCCGTCTCCGTCTTCGGCACCAAGCGCCGCTACCAGTCGCCGCGCCCGATCGAGATGATCCGCTACCTCGCCTTCAACGGCGAGCTGCCGATCGTCGGCGGGCTGACACGACCGCGGCCGCCCGACATCCAGGTGCGCCTCCGCGGCCGGTGGGTGTCCGGCCCGGGCTGGACGCCGCCCGGCGCCACGCCCGCGTCGCCCGGCTGGCCGTCGGCGAACGCCGCGTTCGCGGCGGCGGCGAACCGCGTGATCGGCAGCCTCAGCGGTCACTCGTTCGCGCGGCGGGCGGCGGCCGCGGAGCGGCTCGGCGTCCAGAACGGGACCGAGCTGCCGGCCGACGCCGCCGAGGGCCGCCGCATCGGCGAGCGGGTCGCGAACCTGGCGCTCGCCCACCTGCGCTGAGGAAACTCTTTCGGCTGGGCGTCAGCGACCCGAGCGGGCCTGGAGGCGCCGCGCGACCGTGTCGAGCATGACGGCGGCGAGCAGGACGAGGCCGGTGACGATGTAGATCCAGCCGTTCGAAACGTTCAGCGTGTTGAGGCCGTTCTGCAGCGTGCCGATCAGGACGGCGCCGAGGAGCGCGCCGCGCACCTCGCCCCGGCCGCCGAACAGGCTGACGCCGCCGATGACGGCGGAGGCGATCGCGTTCAGCAGCAGGTTCCCCGGCGGGAACGTCAGCGCGACCGAGTTGACCTGGGCCGCGAAGATGATGCCGCCGATGCCCGCGGTGGCGCCCGAGATCATGAACACGACCACGCGGATCCGCGGGACGCTGATGCCCGCGCGCCGCGCCGCCTCGGCGTTGCCGCCGACCGCGTAGACGTGGCGGCCGAACGTCGTCCACTTCGCGAGGAACGTGAGCAGGATCAGAAAGAGGATGACGATCACGCCTGCGAGCGGCAACCCGAGGGGCGTCGAGATCACCTTGCCGTGGTTCGCGATCGCGACGGTTCCGAACGCGGCGAGCGCGACGCCCGCCGCCTTCGCCGCCACGCCGTACCAGTTCTGCTGCGCGATGTGCGTGCCGCGCGCCGCGATCAGCTTGTAGATGACGCTGATCGGGTAGAGGAGCGTGACGACGGCGGCGATCAGCCAGCCGCCGGTGCTCGAGAAGAAGTAGCTGTCCGTGTAGTTGATCCAGCGGTCCTGGATGATGATGGTGCCGCGCTGCTCGAGCTGGTTCAGGATCACGCCCTGCCAGATCAGGAAGCCGCCGAGCGTGACGACGAACGACGGCACACCGATGAACGCGACGATCGATCCCTGGATGCCCCCGATCGCCGCGCAGCCCGCGACGGCGATCACCATCGCGATGATGCCGTTCAGCTGGTGGCCGCTCCCCGGGAGCTGCAGCTCGGCGACGATCAGCGCGCCGATGCCGGCGAGGTAGCCGATCGAGAGGTCGATCTCGCCGAGCAGCAGCACGAAGACGACGCCATAGGCGAGCATCGCCGTCCCGGCGGTCTCGGTGATCAGGTTGGCGAAGTTGACGGCGGTGAAGAAGTTCGTCGCCGTGAAGCCGAAGAAGACGACGACGGCGAGCTCGCCGACGATGATCGGGACCGGGCCGAGGTTGCCCGTGCGCAGGTTCAGCCACGCGCGCTGCCAGAGCCCCGCGATCCCGCCGGGAATCTCCTCTTCCTCGAGCGGCCGCGCCGGGCCCGGGCCGACGACGTCGGCGGTCGTCATGCGTCGTTCCTCGGGGTCATCTCGATGCCGGCCACCGTCGTGGGGACGCCGGCGGTGATCGCCTCGACGACCGCCTGCTGGGTCGTCTTGCGGCGCTCGAACACCCCGACGTTGCGCCCGAGACGCAGCACCGTGATCCGGTCGGCAGTCTCGAACACGTCGTGGAGGTTGTGCGAGATGAGGACGACCGCAAGCCCCTGTTCGCCCAGCCGCCGCACGAGCGCCAGCACCTGCTCGGTCTGCGCGACGCCGAGCGCCGCGGTCGGCTCGTCGAGGACGACGAGCTTCGAGTTCCACTGCACCGCCTTGGCGACGGCGACGGACTGGCGCTGACCGCCGGAGAGCGTCGCGACCGGCTGGCGCACGGACTTGATCGTCGTCACCGCGAGCGTCTTCAACGTCGCCGCCGTCGTGTGCTCCATGGCCGCCTCGTTGAGAATCTGGAAGCGGCTCACCTCGCGGCCGAGGTACATGTTCTGGACGACGTCGAGGTTGTCGCACAGCGCCAGATCCTGGTAGACGACCTCGATCCCGAGCCGCGCCGCCGCCTTCGGGCCGGGGATGTGCACCTCCTGGCCCTCGAAGAGGATCTGGCCGCTGTCGGGGGTGTGCGTTCCCGCGATGCACTTCACGAGCGTCGACTTGCCGGCCCCGTTGTCGCCGACGAGCGCCATCACCTCGCCGCTTGCCACCTCGAAGCTCACCCGGCTCAGCGCCTGAACCGAGCCGAACGACTTGCTGACGTTGCGGAGCTGGAGGAGCGGGGTGTCTGCCATGGCGGGCGCCTCGTTCGATGCGCGGTGGAGGCGCCCCGTGCGGGACGCCTCCACCGGGTCCTGCCGATCCTACGTCGTTACTTGCAGTACTTCTTGTACTGGCCGATGCAGACCTGGTTCTTCTTCAGCCAGCCCTGGGTGAAGAGCTGCTTGTAGTTCGCCTTCGTGATCCACTGCACCGGCAGAGCCAGCGTCGGCTCGTGCTTCTTGCCGTTCAGCCGGAAGCCGTTCGACTTCGGCGTCTTCCCGTGCAGGAGCGCGACCGCCGCGGCGGCGGCAGCGTTCGCCTCATTCGGCACGAACTTGTAGACCGTGCCGCTCTGCCAACCGGAGATGATGTACTGCACGCCCTGCGCGGTCGTGTCCTGGCCGCTCAGCGGGATCGGCTTCAGGTGCTTCGCCTTCAGGTCGGCGACCACGGCGCCCGCGATGTTGTCGTTCGCCGCAAGCACGCCCTGGATGTTGTTGTTCGTCTTGACGAGCATCTGGTTGAAGATGGTCGCCGCGTTGTTCGCGTCCCAGTCGGGCACGAACTGCTGCGGACCCTTCTTCAGCGGGCCGCTCTTGAAGAGCGGGTTGAAGACGGCGTCGTTGCCGCTCTTGAACCAGAACGCGTTCTGGTCGGTCTGGCCGCCCCACAGCTCGGCGACCGTGCCGCCCTTGTACGTCCCGTTCTTCTTCATCGCGGTGATGACGCCCTTCGCCTGCGCCTCCCCGACCGCCTTGCCGTCGAACGTGACGTAGACGGATGCCGACCCGCCCGTGACCTGGCGGTCGTAGTCGATCGCCTTCCCGCCCTTCGAGGTGAAGAGCTTCTCGATCGACGCGGCGGAGCCGTTGTCGAGCGCCGTCTCGATGACGACCTTGGCACCGGCGGCGAGACACGCCTGCGCCTGCGACTTCTGCTTCAGCGGGTCGTTGAGCGCGTTGTTGATCGAATAGGTCACGCCGGCGGCCTTGAGGGCCTTGGCGATGTCCGGAGCGTCGAACTGCACCCAGCGGACGGACGACTTCGTGTCCGGCAGCAGGACGCAAACCTGGATGCTCGCGGTCTTGTGCTGGCTGCTCGCGGCCGCACCAGCTGCGACGGCCGCCGCGACCACGGCGAACACGCCGAGAACCGCAAGCCACTTCCTGGACAGCTTCCTCACGCTTTCTTGCCTCCTCCTCGAAGCCTGACGGGCCTGGAACTGCGCGCCAATCCTACTCTCCTATGGGAATAGTTCAAGTGGCGCGGACAGATCATCTCGGCGCGACCGGATAGCGCTCGGCGCCCGAGCTGCCCTCGAAGCGGCTGCGGGTGGTCAGATACGGCCCCACCGTCCGCCGGGTGACGAAGTTGAGGCCGGTGTTGGTGTCCGCGGGCGCGACGAGGCCGCCGCTGTAGCGGTAGAAGAAGAGCTGGAGCACCGGCAGGAAGCCCTGCAGGTACGGCTGCTGGTCGATGCTGAAGTCCAGGTCGCGGTCGTGGATCGCCTGGAGCGTCGGGCGCAGCAGGTCGTAGCCCCCGGCCCGCACGCCGCGCGCGTGCAGGCGGTGGACGCGCATCACCTCGGCGATGCCCTGCGTCGACCCCGCGTCGACCGCGAACAGGCCGCGCAGCCCGGTGTGGGCACGGTACGTCGCCTCGATCCGCTTCCGCTCGGTTGCGACGTCGACCCCGCTCGCCACCACGTGGGCCCGGATCGGCGCCCCGGAGTCGCGGATCGCGTCGAGCGCGCCGTCGATGCGCGGCTGGATGTTCTCCTGGTTCGGCGTCGCGATGAAGAGGTAGACGTCGCCGGAGGCGACGAGCCCGACGATCCGTGCGCCGAGCTCGAGGCCGGACTGGTAGAGATCCTGGCCGACGTAGGCGAGGCGGCTATTGGCCTTGCCCCCGTCGGCGTTGTAGGCGACCACCGGGATGCGGCGCTCCAGCGCCAGCGCGGTCAGACCGTCGAACGCGGTCGGATCGATGATCGAGAGCGCGATCCCGTCCACGCGCTCGTCGATCGCCCGCTTCATCGCCTTCACCATCTGGCCCACGTCGCTCGACACCGACCCGCTCCAGAGCGCGCTCACACCCAGCAGCGACGCCGCGTCGGAGCTGCCGTACTTCGCCGGCACGAAGAACGGGTTGGTCAGCGCGTGGTTGACGAAGACGAACCGCCACTGCGGGTGCGCCTGCGGAAAGTCGAGCGTCTCGAGCGCCCCCCGGGCCGCCGACGGGAGCGCCCCCGCGGCGGCGGCCGCCGCCGCGAGGCGCAACGCGGCCGCACGGTCGAGGCGGCCCGTCACGCGGGCGTGCGGCGGACGAACCAGATCGCGACCGCGACCACCGCGGCCGCGAGCGCCACGAACAGCCCGGCCTCCATCAGCTGGAACGTCCAGAACCGTCCGCTCGGCTGGTACGAGATCACGCGCTTCCAGCCGAGCGTGACCAGGTACGTGTGCGGGTCGATGCCGGCCTGCTGGGCGTGCAGCACCGCGAGATCCTCGCGACCCGCGCTGATCGCCCTACCCCCCGCGTCGACCAGGGTGTCGCTCAGCACCCAGTCGCCGATCCGGCGGCCGCTGTCGTCCGCCACGACCGTCCGGTGGAGGGGCGCGAGGAAATGCGGGCGCAGGAACTCCAGCACCGCCAGCCGGGTGGCGGCGAAGACGACGAGCGTCACCGACATCGCGGCGACGGTTCGGCGCAGCAGCAACCCGGCCAGCACCCCGACCGCGAGCGCGAACAGCGCGTAGGCCGGCACGACGAGACCCTCGAGGTCGAATCCCTGCGGCCCCATCCGCCCCTCGAGCGTGTCGAACGGCCCGCGCCACCACATCACCAGCGCACTCGCCCCCGCCCCGCCGAGGACGGTGGCGCCGGCCAGCAGCGCCGTCTTCGACAGCAGCCAGCGCTGCCGTGTGACGCCCTGCGTCCACGCGAAGCGGTGCGTGCCGTGCTCGAGCTCGCGCGCGAGCAGCGGCGCGCCGACGAACAGCCCCGCGAGCGCCGGCAGCAAAGCCAGCCCGCGCACGGCGGCCGCCCAGCCGTCGAACTCGGCCTGGAAGTGACGGACGATCAGGTCGCAGCCGGAGCGCGCCGACGGCGGCAGGCAGCCCGAGAGCGCGTCGCGGTGGTAGGCCGCCCGGATCGGCAGGTGCGTGCCGAGCGCGGCGAGCGCGAGCGCGGCGAGGAGCCCGACGCCCGCGAGCA
>DASUKM010000055.1:0-145569 GCA_036278735.1 Vicinamibacterales bacterium
TGTGGACCCGGCCGACTATCATGTCGATCCGTTGATGTTCCTCGAGAGCTGAGCCGGGTGAGCGAAGCGTTCAGAACCGTCGTCGTGGCGTTTGGCGCGCTGGCCCTCGGCTTCACGTGGCAGGCCGTCCGGACGACCGCCGTGCCGATGTCGTCGCCCGAACGGCTCGTCGCCGAGCTGCGCCTCGCCCAGATGGCGGCCCTGCTGCTGGTGCTCGTGGCGGGCGCGTACATCGGGTTCGCGGCCGCGCGCGAGAACCAGCCGGGCGTCGGGTTCGACATCGCGCTCGCGCTCGGGTTCCTGCTGGTCGCGGCGGTCACGATCGTGCGCGACCCGCGGCAGGCGCTCACGATCATCGCGCTCGGGTTCGCCGCGCACGCCGTCGTGGACATCATGCACCGGCCGGGCTGGCTGCCCGAGGCGCTCACGCCGCGCTGGTACGCGATCGGATGCGCGATCTCCAATGTCTACATCGGCGCGTTGTGCTACCTCCCCATTCTGCGACGATGAGGTCATGGGGCTATGAGGTCATGAGGTCATGAGGCGAATGCTCGAACGGCTCTCGATCGCGGCGACGTGTGTGCTCTTTCTGTTCGCCGGCGACGCCGGCATGCTCGCGGGGCCCGCGCAGCCCGCGGCCCCCTCGCCCAAACTCGTCGTCGTCATCGCGGTCGACCAGATGCGGGCGGACTACCTCACGCGCTACGGCAGCCTGTTCCAGCACGGGCTCACACGGCTGATGAAGGAGGGGGCCTGGTACCGCAAGGCGGCGTACCCGTACTTGAGCACCGTCACGTGCGCCGGGCACTCGACGATCGGCACCGGCCAGCTCCCGTATCACCACGGCATGATCCTCAACGCGTGGTACGACCGCGCCACCGGCAAGTCCGAGGCGTGCACCGAGGACGCCTCCGTCAAGGACATCAGCTACTCCGGGCAGACGTCGAGCGGCGACAGCCCGCATCACATGGAGGTGCCGACGCTGGCCGAGCTGATGCGCAAGCAGACGCAGGCCCGCGTCGTGACGATGTCGCTCAAGGCGCGTTCGGCGATCGGGCTCGCCGGCCACGACGCGGACGGCGTCCTCTGGTTCGACGGCCGCGGGAGCTGGAGCTCGTCGACCGCCTACCCGGCCGCTCCCCCGGCGTTCATGGCCGACTGGGTCCATGCGCACCCCGTCGCTGCGGATGCGGGCAAGGTGTGGGACCGAACGCTCCCGGCCTCGCGCTACCAGAACTCGGACGATATGCCCGGCGAGCGCGCCTCGGGGAGCTGGACGACGGTGTTTCCGCACCCGCTTGGCGACACCAGCGACCGCTTTTTCTACGCGCACTGGGAGGAATCGCCGTTCGCCGACGAATACCTCGAACGGATGGCGGAAGCAGCGGTCGACGCGCTGCACCTCGGACACGGCGACGGTACCGACTTCCTCGGCGTGAGCTTCTCGACGCTCGACATCATCGGCCACTCGTTCGGACCGCGCAGCCAGGAGGTGCAGGACGAGCTGGTCCGGCTCGACGCGACGCTCGGACGGCTGCTGGCGTATCTCGACGAGCACGTCGGCGCGGGACAGTACGTGCTCGGATTCACCGCCGACCACGGCGTCGCCGATATCCCCGAACAGGTCCACGAGGGCGGACGCGAGAGCAGCCGCGACATCACCAACGCGATCAATGGCGCGCTGAAGCACGATTTCGGCGACGGGCCGTTCGTCGCGGCCAGCGCCTACACCGATCTGTACTTCGCCCCGGGGATCTACGAACGGCTCCAGCAGGATCCCAAGGCGATGAAGGCGGTCATCAACGCGCTCCGCCACGAACCGGGCATCGCCAGGGTGCTGCGGGCCGAGGAGATCTCGACGCCGGACGCCGCGCAGTCGAAGGATCCGGAGATTCGGGCGGCGGCGCTCAGCTACTATCCCGGACGCAGCGGCGACCTCATCCTCATCCCGCGCGAAGGCTGGCTGCTCGGCGGCGGCGCGACGACGCATGGGACGCTCTATTCGTACGATCAGCGGGTGCCGCTCATCCTCTTCGGCGACGGCATCCGGCCGGGCGTGCACGACGACCCGTCGATGCCGCCGGACGTCGTCGCGACGCTGGCGTCGATCATCCACCTGACGCTGCCCGCGACCGACGGGCACGTGTTGCAGTCGGCGCTGGCGCTCGGCGCGGGCGCCGGAGCCGGCGGCCGTTGAACGGTCGCCGGGAAAAGCGGTTGTGCATCGGCGGCCGGCCATCTAGAATGACGTCGCTCCTCGGCACGACACGGCTCTCTCAGGAAAGGACCCCATGCGACGCGTGTGCTTCGCGGCAGTTCTCCTGCTGGCGCTGAGCGGAGGCCCGTCCGCTCAGACCCCCCAAACCCTCGTCACGATTGCGCCCGCCTCGCTCACGGAACTCCGGAGCTGGGACGTCCGCACGCAGCAGATGCTGCGCGACGGCGAACTGCGCGTGCGCGATTCGCGCCCCGACACGCTCATCCCGGGCCGCGTCATCGAGCGCTCCGACCAGTTCTACGAGGGCGTGCGCGTGTTCGGCGGCGACATCGCACGCCAGTTGCAGACCGGCGTGCTGCAGTCGGTCTTCGGACGGATCTACACGGGGATCGACGTCGACCCGTCGCCGGCGGTCGCGGCGGAAGACGCTCAGACGACGATCGAGAAGCGCACGGGGGTGAAGATCGGCCCCTCGCACGCCCCGGAACTCGTCGTGTTCGCGCGCCCCTCCGGCGGCTTCGTGCTCGCCTGGCGCATTCGCGCCGCGACCAGGAGCGACATCCGCCAGTACTTCGTGGACGCGCACAGCGGCGCCGTCGTATTCGACTACAGCACGCTCGAGACGCAGAGCGCCGTCGGCCGCGCGCGGGGCGTCCTGGGGGACACGAAGAAGATCAGCGCCCAATCGGTTCAAGGGCACTTCATCGCGCACGATCTCCTGCGGCCGCCGGACATCGACACGCTCGACATGAAGGCCGACCTCTCACGGACGCTGGCGATGCTCAACGGCGACATCGGTCCACAGGCCAGCGACATCGCGTCCGACGACGACAACGACTGGACCGACGGCGCCGTCGACGACGCGCACGTCTACCAGGGCTGGACGTACGACTACTACTACAAGCGGTTCGGCCGGCACGGCCTCGACAATCACGACCTGCCGATCGTCGGGTTCGCCAATCCCGTCAAGCGTGCCGATATCTTCAACTACTCCGACGACGTGATCGGGACGTTCTTCCTGAACGCGTTCTACGCGGGCGGCGGCTGGATGGTCTACGGCGTGGGACTCCCAGCCGGCCTGGTGACCGAGCCCGGCGATCAGACGTGGGACTACATGTCGGGGGCGCTCGACGTCGTCGGGCACGAGCTGACCCACGGCGTCACGGAATACACGTCGAACTTGATCTACCTGAACGAGTCGGGCGCGCTCAACGAGGCCTTCTCGGACATCATGGGCACGAGCATCGAGTTCTTCTTCCAGAAGCCCGGCAACGGACCCGAACAGGCGGACTACCTCTGCGGCGAAGACGTCGTCCGGCCGGGCGGGCTGCGATCGATGTCCGACCCGCAATCGCACGGGCAGCCCGACCACTACTCGAAGCGCTATCTCGGACCGGACGACAACGGCGGCGTGCACACCAACTCCGGCATCGCCAACAATGCGTTCTACCTCGCGATCGAAGGGGGCGCGAATCGCACGTCGGGTCTGAGCGTGCAGGGCGTGGGATCGGCAAACCGCGAGCAGATCGAGAAGGTGTTCTATCGGGCCTTCACCCAGTTGATGCCCTCGAACGCCACGTTCTCGATCGCCCGTGCGACAACGATCCAGGCCGCGCGCGACCTGTACGGCGCCGGCAGCCCTGCCGAAACGGCCGTGACCCAGGCCTGGACGGCCGTCGGCGTCAAGTGAGGACCATCATGCGTCGAGTCATTTTTCCTGCGGCCCTCCTGCTCGCCTTCGCACTCGCGGCGCCCGCCGCCGCGCAGACGTCGTCCGCGCGCGTGTGGATCGGCGTCAACGGCGGGATCCAGCCGACGGTGAACCGTTTTACCAGCGAGTTCGACATCCAGGCGTTCACCGAATCGGGACCGGTCAGCGTGAAGTATCCGGGCAGGTCGTCGGCGGGCCTCTTCGACGCCAGCCTCGGCCTGCGGCTGTGGAAGCAGTTGGGGGTGGGGGTGGCGGTCACGGCGACCTCCATCTCGCAGTCCGCGTCGATCGACGCGAAGATTCCGCACCCGTTCTTCCTCGATCAATTCCGCGAGGTCACCGGATCGATCTCGGCGCCGCGCTCGGAAACCGCGGCGCACATCCAGGTGCTCTATACGCTGCCGATGCCGGACACGTCGAAGCTGCGCGTAATCCTGTCGGCCGGCCCGTCGGTCATCGCCATCGACCAGTCGCTCGTCACCGACGTCCAGTACGCCCAGACGTATCCGTACGACACGGCCACGTTCTCGGGCGCGACGACGCAGCACGCGACGAAAACGGCGGTGGGCTTCAATGTCGGCGGAGACGCGGCCTGGATGTTCACGCACGCGATTGGCGTGGGCGGGATGGTCCGCTTCGCGCGGGCGAACGCGACGCTGAACGCGGGAACGGCCGTCAAGAACGTGACCGTCCACGCCGGCGGCGTGCAGGTGGGTGCGGGTCTGCGCCTGGTGTTCTAGGCTTTGGGCTTTGGGCTTTAGGCTTTGGGAGGTTCGCCGCTTCGGGCGCGCGTGCTTCGCGTCGTCTGCCGCATTCCGCGCGGACGGGTTGCGACCTATGGCGACGTGGCGGCGGCCGCGGGCCGGCCGGGTGCGGCGCGCGCGGTCGGCAACATCATGCGCGATTGTGCGCGCCCCGACATTCCCTGCCACCGCGTGGTGGCCGCCGGCGGTACACTTGGCGGATACGGCGGCCGAGAGGGGGTGAAGGCGGCGCTGCTGCGCGCGGAAGGGCTCGTCGTCATCGGCCGCCGGATTCGTGATTTCCCCGCACGGCGCTGGACGGCGCCGCGAACCGGCGGCTGATACCCCCCGTATCAGTTCGAGAGACCGGCGCCCGTCTCTGCGGGCCGGCAACGCTCCCACGCCATGGCGACGTCTAAGAGAACAGTGGATCGGTCCGCGGACCTCGCGCTCGTGGAGCGCTGCCGCCGCGGCGAGCTCGGCGCCTTCGAGGAGTTGTACCGTGCGCACGCGGGGCGGCTGTATACGCTCGCCTGCCGGATGCTCGGCAACCCCTCCGATGCCGAAGATCTGCTGCAGGAGATCTTCCTGGCGGCGCACCGGAAGCTCGACAGCTTCCGCGGCGAGTCGGCGCTCGGCACCTGGCTGTACCGGGTCGCGACGAACCAGCTCCTCGATTATCTGCGGAGCCGGCGCGCGCGCGCCGGGCAGCTCACCGACGGCCTCGACGACATGGCCGGGGTCGCCGACGACATGACGGCGCGCATCGGCGACCGACTCGTGTCGAAGCTCGATCTGGATGAGGCCATCGCGCAGCTCCCCGACGGCTGCCGCGCCGCGTTCGTGCTCCACGACGTCGAAGGGCTCGAACATCAGGAGGTGGCCGAGGCGCTCGGGATCGCGGAGGGCACGTCGAAGTCCCAGGTCCACAAAGCGCGCATGCGCCTCCGGCAGGCTTTGGGCGTCAGGCTTTAGCTGGAAGCTGGAGACTGGAGACTGGAGACTGGAGACTGGAGACTGGAGACTGGTAACTGGTAACTGGTAAGTGGTAACTGGTATGGCCTGTCAGCAATATCGCTCGTCGATTCAGGATCTCGTGGACGGCACGATCGGACCGATCCGTCGCGCCGAGCTCGAGCAACACCTGGAGGTGTGCGCCGACTGCCGTGCCCTGCTGGAGGATCTCGAGCGGCTCCGCGACGTCGCGCGCTCGCTCGACGACCGGCCGCCCCCCGACGGCGCCTGGCTGCAGATTGCCGCACGGCTGCGGCAGGAAGGGCGGGTGCGGGACCTGCCGCGCGTCTCCGGCTCGCGGATGCGGATCGCCGCGCTGGCGATGGCGGCGGCGATCGTCATCGTCGCCGGCGCCGTGCTGCTGTTCGTGGCGCGCGGCCGTCAGGCGCCGGCGTCGGCGGCCCCGGCCACCGCTGCCGCGAATACGGGGGCCCCGGGCAACGCCGCGCCGCCTCCCTCCGTCGAAAGCGTGGAGGCCGAGCTGGATCAGGCGGAGCAGCATTACGAAACCGCCATCAAGGGACTGCAGCAGATCACGGCCTCCGGCCAGCAGTCGCTCGACCCGCAGGTCGCGCGGACGCTGAACAAGAACGTGCAGGTCGTCGACCAGGCGATTGCCGAGAGCCGGGCGGCGCTGCGGGCGGAGCCGGCGAGCGTCACGGCCCGCAACAGCCTCTTCGATGCGCTCCGGCAGAAGGTCGCGCTCCTGCAGGACACCATCGCGCTGATGAACGAGATGCGCAAGGGCAACCAGGCGGGGGCCGCGCAGATCGTGGAAGGACGAAGCTGAACATGCGAACCCGAATCTCTGCGTCGCTCGCCGCGTTCGTGGCGGCGGCCGCGCTCCCCGCGGCGGCCCTCGCGCAGGTGTATCCCGAACGCGTCGCCGTCAGGACGCATCACGCCGAGGCCTACCAGCGGCGCGACGCGGACCGGTCGGAGCAGACCGAGCGCTCGACGAAAACGCTGCACATCGGCGAGACCGGCGAACTGGACATTTCGAACATCGCCGGCGACATCACCGTCACCCGCGGCGGCGGAGACGTGGCGACCGTGGAGGTGATCAAGACCGCCCGCGCCGACTCCGGCGAGGGGGCGCGCGCCATGCTGCAGCTCGTGGAGGTGGCGATCGCGGATCGCCCCGGACGCGGCGAGGTCCGGACGATCTATCCCCGTGGAGAGGACCGGGGGCGTCACCGCAACCTCAACGTGTCGGTGGCGTTCAACGTCACGGCCCCGGCGGGCGCCGAGCTCACGCTGCACTCGATCTCCGGCGACCTGAGCGTCACGAATATCCAGGGGGAGCTGTCGGCCCAGACCGTCAGCGGCAACGTGCGGCTCGCGTCGGTCGGCCGCGTGACGACGGCGAAGTCCGTGTCGGGCACCGTCGCGATCTCCGACGCGACGATGGACGGATCGCTCGAGGCAACGAGCATCAGCGGGGACGTCGTGCTGAAGAAGCTCAGCGCGCGGCGGCTCGACGTCAGCTCGATCAGCGGCGACGTGCGGATGACCGACGTCCAGTGCGACCGCCTCCAGGCGCAGTCGATCAGCGGCCTGATTGAGTACGACGGATCGCTCGCGCGCGGCGGCCGCTACGATCTGAAGTCCCACTCCGGCGAGGTGCGCCTCGAACTGTCCGGCAACACCGGGTTCGAGCTCGACGCGTCGTCGTTCTCGGGCGAGGTCCGCTCGGATTTCCCCATCACCACCCACGGCACCTCGGGCGAGGGCTCCCGGCGGCGGCGCACCTTGAGCGGCACCTACGGCGACGGCAGCGCGGTCCTCACGCTCGGCAGCTTCAGCGGCGGCATCGTCATCGCCAGAAAATAACCCCGTCAGCTCATCCTCTGGCACCCGGCTTGCTTTTCAGGTGGAAGGCTCCGCCCGAAGTGCGGCTGACCGGTATAATTGAATGCATGAGATGGGCGCGGTGTGCCGTGTGACCGGACACACGGGGTCGGCCGCCCGTCAGGAGTGTTGGAGGCGATGATGAAGCAGTGGGTGATCGCGGGCATGCTCACCGGCTCGCTGGCGCTGGCGGGAGCCGTGGCGGCGCAGGACACGCAGCAGCCGCCGGCTTCGACGCCGGCCGCCACGGCGCAATCGCCGGCCGCTACGCCGCCGGCCGCCACAAAGAAACGTGCGCCGCGCCGGCACGCCAACACGGCGGCCGCGGACCAGGCTGGCGCGCACCAGGCGCCGAAAGATCAGCCGACCACCGCGCCGGCCGCTGATTTCTCGGACAAGACCATGGCGCTCGGCACCGTGCGGATTCCGCGCGAAGTCAAGGCGGACGGCAAGCCGCTCCCGGCCGGCACGTATCAGATTCGGCTGACGGCCGAAGACGCCAAGCCCGAGGCGGCCGGCACGAGCGACAATCTCGAACGCTGGGTCGAATTCGTGCAGCACGGACAGGTGAAGGGCCGCGAGGTCGCGACGATCGTGCCGCAGGCCGAGACGAAGCTGATCGAAAAGGACGCCCCCCCGCATCCCGGCGCGGCCAAGGTCCAGATGCTCAAAGGCGGCGACTACCTCCGGGTCTGGATCAACCGGGGCGGCAATCAGTACCTCATTCACCTCGTCGTCTGAATCTCTCCCGCGCCAGGAACGGGAGGCAGGGCTCCTCTGCCTCCTGATCTCCCCTCCTCCTGATCTCCTCTCGTTAGAGAGCCATCACGTCGAATTGCTCGTGATGCAGGTGCACGTCGGGGCGGATCGTAATCGGCTTGCCCAGCGCCTCGCGTAAATCCCGCATCACGGCGCTCTCTTCTTCTTTCAGCGCCCGGGCGATGTCGGGATTCACGCGCAGCATCACCCCTTCGCCGTCGAGGTCCTGGCCGACCTTCTTCAGCTCCGCCAGAATTTCGCCGCAGATGGTGGCGCTCGACTTGATCGAGCCCGAGCCGGAGCAGTACGGGCACGGCTCGGTGAGCTGCCGCTCGAGGCTCTGCTTCACGCGCTTCCGCGTGACGATCACGAGGCCGAAATCGGAGACCTGCAGGGCCTTCGACGGCGAGCGATCCTTGCGCAGCTCCTTCTCGACTTCCTGGAAGATCTTCTGGCGGTTCTTCTTCTCCTCCATGTCGATCAGGTCGAGGACGATGATGCCGCCGAGGTCGCGCAGCCGGATCTGCCGGACGATTTCCTTGACGGCCTCGAGGTTCGTCTTGACGATCGTGTCCTCGAGGCGGCCGGTGCGCTTCCCGACGTAGCGCCCCGTGTTGACGTCGATGGCGACGAGCGCCTCGGTCGGGTTGATGACGAGGTAGCCGCCCGATTTGAGCCAGACCTTGCTGCGCAGCGCCTTGTCGATTTCCGCCTGAACGCCGTACTCCTCGAAGATCGGGAACTCCTTCGTGTACCGCTTCACGCGCGGGAGCAGCGCGGGCATGATGCGCTCCACGAGCGCGACCACGCGCCGGTGCTCCGGTTCGCTGTCGATCCGGATCGCGCTGAAGTCGTCGGTCAGCAGATCGCGCAGCAGCTTGGTGACGAGGCTCTGTTCCTGGAACAGGAGGGCCGGCGGGCGGCGCGCCTCCATGCGCTGGCGGATGTCGGTCCAGACCTGATGGAAGTAGGACAGATCGTTGACGATGTCCCCCTCCGATCGGCCCGCGGCGGCCGTCCGGATGATGACGCCGCCGGTGAACCCGTGCGTCTCGCGAAACTGCCGGACGATGCCGCGCAGCCGCGCACGCTCCTCGCGCGATTCGATCTTGCGCGATACGCCGACGTGGTCGACCGTCGGCATGAACACCAGAAACCGCCCGGGCATCGTCACGTGTGAGGTGACGCGCGCCCCTTTCGTGCCGAGCGGTTCCTTGACGACCTGCACGAGGACCTCCTGCCCTTCCGCGAGGAGATCCTCGATCTTCTGGCCGGGAGGCTTTGCCCCGCCCGCCGGCGCCCGGCGCTCGGGGCCGTTCGCCGACACGGCCCCTTCCTCGAGCTCTTTTCCGTCTTCTGTCTTCTGGCTTCTGTCTTCGTCTTCGTCGTCTCCCGCGAGGCGCTCGAACTCCTCGACGGTGTTGACGACCTCAGTGACGTACAGGAAGGCGTCGCGCGCGAGGCCGATGTCGACGAACGAGGACTGCATCCCCGGCAGGACTTTCGACACGCGTCCCTTGTAGATGTTGCCGACGACGCCCCGCTGCCGTTCGCGCTCGATGAAGACCTCGACGACCTGGTCCTCCTCGAGAATGGCGACCCGCGTCTCGAGGTCGCCCGTGGAGATGATCATCTCCTTGTTCATGGATACTCCGCTTGCGGGCTCGCGCGAGGGGGGCGGCCGCGGCGTCGCGCGCCGCCGGCCGCGCGGCATGCCGCCGCGCGAACGCCCACGCCATCACCGCGATTACGATCCCGATCACGCCAGCCATGGAAAACATGACGTTCGTTCAGTTGGTGAATCGCCGCATCCGCACGTTGAGGATGAGGCCGAAACCGGCGAGCGTCGCGATGAGGGACGAGCCGCCGTAGCTCATGAGCGGCAGCGTGATCCCCTTGACCGGCGCCAGGCCGGCCGACATCGTGACGTTGTAGAGCGTTTGAAACGCAAACCCCGAGATGATGCCTCCCACCAGATACGCGCCCACGCGGTCCTTGGCCAGTCGGGCCGCCTCGAGCGAACGCAGAATGACGAACAGATACAGGCCGAGCACGGCGAGCACGCCGATGAACCCCTGCTCCTCCGCCAGAACCGAGAAAATGAAATCGTTGTGCGCGACCGGCAGGAACTTGTACTGCCCCTGCGTCCCGTTCATGAAGCCCTTGCCGGTCAGGCCGCCGGACCCGACGGTGATCCGCGCCTGGATGGTCTGGTAGCCGGCGCCGCGCGGATCCTGTTGCGGGTCGAGGAACGTCTGGATGCGCTGCCGCTGGTAATCCTTGAGGCCGTACGTCCACGCGATCGGCGCCAGCAGCACCGCGATGAGCGCGAACACGCCGAGCAGGCGCAGCCGCAGCCCGGCGAGGAACGCGACCCCGACGAACACGGGAATGAGCGTGACCGCCGTCCCCAGGTCCGGCTGTTTCGCGATGAGCAGCAGCGGCAGCACCGTGAAGCCGCCGGCAATGACCAGGTCGCCGGTATTCCGCGCGCCGCGGCGATTCTCGCCGAAGAACATCGCCAGGATCAGCGCGACGCCGATCCGGCCGAACTCCGACGGCTGCAGGTGGAACGGCCCGATCGGGATCCACCGCTGCCCCCCCATCTGCGTGACCCCCTTGACCAGCACGAACAGGAGCAGCAGGACGAGCGCGCCCCAGAGGAGCAGCGAATGCTCCGCCAGCATCCGGTAGTCGAGCATGAGGCACACGAGCAGCGCGACGAGGCCGATCGCCAGCGCGTAGCCCTGCGTCCACACCTGGGACCCGGGATGCCCGCCGCCCGGCAGCGGCACGTACGTCGTGCTGTAGATCATGGCGAGCCCGACGCCGCAGAGCAGCAGGATCGCCCCGAGCAGCAGCCAGTCGACGTGGAAGAACAGCCGTCGTTCGAACATCGTCAGTGCCTTTCGGCCGAGACCTCCCGGTGCGCGTAGGGATCCGCGTAATCGATGCGCAGATCCTCGTGCGTCGGCGGCGGCGGCAGCGGCTTCCCGTCGAGTTTCGCGAAATACGTCGCGAGAATATGGTGCGCGACACGCGCGGCGTTGCCGCCATGAATGCCGTGCTCCAGGAAGACGACCCCCGCGATCGTCGGGTGGTCGCGCGGGGCGAAGAAGACGAACCATCCATGGTCGCGCAGGTTTTCCTTCGAGCCCGCGCGCAGCGCGGCGAGCCGCCCCCGATTCGAGATCACCTGCGCGCTGCCGGTCTTGCCCGCCACGTCATGGCCTGGAATCGCCGCGGTCCGGCCCGTCGCGCTCGGGTCCGTACCGTTGACCACCATCCACAAGCCGTCGCGGATCGCCTGGAGCTTCACGGGATTGATGTCGACCTTCGACTGCGGCGGCGGCGGGGGCACCGGCTTCCATCCGGTCCCGTCGTCCACCGCCTTGAGCAGGTGCGGGGTCACGCGGGTGCCGCCGTTGGCCAGCGTGGCCATGTAGACGGCCATCGACACCGGCGTCACGGAAACCGCCCCCTGGCCGATCCCGACCGAGATCGTCTCGCCGGCGTACCACTTCTCGTGCTGCGTCCGGAGCTTCCACTCCGTGGAGGGCACCAGCCCCTGCAGCTCGTTGGGGAGATCGATCCCGCTCTTGACGCCGATGCCGAGCAGCGTCGCCCATTTGTTGATCTTGTCGACCCCGAGCATGTTGGCGACGGTGTAGAAGTAGACGTCGCACGACTGCTCGATCGCGTGCCGCAGGTCGATCCAACCGTGGCCCGGGTGCTTCCAGCACGCGAAGGTGTGGCCGTAGAAGGTCGCATGCCCCGGGCAGAACACCTTGAAGTCGGGGGTGATGACCCCTTCTTCGAGCCCCGCGAGCGCGACGGCCATCTTGAAGGTGGACCCCGGCGAGTAGCGCCCCTGGATCGCGCGGTCCTGCAGCGGATGCAGCGGGTCGGTGTTGAGCGCGTTCCAGGTCGCGCGATCGATGCCCCCCGCGAAGTCGTTCGGATCGTAAGCCGGACGGCTCGTGAATCCCAGCACCTCGCCCGTATTCGGCTCGAGCACGACCGCCGCGCCGTTGAAGCCGGCGGCGTCGAAGGCATCCTCGATCGACTTCTGGATGTCGGCGTCGATCGTGAGCTGAAGACGCTTGCCCTCGATCGGATCCTGCTTGCCGAGCGCCTCGACCTCGCGTCCCACGCTGTTGACCACGACCGTCTTGCTGCCTTCCTGCCCCATCAGCAGCCGGTTGTAGGCCTCCTCGACCCCCGCCTGTCCGACGATCGCGCCCGGTTCGATCCCCTGATAGTCGGGGCGCGCCAGCTCCCGCTCGGTGACCTCGCCGACGTAGCCGAACAGATGAGCGGCCATGTCGCTGCCCGGATAGTGCCGCGTGGGCACCTCCTGATAGATGATGCCGGGCAGCTCCCACCGCCGCGTCCAGACCGCAATCACCTGCTGCCGCGTCGCGTTTTCGATCAGCACGATGGGCCGATAGCTGGGATCGTGGCGCCGGCGCGCGAACGTCTCGCGCAGCTCCGCCTCGTCGACCCCCGTGGCCTTCGCCAGGCCGTGCAGCGTCGCGTCGATGTCCTTCGCCTGCTCGCGCACGAGCGCGATGTTGAACGTGTTCTGGTTCTGAACGAGGATCCGCCCGTACCGATCGAACAGCACTCCCCGGGGCGCCGGCAGCGGCAGCGTGCGCAGCCGGTTGTTCTCGGCCATTTCGGCGAATTTCGTGTGCTGCGCAATCTGGAAGATCCAGAACGCCACCGCCAGGGCGGCAAACGCGATCGCGACGATGTACTGAATGGACGACAGCCGCAGCCCGAGGCTGCGTCGGTCGTCTGGCAGGAGGTTGGTCGACATCCTAAAGCCTAAAGCCCAAAGCCTAACGCCTAACGTCTAACGCCTAAAACCGCCGTTTGCTGAAGCTCGCCCTGCGCATCCGCCGGCGCGCCAGCATCTCGGGCCCGTGCTCCACGATCACGAAGGCCGCGACGCCGACGACCCCGTTCACGAGCGCCTGCACCAGCACCGCCGAGTACTGCGGCGCGAACGCGTGCGACTCGACGAGCGCGAAAATCGCCTGGAACACCAGCTCGTGCACCACCGTCGCCGCCACGAACATCGCGAACCGCGGCAGCGTCTGCGAGACGATGAACTGCGCCCCGAGCACGCCGACGAGAAACCCCACCAGCGTCTTCGACAGCCCGCCGATCCCGACGATGCCGCCGGCCAGCGCGTCCTGCGCCAGCCCGCCGGCCGCCCCGGCGAGCAGCCCGGTCACGGGTCCGAACGCCAGCGCCACGTACACCACCACCACCAGGACCAGATTGACGGCGACGTGGCCGCCCGTCAGCAACCCGGCGATCGTCGTCTGCAGCGCGAGCGCGCAGACGAGCGCGACGAAGACCGCCGCCGTCTTCACTGACCTCCCTCGTCGGGCGCGGCCGGCCGCGGCGGCACGAGCACGACGAGTGCGTCCTCGAGGCTCGAGAAGTCGACCGCCGGCCGGACGGCAATCGATCGATACAGACCGCTGCCGCGATCCGACCGCTCGACCGTGCCGATCAGGAAGCCCTTCGGATAGATGCCGTCCACGCCCGACGTGACGACGGCGTCCCCCGGCTTCACGTCCGCGAGGTTCGACACCAGATCCATCTGCAGCGGCGGGTCGCCATCTTCGCCAATCACCATCCCGCCGGCCCGCGTCCGCTCCGCCAGCGCGCCGGCCGCGGCGTTGCGATCGATCACGAGTTGCACGCGCGCGGCATGCCGGGCGGTCGGACCGACCACCCGGCCGACGATGCCCGCGGGCGCGATGACGGCCATGTCGGCCTGCACGCCGTCGGCGCTGCCGCGGTTGATGGTAATCGTCAGCATGCCCGGGTTCGGGTTGCCGGCGATCACCTCGGCCGCCAGCGTCGGCAGGTTCGTGCGGGTGCGCAGATCGAGCAGCGCCTCGAGGCGCGCGGCACGCGAGGCGAGCGCGCGCTGTTCCTGCAGCTTGACGCGCAGATCCGCGACGGTGGTGGTCAGCGCCGCGTTCTCGGCCCGCACGCCCCAGAGCGCGACGTAATCGTCCCAGGTGCCGCGGCCGGCATCGATCACCGCCGCCGCCCCCCGCTCGATCCGGGAGAAGACTTCGAAGGTGACGAGCGACAGCACGCGAACGCCCGACTTCGACTGGACCTGCGCCGACACCAGGATCACCTGCCCGACCATCAGGCCGAGAAAGAGCCAGCCGGTGCGCTTATGGACGTCGAGCATGACGGGAAACGGGTCGTTCGGGGTTCAGGGTTCCGGGTTCAGAGTCGGGTTCCCCCGGAACCCTGAACCTCCGCTAATCGATCGAAATCTTCCGCAACAAATTGAAGTCCGACAGCATCTTGCCGGCGCCGAGGACGACCGACGAGAGCGGGTCTTCCGCCATCGCGAGCGGCAGTCCCGTTTCCTCGCGCAGGCGCTTGTCGAGGTTCTTGAGCAGCGAGCCGCCGCCGGTCAGGACGATCCCCCTGTCTACGATATCGGCCGATAGCTCCGGCGGCGTGCGCTCGAGCGCCACCCGGACGGCGTCGACGATGACGTTGACCGTCTCGGCCAGCGACTCCCGAATCTCCTCGTCGGTGATGGTGATCGTCTTCGGCACCCCCTCGATCAGGTGGCGTCCCTTGATCTCCATCGTCATCCGGTCCTCGAGGGGATAGGCCGAGCCGACCTCCATCTTGATCGCTTCGGCCGTCCGCTCGCCGATCAGCAGGTTGTACGTCTTCTTGATGTACTGGATGATCGCGTCGTCCATCTCGTTGCCGGCGACCCGCACCGCCTTGCTGTAGACGATGCCCGCCAGCGAGATGACGGCGATGTCGGTCGTGCCGCCGCCGATGTCCACGATCATGTTGCCCGACGGCTCCGTGATGGGCATGCCCGCGCCGATCGCGGCCGCCATCGCTTCCTCGACGAGATACACCTCGCTGGCTTTCGCGCGGTACGCGCTGTCCTTGACCGCGCGCTTCTCGACCTGCGTAATTTCGGAGGGGACCCCGATGACGATCCGCGGCCGCACCCAGACGTTCCGGTTGTGCGCCTTCTTGATGAAGTAGGTCAGCATCTTCTCGGTGACCTCGAAGTCGGCGATGACGCCGTCCTTCATCGGCTTGATCGCGACGATGTTGCCCGGCGTGCGGCCGAGCATCTCCTTGGCGTCGCGCCCGACCGCCTCGATCCGGCCGTTCACCTTGTTGATGGCGACGATCGACGGCTCGTTGACCACGATGCCCTTCCCGCGCGCGTAGACGCAGGTGTTGGCGGTGCCGAGGTCGATCGCGAGATCGCTCGAGAAGAGGGAGAACAGAGAACGCAGACTCAACGATGGCTCCTCGCGCTGGCTGCCGATGCTGGAGGCGTGGCGGCGGACACGAGTCGCTCAGGCTCCCGCCACGCAGATGCCGTTCTTGCCGCGATCCTTGACGGCGTACATCGCCTCGTCGGCCGCCTGAATCAGGCCTTCGGCCGAGGCGGCCACGTCGGGCAGCGTCGCGACGCCGACCGACGCGGTCAGATGGATATCGAGGCCGTCGTCGTGCAGAAACGCGTGCGCGGCGATGCGGTCGCGGATGCGCTCTCCCACGGCGAAGGCGCCGTCGCTGCCCGTGTCGGGCAGCACGAGCGCGAATTCGTCGCCGCCGAACCGCGCGACCACGTCGGTTTCGCGCGCGCTCAGGCGGATCACGCCGGCGGCGTCGACCAGCGCGCGGCTGCCGTACAAATGGCCGTGGGTGTCGTTGATCGACTTGAAGCCGTCGAGGTCGATGAACAGCAGCGACAACGGGCGGCCGTTGCGGGAGGCGCGCTTCGTTTCGCGGCGCAGCACCTGCGAGAGGTACCGCGAGTTGTACAACTGCGTCAGATCGTCGGTGACCGACAGTGCCTCGGCGCGCTGGACGCGCAGGGCGTTGTCGAGCGCGAAGGCCGCCGGCTCGAGGACCGTCTGGATGGCCGCGAGGGTGGCGGCCGGCAGCCGCGGCTCGCGCGCCGCGGGCTGCCGATCCAGCGCGACGAGCGCGCCGATCGTCCGCGCGCGGCAGCCGAGCGGAAACGCAATCGCCGCCGCGCCAGGCGCATCCGGAAAACGCCGATCCCGCGACAGATTCATCGCGCTGCACACGTCGCCGTTGCGCATCACCCAGTGCCCCACCGCCTGCGCACCCGGTTCGAGCGTCGGCGTCAGCGCCCGCGACGCGAGCGCGCGCGTGCGTCCCGCGTCGTCAATCGCCACGAGCAGCCAGGCGGGGGCCGGCACCCAGTCGACGGCGCGATCCAGCAGCGCATCGGCCACGCGTTCGGGGTCCAGGCTCGAATTGACGGCGCGAATCATTTCCGTCAGCACATCGGCCCGGCTCAGCCGTACACGCAGGGCCGACTGGACGGGACGCAGCCGTTCCGCCAGATCCATTCGAGCGTTCTGCGCGGGCGAGCGCCGAGCCGCCACACGTCTGCCGGTGGCTGCCCGACGGGCGCGAGGCTGTCGGCCAGTCAGGGTCAATCGGGTCCCGGTTCCATTGAAGTGGCGGATCCCTCTAAGTGCTTCTATCCTCCGCAAATATAGCACATTGGCATCGATTTTCCGCCACGGATGTGCCTCGAAGGGCCGGCCTGCCGGGTCCGCCCATCCGCGCCGCCCGTCCCGTGCTCGACTGGAACCCCAGGGCGGCGGTCCCCGCCCCCGCCCGCCCCGCGATGCCCTCCACGTTCAGGGATCCGTGTGGCATAATTGAACTTTTCCCCGTCAGTTTTCGCGAGGACGTGAACACCCCATGACGATGCTCGACCGGATGCGGCGCCACAAGGGCTGGCTCAAGTGGAGCCTGGCGATCGTGTGCGTCTCCTTCGTCCTGCTGTACATCCCCAGCTTTCTCGGCACCGGCGCCCAGGGAGGGGCCGCCGCCAACGACGTCGTGGCGGACGTGAACGGGCACGAGATTACGGTGGCCGAGTTCCGCCGCGTCTACGAACAGCAGATGCAGGCCTATCGTCAGAACTACGGCGCCAACGTCGACGAGCGGCTGCTCAAGCAGCTCGGGATCGACCAGCGGATCGTCGAGCAGATGGTCGACGAGGAAGCGGCCGTCGCCGAAGCCGAGCGCCTCGGGATCAAGGCGAGCGACGCAGAAGTGCGCGAGCGGATCCTCTCGCTGCCCGCCTTCCAGGAGAACGGACAGTTCATCGGGGACGCGCGGTACCGGCAGCTCCTGCAGATGCAGAATCCGCCGATGCGCCCCGCCGACTTCGAGGCGCAGGTGCGCCGCGGCATCATCGTCGAGAAGCTGCAGGCCGCGCTGACCGACTGGCTCACGGTGCCCAACGCCGACGTCGACCGCGAGTTCCACAAGCGCAACGAGAAGGTGAAGCTGGCCGTGGTCTCGTTCCCCGCCGACAAGTTCCGCGAGGGGGTCGCCGCGACCGACGCCGAGATCGCGAAGTACTTCGATGCCCACAAGGACACGTATCGCGTGCCCGAGAAGCGCAAGATCCGCTTTCTCGCGATCGACCAGCAGGCGCTCGCGAAGAACGTCACCGTGACCGGGCAGCAGATCGAGCGCTACTACAACGACAATATCCAGCAGTTCTCGACCCCCGAGCAGGTGCGCGCCAGCCACATCCTCTTCAAGACGCAGGGCAAAGACGATGCGGCGGTGAAGAAACAGGCCGAGGAGGTGCTCGCCAAGGTCAAGGCGGGCGGGGATTTCGCGGAACTGGCGAAAAAGTACTCCGAAGACGAGGGCAGCGCGAAAAAGGGAGGGGACCTCGACTACTTCGGCAAGGGGCAGATGGTCCCCGAATTCGACCAGGCCGTCTTCGCGATGCAGCCGGGCCAGATCAGCGATCTCGTGAAGACACAGTACGGGTACCACATCATCAAGCTGACCGACAAGAAGCCGGCCACGACCAAACCGCTGTCGGAGGTGCGCCAGCAGATCGAGGATCAGCTGAAGTCGCAGCAGGCGCAGACGCAGGCGCAGGAAATCGCCGACAAGGTCGCGAGCGACCTGAAGACCCCGGCCGATTTCGACAGCGTCGCCCGTCAGTACGGGCTGCAGGTCAGCGAGTCCGGCTTCTTCACGCGCGACGAGCCGATCGCCGGGATCGGCCTCGCGCC
Source organism: Vicinamibacterales bacterium (assembly GCA_036278735.1). Taxonomy (GTDB): domain Bacteria; phylum Acidobacteriota; class Vicinamibacteria; order Vicinamibacterales; family 2-12-FULL-66-21; genus DASUKM01. The sequence continues at coordinate 18,412 of DASUKM010000055.1, forward strand.
CAACGTCGACCAGGAGGCCTTCGCGCTGAAGCAGGGGCAGGTCAGCGACCAAATCCGCACGTCGCAGGGCTACGCGTTCATCACGGTGCTGGCCACGCAGGCGCCGTACATCCCCAAGCTCGACGAAGTGAAGGCCAAGGTTCGCGACGACGTGATCAAGGAGAAAGCCGTGGACGCCGCCCGACAGAAGGCGTCGGCGGTCGAAGCGTCGCTGAAGGGCGGCGATTTCGACAAGGCCGCCAAAGCGGCCGGCCTCGACGTGAAGACGACCGATCTGATCGCCCGCGGCGCGCCCATCCCCGACATCGGCACGAGCCCGGCGGTCGATGCCGCCGCCTTCTCGCTGCCGAAGGGAGGCGTCAGCGGTCCGATCGTCACCGACACCGGCGCCGTCGTCGTGAAGGTGCTCGACAAGAAGGACGTGACGCCGGCCGAAATCACCGCCGGCCGCGATCAGCTCCGGACGGAGCTGCTCAACGATCGCCGCAACCGGTTCTACAACGCCTACATGACGAAGGCGCGCGAGCGGATGAACATCCGGATCAACCGCCAGACGATCGCGCAGGTCGTGGCGTGATTCTCCGAGGGGCTTCGCCCCTCGGACTCCCCTGCACGCTCTCTCGCGCGCCGTTTCACCGGCGCGCTCCGTTCGCGTGGCTCGCTCGCTGCGCTCACTCGCTCAGTTGACGAATACTTCCGGCATCAGGGCGAGCGGCTCGGTGCGGCGGAACAGGGTCAGCGGCGCGGCGAGCTGCTGGACGGCGTGGGGATCGCGGAGCCCGAGCATCGCCGCCGCGAGCGACGCGGCGCGATCGGAGCTGCCGAACGGCTTCCGGAACAGATCGTAGAACGACGGCCGCGGCGGGTAGATCACCAGCTCCACGCCGGAGTCCTGCGGGATCTTCGCCCGCTGCTTCGCGATGGCAATCGCCCGCTGCAGGCCGCCGAGTTCGTCGACGAGGCCAATCTGCTTCGCCTGCCGGCCCGTCCAGACGCGCCCCTGCCCGACGGCGTCGATCCGCTCCGGCGTGGTGTTCCGCCCCTGCGCCGCCTTTTCCACGAAGGTATCGTAGGTCGCCTGCATCGTCCGGGCGACCGACGCGCGCTCGTCCGGCGAGAACGGCTTGACGGGCGAGTTCATGTCCGCGTACTTCCCCTCGCTGACCCCTTCCAGGTTGATCCCGAGCTTCTGCAGCGTGCCGTCGACGACGAACTTCGTGATCACGACGCCGATGGAGCCTGTCAGCGTCGACGGCTCGGCGACGATCGCCTGCGCCGGCATCGCGATGTAATACCCGCCCGAGGCCGCCACGTCCCCCATCGACACGATCAGCGGCTTGCGGCTCTTCGTGAGCTGCACTTCGCGCCAGATGACGTCGGAGGCGAGCGCCGACCCGCCCGGGCTGTCGATCCGCAGCACGATCGCCTTGATCGACGCGTCCGCGCGCGCGTCGCGCAGGTACCCGATCAGCGTGTCCGATCCGATGACCTGCCCCTGCAGCGAGTCGTAGCTGCTCTTGCCGCTGCTGATCAGCCCGACGGCATAGACGACGGCAATCCGCGGCCCCTTGTCTAGTCCGACGCTCTGCGTGCTCACGCGGCGGTACGCGTCGAAATCGATCCGGTGCACGGGGCCGGTCCCGAGCTTCACCTTGTCGTCGATCTGATCTTCGTACGCGAGATCGTCGACGAGTCCGGCCTTCACCGCGTCGGGCGCGAGGTACGGCCCGTGATCGATCATCGCGCGGACGTCCGCTTCAGACTTGTGGCGCCCGTCGGCGATGCCGCGCACGAGCTGATCGAACAGATCGTGGTTGAGCGATTCGGCCATCTCGCGATGCGCCGGCGTGTAGGTGTGCTCGGTGAACTCGTTGAGCGCCGTCTTGTAGGCGCCGATGTGCATGCCGTCGGGGTACGCCCCGATCTTGTCGAGCATGCCCCGCAGGAACACGTCGTAGCTGGCCAGGCCCGTGAGATCGAGCGAGGCGGTCGGCATCAGGAACACCTTGTCGCACGCAGTGGACAGGTAGAATTCCTGCTGGTCCCCCGACTCGAGGTACGCGACGACCGGCTTGCCCGACTGGCGGAAATCCAGGATGGCGTCGCGGACCTCCTGGACCTTCCCCCAGAGCGCCGCCGGGGCGGCCGGTTCGAGGATCACGCTCGTGATGCGCCGATCGACCTTCGCCTTCCGGAGCGCATCGACGACCGAGCGCACGGTTGGGGCCGCCTCGATGAATTGTCCGAGCACGCCGCCGGGGGCCACCTCCGCGAGGTCCCCTCCCACGCGCAGGACCAGCGTCGACCCGCTCGTCACCTGCGGTTCGCGTCCCACGGCCGAATAGAGGAGGACGACGCCGGCCGCCGACACCGCGACGGCCAGAACGATCAGAATCAGCACCAGCCAGACGCCGCGTCGCACACGCACCCCCGATTCCTTACGCCGTGGTCAGCCCGTGAAGGGCCGACCCACAGGCTTCCCGTCGACAGGGCTCCCGTCGGCCCATGCATGGCGGCCCCACACCGCTTTCCTGTGGGTCAGGGCTTCATGCCCTGACGAGACGGTCAGGGCCGCTGGGTCGCGCCGCTCGCGGGCGTCGCGTTCTCGTTGGCCCGGATGAATTTCGCGATGTCCGCGGTGAGCGCCTTGTGCGCCGAAGGGCGGACGTAAATCATGTGGCCCGACTCGTAGTAGGCGAACGACACGCGGTTCACGATCGACGGGTCGTACGCGAGGTGCCACATGTTGTATTCGATGCCGGCGAGCGGCGTCGCCATGTCGTAATAGCCGGCGCAGACGAGCACCTTCAGGTACGGGTTGCGGGCCATGGTCCGGCGCAGCGGCTCCGTCATGTCCATGTAGCTGTTCTGGAACTGATCCCACGTCCAGGGGCGCACGTTCCCGCTCGTCGGGTAGTGCAGGTCGCTCTGCCACTTCAGATCGTTCTTCACGTAGTTCTCGAACAGCGCGGTGTACGGCCCCTGCAGCGCGGTATTGGACGGATCGTATTCCTCGCTCTCTCCGGCCGCGTCGACGTCGACGCCCGTGAAGCGGCTGTCGAGCCGGCCCACGGTCAGACGCTGGTCGCGCAGCAGCTCCTTGCGGAAGCGGCCCGGCGAGACGCGCAGGTTCGCCTGCTCGACGTAGTCGACCGACAGCCCCGTGAGGCGCGCGAACGTCTGCGCGACGGCGTGGCGCTCGGCGGCGGAGAGGGAATTCCCCTTCGCGAGCGCCGCCTGATAGTCGCCCCATGCGAACGTCCGGGCCTGATCGACCACCTGCTTCACCGTCTGCGACTGCAGGTCGGGCGGCAGCTTCTTGTGATACCAGGCGGTCGCCGTGAAGGTCGGGACGAAGTCGATCGTCGCGAGATCGTTCTGCGGGTCCGCGTTGATGTTCTGGTACGTGAGCAGCGCCGAGACGAGGACGATCCCGTTCAGCTCGATCCCGTGGCGCGACTGCAGTTCCTGCGAGAGGCCGGCCGACCGGATCGTGCCGTAGCTCTCGCCGATCAGGAATTTCGGCGACGGCCAGCGGTCGTAGGTGTCGAGATATTCGCGGATGAACTCGCCGAAGGCGCGCAGGTCGCCGGTGACGCCGTGGAACTGCGCGGAACTCACGCCCGGCACCGTCCGGCTGTAGCCCGTCGAGATCGCGTCCACGAACACGAGGTCGGACGTGTCGATCAGCGAGTCCTCGTTGTCGACCATCTTGTACGGGGGGGCCGGTTGAAAGCCGTCGCCGGCCATCTGGACGCGCACCGGCGAGAACGACCCCATGTGCAGCCAGATCGTGGCCGCGCCGGGCCCGCCGTTATAGAGGAACGACACCGGACGGGTCTTGGCGTCCTCCCCGTCCTTCGTGTACGCCACGAAGAACATGCGCGCCGCCACCTTGCCGTCGTCGAGGCGGATCGGCAGCGTGCCGGTGGTCGCGGTGTACTTGACGTCGCGTCCGCCGAGCCGGATCACGTGCGAGGTCTGGGAAATCTTCTCCTCGGCCGGGCCGGCGTGCTCCTCGCGGCGATCCGCCTGCGCCTGCGGCGGCCCGGGTTCGGCGCGAAACGCCGGCGGCGCGGCCCGGACGGCGGGGGGCGACGGCTGCGGCTCCTGAGGCGGCGCGGCCGGCGCCGGGGTCTGCCGGGGCTGACGGGCCTGCGCGTGCACGGGCACGCATGCCAGGGTCGCGAAGAGTAGCGCGGTGACGGACCGTCGGAACGTGCTCACCATGGGGCATGTCTCCTGGACGTTGAGAAGATGGCGACGGAATCATACACCGGGGTGCGATTGCAAAGCTGAAAGCGCGCGGCGATTTCTGTCGCCGCCGGCGCGCGCGGACGCGGAATCCGTCCGGATTTCGCGCACTGGCCGTGGCGTGCGCTTTGAAGGCGCTCCGCGTGTCCATGCCTGCGCGCTCCCCCGCCGCCGCGATCCTCGTCGTCGAAGACGATCGCCACGCGCTCAACGGCTACATCGAATTCCTGTGGAGCGCCGGATTTCAGGTGACCGGCGTCCCGGACGGCGCCGAAGCGCTCGCCATCCTGCACCGGCATCCGGCCGATCTCGTCGTCACCGACATCACGGTGCCGGGCCTGAGCGGCTTCGAAGTGGCGGCCGCGCTCCGCGCCAATCCCGATCTGCGCGATATTCCGATCATCGGCCTGACCGGCCACTGGACCGCCGACGTCCGCGCCCGGGCGGCCGGCGTGGGCATGACCGCGATGCTGCTGAAGCCGTGCGTGCCCGCGCACCTGCTGGCGGAAGTCGAGCGCCTGCTGCGGCCACGGATCGCACGGACGGCCACGGACCACACGGACGGCCAGGGATAACGGCCACGGATCACACGGACGGACAACGGCCACGGATCACACGGATCACACGGACTACACGGACAACGGCCACGGATCACACGGACGCACAACGGCCACGGATCACACGGACTACACGGACGGCCACGGATACCCGCCACGGATCACACGGACGAACTGGACCAGACGGACGGCGATTGATGACGCCGACGGCCGCAGGTAAGACCGGTCACGCCACGGATGAAGCGAAAGACGGCGGACCAGGAGCCGACGTCGGTGCCGTACAAAAGAAGCGGCCGGCGTTTCCGCCGGCCGCCAGAACCATCGCAGGGAGCTAGCGATTGCCCCCGTGTGTATGTGCCATATGTGCACCTCCCGGCCGCGACCTGATGAAAAGCTGTGCCCCGGATACGGGACGTGGTCGCCAGACGCCTATGTTTAAACGCCGCGCGCTGGCCGCGCAGCGGTAACGTCTCAGGATAACACGCTTAGGCTTTCGGCTTCAGGTGGTCGAGCAGTTCCCGCGCGGCGCGCGCGTCGGCGTGGTTGGCGCCGAGCGCCTGTTCCAGTTGGTGCACCGCGGACGTCAGCGCGGTGCGCGCCGCGGCGGGTTGCTGCTGTGCCAGGCGCACGCGGCCGAGGTTCAAGTACGCGAGACCGAGCTGGCTCGAGACCTGCCCGGCGTGCATCCTCGCGAGCATCATCTGCAGCCCGCGTTGCGCATCGGCCGCCGCGTTGTCGATCTGTCCGAGCTGCCGCTCGAGCCCGGATCGCCGGACCAGGGTGAACGCCACGTCAGTGGCGCCGCTCCCGCCGGCTTTGATCGACACCTCGATGGCCGCCAGGCACCGGTTCGTCAGATCGAGCGCCGCCGGCAGATCGTGGCGGGCTTCCGCAATCAGGGCGCGCTCCCGAAAAATCGCGGCGAACGCGATGTGGGTCGGCGGCAGGGAGCGCCGCAAGCGGGGCTCGACCTGCGCCAGCATCGCCTCCGCGCGGGCGAGATCTCCTTGCGCGCGGTAAATCGCTGCGCGCATCAGCAGCGACTGGTTGATGACGACCTCGTCGCCGGCCCGACGGGCTTTCTCGTACCCTCGCTCGGCATAATCAGCGGCCTCGGTCTCCCGATCGAGCGCGTCCAGCTCGCGGGCGTAATTGATGAGGAGCATCGGCGACACCGCCTCTTCGCCCCGATTGTCGCGGCTGATCTCGATGGCTCTGCGAAACATCCGCTCGGATTCCATCACTCGTCCGTCCTGGTTGAGCGCGAGCGCCCAGTTGTTGTCGAGCGTCCCGGCCTGCTGCGTCCGGTCGCGCCCCAGCGCGGCGAGCTTCGCCGAGGCCTGCTCGAACACGCCGGCGGCGTCGCCGGGCCGGCCGGCCAGGCGATAGCTTTCGCCGAGGTCGATCAACGTGCTCACGTCGAGCAGGCCCGAGTGGAAGGGCGCGGCAGCCAGGAGGCGGCGAGCCTCGAGCGCCTCGTCGAGCGCCTGCTGCGACGCGTTCGCCGACCGCGCGACGTCGCCGGCCTGCCGGAGGCAGTCGATCCGATCGAGATCGAAGAGAGGCGCCGGCGGCAGCGCCTGAAGTCCCTCGTTGACGAGCGCTTCCGCTCGCGCCAGCTGCCCGGTATCGGCCATCGCCATCCCGAGGGAACAGGCGGCTTCGGCCCGAACCGCCGGGTCGTCGATCGTCTGCGCCCATCCGTATGCCTTCGTCAAGACCCGCCGCCCCGACGCCCGCTCGTCTTGCCAGAGATACTGCCGGCCTATCGAAACGAGCAGATCGACGCGGCCGGCGTCCGGCGGCGTCGACGGATGCTCGACGATCCGATCGGCGCGATCGAGCAGGTCGTTGACGGTGAAGGTGCCCCCCTGCGGCGCCGCATCCGACAGGACGAACGAATTGAGATCGTTGAGGGCGGTGGCGCGCGCGAGCTGACGGATCGCGAAGTCGCGCTGCGCGCTGGCGGTGCGCGCCTGCAGGACCGTCCCGACCACTCCCGCGGCGGCCGCCACGATGACGGCGGCGGCCAGCGCGACGGACACGCGGTTGCGGCGGACGAACTTGCCGGCGCGATAGGCGACCCTGTCCGGCCGCGCACCGATGGGTTCGTGCCGTAGATACCGCCGCAGATCGGCACCGAACGCATCGACCGACCCGTAGCGCTCGGCGGGGTTTTTCTTGAGCGCCTGTCCGACGATCGTGTCGAGATCGCCGCGCAACGTTCGGTGCAGCCGATCGGGCGTCGCGCCGCGCGCGGTCGCGTTGGCGGCCCGGGTGCCCGCGTCGGCGTCGCCGCGCACGACGGCCTCTGACGGTCGGCGCGGATTGGTCTCCGTGATGGCCTTCAGCAGATCGGCCTGCGAGCGCCGGGCGGCGCCGGCCGGATGCTGACCCGTCAGCAGCCCGTAGAGCAGGACCCCCAGCGCATAGACATCGGTGGCCGTCGTAATCGGCCCGTTCAGCACCTGTTCCGGCGCCGCGTAGGCCAGCGTCAGCGCCGATCCCTGGTCCCGGGTCAGCATCGTGGCGCTTCCGTCAGGGCCCGCCTCGTCGAGCAGCTTCGCAATGCCGAAGTCGAGCAGCTTCACGCGGCCGTCGGACCCCACGAGCACGTTCGACGGCTTGAGATCGCGGTGCACGATCAGATGAGCGTGGGCTTCGCCGACGGCGTCGAGGACCTCGAGGAGCAGCGCGAGACGCGCCGCGACGTCGAGCCGGCGGCGGTCGCAGAAGACGTCGAGGTGCTCCCCTTCCACGTACTCGAGCACGAGGTAGGGTTGACCCGATGCCGTGACCCCCGCGTCCAGCAACTGCGCGACGGACGGGTGTGCCAGACGGGCGAGGATCAGCCCTTCCCGCCGAAAGCGTTCTTCGCCGCGGCCGGCGAGCGCGATGCTGAGGAACTTCACGGCCGCCCGGCGGGCGAATCGCCCGTCGCTGCGCTCGGCGAGCCACACGCTGCTCATGCCTCCTTCGCCAATCGGCGACACGAGCGTGTACGCCCCGATGACCTGCCCGGCCAGCGCTCCGCCGCCCGGAGGCAGCGGCACGCCGCGCTCGAGAAAGCCGCCCGCCACGACGGCGCGATGCTGCGCGAGCAGCCGCGCGAGCCCCTCGGCCGTCTCCGGATCCCGCTCGCGCAGGGCGTGCAGCCAGCGGTCGCGTTCGGCTTCGTCGTCGATGTCGAGCGCCTGATCGAGGAAGGGACTCAGCGACTGCCAGCGGTCGAGATCGTCGGATGCCATGTCGCAAGCCTCAGAATGCCGACGGCGAACGCAGCCGGCCGTGCAGGAAGATGCGCGCCTTGTCCCATTTGCGCTGCGCCGTGCGCTCCGACGTCGCCTGAATCGCGGCAATTTCCGCAAAAGAGAAGCCGCAGAAGAACTTCAGATCGACCACCTGCGCCAGCGACGCATCGGCGGTCGCGAGGTCGTCGAGCGCCGCGCTGATGTCGGAGAGTTCCTGCTCGTCGACGGCCGGCCCTTCGATGTTGTCGAGAGAGGTGATTTCGAAGCCGCCGCCGCGCTTGACGGCGTGACGGCTGCGGGCGTGATCGATGATGACGCCCCGCATGACGCGGGCCGCATAGCTGAGGAACCGGGCGCGATCGGGAAACGACGCACCGTGGCGTGCCGCCATGCTGAGGTACGCCTCGTGCAGCAGCGTCGTCGCGCTCAGCGCCACGCTGTCGCCACGCCGCCCCAGCTCGCGCCGCGCAATCCGATGCAGTTCGGAATACAGCGCCGCGAACAGCGCCTCGGCCGCCGACCGATCCCCGGTTTCAGCAGCCGCAATCAATGCAGAAAGATCCGAGTCCAGAAGGGCCCTCCCGACGCTTGTGACCGGCCGGCCCAAGGCTCCGGCATTTGCGCCGGCAAGTCAAGGCGCGCATCAGGACCCGCTGGGCGTGCGCCGGACGCGTTCAGGATCGCCGGGCTGGTGAGACGCGGCGCCCGGGGAGAAGCAAAGGCGAACGCCTTGGTCCGGGCGTGCGCGGGCAGGTATGCGTCAGGGCCTGCTGCCCGGGAAAATGATCGGCAGCACGTCCTGCGTCGTGTAGACGCACCGGTCGTTGTGCCCGCACTCGGAAACGATGTGAATCGAGGGTGTGCCGCCGAGATGGTCCGCGATGTACTTCGCGAACGCCTCGCCGCGGGCGCGACGCGTCGGTCCCTGGGCCATCGCAGAGCACGACGAGTCGAAGCCGCCGAGCGGCAGCGTATCGACCTGGGACAGCAGATAGGTCGTGGGACGCGAGGCGAGCTGTTGGCGGAGCTGGTCGTCGCTCGTCTTCGCCGTGTAGCCGCTCGTGCGGTCTTCGAGGCCGTACGGCCACTTGTCGTACCGCGCGCAGGCGCCCGCGTCGAACGGGCCGTAGGTGAAATTCGTGTGGGGCGTCTCGATCTTCCATCCGAGGAGCGCGTTGTCCGGCGCCGCGTCTCCGGCCGGCAGCGCGCGCGTCGCATCGGGCCACGCGTAGCTCGACGGATTCGCGACGACGTAGGTCACGGCGACGCCGAGCGTGTCGTGTACGCGGTTCGACATCTCGTAGCGATTGGTGTACTGCCCGCCCGCCGAGTGGCCGGTCACGACGATCGCCGCGAGGTTCGGGAAGGTCTTCTTGTTCGCCAGCTTCCGCAGGATCGCGTCCATGAAGTCGAACGACGCCAGATCCGGGTGGCTCGTCGACGTGCCGCCCGAGCGCCAGCTGTCGCCGCGGCAGCTCCAGCTCACCTCGTTCGGCGCCAGCGTGTCGTGGCAGCCGCGGTCGCTCGACGCGAAGTGCGGCGCGATGACGACCGTGTCGTCGAGGGCGCCCGCCAGGAATGCCGCCGCCGTGGCGGTCGCGAAGTAGTGATCCGCGTTGCGCAGCGTGCCGTGCACCATCACGAGCGCGCGGCGGATGTGCTCGTTCGGCGCGTCGAGCGAGTACGTGCGATAGATCATCGAGCGCGCCGGTCCCTGGCCGAGTCGAACCCATTCGGTACACGCCGCTGTCGCGGTCGTACACGGTTGGACCGCGGGACTGGACTGGGATCGAACGGAGGCAGGCGAGGCAAACGGCGTGAGGAGCAGAACGATCAGGAGCGCGGGCAGTCGCATGCGCCAGACGATACACCAATCCTGTGCACGCCGCGTCCGCTACTTCTCCGATCCCGTCCAATTCAGGATCAGCCGAAGCGGCCTGCCGCCAGCGCCCGGGCTGCTGGCCGGATACTTCACGCCCATGAAATGCTGGCCGTCCGGCATCACGACGTACTGCGCCCGCTCGGGGACTTCGTCGGCTGGTGAAAACTGGAAGAGCGCGGCCGGCGCCGCCACGTCAGGCGACCCATCGTCGGAATCCAGCCGAACCGCGCACGACATCAGCTGGCCGTCGAGCGCCACGTAGAACAGCTCGCGGCCATCCGCGCGCCACCGAGGCTGGGTGCCGCCGTCCGTCGAGATCCGAATCCCGTTGCCGCGCCCCGGAAACGGACGGATCCACACCTCCGGCCGGCCGGTCTCGTTCGACTGGTACGCGACCCACCGGCCATCGGGCGAGAACTGTCCGTCCTGCTCGTCGAACGGCGTCCGCGCCACGGCCACCGGCGCATGCTTCCCGTCGGGGGCAATGGCCCAGAGATCCAGGCCCGTGACGGGATCGCTCGAGCCGTACAGGATCCAGGCGCCGTCGCGGGACCAGTCGTTCGCGAGCTTCGTCTGCGGGGTCGAGAGCAAACGGTCCTCCTCGCCGCTGGCGAGCCGCTCGACGTAGAGATCCTGCGTGCCGCCCCGGTTCGAGCTGAAGACGATCCGCGACCCGTCCGGCGACCACACCGGCAGCACATCGTCGGCCGGATCGAAGGTCGCGCGCGTGGAGACGCCGCGCGCGAGGTCGAACAGCCAGACGTCGACGTTCCCGTCCACCACCCGCTGCGCCGCCAGCCGGCGGCCATCGGGACTGAGCGCGACACTCTGGCCGTTGAAACGAACCGGCGTCTCGCGGCCGGTGCGGTCGAAGGTCGCCATCTGGAGCAACACGGCCGCCGGCGGGTCGCCCGTGCGAAACGCGATCGTGCCGGCGTTCGAGACCGCAATCACCTGTTCCGGCATCACCCCGCGCGCGAGCGGCGCCGGCGAGTCGCCCGCGGCCAGGCCCGCGGCGTCGAACGGGACGGACATGAGCGTGCGGTCGCGCACGAACAGGAGGCGGCCCGGCGGTGCATAGGCGGCGCCGAGATCGGCATCGAACAACCGCCGCGACGGTTCCGGGTCGAGCGACCCGACGTAGATGCCGCGCACCGACGGGCGGCCGCGTACGTAATAAAGGAAGTGGCGGCCGTCGGGAAGAAACGACGGCGCGAAGTGGCCGGCGTAGCGCGGCGCCAGTCCGGCGACCCGCGCAGCCGCCCCGCCGGTCGCGGGCACCTGCTGCAGGGCGTTGCCGAGCGACGAGAACACGATCACGCCGCCGCTGCCCCACGAGCCCTGCGTCGCGAGCGGCGCCGGCGCGAGCGATTGCGGCGATCCGCTGGCGACATCCAGCCGGTACAACCGGCTGTCGATGAAGAAGCCGATCGAGCGGCTGTCGGGCGCCCAGAACGGCGCAAACGCACGTTCCGTCTCGGCCAGCGGCCGCGCCTCGCCCGAGGCCAGCGACTGGATCCACAACACGGATTTGCCCTGGTCCTCTGCTGCGTAGACGAGCTGCAGGCCGTCGGGCGAGATCGCGAACGAATACGGGTCCGAGGTGGCCGGAGTGGCGATGTCGAATTGCATCGATCGCCGCGCCGCCGTCCCGGCACGCGACCAGAGGCGTCCGGCGAGGATGCCGACGACGACGAGCGCGGCGGCCGCGAGCGCGGCGGCAATCGGCGGAAGGATACGCCGGTGGGTCGGCACGACGTCCGCAGGCCGGGGCCGCGGCCCCGAGAGCCGTCCCGTCTCCAGGTCCTCGCGTAGATCCTCAAGCGCCGACCGCACGTCCACCATCGATTGCACGCGCTCGGCAGGGTCTCTGCGGTGGCAGCGCGCGATCAGCCGTTCGAGTTCGCGCGGCACGGCGGCATTCACCTGCGTGACGCGGCGTGCCGGCTGATGGATGATCGCCGCGAGCGTCGACATCGACGTATCGCCGTCGAACGCCCGTTGGCCGCACGCCATCTCGAAGAGCACGGACCCGAACGAAAAGATGTCGGACCGCGCGTCGATGGGCCGCCCCGCGGCCTGCTCGGGCGACATGTACGCAACTGTCCCGAGCACGAAGCCGGCGTCGGTTCGCGGCGCCAGCACGGTCTCGGTCGCCTCGGTGGCGGCCGGCGCGGGCCCGACGGATTTCGCCAAGCCGAAATCGAGCACCTTCGCCACCCCGGCGGCGGTCACGACGACGTTTCCGGGCTTGAAGTCGCGATGGACGACGCCGCCGGCATGCGCGGCGGCCAGCGCGTCGGCCATCTGGATCGCGAGCGTGACGGTTTCGGGGAGCGGCAGGCCGCTCGGTGGAATGAGCGCGTCGAGCGGTTGCCCGTCCACGAGCTCCATCACCAGCGCGACCGGATCGTCGATCACGCCGTACACGTGCGCGATGTGCGCGTGGTTCAGCGAGGCGAGCGTCTGGGCCTCGCGCTCGAACCGGCCGAGCCGATCCGGATCGGACGCGAACAGCGCGGGCAGCACTTTGATGGCCACCTCGCGGCGCAGCTTCGCGTCGCGCGCGCGATACACGTCGCCCATGCCGCCGGACCCGAGGAGGGCGACGATCTCGTACGGGCCAAGGTGCGTGCCAGGGTTGAGCGCCATTAGGAGGCCGCGATCGCGGAATGGCGAATTATAGCTGGCGCGCCTCCGACTTCGTCAGGCCATAAAGGCCTGACCCACAGGATTGTGGTCAAGCCATGAAAGCCTGACCCACAGAAACAGCAATTCCTGTGGGTCAGCCCTTTAACGGGCCGACGCTTGACACCCGCAACGCTCGGCGCCATCATACCCATCGATAGACGATGGGAGCCTGACGAATGGGAGTGACCAACCAGGCGCCCGACCTGCTGCCAGGCACGCTCGACATGCTGATCCTCCGGGCGCTGCTGCCCGGCCCGCTCCACGGATACGGCATCGCCGAACGGCTGCGGCAGGTCTCGCGCGACGTGCTCCAGGTGGGGGAGAGTTCGCTTTACCCTGCCCTCCAGCGGCTGCTCCTCAACGGCTGGGTGAAAGCCGCCTGGGGCCTCTCCGACAACAATCGCCGCGCGCGCTATTACACGCTCACGCCGGCCGGCCGGAAGCACCTCACGGCGGAACGCCGCGAGTTCCAGCGGCTGATTGACGCGATCCAGATCGTCCTCGACACGGCATAGGTGGCGCATGCGGTGGCTGAACCGGATCCGCTGGGCCGTCGCGCGCAGGCGGCGCGACGACGAACTGGCCGAGGAACTCGCGGCGCACCGCGCGCTCGCGCAGGAGCGGTTCGAACGCGAGGGGCTGCCGCCGGAGGCGGCCGCCGAGGCCGCCCGGCGCGCGCTCGGCAACGCGACGCTGGCGCGCGAAGACGCGCGTGAGGTCTGGGCCTGGCCGGCGCTCGAGGCCTGGGGCCGCGACGCGCGCCACGGCGTGCGGCTGCTGATCGGGCAGCCCACGTTCGCGCTCACCGCCATCATCACCGTCGCCCTCGGGATGGCGCTCACCACGACCGTCTTCTCCGTCGTCGACGGCGAGATCTGGAAGCCGCTGCCGTTTCCACAGCCCGACCGCCTCGTGGCCATCTTCACCACGGGCGCCGGCCACGAGCGCCGGGCGTCGGCCGCCGACCTGGCGGCGTGGCGCGCGGCGGCGCGCGGCTTCGACGAGATCGCGGCGTTCCGTTATTCCGGCCGTGGCGTGTTGCGGGCTGGCGGCGCGCCGGCCTCCGTCCTGTTCATGCCGGTCACCACCAACTTCTTTGCGGCGCTCAGGATGGTCCCCGTGCAGGGGCGCGCGTTTGGACCCATCGACGCGCGCAGCGGCGCGGTCGTCCTCAGCGATGCCGCCTGGCGCACGCTGTTCGACGCGGATCCTGGCATCCTCGGTCGACGCGTCCTGCTCGACGGCCGCGCCTATCCCGTCGTCGGCATTGCCGGACGCGATCAACGGATCGAATTCTCCGACATGCCGGATCTGTTCGTGTCGTTCGAACCGGACCCGTTGACCGTCCCTGAACGAGACACGCGGGATCTGTGCGCGTTCGGCCGGCTGGCGCCCGGCGCTACGCTGTCGGCCGCGCAGGCGCAACTGGGGTGGCTGGCACCTTTGGCATCCCACTTGCCGCAACCGTCGTGCCAAAGGTGCCAGGCACCACGCGACGTGCGACTCGAGGATCTCCGCTCCGCATACACGGGATGGAACTGGCGTCCGCTCCTCTTCTTTCTCGGCGCGTCCGTTTTCGTGCTGCTCCTGACGTGCGGCAACATCGGCGGCCTGCTCGTCGCGCGGGCGCTCGGCCGGCAGCGCGAGTTCGCGATCCGCCGGGCGCTCGGCGCGGGAGAACGCGCGTTGTTCCGGCAGTTGCTCATCGAGGGGGCGCTGATCGCGATCGCCGGCGCCGCCGTCGGCCTGCTGATGACGGCGTGGGGCACTCGCCTGCTGCCGGCGTCTCTACCGTCCGATTACCTGACGCGCAACACGCATGTCGTCCTCGACGCGCGCGTTTTCCTCTTCGCCTTCGCCGCATGCACCGGCACGGCGCTTGTCTTCGGCGTGACACCCGCGCTCCTGATCGGCCGTCGCACGCTGCAGCCCTCGCTCGCGACGGGGGGCCGAACGCTTGGGGGAGCCGTCGTGCAGCGCCGCGCGCGCAGCGTACTCGTGGTCGGAGAGATCGCGCTCGCGCTCGTGCTCCTCGCCGGCGCAGGTCTATTCGTCAACAGCTTCGTACGGCTGCTGCACGTGCCGCTCGGATTCAGGCCGCACCATCGTCTGCTCGCCCGGATCACGCTCGCCGGACCGCGGTACGACCATGACGAGGCGCGCGTCCGGTTCATCGACGACCTGCTGGAGAAGACGCGGGCGCTCCCGGGGATCGCCGGCGCCGCAGCGGCCAGCACGGTCCCACTCGGCAGCGGGCCGCCGATCCGGTTCGTCCGGGGCGATCGTCCGCGGCCGGCGGCCGGACACGAACCCGACGCGATTGCCCGCAGCGTGACGCCCGGTTACTTTGCCGTGCTCGGGATCCGTCGGCTCGCCGGGCGTACGTTCACAGCCGCCGATCGCCGCGGATCGACGCCTGTGGCGATCGTGAACGAGACGCTGGCCCGGACGCTGTTCGCGGGCGAGAGCCCCGTGGGCAAGACGCTCGTGCTCCTGCCGACCGAAAACTCCGTCGTCCGGATGACGCCAGGGCCGGTACAGATCATCGGCGTCGCCTCCAATGTCAAAGAGGTCGGCTTCAACGAGGCCAGCTTCGACGGCATCTAC
The DNA here is from genome assembly GCA_036278735.1 of Vicinamibacterales bacterium. Classification (GTDB taxonomy): domain Bacteria; phylum Acidobacteriota; class Vicinamibacteria; order Vicinamibacterales; family 2-12-FULL-66-21; genus DASUKM01. The sequence goes on from DASUKM010000055.1 coordinate 33,654, forward strand.
CTGCCAGCCGCCCAGGCGTCACCCTCCTGGCTGCGGCTGGTCGTCCGGTCCGATCTGCCCGCCAGCGTGCTCGTCGGTCCGCTGCGGCGCGCGCTGCTCGCCGTCGATCCGACGCTTCCGCTCGACTCGCTCGAGACGATGGACGATCTCGTCGCCGAGGCGCTGCGAGAAGACCGCTTCAATGCGTCCTTGATCGCCGTGTTCGCGGCGTTCGCGGTGCTGCTCGCCGCGCTCGGCCTGTACGGCGTGATGGCGTGGTCGGTCGAGCAGCGGCGTCAGGAGTTCGGCGTCCGGATTGCGCTCGGGGCTCGACGCGCGGGCATCCTGAGCCTTGCGCTGCGGCAGTGCACGCGGCTGGGTCTCGCGGGCGTCGCCATCGGGCTCGGCCTGGCGCTCGTCATCGCGAGGCTGCTGGGCACCGCGCTGTATCTCGTGCCGCGCGAGCACGACGGGCTGCTCTATGGCGTGACGCTCACGGATCCGCTGACGCTGTCGCTCGCCTGCGCGGTTCTGCTCTTCGTCGCGCTTCTGGCCGGGCTCGTCCCCGCGCGCCGCGCCAGCATTGTCGATCCGCTCATCGCGCTGCGCGCCGAGTGAGTGGGCGGCCACGGAGCCGCAAGACCGGAGCAATCCACCCGGCCGATGGACGTCAAATCGACCGGACGATGCCGCGCGCGGTGGCCTCGTTGTTCCGCACCAGCGAAACGACGAGGCCCGCCGCGACGAGCGGCAGCAGGCTCGCCCCGACCAGCACGGGGGCGAACGAATAACGATCCGAGATCACGCCGGTCAGCAGCGTCACGATCATCGTGCCGATGCCGGCGCCGGTGCCGCTCAGGCCGCTCACCGACGCGACGGAGCTGCTCGGGTACAGATCCGCCGGCAGGTTCAGGATCATCGTCGACATCGCCGCGTACGCGAGCGTCGAGACGGCCATCGCGAGCGTGATGCCGACGAGACTGTCGCTGAGCACGGCGAAGGCCAGCATGCTCATCCCGACGCCGCCCAGCACGATCACCAGGCGCCGCGCGCCCCCCACGGAGCAGCCGCGACGGATCAGGAAGCTCGAGACGCCGCCGCCGACAAAGTTCCCGGCGTCGGCCGCCAGGAACGGGATCCAGAACGCCAGCAGACTGGTCTCGAGCCTGAACCCGCGCGACACGAGATAGATCGCGAGCCAGTCGGTCAGGAAGAACCACACGGGGTCGGTGAGCGCCTTGCCCAGCACGATGCCCCACGTCTGCGGCAGCGCGAGCAGCGTACGGTAGCCGAGCCGTGCCCCCGCCGGATCCGTGGGGCTCGCCTGCTCGTGATCCGCCTGGATGTACGCCAGCTCCTCCGGCGAGATTCTGGGATGCTCGCTCGGCGGGTAATACAGGCGCCGGAACATCAGCAGCCACGCGAACCCGAGACACCCGGTGATGATGAAGGCGGGACGCCACGTGCCGAAGGCGTGATAGAGCCACAGCACCAGAAACGGCGCGACGACGGCGCCGATGGACGACCCGCTGTCGAAGAACGCGACCGCCCAGCCGCTCTCCGACCGCGGGAACCATTCGGCGACGGCCTTCGTGGCGCCGGGCCAGTTGGCCGACTCGCCCGCGCCGAGCAGGAATCGCATGCCGCAGAACGACCACAGGCCGGTCGCGAGCGACGTCAGCATGGCCGCGATCGAATAGAACGCGACCGTGACGCTGAGGCCCGCACGGGTCCCGACGCGGTCGAGCGCGCGCCCCGCGACGGCTTGCCCGAGCGCGTACGCGGCGCGAAACGCGACGATGACGAGGGCGAAGTCGGTGTTCGTCCACGAGAACGCCGATTCGAGATAGGGCGCCAGCACGCTCAGCGTCTGGCGATCGATGTAATTGATGACCGTGGAGCCGAAGAGCAGGACGGCGATCCACCAGCGGAGTCCGCGGATGGGGCGCCGCACCGGCACGCCGCGCGAGGCCGGCCCGGCGCCGCCAGCCGACGGCTCGCGCACGGCCGGAGCGCCGCGGCCCGGGATCGTCACGGGGCGGGGCGCGCGACCGCGTGCGTCTTGACGGTCTCGGCCTCCAGCCGCGACGCCGAGTCACGATCGAGATAGAGGGTCGTGTTGGGATGACGGCGAAGAATCGACGCCGGGACCGCGGGCGTGACCTCCCCTTCGAGCACAGCCTGCACCGCGCGCGCCTTCCGGCTTTCGGGCACGATGCACAGGATCTCCGCGGCGGCCATGATCTGACGGATCGACATCGAGATCGCCATCGCGGGCACGTCCGCAAGCGACGGGAACCATCCCTCGCCGACCTGCTGCCGGCGGCACGCTTCGTCCAGGCCAACGACGAGATACGGGCGGTCCGTGTCGAAATCCGCCGGCGGATCGTTGAACGCGAGGTGCCCGTTCTCGCCGATGCCCGCGAACGCGACGTCGACGGGCGCCGCCTGCAGCGCACGCCCCACCTCGGCGCAGACCTCGTCGGGATCGGCTTCGCCATCGAGCAGGTGGTACTGATGGATTCCCGCCGGACGGATCAGACGATCCAGCAGGAATCTCCGGAAGCTGGCGGGATGGTCCGCCGGGAGTCCGATGTACTCGTCGAGGTGGAACAGCTCGACCCTGCTCCAATCGATCTCCGGCGCACGGGTCAGCGCCGCCAGGAAACGAAACTGCGAGGCGCCGGTCGCCGCGATGATGCGGGCGCTCCCGCGCGCGGCGAGCGCGGCCCGGATGCTGCGGGCCGCCTGGTCCGCCGCATCCAGCGCCATCTTCTCCGTCGCGTCGAACAGTCTCACCCGCATGTCGGCTGGTATCCTGGATCGTCGCCCGAGCGCCCGCTCTAATGCGCCGGCGCGGCGTGTTCCTGCACGCCGAGGATCTTCGCGACCGTCCCGGCCCACATGTTCGCGCGGACGGTCTCCGGCACATTATTGGCGTCCAGCATGCGCTCGAAGCGCTGGATATTGGGCAGCAGCTGGTCGGGGGCTTCGTCGCTCGCGAACACGAGCTTCTCGAACCCGTACGTGCCGCCGGGCGAATGCTTGCCCGTGGCGATATCCGGGCGCCACCAGAACACGTCGCCCCAGTACTCGGGATGTGACGCCTTCTTGATCAGCGACGATCCGCTGATGTCGAAGTACAGGTTCGGGCTCCAGCGAGCGCCTTCCGCGGCTTCGGCGTACCACGGATTCCCGAGGTGCGCGCCGATCAGAATCAGGGTCGGGTAGCGTCGCGCGATCACGTCGAGGAAGCCCGGATGCATGTTGAGCCACGAGCTGCCCTCGGGCTGATTTGGCGGCGCTGCGGCGCGCGCGGCGCGTCCGGCACCCGCGGCGCCGCCGCGCCGGCCTCGCCCGCCGCGGCCGCTGCGGCGGTTGACGATGCCGGTGTGGAGCACGGCGACCATGTGGTACTGCTGGAGACGCGCCCAGATCGGGTCGAACACCGGGTCGTCGTAATCGCGTCCCGCGGCCATCAGCTCGCCGACCCCCTTGAAGCCGGCGGCGTGGTACTGATCGATGAGCTGCAGCGCGTTGGGATCGCTCAGACGGAGCGTGCCGAACGGGATGAACACGTCCGGGTGCTCCTTCGCGCGATCGAGCGTCGCGAGCGTGCCGAAGGCGCAGGCCATCGTGTTGTACTTCCGGTAGGCATCCAGCGTCTTCTGGATGCCCTCGTCGGTCCACGACTGGTGAACGTGGCAGTCGATCTTGAAGCGGTGGAGAACGGCATCCGACACGCCGGCCGCATCTTGATCCGCCGCCGCGCCGCCCATGACGGTCGTCACGGCCGCGGCCAGCGCGACCGTCAGGACCGCGATCCCCGCGTATCTGGCTTTCGTCGACACAGTGCTTCCTTCGTCGATCAATGCGTGCCCGATGACGAACGATTCCACGGCAGCGCGAGCGTCGGCTGATTGACGTCGCGCTTCATCGCGACGACCAGCTGTCCCCCGGCGCCCGGCGCGAGCCGGACGGTGAACGACGAGGCATTCACGGGGATCGTGTGGCCGTCGAGCGTGACGCTCACGGCCGCGTGTTCGGCGTACGCGCCGGTCTGGACGAGCACCGTGCGCGCCGCGACCGGATTCAGGTTGACGAGCGTGACGGTCACGCCGTCCGGGCGGATGCGTTCGATCAGCGCACCCACGTCCTCCGGCAGCCCCGCGCGGCGATGCTCCGGGTCGAAGTAGCGAAGCTGCGCGTTGATTGGCTGCGCGCCATGCGTGGAGCCGCCGGGATCCGACGCCCCCATCGTCAGGTTCACGAGTGCGGTCGTCGCGACAGGACTCTCGACGGTACCGGTGCCGCCGCCCGGCGCACCGCCGCGTCCGCGGCCTCGTCCTCGTCCTCCACGGGCCACGCCGGGCGCGCCGCGCCCCGCGACGGGCCGGGCACCCTGCGCCCCGCCACCTCGTGCGCCTCGTCCGCGTCCGCGCGTGCCGCGCAGCGCCGCGCGCCGCACCACGTCGAGCTCCTCCTGCAGCGCCTTCAGCGGATAGTCGGGATTGCCCGACTGGAGATAGCCGAACCAGTTCTCGGGATAGGTCGCCGTGTCGCCGTTGGGCGGCGGCGGAGGCGGCCATCCGAGCCATCCCGTCTTCGGCACACGCGCGAGATCGTGCGGGTCCTGCGACCACATGGCCAGATCGACGATCACGTTGGCCAGGTTGCCAAGCCCTCCCGACGGTCCGGCGCCGAACGCGTCGTCGTAGCCGTACCAGCCCTTGTCGCCGTAGTAGCGCGGCAACTGGATCCGTCCGTTCTTCGGGTCGATCTTCTTCGCCGCGTAGAGGTTGTCGAGCTGGCGCCGCATCACCGCGAGGTACGAGGGATCGGCGGTCAGCAGGAACGCGCTCGTGAACGCTTCCGGGGGACCGCGGAACACGTAGTTGCGGACGCCGCCGTCCGGCGAGTTCCAGCCGAACACCCCGCCGTACCACTTACCGCCCCACTCGCCGCCGATCGTGCCGTCGAGGCCGATGTTCGACGGGATGTTGCCGCCGTTCTTCGCGATCCGGTCGCGCCAGGCGTTCACGTACTCGAGCACCCAGTCGCGGTACTTCTGCTCGTGCGTGAGCAGGTAGGTGTTCGCCACCATCATCACGACGGAGAGATTCAGGGGATGATCGCCGCGGATGTTGCTCGAGTTCACGAATCGGGTCCGCCGCGCCGCCGTCGGGCTCACGCCGGCCGGCAGCGGGCCGTCCCACTCGTCGACCGTCGCGGGCGTGAGCTTCGGCCCGCGGCTCCCGTTGAAGAGGCTCTTGATGATCTTGTGCTGCGGGTCGTAGTTCGGCGCCTCGGGATCCTCGTTCATGTACAGGCCGGCGAACCGGCGCGCGCGGTCCACGTGCGCCGCATCGTCGGGACGGTCGAGCCCGTAGAAATAGAAGCCGGCCAGCCCTTCGCCGTTGTGCTCCCAGTCGAACTGCGACATGAACTCGTGGTAGTACACGCCGTCGCGGGCCGCTTCCACCTCGGGAATCTTCGCGGCGTCGTACTGCTGCAGGTGCCCTTCCCAGAGCCGATGCCAGTCTTCCAGGATGGAATCGGGCGCGCCGAGGGCGTAAGCAAGCGGCCAGCTCCGCAGCGCCTCGACGATGTCGTCGGGCCCGCTGCCGACGCCCCATTCAATCGGGGCCTTGCTGTAGCCGCGCTCGTCGAAGTGTGTCGCGGCGTACTGCTGGGCCCCCTCCGCATCGAGCCGGAGCAGGGCGCGTTCGGCAAAGGCCCACGCCGGGGGGGGCATCGGTTTGTCGATCGCCACTGTCGCGGCGCCTGCCGCGTCGGCGCCCGACGGCGCCGGCGCGCCACTCTGCGCCCACGCGGTCAGCGCGGTCGCGCCGATCGCCGCACTCACCAGGACGACTTTCGCACGGCCTGTTCGATCCACGCTCCTACCTCCTCGACCGTGACGCACTCCCCGCAGCGGAGGACGTCAGAATGAGAACCGGGCCCCGAAGCGAACGATCCGCGGATCCAGGATGCTCGTGATGTAGCCGTACGTCGGACCCGACTTGTAATTGACCCCGGCCGCCCCCGTTCCCGAGGGCGACGGCACGTTCGAGTTCAGCAGGTTGTAGATGCCCAGCTCGAGGCCCCACCGGCGCGTGCTGCCCGCCGTGAACTCCTTCAGCCACCGCAGATTCACGGTGTTGATCTCGGGCGTGCGCTCGGACCCGTACGGCTCGAGCGCCAGCGTGACCGACGTCAACTGCTTGAGCGCCGGGCCGCTCGCGTCCTTGGCCCTGAAGGCGTTCGTCCGCTGGCCGGCGTTGCCGCGCTGCGTCTGCCACAGCGCGCTGAACTGGATGTCGTAGGGCAGCCGCAGCGATCCGCTGAGCTTGCCGTTCCAGGTCCAGGTCTCGTCGAGGGGAAACGGGAGATCGTTCGGCGTGAGCGCGGGCTGCTCCGTGATCCAGCGGTGCGCCTTGATCGCGTCGATCGACGCCATGAGGCCCCAGCGCCGCGACGTCCGCTTCGTCAGGCCGAACTCGATGCTGTTGTAGTGGTCGGCGCTGGACACGTTGAACCGCTCGTTGCCGACGAACGCGCTCCCGCGGTAGGCGGCATCGTAATCGTAGATCGTCACGGTGCCGCCATCGTCCCCCGTGCCGAGTTTACCGTCCGGACCGGGATCCGTGCGCGTAATCGGGATGTTGTACGCGTCGTACGGGCGCAGCACGTTGACGGTCTGGAAGTTGTCGGACTCGCGCTGATAGACGTAGAGGGCGTGAACCGCCACGTTCGGCGCGACCTCGCGCTCGAGGCCCGCGGTCACTTCGCGCGCGCGCGGCTGCTCGAGGTCGCGGTTGTTGATGTTGTTGGCGGCGTTCGACGTGCTCACGAAGTCGTTGCCGTTCGTGTCCAGATCGACCTCGCCGGCATCGTAGTCGCGATTGCCGTTGAGATCGTGCCAGAGATACGTGGTCGTCTGGCTGGCCGCCCGGTTGTACGGCGACGCGAAGCCGTTCGTCATCGGCGTGTTGAATTCGCCGTAGGTCGCCTTGACGACCGTCTTGCCGTTGCCGCGGACGTCCCACGCGATCGCGGCGCGCGGCACGACGTGCTGCCACGTCAGGACGTCGACGGACGAAAACGTCCCGGACCCGCCGAAGAGCCCCTGCGGCTTGTCCTGCTTCGGCACGAACGCGTGATACCGGTCCCACCGCAGCCCGAGGTCGAGCGTGACGTCGTTGCCGAGCGTCCAGATGTCCTTCACGTACAGCCCGGCCGAGTGCATCAGGTTCGTCGGGTCCACGGGATAGTTGTACGTGTTGATCTCGTACGGCGTGTTCGGCACGCCGTTGATGGTGTCGAACAGCAGCAGATAGTTGCCGCTGGCCTTGTTCAGGTAGCCGGTGCCGGTCCCCTCGAAATAGAGCGAGTAGCCCGCCTTGAGGTCGTGTTTCCCGGTACGGGTCTGGTCGAGGAAATAGGTGAGGCTGCCCTCGGTCTGGGTTCGCCAGTTGGGGCGGCGGGTCGCCTGCGAGGTCGGCCCCGTGTAGAGGCCGGTCGCGAGATCTTCGCGGCTCGGATTGCCGGCGACGTCGGCGGACTTCTGCGCCTTGTAGTCGGCGACGTAGCCGTAGAATCCGCCGACGACGTTGACGAGGAGCTTGTTGGTCGGCGTGCCCTGCAGCTCGCCTTTCGTGACGGTCGAGACGAAGTGGTAATTCGTCGTCGCCTCGAGCGGCCGGAAGCGCGATCCGTCCTGGCCGCCGTCCGGCAGATCCTTGATGCCGCGCTGATACAGCCCGATGAGCCGATATTTCCGCGCCGGCTGGAACGACACTTTCAAGGTCTCGTTGTCCAGGCGCGTACTGGTATCGCCAGGCACGTCGTCGCCGGTCAGGTAGACGCCGTCGGGGCCGGGCGCCTTCGCAAATCCGATCTTCTGGGTGACGAGCTGCTGCCGCGACATCGATCCATAGAACCACAGCCGGTCCCGGATGATGCGGCCGCCGAGATCGCCCGACGCATCGTAGTAGTACCGGAGCGGCGCCTTGGTCTGAATCCCCTGCGCCCGCAGGGCGGCGTCGATGTTGTTGCTCTGGAGGCTCGGGCCCTGATAGGCGCCGTGGTAGGTGCCGTGGAAGTCGTTGCCGCCGGACTTGATCGTGGCGAGGAAGTTGACGCCGGAGGTGGCCATCTCGGCGTCGTTGCCGGCGCTCTTCACCTGGACTTCGTCGTAGTTGGCGAAATCCATGTAGTACGCGCCGCTTCGATCGCCGCCGGTCTGCACGTTGATGCCGTCGATCGCCAGCTTCGGCAGTCCGGTGCCGCCGTAGTTGCTCATGTCGGACCGGTGCGACATCGTGCTGTCGCCGACGTCGGGGGCCGCCGCCACGGTGACCCCGGGGGCCATCGACAGGACGTCCCACAGCGACCGGCCGCGCGGAATGGTCTCGATGACCTGGTTCGAGAAATTCGAGGTCGCGGCCGTCGTCTTCACGTCGATGACCGGCGCCTCGCCGCTGACGCTCACCGTCTCCTGAAGACCGCCGATCTTCAGGCTGACGTCGATCTTCGCGACGAAGCCGACGGGCAACTCGACGTTCTGCCGCACGAAGGTGGTGAATCCGGACAGCTCGTAGCTGGCCCGGTAGACGCCCGGTGAGAGATCGCGGAACGCATACGTGCCGTCCGCCTCCGTCGTGGCGGTGAGCTGCGGCACCTGCAGCGCGGGGCTGGTCAGCGTGACCGTGACGCCCGGCAGGACGCCGCCGCTCTCGTCTTTCACCTGTCCTTGAATCGCGGCGGACGACGCGCTCTGGGCGAGCGCCGTAGCGGGCACCCCGGCCAGCATCACCGCCAGCCAGATGGCGCGGACCACCCGATGAACGGCTGGTGCGATCGCTCTTCCGGTCATGACTATCCTCCCTGCATGCCCACGGTCGTCCGCCAGGCTCGCGCCTGCGGGACGACCGCGTTCGAGATTTCCGGATGCGCTGGCACAACATACAGCCGAGCGCACGCACGAAGTGTCGCAAGTTGTCGCTTGCGAAAACGCCCGCGGCCTCACCCTTTGTCGGCCGCCGCCGCGAGCGGCGCCGTCACGACGGCGGGCGACGCCGCCGCGCGCCCCGCCGTTGCGAGCACCGCCCGCACCTGCGCGACATCGAGCTGCCCGTCCCACCGCGCGACCACCAGCGTCGCCACCGCATTGCCGATCAGATTCGTGATGGCGCGGGCGGTCGACAGGAACCGGTCCACGCCGAGCAGCAGTGCCAGGCCGGTCAGCGGAATCGACTGCACGGTGGAGATCGTCGCCGCCAGGATGATGAACCCGCCGCCGGACACGGCCGCCGCCCCTTTCGACGCGAGCAGGAGGATCCCGATGATGGACAGCAGCTCGCGCAGCGACAGATGGACGCCGCTCACCTGCGCCATGAAGACGGCGGCCATCGTCATGTAGATCGACGTGCCATCGAGATTGAACGAGTAGCCGGTCGGCACGACGAGGCCGACGATCGACTTCGGACACCCCGTGCACTCCATTTTTTCCATGAGCCGCGGCAGCACCGACTCCGACGAGGAGGTGCCGAGCACGATCACGATCTCCTCGCGGATGTAGCGCAGCAGCGGCACGATCCGGAACCCGGCGATCCGCGCGACCGTGCCCAGCACGATCAGCACGAACAGGGCGCAGGTGACGTACACGCCCGCGATGAGCTTGCCGAGCGGCACCAGCGTGCCGACGCCGTACCGGCCGACCGTGAAGGCGATCGCCCCGAACGCGCCCACCGGCGCCAGCCACATGATCATGTCGATCACGCGAAACAGCGCCGCGAGCAACTGCTCCACCAGCGACACCAGTCCGTGGACGCGCGGGCCGAGCTTCAGGAGCGCGAGCCCGAACAGGATCGACAGCAGCAGCACCTGGAGGATGTCGCCGCGCACGAACGCGTCCCCCACCGTGGTCGGAACGATGTTCGACAGGAACTGCGTCGTGCTGAGGTGCCGCGAGCTCGAGGTGTAGGCGGCGATCGAGGCCATGTCGATCGACGACGGGTCGATCCGCAGGCCGCTTCCCGGCTGCCACACGAGCACGACCACGAGCCCGATGAACAGCGCCAGCGACGAGACGATCTCGAAGTACACGAGCGCGCGGACGCCGATCCGCCCGACTTCCCCCATCGTCCCGATCTGCGCGATCCCGACCACCACGGTCGCGAACACGATCGGGGCGATGAGCATCTTCACGAGCTTGATGAACCCGTCGCCGAGCGGCTGCATCTGGACGGCCCGGGTGGGCGCGAAATAACCGATCGCAATCCCGAGGACGATCCCGAGCAACACCTGCGCGGCCAGGCTCTTGTACACGGCCTGTCGCATTGAGGACACTCGTATCCGGCCCCATGGGGGCGGCGACGCGAGTATAGAGGCGGGACCGACGGGCCTCGTGTCGCAAGTTGTCGCAGGCGGACGGCGCGGCGCGCTCAGCGAAGGAGTTCGCGCTCGCGGTAGTAGCGCGCCGCCCCTTCGTGGAGCGGGATCGGCGTCGCGGGGGCCTGCTCGAGGTCGATGAGCCGCAAGGCGTCCTGCGACGACGACAGAGACGGCAGGGCCTCGAAGAACCGCTTCGTCAGCTCGTAGACGACGGCTTCGTCGAGGTTGCTGCGGCACACGAGCAGGCTCTCGACGCCGATCGTGTGGATCGTCTCGGGGGACCGGCGGTAGGTGTCGGGCGGGATGAACGCGAGGCGGAAGAACGGATAGGCGCGGCGGAGCGTGTCGACGGCGGGCCCGGTAATGGAAATCAGCCGGGCGCCCAGACGGGTGGCATTGGCGACCGACGCGGCGGGATAGATGGCGTTGTCGAACATGGCGTCGAGGGCGCCCGCCTCGAGCCGCCGCTCCGCCTCGTTGAAGGGCAGCGCCTCGGTGTGCACCTCGGCGGCGCCGATCCCGAACGCCTGAAGCACGAGGCCCGCCGTGAGCGCCGTGCCGCTGCCGGGCGGCCCGACGCCGACGCGCCGGCCGCGAAGATCCCGCACGCTCGCGATCGCGGATCGGCCGCTGACCACCAGATGCACGGGCGTCAGCTCGAGCGCGGCCATGCCGCGGAGACGGTCGAACGGCTTTGCGGATCCGTCGAGCTGTCCGACGAAGGCGACGTACGCGACGTCGGCAAACGTCAGCCCGACGTCCGCCTCGCCGCGCTGGATCGCCTCGACGTTGCTCACCGCGCCGCCGCTCGTGTGCACCTCGACCCGCATGTTCGGCAACGCGCCGGCAAAGGCGTCCGCGAGCCGCTCGCCGAGCGGATAGAACCCGCCGCCGGGGGCGCCGGTGGCCAGCCGGAGCACCAACACGGGCGCCTTCGCGGCAGGACGACGGCACGCCGACCCCACCAACGCCGCCGCCACGACGAGTACGACGCAGCAGCCGAAACGACGCATCGTCCACCCCATCACTGCGAACCGCGCCAGTCGAGACAATCCATGGCCTTCGTGTGATCCGCGGCGCGCATCGTATAATGCGCCTCGCCGTCGCGCGTGGATCGGGCCGCGGCACCCGCGGACCTCCGCGCTCGCGCGAGTGTAGCGCAGCCCCGCGCCGCGCGTGGCCACTCGATTCTCCCATGCCGCTCCACACACGAGGCACGCGGCGGCCCGGCACGTCGACGCCGGCCCGCACCGGCGTGGCCCGGCAGCCCCGCGTGCTCGCCGTGCCGATGGCGCTGGGCGTGTGCCTCTCGGTCGGTCTGCTCGCGTGGTTCGGGTTCCATGCGATCCGCGAATGGCAGCGCAGCACGCGCCTGCTCCTCCAGCAGCGCACCCAGAACGCCGCCGACCTGCTCGTGACGGCGCTCTCGCGAGACATGCGCGCCGTGCAGGACTCGGTGCTGCTCTCGGCCCGCTGGACCGAGCCCATGCTCGACGCGCCGTACGACATCACGCCGGTGCTGGCGAGCGCGTTCGCCCGCTATCCGTACCCCGAGTCCTTCTTCGGGTGGCGCGGCGACCTGAAACCGGCGAGCGTCGTCTTCTTCAACCGCGCCGACCGGCCGCCCCCCTGGCGATCGCCGGTCCGCGAGCCCGATCGATTTCCGGTCCGTGTCAGCCGGGACAGTCCGGTGGCGGCCAGCCTTGCCGTGCGGCTGCGGAAAGACGCCGCCAGGCGGGAAGAGTTCTCGGTGTTCGAGATCGAGCTGCGGGGGCTCTCGTACCAGGTCGTGGCGCGGCTTCTCTACGCCGACCCGTTTCGCGAGCGGCTCGTCGGCGGCCTCGGATTCACCGTCAACCTGCCGTGGGTGCGGCAGCACTACTTCGGCGACCTCGCCCGACAGGTCGCGCGCATCGGCGGGATGCGCGACGAGCTGGTGTTCTCGATCCTCGACGACGACGGACGCCTGGTCGTCGGGTCCGGCACGGGGCACGCCGACGGTCCGGTCGCCCGGCGCGACTTCCCGCTGCTCTTCGTCGACCCCGATGTCGTGCGGCTCCTGCGCTCGGCGGACCTGCCCGCCCGCAACTGGAGCGTCGCGGTCGAAGGGATCCACGGCGATCGGGCCGCGAATTCGACAACGGCGTACGCCGGCTATACGCTGACGGTGTCGGCGGTCGCCGCCGCGGTCCTCGCGCTGGGCCTCGCGATGACGTCGCGCGCCGTGCGCGCGAGCGCGCGCCTGGCAGAATTGCGTTCCGATTTCGTCTCGACCGTCACGCACGAACTGAAGACGCCACTCGCGACCATCCGGGCCGCCGGCGACTCGGTCGCCTCGGGCCGCGTGACCGGCGATCGCACGGTCCGCGAATACGCGATGCTCGTGGTCCAGGAATCGAAGCGGCTGGCGCGCCTCGTCGACAATCTCCTCGCGTACGCCCGCATCACCGACGTGACGGAGGCGTACCGCTTCGAGCCGCTGGACCTGCACGAGCTGGTCGACGAGGCGCTGCACGGCTTCGCGGGGCAGATCCAGGCGAAGGGGTTCGCCGTCGACGTGCACCTGCCGCTGTCGCTTCCGTCCATCGAGGGGGACCGCACCGCGATCGGCATGATGCTCGACAACCTGATCGACAATGCGCTTCGATACTCGGGCGCGGCGCGGCGCGTCACGATCCGCGCGGCCGCGCGCGACGGCGCCGTGGAACTGGCGATCGCCGACGAGGGCATCGGGATTCCCTCCCACGAACTGGAGCACGTCACCCAGCGATTCTTCCGCGGCCGGCGCGCCGGGTCCGGCGGCAGCGGCCTCGGGCTGGCCATCGTCAACCGCATCGTCGAGGCGCATGGCGGCCGCCTCTCGATCCACAGCGTCGTCGAACGCGGCACGACCGTGACGCTGACCCTCGCCGCCGCTTCCACCGGCGATGCAGAAGAAGCGCATTCTCGTCGTTGAAGACGACGCGGCACTGGCGCGCGTGCTGCAGGACAACCTCAGCATCGAGGGCTACCACGTCGACTGGGCCGCCGACGGTCGCGGCGCCGTGGACACGGCCCGCCGGTTCCCACCCGATCTCGTGCTGCTCGACCTCATGCTTCCCGACCACGATGGCCTGGAGTTGTGTGGACCGCTGCGGCAGGAGGGGCGAACGCCCGTGATCATCCTGACCGCGCGCTCGCAGAAGGCCGACAAGCTGCGGGGCCTGACGTTGGGCGCCGACGACTACATCACGAAGCCCTTCGACGTGGAGGAGCTGCTCGCGCGCATCCAGGCCGTGCTGCGCCGCGCGCGCCCGGCCATCGATCGCCTGCAGCTCGGGTCGGTGCTGGTCGACTTTGGCGGGTTGCGGGCGACGCGAGGCCCCTATGCGGTCCCCCTGAGCCACCGCGAATTCGACGTGCTCCGCTACCTCGCCGAACGCTCGGGACACATCGTCTCGAGAAACGAGCTGCTCGCGAACGTGTGGTCGTACGCGGAGACGCCGATTACGCGATCGGTCGACCACGCGATCGCGAGGCTGCGCAAGAAGATCGAGGACGACCCCCGGCACCCCCGGTTCATCCACACGGTGCACGGCGACGGGTACTGCCTCACGCCCGAGGGGCGCGTCTGAAGGGGGTCCTCCTGGAGAGCACGTCGACGTCTAGTGCTGCGCGGCCGGGAGGTAGAGATCGCGGCCGGCGTCCTCGACGATCAGCGTGTCGGGATCGTCCACGTACGTCTGCGGATCGAACTCGCGGTAGTCCAGGTACCCCAGCTTGACGCGCCGGCAGGTCGGTTCGTCGATCGCGGACGCGAGGCTGATCCGATAGCGCGGCGCGATCCGGCCGTCGCTGTCGCGGCGTCCGGCGAAGCTGACGTGGGCGAGGTGCGCCGCCACGCACAGGTTCGCCCGCAGCTCGTCGGATCCCTCCACCATCTCCCGCACCTGCTCGAGCGGCGCGTAGCCGTACTTCTCGATCAGGTGCCCGTGCGTCGCCGAGATGCGCGTCATGTGGGGCGCGTAGACGATCAGCTCGCCGCCGCTCTCGATGATCCCCCCAAGCTTGTAGCTCGCCTTCCCGCCGACCCACAGCTCGTCGTAGTGCCGGTCGAGCAGCGCGACCACGCGCCGGTAGCGGCGGCCCGTGTAGCGAACGTGCACCTGCTGGCTGATGGCCGCCGCCCGGCGCATCGACAGGGCAACGTCACCCGCGAAGAGCGCGTGCGTGCGGAGCCGCCCGTCGGCGCGCGAGACGACGGAGGTGAAGCCGATGGCCGGCAGGGGGATGAGATCGGCGGCCGCCTCGATGAGCCGGCGGGTCGGCGTCTCGACGCGGCCGATCACCTCCTCGATCGTCGCGAGTGCGCCCAGCCAGTGCGTGACGTGCGTCAGTTCGGGGCCGGCGACGCCAGGGAAGAAATACTTCGCGCCGCCGGCAAAGCCCGCCACCTCGTGCGGCACGGTCGCGCCGACGATCAGCGCCGCGTCGTAGGTGCCGCCGGCCAGGCGGGCGTTCACCCGCACGGGCACCGCCGCATCCATCAGCCCGCCGCTGAGTCTGTGGACCTGCGACGGCTCGAGCCGCCCGATCCCGGCGAGCTCGGCGTCGCGGTTCCAGGCATGGTCGAACACGTCGCGCAGGCCGGCCAGCGGAGCCCGGTCGGCGCCGATTTTCTGCCGCTTCTCCTCCGCCGTCATCGCCTGATGCGTGCCTTGCGCCACGAGCGCGTCGAAGCGGGCGGCGCCGCGGCGCGCGAGTTCCTCCGCGATCAACGGCAGCAGCACGTCGGTATTGTCGTCGCGCGTGCGATCGGCGATGACCGCCAGGACGCGCGCGCCCGGTTCGATCGAGGCGAGCGCCTCCGCCACGATGGCACGAAGGTCGGCCGCGTCGAGCGACGCGGCGGCCGAGCCGCAACCCACCACCGGGCGCGCGTCGAGGCGCGCGGAGTCCGGCGTCACTGATTGACTCCGCTCGCCAGGAGTCCGCCGTCCACCGCAAGGATCTGCCCTGTGACGAACGACGCGGCATCCGACGCCAGGTAGATGGCGGTCCCGACGAGTTCCTCGACGCGCCCGAACCGCCCGAGCGGCGTTCGGACGAGGAACTCCTGGCCGCGCGGCGCGTCGAGCAGCGCGGTGTTCAAATCCGTGCGGAACACGCCGGGAGCGATGCCGTTGACGGTCAGACCGTGCTTCGCCCATTCGACGGCAAGCGCGCGCGTGAGCCCCGCGAGCCCCGCCTTGCTCGCCGTGTACGCCGCCACCTCGAAGAGGCCGACGAACGAAGACAGCGAGCAGATGCCGATCAGGCGCCCGTGCCCGCGCGCGATCATCGACGGGGCGAACGCCTGGTAGGCGCGCAGCGTGCCCGTCAGGTTCACGTCGAGGATCCGCTGCCAGTCGGCTTCATCCATCTCGAGCGTCGGCACCCGCTTGATGACCCCGGCGGCGCTCACGACGATGTCGGTGCGCCCGAAGGCCTCCATGATCCGGTCGCGAAGCCGCACGATCGAGTCGCCATCGGCCACGTCGGAGGCCACGCGCAAGGTCCGTCGCCCGCGCGCCTCGATCAGCGCGGCGACCTCGTCCACCAGCGCCTGGCGCCGGGCGGTCGCGACCACGTGCGCGCCGGCGTCCGCGAGCCCGAGGGCAATGGCGCGGCCAATACCCGTCGTGCCGCCGACCACGACGGCGACCCGGTCCGACAAATCGAATGCGTCGACTCCCAACGTCAACTCCCAGTTCTCGAGTCCCAACTCGCGCGGCACCGGATCACGGAAGGCACATGGGCCGCCGGGCGATCGCCGCGCCGCGCCGCCGACGCGGGACCATATCACACCCTTTCGTCCGCTTAGCGTTCTTTGATCACCCGCCCGTTCGTCAGGAACCGACGATAACCGGAATAGACGTCGCTGCGGCGGATCGACTGCAGGCCGCCGCGCAGGACGGTGAGCGAGTCGATCGACGAAGGGAGCAGGATCACTTCGCCGGGATCGGTGAAGACGACCGGCTCGTAATGCAGCGTCAGGTCGTCTCGATCGATCACGACCCACTGATCGAACCCGTACTCGCGCTGCAGCTTCCAGGGCACGCGCACGTCGGTCGGCCCGGCGATGTGCCGTTCGAGCTTCAGCACGTCCAGCGTCTCGGCGTCCACCCACACACGGCCTCTCGACGCGATGGGCCCTGTCCAGTCGAAGCAGTCGTCGTGCCCGCCGGCTTCGCCGATCAACTCGGGCTCGCTGCGTTCGTCCGCCGTCTCGAAATCGATGATGAACGCCGCGCGGTGCCGATCGTTGCCCTCGTGGACGGACGTGAAGCGGTACGCGTCGCGGAGCGGCGGGAGCAGGAACGCCAGCGGCTCGGGGGACAGCGGGTTGGGATCCGTGCAGCCGCTCCGGTCCTTCTTGTCGCGCTCGCGCGGGGCGCGGCCGTTGATGCGACGGATCTCCCGGACGATACGCGCCTTCGGGAGCGCGCCGCCATCGGCCGCGTCGAGTTCGAGCCGCAGATCCGATTCGACCGTGCGCGCCTGTCCGGCCGGCGACCAGTTCCACTCGATCGGTTGGACCGTCGACCGCTCCGTGCAGATGAGGCTCTGCGCGCGCCGGTAGTAATTCGCGACCCGCGCCCCCACACGGGCCACGAGCGCGTGGATGTCCGGCGGCCCCTGCGCCGCTGCGGCCCCCCGGCAGAGGCAGGTCGCGCACAGCACAGCCACGGCGAGCCGCGGACGCACGTTCCCTCGCACGGTGTCTACGATAACCCTCCAGACGCGCGGGGCACGAGTCCTGCACCCGCGAGAGCCTTCGCGCCCATGCCGGACGCGAACGCGTCATCCGTTCGTACGGAGGTCGGCCATGCGAGCGACCATCCAGACCGCCTTTGCCGTCACCGCGCTTCTCCTCCTGCCGGTTTCGCGCGCGAGCGCCGATCCGGTGACCGTCCGGGGCTTTTTCGTGGCGGATCCCGAAGACGTCCCGGGATACATCGCGTTCGACTTCTCGGGCATCGTGGCGGGCGAGGCGTTCCGCGCGGTTTCGGGCCATGGTCCGAACGGGGGCGCCGTCCCCGCTCCCCCCGGTGTGACGTACGGCTGCCTTCACGCGTGCGCGCCGGGATCGACCTTCGACTTTTCGAACGCGACAGCGGACGGGCTTCAACCATTCGGCATCGGGACCCTGACGCGCGGCGGGGTCACTTACGACGACGTCCTGCTGAGCGGCAGCGTCGCCATTCGATCGCCCGGCGCGATCGTGCCCCAGCCCCCAACGGATCCCGACGACCGCGATCAGGAATTCCCTGTCATTTCGGCGCCGTTCACGTTCACAGGGGCCCTGTCGGCCCGGGACGATCGCGGCGCGCCGCTCTTTTCGGTGGACCTGATCGGCGGTGGTCTGGCCCAGACGATGCTCGTCTGGGACGGCAGCACCTTCTTCCGAATCGAAGAGGCGGCAACGATCGGATACGGGTTCAGCAGTCCCTCGCCGACGCCGGAACCTGCGTCCCTCCTCCTCGTGGCCTCGGGTCTGAGCGCTTGCGTCGGGGCACGCCGCCGGGCACGTCGAACGCACCCCGATGGGCGGAGCCGGTGAGGACGAGCGCCGGGGCACAGCTGTTGCTCGTCGACGCGGCTGGTGTTCTTTCACGGCTGGGCGTCGATCGGCCGAGGGGTGCTGCTCGCCACGTGCGTGTATCTCGTCCTCCTCGCCGCGCTGCGCGTGCTCGGGGCGCGCGCGCTCGCCAAGATGTCGGCCTACGATCTGGTCGTCACGATTGCGCTCGGGTCGCTGATCGCCTCGATCCCGCTCACCGAACAGATCAGCCTCGCCGACGGCCTGGCGGTGATCGCCACGTATCTGCTGCTCCAGTACGCGTTGAGCTGGTGGGACAACAAATCCAAGCGCGTGCGCCGGGCGGTGAAGGAACATCCGCACGTGGTGCTCTGGGAGGGACGGCTCCTCCAGGAAGCGCTGGACCGCGTGAAAGTGACGGAAGAGGAGGTGCGGGCCGCCGTTCGCTCCGCCGGCCACGGCAGCCTCGGCGACATCCAGGCGGTCGTGCTGGAAAACGACGGCCAGTGGTCGGTGGTGCCGCGCGCGGCGGGCCGCGATCTGTCGGCGTTCGAAGGTCTCGACATCCCGGCGGATGACGCCTGACGCGCACCGTCATCCGTCATCCGTCATCCCCCATCCGTCCTCCGTCATCCGTCATCCGTCATCCACCCTCTACCACGGCTGCGCTTGACACGGATCGACGGCAGTGATGCTGTTGTCAAGTCCCCCCATGCGGGCCGTGCGTGGATCCCTCGAGGCGTCACCGTCCCGGGGCGCCCGCGGCAGCTCGCGATTCACAAGGAGCTTTCATGCCGAGCACCGTGAGCGTCACGCCCGAGCGCATCATGGCCGTCGCCAACGGCCATTGGGCAACCCAGATCCTCTCCACTGCCGCGCATTTCCGCTTCTTCACGCTGATCGCGCAAGGGCACCGGACGGCCGACGCCCTCGCGACCGCGGCCGGTGTGAACCGGCACGGGGCGCGGGTGCTGCTCGATGCGGCGGCCGCGCTCGGGTTCCTGACGAAGCACGGCGACGAGTACGCGCTCGCGCCGGACGCCGAGGCGTTCCTCGTGGAGGATCGGCCGGGCAACATGGCGGCGATGCTCGCGGAGCTGCCGAACCTGACCTGGTCCGAGTGGAGGCATCTGCGCGACGCGGTCCGGACCGGCCGCGCCGTGGTCGACAGCCAGAGCACCGCCAATGCCGAAGCGTTCTTCGGACAGCTGATCCGGCTGATCGCGCCGCAGTCGGCGGGACCGGCCGACGCGGTGGCCGAGCGACTCGCGCGAAAGGGACTCCGCGTCATCGACGTCGGCGCGGGCAACGCCGTGTGGTCGATCCCGTTCGCGCGGCGCGAGGCCGAGGTCACGGCGTTCGACCTGCCGAAGGTGCTGAAGGAGACCGACGCGATCGTGCGGGAGGCGGGGCTGAGCGACCGCTGCCGCTTCGTGCCGGGCGATCTAACCTCGGCCGATTTCGGCTCGGCCGCGTACGACGTGGCGATCCTGGGCAACATCTGTCACGGCCTCAGTGCCGAGGCCAATCGCGATCTGTTCACGCGACTCCGCCGCGCGTTGACGCCCGCGGGCCGGCTCGTCATCGCGGACATGGTGCCCGACGAGCAGCGCACGAGTCCGGTGTTTCCGGTCCTGTTCGCCGTCAACATGCTGCTGATGGAGGGCACCGACACGTACACGCGGTCGCAGTACGAGAGCTGGCTGCGCGAGGCGGGCCTCGGCCGTATCGAGTTCTTCGACACGCACCGGTGGCACTCGCCGGTGATCATCGCGAGCAACCAGTAGCCAGTCACCAGTTGCCAGTCACCAGTTGCCAGTTCCCTGTCGCGAGTCACCAGTTGCCAGTCACCAGTTGCCAGTTCCCAGTTGCCAGTCACCAGTTGCCAGTCACCAGTTGCCAGTTCCCAGTCGCCAGTTGCGATCGCCGCCGGGCTCGACGCCGCGCATGGGGTCCGGTATAATCGGGTGTTTCCTGCCCCCCTTCGTGCGGAAGTGGCGGAACTGGCAGACGCGCAAGCCTCAGGAGCTTGTGGCCGCAAGGTCGTGGAGGTTCAAATCCTCTCTTCCGCACCAATCTTGGCGCTCGCAGCCTGCGGCTGCTCGCTTCGGCTCGCTCCACTCGCTCCCGCTGCGCCGGGTCGCTCCGTTCCGCTCGCGTCTTGGCGCTCACCCCCTGCGGCGGCTCGCTTCGGCTCGCTCCACTCGCTCCCGCTGCGCCGGGTCGCTCCGTTCCGCTCCAATCTTGGCGCGCGCAGCCTGCGGCGGCTCGCTTCGGCTCGCTTCCTCGCGCTCGCTGCGCGGGTCGCTCCGTTCCGCACCAGTCTTGGCGCGCGCAGCCTGCGGCGGCTCGCTTCCCTCGCTCCCGCTCCGCCCGGTCGCTCCGTTCCGCACCAGTCTTGGCGCTCGCAGCCTGCGGCGGCTCGCTTCCCTCGCTCTCGCTGCGCCGGGTCGCTCCGTTCCGCTCGGCCGGACCTCGCGAGGATATTCTCTGTGCGTGACCTTGCCTGTTAGGTCGCCGCGGTAGAATCGTCCCCTCTCCATGCCCCAGGTCTCCGACCGCGTCTCGCTCCGTCCGCCGCTCAAGTGGGCAGGCGGCAAGCGCTGGCAGGTGCCGCACATCAGGCCGCTGTGGGATGCCCACTCGAAGCGCCGCCTCGTCGAGCCGTTCTGCGGCGGGCTCGCCATGGCGCTCGGACTCGCGCCCGCGAGGGCGCTGCTGAACGACGCGAATCCCCATCTGGTTCATTTCTACCGGTGGCTGCAGCGCGGGCTCGGCATCGATCTGCCGATGAAGAACGATGAATCGCTGTTCTACGCGCACCGGGAGCGCTTCAATGGCGTGCTTCGCGACGGCAAGGCGGACACCCGCGAGGCGGCCGGGCTTTTCTATTATCTGAATCGCACGGGCTTCAACGGCCTGTGCCGGTTCAACAAGCAGGGTGAGTTCAACGTCCCGTTCGGCCAATACAAGCAGATCACCTACGTGCGCGAGTTCAGCGCGTACGCGGACGCGTTGCGCGATTGGACGTTTACGAACGTCGATGTGGAATCGATCGCGCTCGAGCCGGACGACTTCGTGTACGCGGATCCCCCGTACGACGTGGAGTTCACGCAATACGCGAAAGACGGGTTCGCATGGGCGGATCAGGAACGCACCGCGCGGTACCTGACCCGGCACGCCGGCCCGGTCGTGCTCGTCAATCAGGCCACGGATCGGATCGAACGGCTCTATCGTGACCTCGGCTTCGAGGTGGGCTTCCTCGATGCGCCCCGCCGTATCAGCTGTACAGGCAACCGCACGCCTGCACGCGAAATCATCGCGACGCGCCGGGTCTGAAGACCCGGCCTACCGACCTGCCGGGTCTGAAGACCCGGCCTACAGGCGTCCCGTCTGAAGACCCGGCCTACCGACGGCGTACAGATCGGCTAGAACATCCGCTCGAGAGTGACGTACAGCGGGGCGACCCCGATGATCAGGAGCATCGGATAGGTGCCGAAGCCGGCGCGGTTGATCGTCTCGAAGAACACCTGCTCGCCGCGGCGCAGATCGAACTCCACGGTCTTCCAGACGAGCGTGTTGCTGACGCGTACCTGATGGTGGCCCGGATCGAGGTCCCACGTGATCGAATCGCCGAACATCAGCGTCGCGATCCGCAGGCCGTCGAGGTACACGTGCATCTGCCGCTGCTTGACGTCTTGGTCGGACGTGCGGGTGATCGTGACCGAGGCGGGCAGGTGCTCGTCGATCAGGCGCAGGTCGCCGACGTCGTCGAGAAGCGGCGGTTCCAGCAGGACGGGCATGAGTAAGCCTAAACGAAACGCTCAATACCACGCGAGCGGGGCTTCAGAGAGATTGAGGTTGATCTGCTTGGTTTCGAGGTAGTGTTCGAGCCCGTAGCGGCCGAGCTCGCGCCCGAAACCCGATTGTTTGTAGCCGCCCCACGGCGCTTCATTGTACGTGGGGTGATACGTATTCAACCACAGGATGCCGGCGCGAATCTGCTTGAGCACCCGGATGCCGCGATACACGTCGCGCGTCCACACCGCCCCCGCCAGTCCGTACGGCGTCGCGTTGGCCAGCCGCACGGCCTCCGCTTCGTCGTCGAAGGGGATCACCGCCAGCACGGGCCCGAAAATTTCCTCCTGCGCGATCCGCGACGCGTTGTCCACGTCGGCGAAGATCGTCGGCTCGACGTAGCAGCCGCACGCGAGCGCGGGATCGGCGGGCGCCCCGCCGCCGCAGACGAGCCGCGCTTCGCGGCGCCCCACGCCGATGTAGTCGAGGACCTTCCGCTGATGCTCCCGCGTGACGAGCGGCCCCATCTTCGTCTCGCGGTCGAGCGGATCGCCGAGGCGGATCCGGCCGATCTTCCCCACGAGCGCGTCGATCATACGGTCGTAGAGGCGCCGGTCCACGAGCAGCCGCGACCCCGCCGAACACACTTCCCCCTGATTGGCGAAGGCGCCGAACAGCGCGCCGTCGACCGCCGCGTCGAAGTCGGCGTCGGCGAACACGATGTTCGGGTTCTTGCCGCCAAGCTCGATCGACATCCGCTTGATCGTCTCGGCGGCGCCCTTGATCACCGCGCGGCCGGTCTCGACCCCTCCCGTGAACGCAATCTTGTCGACGCGCGGATCCGCGACGAGCGCCGCCCCCGCCCTCGGGCCGTCGCCGGTCACGATGTTGACGACCCCGGCCGGCAGGTCGACGCGCTCGAGCAGCCGCCCGAGCGCGAGTCCCGAGAGGGGCGTCTGCTCGGCCGGCTTGAGCACCGCCGTGCATCCGGCCGCCAGCGCCGGCGCGAGCTTCCAGGCCGCCATCAGCAGCGGGTAGTTCCACGGAATGATCTGGCCGACGACGCCGACCGGCTCGCGGACGACCATCGACAGCGCATTGTCGGGCACTTCCAGCGTCTCGCCGTGAATCTTGCCCGCGAGCCCGCCGTAGTACTCGAAGCAGTGCGCGGCATCGGCGGCATCGAACTCCGACTCGACGATCGGCTTGCCCATGTTGCGCGTGTCGAGCTCTGCAAACGCACCGGCTTCGGCCCGGATGGCCTCGGCGATCCGGAACAACAGCGTTCCGCGCTCACGCGCCGTCAGGGTTCGCCAGGGACCGTCGTCGAACGCGGCCCGCGCCGCCGCGACGGCACGTCCCACGTCTTCCGCCGTGGCCTCGGGCACCCGCGCGATCACCTCGCCGTCGGCAGGGTTGATGACCTCCCGCGTCCCGCCGTCGCTCGCCGCGACCCACTCGCCGCCTATCCACATGCGCTCGGACATCTGCACCTCTCGGCTGCCAGCCTCCAGCTTCCAGCTGCCAGCTTTCAAAGGAAGCCCGGCTTCCTTATGGAGCTGGAAGCTGAGTGCTGGAAGCTGTCAGCTGGCTGGAGTCGCGCCGGACGATCCGCATGCCCCGCAGGGCCAGTTCGCGAAAGAACGGCTCAGGGGGCACGGCGCGTTCCGGCGGCAGCACGCCGCAGGCGCTCACCTCGCCACGCAGCAGCATCTGCGCGACGATCGACGGCGGGGCGCCGGTATCGATGTCGACGCCGATGCCCCAGGCCGGCATGCCGGGCACGTGACAATCGAGCACCTCTTCCACGTCGACGCCGCCGCGCGAGCCACGCACCACGACCCGCAGGACTTCGTACTCGTCCGGCTCGGTCGCCGTCACCGGCCGTTTCGGCTGTGCCGCGAGCAGCGCGAGCAGCACAGCCCGCGGGACGACCCGCGCATGACCGACGCGCACCGGAGCGGTCGAGAGCAGCCCCAGCGATCGGACGAAGCGCAGCCGATCGGCCAGGTCGCCCGGAAACGCAATGCGGAAGCTGACGTCCCGGATGCCGCGCGAGCGGTACGTGACCGGCAGCGTCGCCAGCTCCGAATGCAGCGTGTACACGGGAAACCGGCGTCCGACCGGCTCGGGGAATTCGACGGGCACGGCGCCGCTCAGCGCGTCGACGAACCGAAGACGTCCGTCGACGAACACCGCGGCCGGCGCCGACGCCTCCTCGAGCACCGTCTGGATCGAGTACGACGAGGCCAGCGGCACGCGCGCGTCCGCCGGGCGGCGATCGATCGTGCCGACGCTGATGTCGATCGCGCGGACGGTGTCGAGCGGCTCGACGGCGGAGCGGGCCATCACGTTGACGATCCCGGGGGCGGATCCGATGCCGCACAGCGCGAGACGGCCGGCGCGGGCGAACTCGCGCGTCAGCCGGAGCTGCTCGCGCGTGACGTGAAACAGGCCGCCGAGATCGCAATAGTGGCTCCCGATGGCGAGCGCCGCGCGCATGACGGCGAGGTTGAACGAGTGATGACACGCGTTGACCAGCACGCCCGTGCCGCGAAGCGCGCGGGCGGTCGCGGCCGGACGGCTCGCGTCGATCCGCACGGCCCGGACGCGGCCGCCGAACGGCCGGACCAATCGGCGCGCCGCCGCAAGATCGCGATCCGCGACGATCAGGTCGACCCCGGCAGGCGCGGTCTCGACCAGATCGCGGACCGTGATCCGTCCCATGGCGCCGGCCCCGCCGACGACGGCAATCGATGGCGCGGGCACGCGCCGGGCGATCATTCCGGGATCTCCTCGCGGCGCCGGCCGTACGGAAACCAGAAGCGCTTCTGCTCGGGGACGAAATCCAGGTGCACGTGCTTGGTCTCGCGGAACGCGTCGAGCCCTTCTTCGCCCAGCTCGCGTCCCATGCCGCTCTTGCGCATGCCGCCGAACGGCGCCGCGTCGTTGTCGGTGAGCGGGTCGTTGATCCAGAACGTGCCGGCCTTGATCGTCTGCATCGCGCGGAGCGCCCACGTCAGATTGCTCGTGTAGATGTTCGCGCCAAGCGCGTAGTCGGACCGCGCGGCCCGCGCCATCGCATCGTCGGCGTCCGCCGCCACCTGGATCGACGCGATTGGCCCGAAGACTTCCTCGCAGACGACGGCGTGCGCCGGCTCGACGCCGGTGAGCACGGTCGGGGCATAGAACCAACCCGGCCCCACATCGAGCCGCCGGCCGCCCTCGAGGACGCGCGCCCCCTGGGCGACCGCGCGCCGCACCTGATCCTCGCGCGTCCGTGCGCGCTCCGAAATCATCGGCCCGAGATCGGTGTCCGGATCCATCGGATCGCCGACGCGCAGCGATCGCGTGCGCTCGACGAATCGATCCACGAAGGCGCGCGCGATGGGCTCGACCACGATAATGCGCTTCGCCGACGTGCACACCTGGCCATTGTTGAGGAACCTGGCCCACGCGGCGCCGGCGGCGGCCACGTCGAGGTCCGCATCTTCGAACACGATCAAGGGATCGATGCCTCCCAGTTCCAGGTTGACGCGTTTCAACTGTTGTGCCGCCCGGACCGCAATCTGCGTCCCCACGGCGGTCGATCCCGTGAACGCAATGCAGCCGACATCCGGATCGTCGACGAGCGCGGCCCCCGCCTCCGGCCCGCCCGTCACGACGTTGACAATCCCGGGAGGCAGGTGCGCGAATGCGAGCTCGACGAACCGCAGCGTCGCCAGCGGCGTCAGCTCGGACGGCTTGACGACGACGGCGTTGCCGGCGGCGAGCGCAGGCGCGAGCTTCCAGACGAGCAGCAGGAGCGGATAGTTGAACGGCACGATGGCCGCCACCACCCCGATCGGTTCCTTGATGGTGAAGTTGATTTGATGCTCGGCCGTGGGGGGGATCGAGCTGCCGTGCGAGTGCCGCGCAATCTCGGCGTAGTAGTCGAGGCAGGCGGCGCACCACTCCACCTCGTCGACGTTTTCAATCCGCGGCTTCCCGCCCTCGAGCGTCAGCAGGCGCGACAGCGCGCCGCGATCCGCACGCATGCGCGTGGCGGCGTCGTGGAGGAGCCGCCCGCGCTCGAGCGCCGGGCTTCGGCCCCACGAAGGCTGGGCCGCCGCCGCCACGGCACACGCCCGGCGAACGTCGGCCGCGCAGGCCTCGGCCACCTCGTCGACGAGCTCCAGCGTCGCCGGGTTCTCGACCCGCCGCGTCTGCCCTGACGCCGGCGCCACCCATCCGCCGTCAATCCACAAGGAACGCATGGGCCTGTTTATCACGGATGGCGGGGGGCGGAGGGCGGGGGGCGGGGGAGAGGCCTGGAAGCTGGAAGCTGGAAGCTGGCGGCTGGAAGCTGGCGGCTGGAAGCTGGTGGGGTCAGGGCGTCAGCCCTGACCCCTGGCGACGAGCTCAGGCCTGCGCGACGCGGTGATGACCCGCCGAAATCGCGCGGGCAATCCCGAGGATCAGTACGATGACGCCGGTGACCACGTTGGTGCGCGAGGCGACGACCGAGATGCCCCCGTAGGCCAGCGCGGCCGGCGAAATGAGCACCCACAGCCCGAAAATCGCGACCAGCCAGCTCACGGCCGGCGGCGGCACGAGGGAGGTCAGCGACCACAACGCGAACACGGCAATCAGAATTCCGAACACCACGTCGTTGGCCGCGACGCCGCGCATCACCCCGAAGCCCATCGCGAATGGCGCGACGATGAGCCACAACCCGAGCAGAAAATTGACCCAGCTAGCCCATTTCATTGACGGCCTCCATGATAGTTCGGCCGCCGCGCCCCGCCGCCGCGCGCCGCTCGGACGTTGGCGCCGGAGAGGCGCGGTGAAGTCGATACCCCTGTCCTTGCAACCCTCCTGCCGGCCACGGCCACGGCCACGGATCACACGGACTACACGGACTACGGCCACGGATCACACGGACTACACGGACTACGGCCACGGATTACACGGATGGCCACGGATCACACGGATGGCCACGGATCACACGGACTCCACGGATCACACGGATGGCCACGGACCACACGGACTCCACGGATGAGCACGGCTGGTCTTCACGCTCCTGCTGCTATAGTCCCGTCATGCTTCGATGGGGGCTTCTGGGAACGTCGCGGATCGGGCGCTCGGTCATTCCCGCACTGCGGGAATCCGGCCTGGCGACCGTCGCGGCGGTGGGCAGCCGATCGGCGGCGCGGGGCGGGGCGTACGCGGCGGAATATGGGATTCCGCGCGCGTACGACGGATACGAACGACTCCTGGCCGATGACGACATCGACGTCGTCTATAACGCGCTGCCCAATCATCTGCACGCCGAGTGGACCGTCCGGGCCTTGCGCGCCGGACGCCATGTGCTCTGCGAAAAGCCGCTGGCGATCACGCTGGATGAAGTGGACGCGATCGCGGCGGCCGCCCGGGAGACCGGACGCGTCGCCACCGAGGCGTTCATGTATCGGCATCATCCGCTCACGTCAGAAGTCGAGTCGATCGTCCGCAGCGGACGCATCGGCGCGCTGCGAGCCATCCGGGGCGCATTCACGTTCGTGCTCGCGCGCGAGGGAGACGTGCGGTTCGACGCGGCGCTCGGCGGGGGCAGTCTGTGGGACGTCGGCTGCTATCCGGTCAGCTACGCCTGTCTGCTGACGCGGCAGATGCCGGTCGACGTCTTCGGCTGGCAGCGGCCCGGGCCGATGGGGATCGACCTCGCATTCGCCGGCCAGCTCCGGTTCGGCGACGGCGTCGTGGCGCAGTTCGATTCCGGTTTCGATACGACGTTCCGCTCGTTCATGGAGATCGCCGGCGACGACGGCCTGCTGCGGGTGGATCGGGCGTTCAAGGCGGGCCCGGCGAGCCGCCTGACGTTCGTGCACGACGATCGTGAAACCGAGTGGCCGTTCGAGGCGGAATCCCCGTATCTCGGGGAAATTCGCGACATCACGGCGGCCATCGCCGATCGGCGCCCTCCGCGCGTGACGCTCGACGAGAGCCGCGGCATCGTGGCGGTGCTGCTCGCCCTGTACGAGTCGGCCCGCATGGGCGCGCCGCGGCAGCTTCGATGACGTCGCGATTGCTGCAGGCGGATCCCCCGGCCGCGCCGCCACCCGGTCGCCGGGCCGCGTACTACGGCCTGACGATCCTCACGCTGCTCAATTTCCTCAACTACGTCGATCGGTACATCCTCGCGGCGGTGCTGCCAGCCATCAAGATCGACCTCACGCTGACCGATTTTCAGCTCGGGCTGCTCACGAACGCGTTCCTGGTCGCGTACTTCGTGACCTCGCCCGTGTTCGGCCGCCTCGGCGATCGGCTGCGCCGCACGCCGCTGATTGCGATCGGCGTCGCGATCTGGAGCGCGGCCACGACCGCCACCGGCGTCGTGCGCAGCTTCCTCCAGATGGCGTCGGCGCGCGCCGTCATCGGCGTCGGCGAGGCTGCGTACGGCACGATCGCGCCCGCGCTGCTGGCCGATTACTTCCCACCGGCGCGGCGCGGAGGCGTGTTCTCGATTTTCTACGTCGCCATTCCGGTCGGGAGCGCGATCGGGTTCCTGCTCGGCGGATTCCTCGAGCAACGCTACGACTGGCGCACGGCCTTCTTCGCCGTGGGCCTGCCGGGCCTGGCGCTCGCGATTCTCGCGCTGAGCGCGCCCGATCCCCCGCGCGGCATCCTCGACGCGCCCTCGGATCGCGCGGCCCAGGCGGCGGCGCGGACGCTGTCGGCCGGCGCGGCGCTCCGCGTGCTGCTGCGCAACCGGCTCTATGCGTCCACCGTCCTGGGTTACGCGGCCTACACGTTCGCGGTCGGCGGCTTCGGCACCTGGATGCCCACCTATCTCCAGCGCATTCGCGGGCTCGACCTCGCGCGCGCCGATTACGTCGTCGGCGGGATTACGGTCGTCGCCGGGCTCGGCGGCACGTTCATCGGGGGATTTCTCGCCGACCGGCTGCGGCCCCGACTGCGGAACGCGGACCTGCTCGTCTCGGGCGTTTCGATGCTGCTGGCCGCGCCGGCGAGCTGGCTGGCCCTGTCGGTTGCGGCGCCCTCCGCGTACATCGGCGCGTTTTTCGCGGCCGAGTTCCTGATTTTCCTGAGCACCGGTCCGATCAACGTCGTCTTGATCAGCTCGGTCGCGGTTTCGCTGCGGGCCCAGGCCATGGCGGCGAGCATTTTCACGATTCACCTGCTGGGGGATGCGGTGTCGCCGCCGTTGATCGGATGGCTGGCGGATCGACACGGCCTTGCCGACGCCGTCCTCGTCGTCCCTGCCGCCGTCGCGGTCTGCAGCGCGATCTGGCTGACGGCCGCCTTCCTAAAGCCTAAAGCCCAAAGCCCAAAGCCTGTTCCCCCGGTATAATCACCGCACACCTGCCTCCCAGAGGAGACGACGGCCTATGAATCCGATTACCGCCCTGCTGTCGGGGCTCGGCGCGCTGACCGCTGTGTTCATCGCCGGCTGGACGCGCGCGATCGTCGCCGTGCGGCGCGAGCATCACGCGACCCCGACGCCTGCGACCGATGCGCGGGTGCCGACGCCCGCCCAACTGGGCATCGGGTTCATCACGGATTTCCTGGACACGCTGGGCATCGGCTCGTTCGCGACCACGACGGCGATGTTCAGGCTCGGGCGCATGGTCCCCGATCGCGTCATCCCCGGCACGCTCAACAGCGGCCACACGGTGCCGACGATCGTCGAGGCGTTCGCCTACATGGCGTTCATTCCGGTGGACGTGCTGACGCTCGTGTCGATGATCGTGTCGGCGGTGCTCGGCGCGTGGCTCGGGGCGGGCGTCGTGGCGAAGTGGTCGAAGCGGAAGGTGCAGATCGGGATGGGACTCGCGCTGCTCGCGGCCGCAGCTTTGATGCTGATGCAGCAGCTCAACTGGTTTCCAGGCGGCGGCACCGAACTGGGCGTCCGCGGGCTGAAGTTCGTCCTGGCCGTCGGCGGCAACTTCCTGCTCGGCGCGTTGATGACGCTCGGCATCGGCCTCTATGCGCCCTGCATGATCCTGATCAGCCTGCTCGGGATGAACCCGGCGGCGGCCTTCCCGATCATGATGGGGTCCTGCGCCTTCCTGATGCCGTTCGGCAGCCTCCGGTTCATCCGCGAACGCGCCTACAGCCTGCGCGCCGCCCTGGGGCTCACGCTGGGCGGGATACCCGGCGTGCTCATCGCCGCCTACATCGTCAAGTCGCTGCCGCTCACGGCCGTCCGCTGGCTGGTGATCGTCGTCGTGGTCTACACGGCGTTCACGATGCTGTATTCGGCGTTCGCGGAGCGGCGCAGCACGACGACGCCCGCGCTCGAAGCGGAGGCGTAGCGGGCGCTATCGCTCGACGCGCGCGCGGATGATGTAGTCGAGCTTCGGGAACTGTTTCTTCAGATACGCATTGCCGCCGGCGAAGACCGGATCCTGATGGCCGGCGCGAATCCCGCCGCCCGCGCGCTCGCCGTATCCGGCGTAGAGCGCGTCGGCGACGTCCATCCCCTCGACGATCCGGCCGAAGGGAACGAACGGCTCCTTGTCGTACGCCCCCGAGTTGTCCTTCAGGTTGATGAACACCTGCGACGTTCGTCCGTTGGGATCCTTGAAGGCGAACGCGATCGTCCCGCGTCGGTTCGGGATGCCGTGGGGCGGATCATCGAGGATCGTCTGCCCGCGCCACAGGGAGGCGACCGACGGATCGCCGCTGATGCCGAACTGGACGAACGCGCCCGCCCGGATGCGGAAGAATCGCACGCCATCGTAGTAGCCGTGCCGCACGAGATCGTAGAAGCGGTCGGCCCCGCGCGGCGCCCAGTCGCGATGCACCTCGATCTCAATCGCCCCCTTGCTGGTGTCGACGTGCACGCGGAACACCGCCGGCGCGCGCGCGTGCATTGCCGCCGAATCCGGATGCCGCAGCGCCGGATCCGGCTGCTGCGCGAACGCCGTCAGGAGGAGGAGCAGAATCGCGGACATAGGCTTTGGGCTTTGGGCTTTAGGGGGTTCGGCGTTCCAGTCGTTCCAGCGCAATCACAAGGTTCACGAGCGTCTTGCACAGATGCGTCAAACGCGGCATCAGATCGGCGTGGGCGCTCGATGGCAGAAACGCCAGGCGGAACGAGAGATCGATCAGGTATCTGACCTCGAACGCCGACGCACACGAGATGTTGCAAAAGTTGAGATATTCGGTGTTGCCCCGCCTTGCAGATCCTTCCACAAGATTGGCCGCCATGGAAATCGCCGCTCGCCGAATCTGCGACTGGAGTCCGAACCGTTCTTCCACCGGAAATGCCCGCGTTTCCTTGTAGATCCCGACAACAAGCGAATCGGCGAGCTGAAAGGCGCGAAGCTTCGTATAATCCCGGCTCATGCTGGCGACTGAAGCCTGCTTTCGCATGCGCATCAGCGTGGCCATTGCCTGGGCCATGGTGGCGGCCGTTGTGGTCGCCGCGGCGCCGGCGGCGCCGGCGTGGACGCCGCTGACGAGCGGCGTGAGCGCGCGGCTCCGGGGGATCAGCGCCATCAGCGCCACGGTCGCGTGGGCGAGCGGCGCCCACGGCACCATCCTGCGCACCATCGACGGCGGCGCCACGTGGGAGAGGCGGCCGATCGACGGTACGGGCGCGCTCGATTTTCGCGACATCGATGCGCTGAGCGCGGACGTGGCGTACGCGCTCAGCATCGGCCCCGGACCGGCATCGCGGATTTACAAGACCACCGACGGCGGCGCGAGCTGGCGGCTGCAATTCACCAACGACGATTCGAAGGCCTTCTTCGACGCGATGGCGTTCTGGGACGCGCGCCGCGGGGTGGCCGCCAGCGATTCGGTGGACGGCCACTTCGTGATCGTCCTGACGCGCGACGGCGGGGACACGTGGGCGCGCGTGCCCGACACGGCGCTGCCGCCGGCGCTTCCCAACGAGGGCGCGTTTGCGGCGAGCGGCACGAACGTCTCCGTGCGGCCTCCGAATGACGTGTGGATCGGCACGGGAGCCGCGAGCACCGCGCGCGTGCTGCATTCGCGGGATGGCGGCCGGACGTGGACGATTGCCGCCACGCCGCTGGCCGCCGGCGAGAGCGCGGGGATCTTCTCGATCGCCTTCCGCGATGCGACGCATGGCATCGTGGTCGGGGGCGACTATCGCCAGGAAACGGCCGCGCTGAAGAATGCGGCCGTCACATCGGACGGCGGCGCGACCTGGCGGCTCGTTCCCGGGCTGTCCGGCTTTCGATCCGTGGTGGCGTACGCCGGCGGGACAACGGCCCTCGCCGCCGGCCCGTCCGGCGTGGACCGATCGGACGACGACGGCGGCACCTGGCGACACGTGAGCGACGACGGTTTCGACACGCTCAGCATCGCGCCAGGCACGTCGACGGGTTTCGCCAGCGGCGACGGCGGCCGCATCGCGCGATATGCACGGCGCTGATGCGCCGACCGGCACCAGACACACGTTTCTGCCCGCGCATCGAGGGGGCGTGGAGGTCATCCGTGAGACGAATGGCAATGTTCCGGCTCCTGCCGCTAGTGCTCATCATGGTCGGCGCCGGGCCGTTGACGGCCGCCGCGCAAGGAACGGCCGCCGATTACGAACGGGCGTTGGGACTGCGCAAGCAGTACGAAGGGCTCGTCGTGGACGCCCCCGAAACGGCGCACTGGATCGGCGTCACGGATCGCTTCTGGTACCGGCGCGCGGTCAAGGGGGGACACGACTTCATCCTCGTCGATGCCGCGGCGCGCACGAAGGGGCCGGCCTTCGATCACGCGACGCTCGCGGCATCGCTCTCGAAGGCGATCGGCAAGTCGTACACGGCGATCGACCTGCCGTTCGGCTCGTTCGAGTTCGTGGTGCCTGGCACCATCCAGTTCGCGGCCGAGGGATCGACGTGGCGCTGCACCCTGGCTGATTACGCCTGCCGGAAGACGACGGGCGCTGAAGACGCCGAGGCCGAAGCGGGGCGCGGTCGCGGCGGACGCGGCGGCGGTACCGGCGCACGCGGCGGGCGCGGCGGCGGCGCGCCGGAGGCCGAGCGCGCAATCCGCTCGCCCGACGGCAAGTGGGAGGCCGTCATCTGGAACTTCAACGTCGCGGTCAGGCCGGCACGGGATCCAGGGCAGACCACCGCGACCGATCGCGACTCACGCCGCGACGTCCTCAGCACCGATGGATCGGAAGGGGATCCGTACGAGCTGTCGTCGATCGCCTGGTCGCCCGATTCGTCGAAGCTCGCCGCCGAACGGGTACGTCCCGGCTACAAGCGCGAGGTCCATTACGTGGAGTCGTCGCCCGCCGATCAGATCCAGCCGAAGTACTCGTCGCGCGTGTACGCCAAGCCGGGCGACGTGCTCGACCTGCCCCAGCCGGTGCTCTTCGACGTCGCCGCGAAGAAGGAAATCGTCGTCGACAACACGCTGTTCCCCAACCCGTACGATCTCACGCGGCTGGTCTGGCGGAAGGACGGCCGCGCGTTCACCTTCGAGTACAACCAGCGCGGCCATCAGGTCTACCGCGTGATCGAAGTCGACGCGACGACCGGCCGGGCGCGCGCCGTCGTCTCGGAAGCGCCGAAGACGTTCTTCAATTACCGGACGGCCAACGGCAGCCAGAGCGATTCCGGGAAGAAATATCGCGACGACGTCGCCGACGGCCAGGAAGTGATCTGGATGTCCGAGCGCGACGGCTGGAATCACCTGTATCTGTACGACGGCGTCACCGGAACGGTGAAGAACCAGATCACGAAGGGACCGTGGGTCGTCCGTGCCGTGCAGAAGGTCGACGAGGTCAAACGGCAGATCTGGTTCAGCGCCGGCGGCATGGACCCGGGCCAGGATCCCTACTTCGTCCACTATTACCGGATTGGCTTCGACGGCACCGGCCTGACGCCGCTCACGCCCGCCGACGCGAACCACACGGTCGAGTATTCCGACGACATGAAGTATTTCGTCGACACCTGGGCGCGCGTGGACATGGCGCCGGTCTCCGAACTCCACCGCGCAGACGATGGGTCGCTGGTGATGGCGCTCGAAAAGGGGGACCTGACGGCGCTGGCGGCCGCCGGGTGGAAGCCGCCGGAAGTGTTCGTCGCGAAGGGACGCGACGGAAAGACCGACATCTGGGGGGTCATCTACCGCCCGACGTCGTTCGATCCGTCGAAGAAGTATCCGGTGATCGAGAACATCTACGCCGGCCCGCAGGGATCGTTCGTGCCGAAGTCGTTCAGTCCGTACAACGGCATGCAGTCCATCGCGGAACTCGGCTTCATCGTGGTGCAGATCGACGGCATGGGCACGTCGAACCGGTCGAAGGCGTTCCAGGACGTCGCCTGGAAGAACCTCGGCGACGCCGGCTTCGCCGATCGGATTCTGTGGCACAAAGCGGTCGCCGCAAAGTATCCGTCCTACGACATCACGCGCGTCGGCATCTACGGAACGTCCGCCGGCGGCCAGAGCTCGCTCGGCGGACTGCTGTTCCATCCGGAGTTCTACAAGGTGGCGGTGTCCGCCTCCGGCTGCCACGACAACCGCATGGACAAGATCTGGTGGAACGAGCAGTGGATGGGATGGCCGATCGGCCCGGAATACGCCGCCTCCTCCAACGTCGACAACGCGTGGCGCCTGCAGGGGGACGTGCTGCTGATCATGGGAGAAATGGACACGAACGTCGACCCTTCGTCGACGCTGCAGGTCGTGAATCAACTGATCAAGCACGACAAGAACTTCGACCTGCTCGTCATCCCGGGGTCGAACCACACCTCCGGCGGCCCCTTCGGCGAGCACAAGCGGTACGACTTCTTCGTGCAGCACCTGCTCGGCGTGATCCCGCCGTCGTGGAACGCGCTCGCGGCGGCCCAGGCCACCACGGCTGCGCCGGGCCAAGAAGGCCTGACCCACACGTCGTCATCGGCCGCGGACGAGCGCCTCACGGACGACGAAGACGAGGCGGGCCCGGCCGGCGAGGAGGCGGACGCCTGGCTGTCGCCGCGCGTGGGCGGAGGCCTGTAGCCGGGACCGGCCCGGCGATCACATTTTCCGATATGATCTCTCCGCCCTCTTTCCAGCGTTCACCGCAGGTCCGACCAGGAGTCGATCCGATGTTCCGTAAGTTGCTCGTACCGGTCTTCGCGTTCAGTGTCGTCGTCACGGTCTCGGCGATGCCGCAGCAGCCGCAGCAGCAGGCGCCGCGTCAGGTCACCGTGTGGGTGCCGCACGCCATCGCGCCCGAGAAGATCGACGCGGACATGTACAAGAAGATCCGCGCCGAGGGGATGGACCACTCGAAGATCATGTGGATCGAGCACTACCTCACCGACGTCTACGGCCCGCGCCCGACCGGCTCGCCCAACCAGGCCGCCGCCGCGAACTGGGCGGTGAAGACGATGACGAGCTTTGGGTTGAAGAACGCCCATCTCGAGCCGTTTACGTGGCGCGGCATCGGCTGGCTGCCGGGGCTGGCGAGCGGCTACATCACCTCGCCCATGAAGGCGAACCTGAAATTCGAGGCGGTCCCCTGGTCGCCATCGACCAACGGCACGGTCAAGGGAGACGTGGTGTGCCTCGTTCCGCCGGAAACGCCGACCCAGGCGGAGTTGACCGCCTATCTCGTCAAGATGGCCCCGATGGTGAAGGGGGCGATCGTGATGGTCGGGGCGCCGCCGGCGGTGCCCGTCGAGTTCAACGAGCGGGCGAAGCGGATTCCCGACGATCAGGTGAAGGCGCGCTACGAGCCGGGCGCGTCGAACCGGCCCAGGTTCCTGCGCGCGCGAGGCGGCGGGCAGACGCCGGCGGCGGGCCATCTCTCGGCGCGGCAGGTCAACGAGCAGATCGCGCAGATGCTGCGCGACAACCTGCCGGCGCTCCGGCTGCAGGCCCAGGGCCCCGGACGCATTCCCGGCGTCATCGTGGCGCAGAACGGCCCGGGACAGATCTACGACGACAAGACGCCCCAGTCGCCCGCCGTCATCCTGCGTACCGACGACTACGGCCGCATCTTCCGAATCATCGCCGACGGCACGCCGGTCTCGGTCGAGTTCAACGTCCAGAACCAGTACTTCCCCGACGGCAAGACGTCGTACGTGACGGTTGCCGAAATTCCCGGCACCGACAAGGCCGACGAGGTCGTGATGCTCGGTGGCCATCTCGATTCGTGGGCGAGCGCCACCGGCGCGACCGACAACGCGATCGGCAGCGCCGTGATGATGGAAGCCGCGCGAATCCTGGAGGCGGTCGGAGCGAAGCCGCGCCGGACGATCCGGGTCGCGCTGTGGAGCGGCGAGGAGCAGGGGCTGCTCGGCTCGCTCGACTACGTGAAGCGCCACTTCGGCTCGGCCGAGAAGCCGCTCCCCGATTACGCGAAGCTCGACGCGTACTGGAACATCGACGACGGCACCGGGCGCGTGCGGGGCGCCACGGTGTTCGGTCCGCCCGAGGCGGCCGCGGTCGTCGCGCAGTACCTGGCGCCGTTCGAGGACTGGGGCGTCTTCGGCGCCGCGCCGTCGAGCGCGCGCGTCGAAGGCGGCAGCGACAACGGCGCGTTCGCCGTCGCGGGTCTGCCCGGCATCGGGGCGCAGCAGGATCCCATCGAATACAACAGCACGACCTGGCACACCGATCTCGACACGTACGAGCGCATCGTTCCAGACGATGTGATGAAGAACGCGGTGATCACCGCGTCGGTCGTGCTGGGGCTCGCCGACCGCGACGCGATGCTGCCGCGGTTCTCCGGAGAGGACATGCCGGAAATCCCGCAGCCGCGCCGGTTCGGAAATCAGGCCGGCCCGACGTCGGAGAGCCGCGTCTTCGTCGTCGATCGCAACAAGCCGTTCACTGTCGCGCCGCCCGGGCTCCAGCCGCCGCCGAATCCGCGTGCGGAAACGAAGACCGCCGCGACCGTGGCGCTCGACGCCGCCCCGGCCCACGGCAAGGTGATGGTCAAGGAAGACGGCAGCTTCGTCTACACGCCCGCGCGCAACTTCACGGGCACCGATACGTTCACCTACAAGGTGACGAACGGGACGGAGACGATTCCCGGGACGGCGACGGTAATCGTGAAATAGGCTTTGGGCGTTGGGCTTTAGGCTTTGGGAAAGAGCGCACCAAGCCAACTCCCAAAGCCCCCTAGAGCCTAAAGCGGAAAGCCCAAAGCTTACCGCCCGCCGCCCTTGGCGAGCGCGCGGTAGTACTGCTCCACCTGTGTGCGGTACTGTTCGGGCACTTCGTCCGAGCCGGAGAGGAACGTCTGATTCCCGCTCGCGTCCGCCTTGCGGCGCAGCTCGAACTCGAGGCGCTTCATCTGCTCGGTCAAGGACGCCTGCAGCTTCGTGAGCGCCTGCGGGTCGTGATACGCGTTGGGATCGTCGAGCCGGCGGAGCCCTTCCATGACGCCGTCGAGCGCGTGCGTGTCGAGCCGCTCGCCGCGCA
The DNA here is from genome assembly GCA_036278735.1 of Vicinamibacterales bacterium. Classification (GTDB taxonomy): domain Bacteria; phylum Acidobacteriota; class Vicinamibacteria; order Vicinamibacterales; family 2-12-FULL-66-21; genus DASUKM01. The sequence goes on from DASUKM010000055.1 coordinate 70,786, forward strand.
TCAGGCGCCGCAGGTTCTCGGCGTCGCTCTGGCGCTGCCGCGCTTCGCCGCGGAACTGCCGAACGTCGTCCGGGGAGAAGCGCCCCCCGGCGGCGCCGTTCGGCTGCATGACGCCCGCGTTGCCGGTTCCCTCCTGGCCGCGCTGCCCCCCCTCGCCGCGCTGTCCTCCCTGCCCTTGCTGCCCCTGCTGCCCCTGCTGTCCTTGTTGGGCCTGCTGTCCTTGCTGACCTGATTGTCCCTGCTGGCCGGATCGTCCCTGCTGGCCAGCCTGTCCCTGTTGTCCGCGTTGTCCCTGCTGCGCCTGCTGGCTCGCCTCCTTCATGCGCTGATCGAGCGACTCCATGCCGCGCGCCAGCTCCCGGGCCTTCTGGAGCGTCTGGGCCATCGCGTCCGGCTTCGAGTTGCCGAGCGCCGAGGCGGCCTCGCCGATGCGCTTCCGCAGCGCGTCGATGTTGGCGCCGATGTCGTTCTCGAGGCTGCGGGCGTATTCGGCATTGCTGCCACCCTGCAGGAAGCCCTTCGAATAGCGGATCTTGTCCTGAAGGCGGCTGTCGCGCATGCCATTGGCCGCTTCGGACAACCGGCGCGCCGCGTCTCGCTCGTTCTTCTGCAGCGATGCCGCCGCGCGATCGAGCTGCTGCTCGAGCTGTCCTGCCTGGGAATCGAGCGTGTCCTTGCGAGCGGCGAGCTCCTGGGCCTTGCGCTGGCCGTCGGGCGTCGAGGGATCGAGCTTCTGCGCGTCGCCGGCGATGCCGGCCTGCTCGCGGGCCATCTCGTCGGCCTGGCGCTGGGCGTCGGCGATGTCGCGCGCGCCGCGCGCCCCCTGCGCCTGCTGGAGCTGACGCCCCGCCTCCTGCAGCCGCTGCGCCGCGGCGGACGCCTGGGCGGCGGCGTTCGGATCGTTCGACGCGGCGGCCCGGCGCATCGCATCCGCGGCCTCGCGCAACTGGCGCGCCGACTCGGCCAGCTCGGGGCGGTTCTCGTCGCGCGACAGCCGATCGAGCTGCCGCGCCGCCTCTTCGGCTTGCTGCGCCAGCGCGCGCTGGTCCGCACTGCCGCCGGAGGAGGCCTGCCCGGACCTCGCCTGCTGGCGCTGCCGCGCCGCTTCCTGCTCCTGCCGCCGCGCCAGCTCCTTCAGCTTCTCGGCGAGCTCGTCGATCTTCTGATCGCGCTGCTGCTGCGTGGCGCGATCCGCGGTCTCGTACTGGTTCGACATGCGATCCAGCTCGAGCTGGAACAGGTCCGCCAGATCGCTCGCCATCGACCCGGAATTGCTCCCCCCGCCGCCGCCGTTGCGGCTCGTGCTGACCTGCACCTGATACTTCTCTTCGGCCTGCTGCAGGTACTGGAGCGCTTTCTGCTCCGGCGACAGCGCCGCCGCCGTATCGCGCGCCTGCAGCCTGCCCTCGGCCGCCTTCATCTCCTTCACCGCCTTCGGCAGCAGATCCGCGATCTCCTTGAAGCTGCCGTCGGTCCCGCCGAGGCGCTGCGTCATCTTCATCGCGATCTCGTCGACCTGCTCGCGCAGCTTCGCCTGCGACAGCGCGATTACCGTCGTCGCTTCCCGCAGCTTGTCGGGCGCGGTGGTCGAGCGGTCGCGCTGGACGTTGAACGTCGCCGAGATGATCCGGCGCTCCTGCTCGGAGAGCTGCCCGACCTGCGCGCCGCCGCCCCCGCCGCCCCCCTGGGACTGGGCCTGGCGGAAGTCCTTGTCGAGCGGCCGCACGCGGACGAAGTACATGTCGCTCGTCGCGGCGCGCGGGCCGTTCACCGTGCCGTTGTCGGTCGCGCGCGCGTAGTACGAGACGAAGTCGCCAGGCTTGACGTCGAATTCCTCGAGGTAGAACGTGTGCCCCGCCGAGATCTCGGGCATCCGCTTCGTTCCCTTGAACAGGGCGATGGTCCGGGCGGCGCCGCCGTTGACCGAATAGACGAGATCCATGCGGCCGATCCCGTAATCGTCCTGCGCCTTCGCCTCGACGAACACTTCTTCGATGGGGGACGCCGAGGTGTCGCGTCCCGGCTTCGAGAACGTCACCGTCGGAGGCTGGTCGTCGAGCGCGTCGATCGTGTACTGCGGCGACCCGCTCACGTGCGGGCCGTGCGGCGCGTCGAACTCGATGCGGTAGAAGCCGTCGTGGTCGGCCGTGAAGCGGCCCGTCAACGACCCGTCGGCCTCGACGGTCAGCGGCGCGCGGGTCTTGTCGTCGATCACCACGTCGCCGCCGGAGGCGGCCATCGTCGGGACGGCGCGGACGCGGATCTCGGTGCCGCGCAGGACGGCGATGTCCCCCCCATCCTCGACCCGCCGCGGCGCCAGACCGGTGTACGCGGGAAAGTGATACTCCAGCTCGAGCCGCTGCACGTACGGCATGTCGGCGACGTGCAGCGTGTAGACGGGAGACCGCACGCCGGCCGCCTCGACGAAATAGTCGATCGGCGCGGCAATCTTGAAGAGCATGCCGTCGTAGCGATTGCCGTCGCCGCGCACGAGCGGCAGGCGATCGAAGGGGGCCCCGGGCGACTTCCGGACCATCAACGACGCGCCGTCGGCATCGAAACCCACGAGGGTCGCCGAGACGGTCTGGTCGGCGCCGCGCGGCACCGTCGCCTGCCCCGGCTTCACCTCGATGCGATACGGCACGGCCGCCTCGACGCTGCGCGACACGATCAGCAGCGCCGACAGGCCGCTGCGCAGGTACGCGGGGCCGAGCACGAACAGGGCGAGCGCGCCGAGCAGCACCGCCGCGAGCGCGCCCGAATAGCGCCGCACGGGCTGCCGCTCGATTCCGTGGCCGTGCTCGATCGCGCGGCACTTCTCCACCGCGCCGTCGACGAGTTTCGCGACGAGCGCCGGCGACCGATCGCGCGCCTGCTCCTGCCGCTCCGCCTCGATCGCGCTGACAATCGCCGCCTCGAGCGACGGTTCGTGCTCTTCGAGGTACAGCGCGACCTGTTCGTCGGTGACGCGCCGCAGGAACGGCCGCGCCAGGCAGACGTAGGCAACCGCGGCAAACACGATCCCGATCAGAATCCGGAACGTCAGGATCGAGGCAGGGGTGAACCGGAGCGCCTGCAGGATGTACGAGGCGACCAGCAACGTCGCCACCGCCAGACCGGCGGCCAGGGCGATTCCGCGCAAGGCCAGCTTCAGGCGCCATCGCCGGCGCACGTCGCCGATGATCGCGACGAGGTCCGCGCGCGACGCCGGGTGCCGTGAATCGCTCAGCATGGCTACCTCTATTGGAAACCGGGGGGCTTCGCCCCGCCGGACCCCCCACCTCCACCCCAGCGCGCAGAGAACGCGCGCCGGGGACCCCGGTCGCCGTCGCTCGCGGGGCCCCATGACCCCCGCTCCGCTCCGGCGGGGCGCGCCCTTGGCGCCAATCCTAATCAGATCTTACCCGCGGACAGACGGTTCGAGAGCACGGTTTCGAGCCCGAGCAGCGCGAGGCCGGCCAGCAGCAGATACCACCAGATGCGCTGCGCCGCCGCCTGCTCGTCTGGCGTGAGCGGCCGCGCCGTGAAGCTCGATGCCGCGTCGCCCGGGTATCCCGCGACGGCGGTCGCCAGCTCCTTCGGATCGATCCGCTCAGGATTGGACTCGCGCAGGTCGACGTTGGCCGCCACCGTCACCGCTCCGGCCGCCCCGGCGGCCGCCGTGGGAGGACGAATCTCGTAGAAGCCCTGCTCGGCCATCTCCAGGACGTCCTCGTCCTCGCCGCCGAGCGCGACGCGGCGTCCCGACGGCGCCACCGCGATCCGCTGCGGCGGTGCGCCCCGCCGCATCCCGACCTGCCGCGGCACGACGTACACCTGACCGACGGTGAGCGACGGCGACGGCGCCCGGTAATCCGCGAGATAGCCGACGATCGTGTGCACGAACGGCAGGAACACCGGCTTGAGCGCCAGATCGTTCCACGCCAGATCGATCGACGAAGTCCACAGCAGCACGCGGCCGGCGAACCCCGTCCGCTCGACCAGCGCCGGCGCGCCGTTGTCGAAGCGGGCGAGGACGTGCGACGGCGTGCCGCTCAGCGCACGGTAGCCGTAGAACTGCGCCGTCGAAAAGTCGCCGCTGCGGGGCGCGCGGAACACATCGAAAATGGGATGACCGTAGTCGAGCGCCCCCAGTCGCGCCGCCAGATCCATCGAGCGATCGACGCTCTCGGCTGGCATTCCCGGCAGGAGGTCGGGCCCCTTCTGCGGCCACGACAGGCGCGGGCCCGCGACGACCAACAGCCCGCCGCCGGCCGCGACGAAGCGGGCGAGCCGCTCGGCGAGTGCCGGCGTGACGTCGAGATCGTCGGCGACGACGACGGCGGCCGCCTCCAACCCGCTCGCGTCGGCGGAGCGAACGGTGACGTCCAGCCGCGGCGCGTCGCCGATGCCCAGCGCGCGCGCGAGATAGAGGCTCTCGTCTCCGTCGGGGCGATCGAGCACCGTCACCTTGACCGGATCGGCCGGCGAGACGACGAAATCGTAGACGTTGTCGCGCCTCAGCGCATCGTCGGGGATCCGCACGGCCGCGCGCACGTTGCGGCCGGTCACCGTGAACGGCGCAAAGGTCGTGCTGGCGGAGCCGTGCGCGGCGACGTCGAGGCGGGTGGTGTCGACAGGCTTGCCGTCGACCTCGAGCGTCAGGGGTACGCCAGTCGCATTCGTGCCGCCGTGATTGATCACGCCGGCGGACACGGTGACGCGCTCCTGGCTGGCAAATCGCGCGCGCTGCAGCGCGACGGGCGTGACCGCCAGGTTCGCCGGCTCTCTGCCGGCCACGTCGACCGGCGTGAACGCCGAGCCGCCGGGCAGCCGCACGCCGTCGCTCGCGGACCAGCCCGTTTTCTGAAAATCGCTGATCAGGATCGCCTCGCGCCGCGGGAGGCGGGATTCGGCCAGCAGACTGCCGGCGAGCTTCAGGGCCGGGGCGTACCGCGTGGCGCCGGGTCCCGTGCGCGCGGCGTCGATCGCGGCCAGCAACTGCGCGCGATCGGCGGTCGACCGGAGCGCCACCTCGGCGCCCGTGTCGAACAGCACGATCGAGGCGCGGTCGCCGGAGCCGAGGCGGTTGACGGCCGCGCGCGCCGCGTCCCTGGCGCGCTGCCAGCGATCGCCGGACTCCATGCTGTAGGAGCGATCGATGAGAATCACCGCCTCGCGCGCTCCCGTCGCGCCGGGCGGCGGCGCGGCGCGCCGGACGAACGGCCGCGCGAACGCCGCGACGATGAGCGCCAGGGCGGCGAGCCGCAGGAGCAGCAGCGCCCAATGACGGATGTGCCGGCGACGGACCGATTGATACGGGATCCGGCGCAGGAACATCAGCGAGGGGAACTCGACCACACGCTTCCGCTCGCGCTGGATCAGGTGAACGATCACCGGAACCGCCAGCGCCGCCAGCGCCGCGAGCAGCAAAGGCGCGGCAAAAGTCATTTCATCGAACTCTCGACAAGCGCTCCCGCGCGGAGAGATAGCTGAACAGCGCGTAGTCGAGCGGCTGCGACGTGTTCAGCAGGGTGTAGTCCACCCGAATCTCCGAAAAGCGTTCGGTCAGGGCGTGCACGTGCTCGCGGATCAACGCGCGATACTGCTCGGCGAACGCTTCCGGCACGACGGGGATCTGTTCGCCGCTCTCGAGATCCTCGAAACTCGTCGCCGCCTCGAACCCGAAGTCGAGCTCCGCGTGGTCGAGGACGTGGAACACGATGAGGTCGTGGCCGCGAAAGCGCAGCGGACCCACCGCCTCGACGACCGCGTCCGGATCTTCGTAGAGGTCCGAGATGAGCACCAGCACGCCGCGCCGGCTGAAGTGTTCGGCCAGCGCGTGCAGGGGGGGGCCCAGGCGGCCGGCGCGCGTGGGCTCCAGCCGGTCGAGGGCGTGCAAAACGACGTCCATGTGCTTGGCCGACGGCGGCACGTGCTCGACGATCGCCTCGTCGAAGGCGGCGAGGCCGACCCGGTCGCGCTGCCGGTGCACGAGGTACGTCAGACAGCCCGCCAGCATCCGCGCGTAGTCGAACTTGCGCACCTCCCCGCTGGCGAACTGCATCGATTTCGACATGTCGAGCAGCACCGCGAAATTCGCGTTCGAATCCGCCTCGTACTCCTTGACGTAGTAGCGATCGGTCCGGGCGTACAGGCGCCAGTCCACCCGGCGGATGTCGTCCCCCGGCACGTAGCCGCGGTGCTCGGCAAAATCGACCGACGCGCCGAAATACGGCGATCGATGCAGGCCGTTGATGAACCCGTCGACGACCGAGCGCGAGACCAGTTCCAGATTTCGCACGCGGGCCAGGACCGCGGGATCGACGAACCGCGCGCCGGCATTCACTGTGGCCATGAACCGGACTCCTCTCTGGCGCGGATCACATGCCCGATCGCGGCGCCGCGACCGATTCGAGCAGCGTGTCGACGAGACGATCGCTCGTCACCCCTTCGGACTGCGCGAGGAAATTCGTCAGGATGCGATGGCGCAGCACGGGATGCGCCAGCGCGCGGATGTCGTCGAAGCTGACGTGATAGCGTCCGCTCGTGAGCGCGCGCGCCTTGCCGCCCAGGACGAGGTATTGCGCGGCGCGAACGCTCGCGCCGAACGCGGCCCATTTCCTGATCGCGTCGGGCGCCGTCGGCGACTTCGGCCGGCTGGCACGGACGACATCGAGGGCGTACCGGATCACCGGCTCGGCGGCGGGCACCCTGCGGACGAGACGCTGGAACGCGACGAGATCCGCGCCGCTCACCGGCCGCTGGAACTCCGGATCCCGCAGCGCGGTCGTCGCGCGGACCACCTCGAGCTCCTCATCGACCGGCGGATGGTCGATGACGGTGTGGAACATGAAACGATCGAGCTGCGCTTCGGGCAGCGGATACGTGCCTTCCAGCTCGATCGGGTTCTGCGTGGCAAACACGTAGAACGGCTCTTCGAGCTGATACGTGCGCCCTTGAATCGTCACGCGGTGCTCCTGCATCGCCTCGAGCAGCGCCGACTGCGTCTTGGGAGGGGTCCGATTGATTTCGTCCGCCAGCACGATGTTGGCGAAGATCGGCCCGGGCGCGAACACCATCTGCCGGCGTCCGCTCGCGGCGTCCTCCTGGATCAGGTCGGTTCCCGTGATGTCGGACGGCATCAGGTCGGGCGTGAACTGAATCCGCGAGAACTTCAACGCGAGCACGCGGGCGAGCGTGTGGATCAGCAGCGTCTTGGCGAGCCCGGGGACCCCGACAATCAGGCTGTTGCCGCCGACGAACAACGTCAGCAGCACTTCGCCCACCACGTCGTCCTGGCCGACGATCATCTTTCGCAGCTCGACCAGGATCTGCTCGCGTCCGCTCTTCATCCGCTCCGCGAGCGCCACATCGTCGGGCGACTCGAGGTCAATCGTATCGGTGGCCAGTGCGTCCACGTGTTCCTCCCAAAGCCCAAAGCCCAAAGCCTAAAGCCCAACGCCTAACGCCTAACGCCTGCGTTACGATCCGCCGAGATCCCTGATCTTCTTACTCGTGACGGCGAGATCCGTCAGCAGCTTCTCCAGTTCGCTCGCGTAGCGCGCCTGATCCATGCTGCCCTTGAGCAGCTTCAGCGATTCGACCCTTCGCTCGAGGCCGTCGCGTTCGACGTAGAGCGCGCGCAGTTGCGGGCTGGCGTTCGCCGCCGGAGCGGCATGCGCCGGCTCGCCGAGCGACAGGATCGCCGCCACGCGGCCGTCCTTCGCCTGCGGACCAGGATCGGCGCTCCCCTCCCGATCGCCGTTGTCGTCGAGCAGCGGATGCTCGGTCTGCATCAGCCCCTCGCGCTGGTACGCATTGGCGACCTCGCGCTTCGCGTACACGTACGCCTCGAGCACCGACACGCGCCCGCTGTGATCGGTGTCGGCCGCGTCGCTCTTGAAGGCATCGACGAAAAAGCCGCCGAACAGCGTCGCGAAGTGCTCGGCGCCGTTGCGGGTCGCCGTCACGATCGTCCGGCCAGGACCCGACAGGACTTCGACGAACGGCCCGCTGGCACTCGTCGTGTCGACGAACACGACACGCTTCGATGGCAGCTTGCCGAGCAGCGCCGCGAAGTCCTGCGGCGTCATGTCGGGCCCGCGGAGGTTGAACTTCGCCACACTGCCGTCGAACGTGCCGAAGCCGAACAGGACGACCATGACGGTATCGTCCTCTCCCGCGGTCGCCAGGGCCGCAAACGCCTTCTCCACCTCCGCGCGAGTCGACCGGCCCGTGGCATGCGCATCCTGCGCCGGGTCGTCGGCCAGGTAGATCACGTCCGCCTTCGGGACGCCGAGCTGCTGCACCGCCACGTCCGCCAGCGTGTCTCCCCATTTCGAAAACAGCGCGCCGTGTTCCGGATCGCCCGAGAGGCCCACCACGATCAACAGGTGTGGCGTCTGGGCAAGGGCCGGCCGCGCTGCCGCGAGGGCAGCCGTCAGCACGAGTCCGGTGACGCGAGCGCGATGACGCATTAAACGCTGGCGGGTCTGAAGACCCGCCCTACACCCTCGGCGGGTCTGAAGACCCGCCCTACCACTATGCCAGGCCGCGGTGGCGGCGGTATCCCCACTCGCCGCACATCAGCCCCAGAATCAGCACGAGCACGATCGGCATGTGCCAGAGGTCACGCGCCTCGACCGTCGTGACGCCGCGGCCGGTGTACTTCAGATCTTCCGGCAGCGCCGAGACCGTCTCCGGCGTGTAGTACCGGCCGCCCGTCTCCTGCGCGATCCGGCGCAGCAGCGACGCGTGCAGCCCGGCGTCGAAATACTCCGCCACGTCTGCGGCGGCGCGGACGTGCGTCGTGCTCGTACCCACGGGCGTGCCGTTCTGGGTCGCGTCGACGCGCGCGGCGTACCAGCCGGCCTCCGCCGCGGTGAACGTCCCGCGATACTGGCCGGCGCGCGCCCCCGTCCACGTCAGCGGCACGTCGAACCGCTTCCCCGATGGCGCCGTGACGTGCGCGACGACCTGCGCATCGTTCAGCTCCAGGAAACGCTTGTCGACGACGTCGGTCGTGAGCGACACGGCCTCGCCCGGTTCGACCCGATCGGTCAGTGGCCGCGGTTCGACGGTGTCGGGCACTCCGTCGACGACCCATCGCAGCAGTTGACGCCAGTAGTCTTCGTACGTCGTGTCCGTGGCTGGCACGCCAGCCTGCATCTGCCAGAGCCAGGAGTCCTGCACCGTGAAGGCCACCGCCTTACCGCGTCCGTACCGCTGATACGCAAGCACCGGATGCTCGCGTTCGCGATCGTCGGTGCCGGCCAGCAGCACCGTCGCGCCCGGCTTCACCGAATCGATCGCGTTGACGGTCGTCAGCTCCGTCATCCCCTTCCACCGATCGGACGAGGCCTGGTCCGTGTCGCCGAGACGCGTCACCGCGAGCCCCTCGCCGGCGCGCGTCGGGTGCACCTTCACCCGCGTCGCGATCGGCTCGCCGCCGCGCCTGGCGGCGCGGCCGAGGACGACCGGGAGCACGTCGGCCACGGGCGTGCCCGCGTACCCCCCTTCGGCGAACGCGTGCGCGCCGCCCAGCATCAGCAGGCCGCCGCCACGCACGTCGACGAAGTCGGCAATCATGCGCAGCTGATCGCCGGTGAACGCGCTCGCCTCCACGCTCCCCAGGATCAGACCGCGATACTGGAACAGCTCCTCGCGCGTCTTCGGGAACCCGCTCGCCAGTTCGTCCGGGCTGTCGATCCCCAGCCGATAGTACTTGTGGTCGGCGGTCCGGTTCAGCGTCACGATCTGGAGGTTCGGGTCGTCGGCGACCGCGCGCCGGATGAACTTCAGCTCGAACCGCGGCTCCCCTTCGAAGTACAGGATCCGCTCGCGCCGATCGCGCACGTCGATGAGCGCCTCCCGCTGGTTGTTCTTCGTCAGGGTCTCGCCCGGCTGCGGCGCGATCCGTACGGTAAAGACGCGGGGACCGGCATCTTTGGCCGTGAAGCGCACGCGCACCGACGCCGGCTGCCCATCGGCCGGCAGCGTGACCGGCTCCGTCCCGACGATGCGCCCCTCGTCTTCGATGTCGAGCGACACGGTCTTTCCCGCGTAGCCGTTCTGCGTGACGATCGCATCGGCGAGCAGCGACGTCCCCTTCAACACCGTCCGGGGGGTCGAGACGCGGCCGATCTGGATGTCGTGCGCGAGCGCCTCCTGCCCGACGCCGACGGTGAACACGGGCACCGCCTGCGCTTTCGGCCCGAGCAGCGCGTCGGCCACCGACGCTTCGGTCGTGTCCGCCCCGTCGGTCACGAGGACCAGGCCGGCCAGCGGCAGCCCGGCGAGTTCCTGGCGCGCGCCGTCGATGGCCCCCGCCAGGCGCGTCTGCGGGCCGTCGAACGCCAGGCCGGACGCCGAGTCGATCCGTGAGGCCGACGACGAGAACCGGAACAGACGGACGACGAAATGGTCCGAGAGGGCGTTCATCAGGGAACTCCCCTTCGAGCCGAAGGTCTGGCGGATGAAATCGCCGCGCGGCTGCCCGCGCCAGTCCGGCGTCTGCATGCTGCGGGAATCGTCGACCAGAATGCCGAGCACGTTCTGTTGCGGGACGGCCGCCTTGACGACCAGCACCGGCCGGAACAGGCAGACGAGGACGACGGCGAGCACCGCGACGCGAAAGCCGGAGAGGATCAGGCGGTCGCGGAGCGCCGCCTTCGTCCGCAGCAGCCGGTAGCTCGCCACGGCACCGATGAGGGCGGCGACGCCCAGGATGACGGCGACCCACACGCCTGCCGGGGGGCGGAAGGCAAACGCCCCCTGCTGGAAGACCACGGGGCGGTATTCGAACAGAAACTGAAACAGCGACTCGAACACGAGATCTCCGTGGCGCCGTCTCGGATTGTACAACCCTCGCGCGGAGGGCGGGCGCAACATCCAGGGTATTTTTCCCGGCTCTTCTGTGGCACCATGCCTGCCGCATGCACCTGACGTCCTTCGATTGGGTCATCGTCGCCGTCTCCATTTTCATCTCGTTCCTGCCCGCCATCCTGCTGGCGCGGCGGGCGGGGTCGAGCGCGGCCGAATTCTTCGCCTCGGGACGCGCGGCGCCGTGGTGGCTGATTGGCGTCTCGATGGTCGCAACGACTTTCAGCACGGATACGCCGAACCTCGTCACGAATTTCGTGCGTGTCGACGGCGTGGCCGCGAACTGGGCCTGGTGGTCGTTCCTGCTGACGGGGATGATGACGGTCTTCTTCTACGCCCGGCTGTGGCGCCGATCGGGGGTGCTCACCGATCTCGAGTTCTACGAGCTGCGCTACGCGGGCCGGCCGGCGGCGTGGGTGCGGGCGTTCAGGGCCGTGTACCTCGGGCTCTTCTTCAACATCGTCATCATGGCGTCGGTGAACCTCGCGGCCGTGAAGATCGCCAACGTCATCCTCGGCTGGCCCATGGCCGAGACCCTCTGGATCTGCGCCGTGATCAACGTCGCGTTCGCGGCGACCTCCGGCCTCTGGGGCGTGCTCGTCACCGACTTCATCCAGTTCGGCATCGCGATGACCGGATCGTTTGCCGCCGCCTATTTCGCGGTCAAGCAGCCCGCCGTCGGCGGACTGCACGGCCTGTTCACGCGTATCCCGACATCGACGCTGCGGCTGGTGCCCGACTTCAGCAACTGGAGCCTGACGCTGACCGTGCTGATCATCCCCCTCACGGTGCAGTGGTGGTCGGTGTGGTATCCCGGATCCGAGCCGGGCGGCGGCAGCTACATCGCGCAGCGGATGCTGGCGGCGCGCACGGAGCGCGATGCGGTGGGAGGCACGCTGTTCTTCAACGTCGCGCATTACGCGCTGCGGCCGTGGCCGTGGATCATCGTCGCCCTCGCCTCCATGCTCGTGTTTCCGCAGCTCTCCGACATCTCGCGGGCGTTCCCCTACGTCGACCCGCGGCTGATCGGACACGACATGGCGTATCCGGCGATGCTGACATTCCTGCCCGTCGGCTGGATGGGCCTGATGGTCGCCGGGCTGCTCGCGGCCTACGTCTCGACGATCTCGACGCACCTGAACTGGGGGACGTCGTACCTCGTGCACGACGGCTACCGGCGCTTCATCCATCAGGACGCGCCCGAACGGCACTACGTGATGGTCGGCCGGCTCGTGACGGCGGTCCTGATGGTGCTGGCCGCGCTGTTCACGTTCGTGCTGCAGACCGCAAGCCAGAGCTTCAGCCTGCTGCTCTCGGTCGGCGCGGGCACCGGGCTGTTGTACCTGCTGCGCTGGTTCTGGTGGCGGATCAACGCGTGGAGCGAGATCGCCGCGATGGTGTCCTCGTTCCTGATCGCGATGGTGCTGTTCGTCGCCCAGAATTACGGCTACAACCTGCCGGCCACGCTCACGCTGGTCGTCCCGGTGGCGGTCACCACGATCGTGTGGGTCGCGGTCACGCTGATGACGGCCCCCGCCGATCAGGAGACGCTCGTGCGGTTCTACCGGCTCGTGCGCCCCGCTGGCCGCGGGTGGGCGCCGATTCGCGCGATCGCGCAGGTCGGCCCGTCCCCCGACAGCATGGCGCAGGCGTTGATCGCCTGGGTGTGCGGCGTCGCGTTCGTCTACGCCGCGCTCTTCGGCTCCGGCAGCCTGCTGTACGGGTACAAGACACAGGCGATCGTGTGGATCGTCGTGTTCGTCGTCAGCGGGGCCGGGCTGGTGAAGCTGCTGCCCGCGATGTGGAGGCAGCCCATTGCCGAATCTTGATTGCCGGCTGCCGATTGCCAGTGTCGATTGGCGATCGCCGATTGACGGATTGAAGATTGGCGATTGATCGGCGATTGGCGATTGGCGATAGATTGACGATTGGCGATTGAAGATTGGGGATTGGTTACGCCCGCAGCGTGACCGGCAGGCGCGTCTCCACGACACCGAACGCACGGGCCGCGGTGCCGATCGCCGGGGCCGTACACACGAGCGGCGTCTCCCCCGCGCCGGCCGATGGCAAGTCGCGGCGGTCGATCAGCACGATGTCGATGGCGGGGATGTCCTTGAAGCGCGGCACGCGGTACTGCTCCATCGTGCCGTTCAGGAGCCGGCCGTTCTCGAACTGCATCGCTTCGAACAGCGCGCCGCCGAGCCCCTGAATCATCGCCCCCTCGACCTGGTTCTTCAGGCCGTCGGGATCCACGATCGCGCCGCACTCGAAGACGTTGACCATCCGCTCGACCTTGAAGCCGGCACCCGCTTTCGACAGCTCCGCGGCGCTCGCGACGTATCCGCCTTTTTCCGTGCCGCAGGCGATCCCGAGCGCGCGGCCGGCGGCCGACGGCTTGGGCCAGCCGATCTTCTGAGCGGCCGCCTTCAGCACCGCCTCGACGCGCGGGTCGCTCAGGTGCCGCAGCCGGAACTCGACGGCGTCCACGCCGAGCGCGCGGGCCATCGCGTCCATGTGCATCTCGCGCGCGTAGTGATTCGCCGTCGCGGCCAGGCCGCGATACGAGCCCTGGCGCAGCGGCGAGTCGCACGGATGGAACTCGATCCGGGTATTCGGGATGTCGTACGGCGTCTCGATGCCGGAGCCCCCCGAGTTCCAGTTGTCGTACTCCCAGGCGACGATCCGCCCGGCGGCGTCCACGCGGCTGCGGATGTCGATCACGCCGGCTGGGCGGAAGTACGCCCACATGAACTCCTCGGCGCGCGTCCACACGACCTTCACCGGCTGTCCGGCTGCCTTCGCGAGCCGCGCGGCTTCGATGGCGCACTCGCCGGTGTGCTTGCCGCCGTACGCGGCGCCCATGTCGGGCATCAGGACGTGGACGCGTTCGTCGGGCAGATGGAAGGCGCCGGCCAGCTCGGTGCGCACGCCGAAGGGGCGCTGCGTGCCGGTCCAGACCGTCAGGTTCCCGTCTTTCCACTCGGCCACGGCCGCGCGCGGCTCCATCGGGACGTGCGCGATGTACGGGATCAGATACGTCGCCTCGAACGCGCGCGCGCCGCGGACGCTCGACACGTCGCCGCGAACCGACGGCCGGCCGCCGCGCCCTTCCGTATCGGGATGCTTCTTCAGATAGTCGTAAATGGTCGACGACGACGGCTGGCCGGACGGTACGGTCCACGTCGCCTGCACCGCCGCCGCGGCGCGCTTTGCCTCGCGATCGGTCGGCGCGACCACGCCGACGAAGTCGCCGTCGCGCACCAGCTTCACGCCGGGCATGGCGGTCGCGCGGCTCGCGTCGATTGAGGCGAGCGTCGCGCCGTACGCCTCCGGCCGGACAATCCGGCCGAACAGCATGCCGGGACGCACGACATCGGACGGGTACTGGTGCGCCCCGACGACGAAGTCGCGGGCGTTCACCTTCTTCGGCGACGTGCCGCGCACCTGCCAGGCGGTCCGCGGCTGCTGCGGCGCGTCCGCTTCGATCGTCCCAGTCAGCGGCTGCCCCTTCGTGATCTCGCCGTACGAGAGCGACCGGCCGCCCGGACCGGTCACGCGCCCATCGTGCGCGGTCAGCGTCGCAGCCTCGACGTGCCACGCCGTCGCGGCCTGCGCGATCAGCATCTCGCGCGCCGTGGCTGCCGCCTTCGCGAAAATCGGCCCCATCGTCGGCGTCGTGCGCGATCCGAACGTGCCCGCGTCGTACGGCGTCCGGTCCGTGTCCCCCATGACGAGCGTGATCGCGCTCATCGGGACACGCAGTTCGTCGGCGACCTGCTCGGCGAGTGCGGTCCGCGCGTTCTGGCCGATCTCGACCTTCCCGGTGCTGCCCGTCACCCGGCCGCTCTCGTCGATGTGCAGCCACGCGGCGAGGTTCACCGGCTCGGCGTGCGCGCCGCCGCGGCCGCGGCCCGATTCCTGCGCCAGCACGTCGGGCATCGTGACGAGCACGAGCAGCCCGCCCCCGAGCAGCTTGAGGAAGCCGCGGCGCTCGAAGTCGAAGTGGTAGCGCGGCGTTTCCGCAAACTCGTAGCGTTCCGGTTCCGCACGCGGCAGCGTCATCGCGATTCTCCGGTCATGGGCGATCCGCCCGACGTCGTGCTCGATCGCATCCGCTCGGCGGCGCGCTGCACGGCGTCGACGATCCGCGGGAAGGTGCCGCAGCGGCAGACGTTGCGATCCATCACGCGCGCGATGTCCTGAGCGGAAGGAGCCAGGTTCGTGCGGAGCAGCCCGACGGCCGCCATGATCATGCCGGAGGTGCAGTAGCCGCACTGGAACGCTTCGGCATCGAGAAACGCCTGCTGAACCGGATGGAGCGTGTCGCCGGTGGCCAGCGATTCGATCGTCGTGATCGGCTTGCCGGCCACCGCGCCGACGCGCGCGACGCACGAGCGCGTCGTCATCCCGTCGACGAGCACGGTGCAGGCGCCGCAGAAGCCCTCGCCGCAACCGAACTTGCTGCCGGTGAGGTTCAGTTCGTAGCGGAGGACGGAGAGGAGGCTGTCGCCAGGCTCGGCCTCGACCTCATGGTCGCGATCGTTCACGCGAAGGACATAGCGAGCCATAGGGTGAATTCTAGCATTGGCGATGGCCGAGGGCCGATTGCCGATCGAAATCCCATTGCAGATTGGCGAGTGGGATTGCAGATTGACGAGTGGGATTGCAGATTGGTGAGTGGGATTGCAGATTGGCCGATTGGGCTGCAGCTGAGGCGTACCCCCGGCACACAAGATGCAGTCCTTGATCATCGCCGTCTGTTGCCCCCCGCGGCCCGGCGACGTGCTCCTGAAAACGAAACCGCCACCTGGTCCGCTTGGCTGACAAGAGGCCGCGCACGCTCGTGCCCGGCCAGGCCGCAGGCGGCGTGAACGTCATAAAGGAGGACGAACATGGCAATACACGACGAAGGCGCGGTCCCGTTGGATGCGGCCGCGCGTGAACGGCGATTCGTCGAGCGGCGTACCCCGTCGGTGACGCGCGTCGAACTGGCCCCGGCATTGGCGCGTGTGTCGTGGAGCGGCGTCTGGGGCGGGTTCCTGATTGCGCTCGGGATCTGGATCACGCTGGCCGCGCTCGGGGCCGGAATCGGCCTGTCGGGCCTGCGCCCGAACGTGAGCGTCGGAACCGCAGGACTGGGCACCGCGACCGGCGCGTGGCTCTACGTCACCGGCCTCATCGCGCTGTTCTTCGGCGGCGCATTCGGCACACGGCTCGCGATGGTCGTCGACGGCGCGGTGGCCTGGCTCGAAGCGACACTGATCTGGACCTTTGCGCTGGTGCTCGCCATGGCGGGCGCCACGGCGCTCGTCAGCGTCGCGGCCGCCTATCCGGCCGCCGCACAGGCGGTCGTGCAGGGCAACCCGGCGGCGGCGGCGACGGGCGGGATGAGCGCGGCGGCGTGGCTCACGTTCATCGGCATCGTGGTCGCCTGGGTCGTGACGGTTGTGGGCAGCTTCTGGGGCCGCGCCCAGGCCAGAGGACGGGCGCATGCGCTCGGACTGGCGGCGTGAGGCCGGACGCGAGGTATTCCCGACACGCGCGCGGAGGCGCTCCGGCATTTAAAATGTCGGGGTGCTTCCCCTCGTCGTCGGCGTCGCCGGCGGGTCCGGCTCCGGCAAGACCACCGTCGTACGGCGCATCGTCGAGAGCCTCGGCGACGCGCAGGTCACGGTGCTCGAGCACGATCGCTACTACCGCGATCGCCACGACCTGCGCCTCGACGAGCGCGCGGCGCTGAACTACGATCACCCCGACTCGCTCGAAACCGACCTGCTCGTGCGCCACGTGCACGCGCTGCGCGACGGGCACGCCGTCGAGGCGCCGCTGTACGATTTCGCGCGGCACGCGCGTCAACCCGGGACCGAAACGCTCGCACCGCGCACCGCCCTCATCGTCGAGGGCATCCTGATCTTCACGGACCCCGCGCTGCGCGCCCTGATGGACGTCAAGGTCTTCGTCGACACCGACGACGACACCCGCTTCATCCGCCGCCTGCAGCGCGACATCGCCGAACGCGGCCGCACGGTCCAGTCGGTGATCGATCAGTACCTCGGGACCGTGAAGCCCATGCACCTGGAATTCGTCGAGCCGAGCAAGCGCTACGCCGACATCATCGTCCCGCAGGGGGGCCACAACGTCGTCGCCATCGACATGCTGCTCACGCTGATCCGGAGCCTCGCGAACCGCTGAGACCGCACGGGCTGGCCGTCCGCGCGGTCCCTGGCCGTCCGCGTGCGCCGTGGCCGCTTAGCCTGCCTTGCGCACGTCGTTCAGACGGACGGGCTGGTCGGCAAAGTCCTCCAGCTCGATGACGCCGTCGTCGGCGGATACGAGCCGCGTCGCGATCGACAGCTTGCCGACACCGTGATCGTCCTTGTCGAGCTGGAGCTGGATCAGCGTGAACGGATAATTCAGCGTGCGCGCGGCGTTCGTCACTTCCCAATAGCTGATGGGCCGGTCCGTCGCGAGCACCACTTTGCGGCCGCCGTCGGGCTGGGCGACCTGACGTGCGTAGTGCAGGTCGTAGCGCAGCGTCCCCGGCGTGTTGATATAGCCGACGACCGGTTGCTTCTGCAGCGCCGTCAGCAGGGCGTCCTGCCCCTTTTGCTTGAAGATCGACAGCAGCTCGTCCCGCGTGGCATCCGGCGACCAGCGGTTGATGACGATGTCGACCGTCGTCGCGGCGGCACGCGGCGCCGCACTGCTGATGTTCACGGCAAACGCAGTGAAATGCTCCGGCAGGTCCTGCTTGGTCTGCGCCGTCAAGGGCGTCGCGGCCAGCGCCACCGCGACCGCCACAGCGGCGCCGGCGCCATAAACGAATCTCGTCATCAGATGCCTCCTCGCGCGTCGATTGCACGCGTCCGCCCCTCGTAATGCAACCCTTCGGCCCAGCCGAAGCCCGTCTGCAACGCGGCGCAACGCGGGGGTCAGATCTTGTTTCTTGCACGAGTGGCCTCGGCAGGTGACACTCGTGACCCTCCCCGGCGGCATCTCACCCCGTGGCGCCGAAGCCGCCGCGGGACGTGCCGCGCAACGCCTCGGCCTCGACCCAGCGCGCGCGCAGGACGGGCAGGAACAGCCCTTGCGCGATCCGATCGCCGGGCTCGAGCCGGACGGCGGACGCCGTGAAGTTCAGCACTTCAATCTTGACTTCGTCTTCCGGCCCACAGTAATCGCTGTCGATCACGCCCACGCCATTGGCCACCATCAGGCCCCGTTTGAGCGGCGTGCTGCTGCGGGCGAAAATGCCGAGGCAGTATCCGGGGGGCACTTCGATGACCAACCCGGTCGGCACGAGCGCCACCTCTCCCGGCTGGACGACCAGCGCGTCGCTCGCCGACAAATCGAACCCGGCAGCCCCTGCGCTTTGATACCGTGGCAGCGTCGCGGACGCGCGAAGCCGCCGGATCCGTACATCGAGCATCTCCGGCATGGCCGGCACTCTACAACGGTATTATCAGGACCGCCACGGAAAACAGGCGGTCCACCCGCTCCGCCCCATCATGACCATCTATCTCGCCTGCACGGTCCGGGGCGACCGCGGCGCGGTCGCGGTGTTGCGCGCGCTTTGCGGCGCGCTGGCGGCGCGCGGTCATCACGTCCTCACGACGCATCTGCTCGACGACGACGTGGACGCCGCCGAAGGCACGCTGACCGAACAGGACGTGTACACGCGCGACATCGCGTGGCTCGACGCCTGCGACGTGCTGATTGCCGAAGCGTCCGGCTCGAGCTACGGGGTCGGATTCGAGGTGGGCTACGTGCTCGGGCGCGATCGCGGGCAGCGGGTCCTGCTGCTCTACCGCGCCGATCGAGGGGCTCGGGTATCGAGGTTGATAGCCGGCAACGCGCATCCGCGCTGTCGCGTGCACGCCTATCGCGACGGCGACGACCTCGTGCGGTTCGTCGAGTCGGCGATTGGATAGGGACGCCGCGTCCCCAGGAGGATGCGGCGCATCGGCGCTGGATCAGCGCTCGGTCGATCGCTGCGGCTCGAGGCGCGCGAGCACGGGCTGCGCGGCGACGCCGCGATGACGCGTCAGCCGTTCCTGCAGCAGTTCCATGTACACGTAGAACACGGGGGTGACGTAGAGCGTCAGCGTCTGCGAGACGAGCAGCCCGCCGACGACCGCCAGGCCGAGCGGACGCCGGGCTTCGGCGCCGGCACCCCAGCCGAGCGCGATCGGCAGCGTGCCCATCAGGGCCGCCATCGTCGTCATCATGATCGGCCGGAAGCGGACGAGACACGCCTGGTAGATGGCCTCGGCCGCCGTCATCTCCTTCTGCCGCCGCGCCTCGACGGCGAAATCGATCATCATGATCCCGTTCTTCTTCACGAGGCCGACGAGCATGATGATGCCGACGAACGCGTAGATGTCGAGATCCTGGCGGAAGATCAACAGCGTGAGCAGCGCGCCGAAGCCGGCGGCCGGGAGCCCCGAGAGGATGGTAATCGGGTGGATGAAGCTCTCGTAGAGGATCCCGAGCACGACGTAGATGACGAAGATGGCGAGGCCGAGGACCCAGCCCAGACCGGTCAGTGAATCCTGGAACGCCTGCGCGGCCCCCTGGAAGCTGCCGGCCACGGTCGCGGGCAGGGTATCGCGTGCGAGCGCGTCCACGCGGTCCACCGCTTCGCCGAGCGACACGCCGGGCGCGAGATTGAACGACATCGTCACCGACGGGAGCTGCCCCGTGTGGTTGACGGACTGCGGCCCGACGGTCTGGTGCGTGGTGGCGACGGTCGAGAGCGGGATCAGCGTGCCCGACGGCGTCTGCATGTAGAGCATCGAGAGCGCGGCGGGGTTGTTCTGGAACTCCGGCGCGACCTGCATGATCACTTCGTACTCGTCGTTCGGCGCGAAGATCTGCGACACCTGCCGCGAGCCGTAGGCCGACGTGAGCGCCGACTCCACCTGGTCGACGGTGAGGCCGAGCGCGGCGATGTGCTCGCGGTCGAGATCGACGGTGATCTGCGGATTCTTGATCTGCAGGTCGGAGTTGACGTCCTCGAGGCCGGGAATGTCGTGCAGCTTCGCCTCGAACTGCGGCGCGACGCGGTACAGCTCCTCGGTGTCCGGATCCTGCAGCGTGTACTGATACTGGCTGTGCGTGTGATAGCCCCCGATCCGGATCGCCGGGGGGTTCGTGAAGAAGGACTGCACGCCGGGCACCTTCGCCAGCTTCGGCCGCAGTTCGTCGATCACCTGATCGGCGCTCAGCGAGCGCTGATCGCGCGGCTTGAGGTCGACGTTCAGCCGCGCCGAATTGTCCCCCCCGACGTTGGCCGTGTAGGACGCGACGTTCGGGTCGGCCGCCACGATGCCCATGACCTCTTTCATGTGCGCGACCATCGCCTCGAACCCGATGCCCTGGACGGCCTGCACGTCGCCGTTGATCTGGCCCGTATCGACGCTGGGGATGAACCCCTTGGGAATCACCACGAAGAGATAGCCGGTGCCGACGAGCAGCCCGACGAGCACCATCATCGTCGTGAAGCGGTGCTTGATCGTCTGCCGGAGCGTCCACCCGTAGAACCGCAGCGAGCCGTCGAACATGCGTTCGATCGCGTTGTAGAACGCGCCGTGCCGCACGTCGTGCATCGGCTTCAGGAACCGGCTGCACAGCATCGGCGTCAGCGTCAGCGACACGACGCCCGACACGAGAATCGCCGACGCGATCGTCACCGCGAACTCGTGCATCAGCCGTCCGACGATCCCCCCCATGAACAGCACCGGGATGAAGACCGCCGCGAGCGAAATCGTCATCGACAGAATCGTGAACGAGATTTCCTTCGAGCCGTCCAGCGCGGCCGCCATCCGCCCTTCGCCCATCTCCATGTGACGGACGATGTTCTCGAGCATGACGATGGCGTCGTCGACCACGAAGCCGACCGACAGCGTGAGCGCCATCAGCGACAGGTTGTCGAGGCTGTATCCGAGCGCGTACATGACGGCAAACGTCCCGACAATCGAGAACGGCAGCGCCAGGCTCGGGATAATCGTCGCCGAGACGTTCCGGAGGAACAGGAAGATGACGAGGACGACGAGGAAGACGGTCAGCAGCAGCGTGAACTTGACGTCGTTGACGGACTCGCGAATCGAGACCGACCTGTCGCTGCGGATGGCGAGCTGGACCGCGCCCGGCAGCTGGGCCTGCAGTTGCGGCAGCACCGCCTTCACCGCGTCGACCACTTCGACGGTGTTGGTGCCCGGCTGCCGCATGATCGCCAGGTAGATCGTCCGGGTGCCGTTGAACCAGCTCGCGTTGCGCGGGTTCTCGACGCCGTCGTACACGTGCGCGACCTCGTCGAGCCGCACGGGACTGCCGTTGCGGTAGGCGACCACGATCGGCCGGTACGCCGCCGCGTCCATCAACTGGCCGCTCGCCTGCACCACGAAGTTCTTCGTCGGCCCGTACAGCGTGCCGGTCGGCCGGTTCACGTTGGCGCCGCTGATCGCGTCGGCGACCTGATCGATGCCGATCTGCCGCGAGGCGAGCTGCGTCGGGTCCACGTCGATCCGGACGGCGAACTTCTGCGCGCCGTACACGTTCACCTGCGCGACGCCGCTCACCATCGACAGCCGCTGCGAGAGCACGTCTTCCGCGTACCGGTCGACCTGCGAGAGCGGCAGCGTCGCCGAGCTGAGCGTGAGGAACATGATCGGCGAGTCGGCCGGGTTCGACTTGCTGTAGGACGGCGGCTCGGGCATCCCCGGCGGCAGGCCCCGCTGCGCGCGGGCAATCATGGACGCCACGTCCTGCGCGGCCGCGTCGATGTTGCGGTCGAGATCGAACTGCAGCGTGATGTTGGTGCTGCCCTGGCCGTTGCTCGAGCTGATCGACGTCACCCCGGCAATCGTCGAGAACTGCTTCTCGAGCGGCGTGGCGATCGACGAGGCCATCGTCTCCGGGTTCGCGCCGGGCAGGCTGGCTCGGACGGAAATCGTCGGATAGTCGACCGTCGGAAGATCGCTCACCGGCAGCAGCCGGTAGCCCATGATGCCGAAGATCAGGATGCTGGCGACGATCAGCGTCGTCGCGACGGGGCGTCGAATGAATGGCTCGGCAAAATTCATGATGCGCTTCCCGATCGATGGCCCCGGCGCCCGGGCCGCGGCGTCCCGGACCCGCTCGTGGCCGTCCCAACCGGAGGATCCGCGAGGCTCGCGTCCGACGCCGCCGCCGGCCGCGGATTGACCTTCGCGCCCGGCGTGAGCCGCAGCTGTCCGTCGGTGACGACGGTTTCGCCGGGCGTCACGCCGCGGGCGATGATCGAATCCTCACCCTGCTGCCGCTGCACCGTCACGGAACGGTACTCCACCGTGTGATCCGGCTTCACGACGTAGACGTAGGTGCCCTGCTGCGAATTCTGGACCGCGCCGGACGGAATCACGATCGCGTGCGTCTGCGTGGTCAGGAGCAGCGTCACCTGCACGAACAACCCCGGCCAGAGGCTGTGATTGGTGTTCGCGAAGGTGCCTTTGAGCTTGATCGTGCCGGTGGTCGGATCGATCGCGTTGTCGATGAAGCTCACCGTGCCGACCGAATGTGGCCCCGTCGCGGCCCCTTCCACGTCTGGAGATTCGCTCGACGGCGGCGGCGCCTGCGAGCCCGGCAGCGTCGTCGACGGGCTCCACGCCTGCACCTTGAGCGCCTTCTGCCCCTGGTAGTGCCGGATGTCGTTCAAGAAGCGGCCCGGCACCGAAAAGGTGACGTAAATCGGCGACAGTTTGTTGATCACGACCATCGGGTTCGTGTCGTTGGCGCGAATCAAATCGCCGACGTGCACCATGAGAGCGCCCGTGCGCCCGTCGATCGGCGACACGATCCGGGTGTATTCGAGATTGAGCTTGGCCTGCTCGACGGCGGCCTTGTCGGCGTTCAGCGTCTCCTGCAGAGACGCGTTGCTGGCTTCCTGCGCTTCGTACTGGTCGCGCGGGAGGAGTCCGCGCTTGTACAGATCCGCGTACCGGGTGGCCTCGGCCTGCGAATTCTTGGCCTGCGCCGCGTCCTTGGCGAGCACGGCCTGGGCCTGCTGAAGCGACGCCTGGAAGGGACGCGCATCGATCGAGAACAGGAGCTGCCCCTTTCGGACGTCCTGCCCTTCGGAAAAATGGACGTCGCTGAGCTGGCCGGTGATCTGCGAGCGCAACTGGACGGTCGTGAAGGCCTCGGCCGTGCCGACGGCGTCGATCGTGACGGGCACGGCCCGGGAGGTGGCGACCGCCGTCACCACTGGCACGACCCCGCCGCCGCCCCGTCCGGCGCGTCCTCCCCGGCCGCTCCGCCCCGGGTCGGCGCTCTTGGCGGACGAGCAGGAAACGGCAAACAGCCCCAGAGCACAAACCGTGAGAATCCGCGGGATTTGGGTAGACATTCGACGGAAAAAGGTATGCAAGGGTATAACGACGGCGGCCCGTCCGGCGTTTACCGCGTCGCTCGCGTGCCCCGGCGCCAGCCCATCCCTCGAGTGTAATCGAGCAGACACGCCGATGGGGGACGCGATATGGTGATCCGGTATGGCTGTGCGACGCCTGCCTCTGTTCGGCGTCCTGGTGCTGCCCCTCCTGCTCGCGGGCTGCCACGGGTCGTCGCCGTCCACGTCGGCCGCCTCCGCCTCGGCCCCCCGGCCCAGTTCCGGACCGCTCGCGTACGTGTCGGACGAAACCGGGGGTCACGTCGTCGTCGTTGACGTCACCGCCCGAAGGGTGGCGTCCCGGATCGATGTCGGGAAGCGTCCGCGCGGGATCGCGCTGTCGACCGACGGCGCGCGGCTGTTCGTGGCGCTGTCCGGCTCGCCCATTGCCGGGCCGGGGGTCGACGAGTCCCGGCTGCCCCCGGCAGACCGGACGGCCGACGGCATCGGCGTGGTCGATGTCGCGACCGGCAAATTGGTTCGGAAGTACCGCAGCGGTCAGGATCCCGAGACATTCGCGGTCTCCCCCGATGGGCACTTCCTGTATGTGTCCAACGAAGAGACGGCGGAGATGTCGGTGCTGGATCTCGACAGCGGTGACGTCCGGGCGCACGTGAAGGCCGGCTCGGAACCCGAAGGGGTCGCAGTGCGGCCCGGCGGCCACGAGATCTACGTCGACTGCGAAGCCGACAACGAAGTGGTCGTCGTGGACGCGAAGAGCCACGCCGTCCTGGCCCGCATCGCGACCGCGGCGCGCCCCCGCGCGACCGTGTTCACGGCGGACGGCGCGACGGCGTTCGTCACGAGCGAAAACGGCGGATCGGTCGTGGTGATCGATGGCGGCACCCGCAAGGTAAAGAAGACGATCGCGATCCCACGGCCCCCGGATGCCCCGACCCCCGCCAGACCGATGGGTGCGGTGCTCTCGCCCGACGGACGGCACGTGTTCGTCTCGCTCGGGCGCGCGAAGGCGGTCGCCGAGATCGACGTCGCCTCGCTTTCCGTCGTCCGCACGATCGACGACGTCGGCGCGCGGCCGTGGGGCATGGCCATCAGCGCCGACGGCCGTCGTCTGTACACGGCCAACGGGCCGTCGGGCGACGTCTCGATCGTGGACGTCGCGCGCGGCCGGGTGGAGGGGCGCATCCGCGTCGGCGGCAGCCCGTGGGGTGTCGCGCTCGCCCAGCCCCCTCGCTCCTGACGTTCGGGCCTATGTTCTTTCGTCGGGCTGAAGGCGGCCCGCCGCGGCCACGACCGCCCGCACGATCAGATCGAGATCGTACGGCTTGCCGACGATCTCGTACAACTGCTCATCGCTCCCCGCGATCTTCTGGACGTGCGCCGCATTGGTCGTCGTGACGACGAACTGGACGCCGGCGCAGACCGGCCGCGACCGAAAGTGCTCGAACAGCAGCCAGTTCTGCTCGTAGGGAATCGCGATGTCGTAGACGACGACCTTCGGCTGGTGCTCGAGCATGAAGGCGCGAAAGTCGAGCTTCCCATCGCGCAGGTAGTTCGTAAAGGCGGTCACGACGACGAAGCCGGCGTTCTCGAGGACGATCCGCAACAGATCGGTCGTGTCTTCGCTGGTATTGAGGACCGCGACGACGGCGGGCGGCTGCGGCACGTGGGATCGTGTGCAAGCGCAATGCCCGCAAGCGCAATGGGGCGCGGCCCGCGGCGGTGGCCGCCGGAACTTCCCCGCCGCCGGCGACGTCAACGTTTCTCGACCGTGTCGCGCACGCTTCAGGATGTCCGCTTCGCCGCCCGCATGCTGCTGAAGGCGCCCGCCTTCAGCGTGGTGGCAGTCCTCGTGCTCGCCCTCGGGATCGGCGCCAACACGGCCATGTTCACGGTCGTCGATGCGCTGTTGTTCAAGCCGCTCGCCGGACGCGCCGGCGATCTGGTCGGACTCTACAGCCACGACCGGACGAAGCCGGATTCGTATCGCGCCTTCTCGTATCCCAATTACGTCGACATCCGCGACCGCGGCGGCGTGTTCGACGCGCTGATGGCGCACACGTTCGCGATGGTTGGTGTCGCCGCCGGCGACTCGACGCGCCAGGTCTTCGCCGACGTCGTCTCGTCGAACTACTTCGACACGCTCGGCGTAGGGCTGGCCGCGGGACGTCCGTTCTCGGCCGCGGAAGAGCGGCCGGGGGCGCGCCTGCCCGTCGCGATCGTCGGCCAGGATCGCGCCGGCCTGCTGGGACACACGCTGAAGATCGACGCTATCGATTTCACCGTCGTCGGCGTGGTGCCACAGGGCTTCACCGGAACGATGGCGTTGATCTCGCCAGGATTGTGGCTTCCGCTCGGCATGTACGGAGCGGTGGTGAACGATACGTTCAAGAACGACGGCAGCGGGCTCGAGAATCGCGCCAACGCGGGCCTGATTGTCGCCGGACGCCTTCCCCCGGGCGAGACGACGGCCGCGGCGTCCGCGCGGCTCGAGGCGGTCTCGCGCCAGCTGGCGGAGGCGTACCCCGCCGACAACCACGATCAGCTCCTCACGATCAGCACGCTGCCCAGGCTGTCGACGAGTACGTCGCCGCAAACCGATACCGGCGCCGGGATCGGCGCCGCCATGCTGATGGCCATGGCGGGCGTCGTGCTGCTCATCGCGTGCCTGAACATCGCCAACATGCTGATGGCGCGCGGCGCGGGGCGCCGCAGGGAGATCGCGATCCGGATCGCGGTCGGCGGCGGACGCGGCCGGATCGTGCGACAACTGCTGACGGAGGGCCTGCTGCTCGCGCTCGCCGGCGCCGGCGCCGGGCTGCTGCTCGGCAACTGGGCGACCATCGCGCTCGTGCACTCCTTCCAGGCGGTGCTGCCGCTGTCGGTGCAGTTCGACGCGCGGCCGGACCTCACCGTGCTGGCCGCCACCGTCGGGTTCGCGATCGCGGCGACGATGGTGTTCGGCCTCGGCCCCGCGCTGCAGATGTCGCGCGGCAACGTGATCGCGGATCTGAAGGCGACGGCGGAGGGGACGGCCGGCCGGCTCGGGCGCTGGTTCACGGGACGCAACCTGCTCGTCGTCGGACAGATTGCGCTGTCGCTGATGCTGCTGTGCGCCGGCGGGCTGTTCGCGCGCGGTGCGCTGCAGGCCGCCGCCGCCACGCCGGGGTTCAGCTACGACGGCCAACTGCTGGTCCAGACCGATCCGGCCCTCGTGCAGTACGACGAGGCGGCCGGCCGCGCGGTGTACGGGCGGCTCCTCGAGCGCGTACGCGCGACGCCGGGCGTCGCTTCGGCGTCGCTCGCCTCGAGCGTCCCCTTCGGCGACTTCCACGACGGGCGGTCGCTCGAGCGCGTCGGCGGCGGGGTCCGCCCGCCGGTGTCGGGCGTGTACCGGATCGTCGGGGCGGACTATTTTCGAACGTTGAACCTCCCGATGATTCGCGGGCGCGAGTTCACCGCGGCGGAAGAAACCTCGGCGGCCGCGCCGCGCGTCGCCGTCATCGACGAGCGGCTCGCGCAGAAGCTCTTCGGCGCCGAGAACCCGCTGGGGCAGATGATCCGGTTCGCCGATACGCCGGGCGCCGAACGGCGGCCCGATCGCAACCCGATGGAAGTCGTGGGCATCGCGGCGCCCATTCGCGACGAATTGTTCGATCGGCTGGCGGGGCCGGCGATTTACGTCCCCTTCGGACGCCGCTATCAATCGGCGATGAGCCTGCACGTGCGCGCGTCGCGCGCCGCGACCGAAGCCGCGGTGCTCGATCGCGTGCGGCGCGACGTGGGCGCCGTCGATTCGCGGCTGCCCGTCCTCCGCGCCACCAGTTTGCAGGACTTCCACGATCGCAGTCTGTCGCTGTGGATGGTGCAGGCCGGGGGGCGGCTGTTCATGACGTTCGGCCTGCTCGCCCTCGCACTGGCCGTCGTCGGGCTCTACGGGGTCAAGTCGTACCTCGTCTCGCGACGCACGCGCGAGATCGGCGTCCGCATGGCGCTCGGGGCGCGGCCGGGCGACGTGCTGCGCATGGTGCTCACCGAAGGGGCGGCGCTCTCGGCAGTCGGCATCGCCGTCGGGCTGCCGCTCGCCGCGCTGATGGGAAAGCTGTTGAGCAGCGCCCTGTATCGGGTGCAGCCGCTCGATCCCTTCGTCTTCACGGTCGCGCCGGTGCTGCTGGCCGTGGCCGCCATGCTCGCCACGTGGGTCCCCGCGCGCCGCGCGACGCGGGTGCTGCCGCTGAGCGCCCTGCGCGAGCAGTGATCGGCACGCCGCCCGACGACGCTACGGCGCCTTCGGGGTCGCGCGTTCGGGGTGCAGGTGCTCGCGGAAGAACGCATCGACGCGATGCCAGGCGTCGCGCACCACGAAGCTCCTGTCGAAATAATGGAACTCCCCGGGGTACATCATGAAGGTGAGCAGATCCCCCTTGCCCGCCTTCAGCATCGCGTCGACCAGGAGCGCCGATTCGATGAACGGCACGTTGACGTCGGCCGTCCCGGCCAGCACCAGCAGCGGATGCTGGATCTGGTCGACGTGCGCCATCGGATCCGCCTTGGCATAGACGTCGGGATGCTCCTCGGGGGTGCCGATCCGGCTCGTCGTCCAGCCGCCGTGATAGGGGTCCTCGTAATAGAGGTGATAGTCGGTCACCCCCGCCACGTCCACCGCGGCCTGGAACCACGTCGGCTGCTGCGTCACCGCCAGCAGCGTAAAGAAGCCGCCGTAGCTCAGTCCCCAGACGCCAACGCGGTCCGGATCGACGTAGCCGAGCGTCTTCAGGTACGTGTACGCCATGCGCGCGTCTTTGGCGTCGTTGCCGCCGACGTCCATGTACACGTCGTTCCGCCAGTCGCGGCCGTACCCGATGCTGCCGCGATAGTCCGGCGCGATGACGACGTAGCCTTGCTGCAGCAGGTACTGGTGGAACTCGTAATACACCGCCTCGTTGCGATCGGTGTGCCAGCCGTCGTAGTTCTGGTTCACGCCGTCGGGATGGATCCACACGATGGCGGGATGCGCCCTGGTGCGATCGAGATGCTTCGGCACGAACAGCCAGGCCGGCACGGACTTGCCGTCCGGGCCCGGATAGTGCACGAGCTGCGGCGCGACGAAGATCGAATGATCGATGCTCGACGGCATCGACGACGTCAAGCGCGTGGGGGTCGCGTGCGCCGCGGCATCGGCGACGTACAGGTCCGCCGAGTTCCGCGCGTCGGTATGCTGGAAGAGCAGGCGCCGGTCGCCGGGGGACCACTGCGGCGACGTGTTCGTCCCCTGTCCTGACGTCACGGTCGTGATCGTGGCCTGCGCGGGATCGTCGGTGAAGGTCGCGAACTGGATCTGGCGATCGCCGGGCGCGTCGGCCGTGTTGGCGTCCCACGCGATGTGATGGCTGTCGTGAGACCAGACGGCGCGCCAGTGCTCGCCGCGCGCCTTCGTGATCGGCACCGGCTGCCCGCCCGAGGTGGGCATCACGTAGATCTCGTCCCAGCCGGTCTCGTCGGTCGTGAAGAGCAGCCAGCGATGGTCGGGCGAGATCGCGGAGACGGTGGTGTTGACGGCGCTGAAGAACTTGTCTTCGGTCTCGCGGTGAAGCACCTTCGGCGCGCCGCCGTCGACGTCGACCGATTCGCTGGTGCGCGTCTTGTTGTCGTTCGACGCGCGCATCGAGAGCAGGTGCGTCGCGTCGAGCCAGTTCCCGCCGCCGCGGCCGAACCCGAATCCACGGCCGGCGCCTTCGGCCAGCGGTCGGGGCGCGCCGCCGGCCGCCGGCACCGCGAACGCGTCGCCGGCTTCCCTCGTGCGCTCCGTGCTGACGAAGACGATCTTGTTGCCGATGTCGGGCGGCGAGGTGTAGTGCGGAATCACGCCGCCACCGGCGCCCGTGGTGTACGTGAGGGTGGCCCCATCGGGCGACCAGGAGACGCCGCCGAGCGGGCCGTTCGCTTTCACGATCGTCGCCTGCGTCCCGGCCGCGAGGTCGGCGACGACGAGGGCCGCCGAGACGTCGGCGGGGGCCGGACGGCCGCCGCGCGCATCCGGCCCGATCGCACCGCGTCCACGTCCACGGCCGCGCCCACCGCCGCCGGTTTCGATCACGTAGGCCAGGCGCGCGCCGTCGGGCGACCAGCTGATTGAACCGATCGACGCGCCGTCGACGTGCGCCACGTGCTGATCCCGCTTCGCCGCGACCTCGTGCACGATCAGATCGGCGCCGCGCGCGATGGAGGCGTCCGCGCTGCCGGAGGCCGGCGGCTCCGGCGCGCCTCTTCGGCCGCCGCGCCCGCGTCCGCCACCCTGACCCGTGATGAACGCCACGCGCGTCCCGTCCGGCGCCAGGGTAAAGCTCGCCGCGTGTTCGGCCGACGGCCAGGCCGTCTGCGGGGTACCGCCGGTCACCGGCACCGCGAGCAGGCCGCCGCCGCGCGGGAAGAAGAACGTCTGGCCGTCATGGCTCCAGAAACCACCCGCGCCGGACTGGTCGTCGGGATAGTTCGTGAGCGCCACCGGCTGGCCGCTTCCATCAGCCGCCGCCACCCACACGTTGTTCACCCCCCCATCGTCATACGTGAACCAGACGTGGCGGCCGTCGGGCGTCCACTGGTGCCCGGACGGATGCTTGATCTGGACGAGTTGATCGATGGTGAGCCGGGGCACCGGCGCCTGCGCCATCGCGAGCAGGGCGACGGCCGCGAGAGCACCGAACGAGAAGAATCTGCGCGCATGCATGCGACACCCTAATCCTTGTGCCGGAGCGACTTCAACAGGCTGGTCGTCAGGGCTGAAGCCCTGACCCACAAAGAGCGTGGATGGGCTGACGACCCGTCCTCGAACGGTGACACATCTGCAAAGAACAAGATCTGACCCCGGTATAATCGCCGCATGTGGCGCGCGATTGGTTTCGCGATGGTGCTCGCGGCGCTGGCCGCGTCCGGAGGACAGCGGCCGCGTGCGCGGGATCTCGGCATCGCGCCAGGGCGGCTCGATCCGGGGCCGCTCAACGCCATCACCGATGTGACGGGCGTCAAGGTGGGACAGGTCACGATCGTCGAAGGCGAGACGGTGCGGACGGGCGTGACCGCGATCCTGCCGCATGGCGGCAACCTGTTCCAGGAGAAAGTGCCGGGCGCCGTGTTCGTCGGCAACGCGTTCGGCAAGCTGGCTGGCTCGACCCAGGTGACCGAGCTGGGCACGATCGAGACCCCCATCGTGCTCACGAACACGCTCTCGGTCGGGACCGCGGTCGACGCGGTCGTGCGGTGGACGCTCGCGCAGCCCGGCAACGAACAGGTCCGATCGGTGAACGCGGTCGTCGGCGAGACGAACGACGGCACGCTCAACGACATCCGCGGCCTCCACGTCACGCGCGAGCACGTGATCGCGGCCATCGATGCCGCAAAGCCGGGGCCCGTCGCGGAAGGGGCGATCGGCGCCGGCACGGGCACGATCGCCTTCGGCTGGAAGGGGGGCATCGGGACGTCGTCGCGCCGCGTGCGCGCCGGCGGCCGCGAGTGGACGGTCGGCGTGCTGGTGCAGACGAACTATGGCGGCCGGCTCGTGATTGACGGCGTGCCGATCTGGAAGACCCTGAGCCCCGCGCGCCCGGGATCGCGCCAGCCGGCGCCGACGGCGGACGGTTCCTGCATGATCGTCGTCGCCACCGACGCCCCGCTCGACGCGCGCGATCTGAAGCGGCTCGCCGCGCGCGGCGTCTTCGCGCTCGCGCGCACCGGATCCACGTACTCGAACGGCAGCGGCGACTTTGCCATCGCCTTCTCGACCGATCCGTCGCTCCGCGTCACGAACGCCTCCGGACCGCAGCCCCGGACGGTACTGCCGACCGACGATGTGTCTCCGCTGTTCGAGGCGGTGCTCGACGCGACGGAGGAGGCGGTCGACAATTCCCTGCTGCAAGCCACCGACGTGACCGCCAACGGCCGCACGATCCGCGCGCTCCCGATCGAAGCGGTGAAGGCGCTGCTGAAACAGTACGGACGCTGATCCCTCGATCCAGGCCTCTGCTAGGATGAGCGGAGGGGGCCGCATGACACGTCTCGCGCTGCTCAGTTGCCTCGTGATCGCGGTCGCCGCCGCCGGGCCGTCATCTTTTTCTGCGGCAGCCGGCGCCGCGACAACGACAGCGCGCGCAGCGCCCGCCGGACACGACTGGACGCAGTTTGGCGGCGATGCCGAACGCTCCAGCGCATCGGACGTACCCACCGGCATCGACGCCCGCAACGTGGCGTCACTCCAGAAGCAAACCGTCGAGATCGACGGCACGGTCGACGCCTCGGCGATCTACCTGCACGGCGTGCAGGTGCGCGGCGGCACGCACGACACCCTGTTCGTGACGACGACCTATGGAAAAACCCTCGCGATCGATGCGGCCGATGGCAAGGTGCTCTGGGAGTACACGCCGCCGCAGTACTCGTCGTGGGCCGGGTCGCGCCAGATCACCAACGCCACGCCGATCGCCGATCCCGGCCGGCAGTTCGTCTACGCCGCCTCTCCTGACGGCCACGTGCAGAAGCTCGCCGTCTCGGACGGCCACGCGCTGTGGAGCACGGCGATCACGAAGCTGCCGCAGCGCGAGAAGATCGCGTCCCCCCTCAACGAATTCAAGGGACACATCGTCGCGGTAACCGGCGGGTACATCGGCGACCAGCCGCCCTACCAGGGACACGTCGCCATCCTCGACGCGAACAGCGGCCGGATCCTCCACGTCTGGAATTCGCTCTGCAGCGATCGCGCCGAGCTGATCGATCCCAAATCGTGTCCGGAAAGCGATTCCGCCATCTGGGGACGCGCCGGTGCCGTGATCGATTCGCAGACCGGCCACGTCTTCGTGGCGACGGGCAACGCGCGATGGGATGGCCGGACGTACTGGGGCGATGCCGTGGTGGAGCTGGATCAGGATGCCACCCGGATGCTCGCCAACTACACGCCGCAGAACACGAGCGAGCTGAACGAGCGCGATGCGGATCTGGGGTCGACGTCCCCCGTGCTGCTCGACCCCCGGACGATCGCCCAGGGGGGCAAGGACGGGCAGATTCGCGTGCTCAGCCTGGAGAAGATCGCGGGTACGGCGCCGCATCAGGGCGGCGAACAGCAGACAGTGTCGACCCCTTCCGGCACCGACCTGTTCACCGCGCCGGCGGTCTGGCGCACGAAGGGCACCACGTGGATGTTCGCCGCCGACAACGGCGGCACTGCCGCCTGGACGTTTGCCGGCGGCCGTCTCTCGCCGAAATGGCACAACGACCACTCCGGCACGAGTCCCCTGGTCGCCGGCGGCCTGCTGTACGTCTACGATCAGCGGGGCGGCGGCTTGCGCGTCTACGAGCCCGCG
Source organism: Vicinamibacterales bacterium (assembly GCA_036278735.1). Classification (GTDB taxonomy): domain Bacteria; phylum Acidobacteriota; class Vicinamibacteria; order Vicinamibacterales; family 2-12-FULL-66-21; genus DASUKM01. The sequence continues at coordinate 103,381 of DASUKM010000055.1, forward strand.
ACCGGACGCCAGCTCGCCGCGCTCGCCTGCGGCGAGGGCCATTGGAACAGCCCGATGGTCGCCGACGGCCGCATCATCCTGCCCGAAGGCAACGCAAACTCCCACGACATGAGCGGAGTGCTCGATATCTGGCGAGTCAGTCGCCAGTAACCAGTTCTCGGGTTCTCGGGTTCTCGGGTTCTCGGGTTCTCGGGTTCTCGCCACTCTTGTAATCGACGTACGAGAATGGTCAGCGGCCAGACTCCGAGCGCTGTTGCCGCCGCTCGGCCGCCGCGGCCATTCGGTTCGTCGCTACCGGCGACTGGTAACTGGCGACTGGTAACTGGTAACTGGTAACTGGCGACTGGTAACTGGCCACTGGTAACTGGCGACTGGTAACTGGCCACTGGTAACTGGCCACTGGTAACTGGCCACTGGTAACTGGCCACTGGTAACTGGCCACTGGTAACTGGCCACTGGTAACTGGCCACTGGTAACTGGCCGCTGGTAACTGGCTCCCGGCTACTGTTGACTGCTCCTCCGGCACGTGATTTGCGGCACGCGCTCGTCATCGCGGACGATCGTCGGGCGCACCCGAATCCATGCAGCAGGACGTCCACACCGCAGCCTGGCTCGACTTCGATCGAACCATCACCGTCGTCGTGTTCCTCGTCGTGCTGGCGTCGGCCTGCCTCATGCCGATCCAGAGCGACACGTGGTGGCATCTGCGCGCCGGGCACGACATGTGGCGCAGCCACGCGATCCTGCTGCGCGACACCTTTTCTTATACGGCGCGCGGCGACTACTGGCCGAACCACGAGTGGCTGAGCGAAATCCTGTTCTTCGCGACATATCGCGCGGCCGGCCTGCCGGGCCTGACCGCCCTCGCCGCGGTCGCGGTCACGGCGGCGATCGCGCTGTCGTGGGCCCTCATGCGCGGACCCGTGCTCGCGCGCGTTCTGCTGCTGGCCATCGCGGTGCCGTCCATCGTGCCGGTCTGGACGGTCAGGCCTCACGTGTTCACGCTCGTGCTCTTCCTGGCGGCCTTCCACCTGATCCTGCGCGCACGGTTCTGGCCCGTCCCGATCCTGTTCGCCCTCTGGGCCAATCTGCACGGTGGGGTCGCGATCGGATTCGTCGTGCTCGGCGGCGCCGCGGCGGCGGATGTGTGGGTGAACGGCTGGTCGCGGCTCGGCCGATGGATGCTGCTGATCCCGGCATGCCTGGCCGCGACGCTCGTGACGCCGCTCGGTATCCACCTGTGGACGGCGATCGAGGCGTCGGTCCGCAAGTCGGCCGCGATCGGCGTATCGGAATATGCGGCGGCCTCCTTCGGCTGGTCCGATGGGGCGTTCTGGGTCCTGGCAAGCGCGCTGGTGCTGCTCGCCGTCGCTCGACGGCAATCGATCCGAACAGAGGCGGCGCTCGTCTTCGTGTCGTTCGCCTTGCTGCCCTTCGCCGTCCGGTACGCCCGCAATATCCCCCTGTTCCTGCTGGTCGCCGTTCCCACCGTCAGCCGTCTCTTGCCGCCGCGGCTGCTGCAGCGCCGGGGCAGCCGGCGCGATCGTCCCACGGTCAACGCGTCGCTGCTGGCAACAGTCGCGACCGCCTGCGTCGCCCTCGTCGCCGTGTCCTGGAGCGCGCCTGTCGCGCGCCTGCAGTGGCGTCCCGTGTCGGACACGATCGCCGGCGCCATCGACACCTGCCCGGGCCCGCTGTACAACCGGTTCGACGACGGCGGCTACGTGATCTGGTTTGCGCCGGCCGTCCCGGTGTTCGTGGACAATCGGCAGGATCCGTATCCGCTCGACTTCCTGCAGGCGCACCTGCACGCCGAACGGAGCGGCCGCTACGAACAGGTTTTTCGGCAGTACGGGATCCGCTGTGCCTTTCTGCCGCCCACGTCGCCAACCGCCGAACGCCTGGTGGCGGCGGGGTGGCGTGTGCGCGCGTCGGATGCGCGCTGGGAGGTCCTCGAACGATCGACGGACGACATCGACGCGACCGCCGCCGCATCCGAGGCCAAGGACAGATAACCGGCGCCCCGCGACGCCGATCGATTGGGGCGGGGGTTCATTCCCAGCGGAACACGCGCGCCGACAGCGCCGTGCACGCCGCAAACACCAGCACGAGGACGCCGACGTCGGTCGCGTGCGCCAGCCAGCCGTCGCCCTGCCAGATGCCGCGCAGCAGCGAGGCCGCGTACGTCAACGGCAGCAGCCGCGCGATCCGGGCGAGGGGCGGCGGCATGACGGACACGGGCACGAACAGGCCCGACAAGCCGAGCATCGGATACAGGATGGCCGTCCCGATGGGCTGCGCGAACCGCGCCGTCGGGACGATGCTGGCGATCAGGAACCCGAGCGACAGGATCGTGAACGTCGTGAAGAGCAGCGCGATCGTGAAGCTGAAGATCGGCACGTCGGCCGGGATCGGATAGAACCGTCGCCCGGCGAGAATCATCAGGACCAGCGTGATCGCCGTGAACAGCAGCTTGACGGCCACGTGCGCCGCGAGGATCGTCTGCGGCCGCAGCGGCGTCGCCCGGAGCCGCTTCAGGATGCCGGCGTCGCGGTAGAGCGCGACGATCGTGATGAGCGACAGCACGGCCCCGAGCGCAATCAGCATCGCGCCAAGCGCCGGCACTTCGGCCGCGAACTCGGGCGCGCGCCGCGACGCCCCCGCCCGTCCGCCCAGCGCGCGTCCGAGCACGATGAACACGAACACCGGCACCCCGACGCTCCCCACGACGCCCAGCGGCTCGCGGACGAAGATCTTGATCTCGACCCAGGTGAGCTTCCAGAAGCCACGCAGCATAGGCATCAGTCCCGAATCGAATGCCCCGTGACCTCGAGGAACATGTCCTCGAGGCTCGGCACGATCGTCCGAAAGTCGGTCACCCGCACGTGCCGCTCCGACAGGCACGCGATCACGTCGGCCACCAGATCGTCCCCGCGTCCGCGGATGGTGAACCGCGTGCCGTCGCGCGTGACGCTGTCGGCGTGCGGAATCGACGCCAGCCACCGCTCCGCCGACGGATCCTCGGTCGCGAGCAGGATGGTCCGCTCCGGACAGTGACGCGCGACGAGGTCGGCCGGGGTGCCGATGTCGACGATGCGCCCGTGGTCGATCACCGCGACGCGATCGCACAGCCGCTCGGCTTCCTCCATCAGGTGGGTCGTGAGCACGACCGTCTTGCCGCGATCGCGGATGCCGCGCACGAGATCCCAGATCGCATGCCGCGCCTGCGGGTCGAGCCCCGTCGTCAACTCGTCGAGGAACACCAGCTCCGGGTCGTTGATGAGCGCGAGCGCGATGAAGAGCCGCTGCTTCTGGCCGCCCGAGAGCGTCATGAACCAGGCCTGGCGCTTGTCCTCGAGGCCGAGTTGCTGGAGCAGCCGCCTGCCGTCGACGGGCCGGCGGTACAGCGAAGCCCAGAGGTCGATCGCCTCCCAGACTTTGATGCGCTTCTGCAGCTGCGCTTCCTGCAACTGCACGCCGACGCGCCCCTGGAGCCTGGCGGCGTGTCGCGCCGGGTCGAACCCCAGGACGGTGATGCGGCCGGCATCCGGCCGGCGCAGCCCTTCCACGCACTCGAGGGTCGTCGTCTTGCCGGCGCCGTTGGGGCCGATGAGCCCGAAGATTTCCCCCACGCCCACGTCGAAGGAGACGTCGGCCACCGCGACGACCCGGCCGTAGGTCTTGCGCAGCCCCGCCACGCGCACCACCGGCGGTCGCGAGGCCTCCCTCAATAGACGATGCCCAGATCGCGCTGCGCGCACGACTGGCAGATCTCGTCGTCGTGCATCGACTCAGGAGGCTTCTTCTGTCCGCAGTGGGAGCAGGGCAGATACTTCGACAGGCGGGATTCGCGCGCGGCGTCGATCAACGCGCGCGCCGCCGAGAACGCGTGGGAATTGGAGACGAGTCGCCAGGCGATCGAGCCGGCGCGGATCGGACGGACGACCGAATGCTGCGGCGATTCCCAGTCGACGGCGTGCTCCCAGACGGTAATCGTCGTGCGCGTCAGCCGCACGATCACCTCGACCGGTTCGCCGCCCGTGAAATAGGTCGAGCCGTCCGGCGCTTCGTCCTGCACGACGGGCTGCGGCAACTGCGCCGCCACGAACGCGAGCCATTCTTCGAACGCCTGCGCCACCGCCGCGATCATATCCCGGGACGTTGGGGCGTCACTTCACGAGCGCGCCCAGCCCCGCGGCCCAGGCGACGGCGGTCACCGCGACGCGCACGCGGTTCAGCACGACCCACCGGTGCACGACGGACGTGAGGCTGGCAGCATCGAGCCCCGCGCCGTGCGTCATCAGCAGGCGTCGGGCGGTCGGAGCGAAATACGCCAGCGTCGACGCGACGACGATCAGCTCGAGGATCGTCGCGACGAGCCGCCAGGTGAACTGCGGTCGAGGGGCCCGGAAGCCGGCGACGAGCGCCAGCACCGTCGCGATCGCGACGAGCGGCGAGAGCACGGCCCAGAAGTGGAGGCCCGCCCTCGCGGCGATGAGGCCGTACGGATTGCCGGGCGCGAGCGTCCCGGGAACCCCTGCCGTCCACAACGGCACGACCACACGCGTTTCGTACAACCCGGCGCCCAGATCCAGCCCCACCAGCACCACGAAGACCCAGAGCGTCACGCGGGCCATCTCGACCTCCTGGCAGATTGTAGTGGTTCAGGGTTCCGGATGCCGGGTTCCAGGTCGGCTCCGGGCAGTCGCCTTAGAGCGGCCTGCCCTCGAGCAGCGCCTCGCACGCGCGGGTTTCGGCGCCGTGCTCGGTGCAGATCGCGTACTCGGCGGCGTACATCGAGACGCCGGCGCAGCGCCCCTGCGCGTCGAGGACGTAGAAGTTGACCGCGAAATTCGGGTCGCCGTTCTCCGTCAGCAGCCGGCGCTCGATCGTGTGCCGCTTGATCCGCGCGAGCGCCTCCATCCCGGCGTCCTTCGGATGACGGCCGTGCCGCAGCGCCTCGACGATCAGCAGCGATGAGAGGCTGTACAGGTTCGCTTCGCCGCGGCCGGTCGACCCCGCCGCGCCGACCTCCCCGTCCACGTAGAGGCCTGCGCCGAGGATCGGCGAATCGCCGACCCGGCCCGGAATCTTCCACGCCAGCCCGCTCGTCGTCGTCACACCGGCCATCTCCCCCTGCGCGCTCAGCGCGCTGCAGTGCAGCGTGCCGTAAAAGTGGTTCGGATCGACCCAGCCCTCCTGCATCATCGCCCGCTCCACGCGGCGGCGCGCGATCTCCCGGGCCGCGGGATCGAGGAAGTGGATTGGATCGGTGCGCCGCTTCCACTCGAGCCAGGTCTGGCGCGAGCGCTCCGTGTTGAGGTCGTCGACGATCTCGAAACCCATCTGCCGGGCGAATGCCTGCGCGCCCCTGCCCGCGAGCAGGTGATGGTCGGTCTCGTCGGCGACCTTGCGGGCGACGAGCGCGGGGGTCTTGACCCCTTCGAGCGCGGCGACGCCGCCGGCGCGGCGGGTGGGGCCGTCCATGCAGCATGCGTCGAGCTGCACCACGCCGTCGGCGTTCGGCAGCCCGCCATAGCCCACGCTCGTGTCGAGCGGATCGAGCTCGACGATGGTGACGCCGGCGAGGACGGCGTCGAGCACGCCGCTGCCCTGCGTCAGCATCGCGAAGGCCTGCTCGACGGCGGTCGCCGACCCGCCGTTCCTGAACCGGTTGCCGTTCGCGGAGGCGATGACGATCGGATGCATGCTGCCCCCACATCCTAGATCAGAGGCCGGGGCGTTGACGCTTGGCGGCTGGACGATTACGATGGCACTTCGTGCCACGCCACATCTCTCTCGAGACCATCCGCGACGCAGCGCGGACGGTCTACGACGTTGCCGTTCGTACGCCGCTCGTCGAGCTCGACCGCGGCGGCGAGGGGCCGCAGATTTTTCTGAAGCTGGAAACGCTCCAGCCGATCGGCTCCTTCAAGATTCGCGGCGCCTGGAATGCCGTGCGCCAGCTGCCCGCGTCGGCGCTCGCCGACGGCGTCTGGACGGTCAGCGCCGGCAACGCCGCGCAGGGGGTGGCGCTGGCGGCGCGCACCGCGGGGGCGCGTTGCAGCGTGCTCGTCATGGACACGGCGCCTGAAACCAAGCTGCGCGCCATCCGGGGCTTCGGCGCCAGCATCGTGCAGGCCTCCTACGACGAATGCTGGGAGACGGTCGAGCGGCACGCGTCGGACCGGATGCACGGCCACTTCGTCCACCCCTTCGACGACGACCGGTTCATCAGCGGCAACGGGACGGTCGCGCTCGAGATCCTCGAGGATCTGCCCGACGTCGACGCGGTCATCGCGCCGATCGGCGGCGGGGGACTGATTGCCGGGATCGGCTGCGTGATGGCCGCGCTGCGGCCGGGCCTGACGAAGGTGTATGCGGCCGAACCGGAGACGGCCGCGCCGCTGGCCGCCTCGCGACGGGCCGGCCAGGCGGTCACCTTCGACGGCTGGCGCGCGTCGTTCGTGGACGGCGCCGGGGGGCACTCGGTGCTTCCGTCGATGTGGCCGCTGCTGCAGTCGTGGGTCGACGACTCGATCGTCGTCACGCTCGACGAGGCGGCCGCGGCGATGCGCGTCGCGGCCGAGCGGACCCACGTCATTGCCGAAGGCGCCGCGGCCTGCGCGATCGCCGCGGCGATCGGACCCGCGCTCGCCGCGCGCGGCCATCGGCGCGTCGTCGCCGTCGTCTCCGGCGGCAACATCGATCTTTCGCGTTTCGCACAGCTCGTCGGCGCATGCGGATGACGCCGGCGCACCCCAGGTGACCCATTCGATGACTACGACCCCCGAGCCCCGCGACCTGCCGTCCCGTCTGAGCCGGCTGCCGGAGCTGGCAACCGATCTCTGGTGGACGTGGAACAGCGCGGCGCGCGAAGTGTTTCGCCGCCTCGATTACGCGCTCTGGCGCGAGACGGCGCACAACCCCGTCCTGATGCTGCGCGCGGTCCCTCCCGAGCTGCTCGCGCGGGCCGCGACCGACGAGACGTTCCTGCGCGTCTACGACGAGGCGCTGCACGCGCTCGACGGCGCGCGTACGGCGCGCGACACCTGGTGGGTGCACAAGTTCCCGTCGAACCCGGGACCGGTGGCGTACTTCTCCGCCGAGTTCGCGCTGCACCAGTCGCTGCCGATCTATGCCGGCGGCCTCGGCGTGCTCGCGGGGGACCACTGCAAGGAAGCGAGCGACCTCGGCGTGCCGCTCATCGGCGTCGGCTTCATGTATCCGCAGGGCTACTTCCATCAGAGCGTCTCCCCCGAAGGGTGGCAGCAGGAAAGTTACGAGCGCCTGAACTGGGCCGACGCCCCCATCGAGCCGGCCATCACGCCCGACGGCCTCGCCTGCGTCGTCGCGGTGCCGCTCGGCAGCCGGAGCGTGCTCGCGTCGGTCTGGCGCGTGCGCCTCGGACGCGTGAAGCTGTACCTGCTCGACACGGATCTCGAGGAGAACGCCCCGTGGGACCGCGAGCTGTCGGCGCGCCTGTACGGCGGCGACCGCGAGACGCGCGTCCAGCAGGAGATCATCCTGGGGGTCGGCGGCGTGCGCGCGCTGCGGGCGCTCGGATCGACGCCGGCGGTGTGGCACCTGAACGAGGGTCACGCGGCATTCGTCGTGCTGCAGCGCATTCGCGACATGATCGAAGCGGGCCAGAGCTTCGACGCGGCGCTCGCGGAGGTCCGCCGGACGACGGTGTTCACGACGCACACGCCGGTGCCGGCCGGGCACGACGCCTTCCCCTTCAACCTCGTCGAGACGCACCTGGCGGGCGCGTGGGGCACGCTCGGGAACTATCGCGATCGGTTCATGGCGCTCGGGTCGTACGACAACGGCTCGGGCCCGCAGTTCAACATGACGGCGCTCGCGCTGCGCGCGGCCAACGGCGTCAACGCCGTCAGCCAGCTCCACGGCGTCGTCACGCGCGAGATGTGGGGCCCGATCTGGCCGGGGCTGCCGGAGGAGCAGCGGCCGGTGCGCGCGCTGACCAACGGCATCCACGTCCCGACGTGGCTGTCCAACGAGCTGGCCAGCCTGTTCGATCAGTACCTCGACGCCGACTGGCGCGAACGGTACGACGACCCGGCGGTCTGGCAGCGCGTGACGGCGATCCCGGACGAGGCGCTGTGGAACGCGCGCAAGGCGCTGCGGGAGTACTTGTTCACGTTCATCCGCGAGCGGGCGCGGCAGCGCTGGCGCGACGAGCGCGTCGGCGTCGCCCGCGTGGTCGCGGCGGGCACGCTGCTCGAACCGCACGCCTTGACGATCGGCTTCGCGCGCCGCTTCACCGGCTACAAGCGGCCCGACCTGATCTTCCACGACCCCGAGCGCCTGCACGCGATCCTGAACGCCGCGCGCCGGCCCGTGCAGCTCGTCTTCGCCGGCAAGGCGCATCCGGCCGACGAAACGGGCAAGCACCATCTGCAGCAGGTCTATCGCCGCGCCCTCGATCCGGCCTTCGCCGGACGGATCGCGTTCGTCGACGACTACGACCTGCACGTCGCGCACTTCCTGGTGCAGGGGTGCGACGTCTGGCTGAACAATCCGCGCAAGCCGCTCGAAGCGAGCGGCACGAGCGGCATGAAAGCCTCGGTGAACGGCGTGCCGCACCTCAGCATCGGCGACGGCTGGTGGGCCGAAGGCTACTCCGGCGCCAACGGCTGGGTGATCGGCAACCACGGCGTCCACGACGAACGCGAAGTGGACGCGGCCGACGCGCGCTCGCTCTACGATCTGCTCGAGACCGAGATCGTGCCGACCTTCTACGACCGCGACGACCACGACGTCCCGCACCGCTGGCTGGGTTTCGTGCGCCAGGCGATCATCACCGTGACGCCGCGCTTCAGCGCCCGCCGGATGGTCAAGCAGTACGTCGAGCAGATGTACGCGCCGGCGCTCGAGAGCGAGCCGGTCCGGGGCTAGCCGGCCGCCGTCTGCTACAATCGACCCATGCCTCGAAAGTCCGTCGCACAGGCGCGGTGCGCGCTCTGCGGCGCGAAGGAAATCTCCGAGCCGCGCGGCGAAGAGAAATACTGCCGCGACTGCTGGGACAAGAAGATCGCCGTCGAAGAGATCGTCGCGCGCGAGTTCGCGCTCAAGCGCTACATCCGCGCCCACAGCGCGGAGAAGTACCTCGTCTATCACTCGACGCTGAAGCGCCCCTGCGGCCAGATCATCGTCGTCGACGACGGCTACGATCTGTTCCTCACGCTGGTGCTGTATCCGAGCTTCGCGTGGGAGGAGCCGGCCTATCACCTCGATGGCGACCCCGAAGGACGCACGTTCGCCGAGATCCTCGTCGACGTCGTCGCCGCGGAAGTGATCGAGCCCTGGGGCGGCGGCAAGTGGCACCTCGAAATCTTCCGCTCCACCAACGCCGATCCGGAGGACTGGAACGGCGAGATGTGACGCGCATATAATCGGCGTCGCAGCTGTCAGCCAACCAGCCGTCAGCTGTCAGCCATCGCGCCACCGGCTTCGCGCCTGCTGCAGCTGAGCGCTGACAGTTGAGGGCTGCCCCCAGGGAGGTAGCCATGACCCGCTCCCGGTTTCTCTGTGCCGCGGCGCTCCTCGGCTCGCTCGGCGTCGCCCCCGCCGCCTTTGCTCAGGCCAAGCCCGCCACCCCGACCACCACGGCTCCGCCCGTACGGACGAAGTGGATTGCCCCCGTGCGCGGCCTCGCCACGATCGACGTCCTCCGCAGCACGCCCAAGCGGGTCGGCGACGACATGGTCACGGTGCTGAAGGTGAAGAACACCTCGCGGGGCGCCATCGCCCTGCTGCAGATCGACGAGTACTGGTACAACCAGGCCCGCAAGATCGTCTCCGCCGACACACAAAAAATACGCAAGCTGATCAACCCCGGCGAGGTCATCGAAATCACCACCCGCGCGCCCTACAAGCCCGGCCTCTACACGAGCCAGTTCAAGTTCACGCACGCCAACGGCCAGATCAAAGCCACGGCCGTGAAGAAGATTGAATAGGCGTCAGACGTCAGGCGTCCGTGCGAGGCGCGCGGCCAGCCGGCCGACGTACGGCAGTTCGAGCCGTGCGCCGGCCCACGCCTTCCACAGGCAGACCAGCCAGACGATCACCCACACGAGCCAGACCAGCGTGGAGAGCCAGAGAAAGAGCGGCGTGGCGGCGCCCGACAGGAAGAGCGCCCCGAACGCGAAGACGTAGCAGAGCATGCCGGCGATCCACAGGCCGCCGAGCGCGAGGATGGATTGCCACGCGTGGAACCGGACCGCCTCGTTGCGCCCTTCCGCGAGCAGGACGAGCGCGCCGGACAGCGGTCCCACCAGATACGCGAGCGCGGAAGCGGTCGACGGGCGCAGGCCCGTGCCCGACGGCGTGTCGCGGGCCGGCGGGATCATCGGACGCGGAACTCGACTTCGCGGCTCGCCGTCGCCGACGCCTTGGCGAGCGACTTCGCGTCGATCCGCAGCACGTAGCGCCCGGGCGCGAGCGCGGCGGTGGGAATGGTCGCGGTGTAGCCGTAGCCGCCGCGTGCGCCCTGCAGCTCGGCGCTGCTCCGTTCGTCGGACGCCGAGAACACCGTCTTCCCATCGTCGGCGAGCACGGTGGCGGCAATCGAAACGCGATGTGGCGTCGAGACGGCGTTGTCGTAGACCTCCGCGAAGACCGCGATCGAGTCGCCGCGCGGGAAGTCCCGAATCGTCGTCGGCGAGGCGGGCAGGACGTCCTTGAACAGCGGATCGGGCTGGGCCGTCGGGATGCGGCTGGCAGACGCCGACGTGATGGCGATGCCGCTCATCGTCAGATCGCCTTTGGAGAAATCGGGCACCTGCAGGTCGTACAGGACGGTCCCGACCGCGCCGCTGTTGCCGTCGCGGGCGCCGATGCGGAGCTGATACTTGCCGGGGGGCAGGGCCAGCGTGTGCATCACGCGCAGGCCGTGGCTCTGCTCGATCGCCTGATAGGTGCCCTGGTGCAGCGCGAGCGCCACTTCGTCGCGGCCGCCGTCGCGGATCTTGCCGGAGACGTCGGCCGCGAAGAGCGAGACTTCGAGCTTGTCGGTGTAGAGACCGTTCTGCTCGGTGAACTTCATCTGCGCGGGATCGACCTCGAGCGCGATCGCGACCGAGGCGTTCGGGGCTTCGCCGCGGAACGGCGCCGCAAACGCGCGCAGCGGCAGCCCGCTGACGGCGACAGGGCTCGTCAGCGCCTCGCGCAATTCCACCGAGGTCGTGGACCCGCCCAGGATTTTCCGGGGCTGCTCCTTCCCCTTCGGCGCCACGTACCCCTGGCGCGCCCGCACGGTGAGGCCGGGACGATCCACCCGGACGCTGATCCGATGGAAGCGTCCATCGTGCTTCTCGGTGGCCGGGTAGTAGCCGAGCACGTAATAGCTGCTGTTGTCCTGGAGGATCCGCGCGAAGGCGTTGTGGAAGTCGTTTGCGTTGACGACGGCGAACCCGCCGGTCTGGTCGGAGAGCACGCGCAGGCTGTCCTGGGAGCGCCGCAGCTCGTTTTGAAGGGACGTGATCCCGAGGCTCTGATCGCCGGACGGCAGCGATCCGATCTGCATCAGCTCGTCGCCCATGTTGGTCAGGCCCCGCGGGTCGATCCCGTAGATGCTGACGTTGGCGCGCGTCGCGGCGGCAATGGCATCGCGCGTGGACTGGAGCACGTCGCTCGCATACGCGTTGGTGTCGCTCGAGATCAGGTTGGAGATGTCGTAGTCGATGCCCTCGCTGAAGTACACGAGCGCCTTGCGGCGGCCGCGAATCCCGGCGAGATAGTCGGCGACGTTCTTCACCGTGTCGAGCGCGTTGCGCGCCTTGGTGCCGCGCTCGATGTCGTTCATGCGGGTCTCCGCGTTCGTGTTGGGGGACTTGCCCGCCGCGTAGTCTTCGTTCGCGAGCGCGTCGTCGATCCCGGCGAGCGTCTGCGACTGCGCCTTCTGGCCGGCGAAGCGGCTGATCGCGTCGAGGATCAGCGCGCGATTCGTCGTGAACTCCTGCGACCCTTTGGCGGCGCCGCCCGTAGTCACGACGGCGACCTCGTCGTTGGCGCCCACGTACCGATCGACGAAGAGCGTCGCCGCTTTCCTGAGCAACGCCGACCGGCCGAAGCCGGTGTGCAGGTCGTCGAGCAGCAGCACGAACAGCCGCCCCTCGGCCGGATGCTTGTTGGTGGCCACGTCGGGCGGAATCGCGTTCTTCGCGAACAGCGGCGGGTCGGCGTGCTCCACCGGAATATCGACCAGCGAGAAGATCGACAGCGACTGCGGCTTGCCGTCTTCAGACACCTGGAAATCGTTCTGGTTCAATCCGCGGACGAAGTTGCCCTGGGCGTCGGTGACGGTGGCGTCCACTTCGACGTAGTTCACTTCGACTTTGTAGGTCAGCGGCGGCTGCTGACCCGCGGCCGGTCGTTGCGCGCCGGGCGCGGGGGCCGCCGGCTGTTGTGCCGCCAGGATCGCCGACAGAAACCCGATGGCCGAAAGACTCAACCAGGATGCGGTGCGCATAGGTGTTCCGAACAGGCAGGGCTGATGGCCATTATACGGCCGCCCGTCCCATCCGTTCGTCCAAACGCTATACTCAGAGGATGGGCATTTCCGTTCCCGCGGTCCAGCGTGCGCTCGAGGCCGACGGCCTCGACGGCTGGCTGCTGTACGACTTCCACGGCTCCAACCCCATCGCCCGGCGCCTGGCCGGTCTCGATGGACCGGGCAAGATGACGACCCGGCGCTGGTACTACTTCATTCCGGCCGTCGGCGAGCCGAGGAAGCTCGTGCACGCCATCGAGGCGTACAACCTGGACCCGTTGCCGGGCGGCAAGCACGTCTACGCGCGGCGCGACCAGCTCAGCGCGGGCCTGGAGGAGCTGCTGGCGGGCGCCAAGCGGGTCGCGATGGAGTATTCGCCGGGCAACGCCATTCCGTACGTGTCGCGCGTCGACGCCGGCACGGTGGACGCCGTCCGCAAACTCGGCGTCGACGTCGTCACCTCTGGCGACCTCGTCCAGCGGTTCGAAGCGGTCTGGTCGGAGCAGGCGATCGCCTCGCATCGGGCGGCGTCGGAACGGCTCTACCGGGTCAAGGATCGCGCCTTCGACATGGTCCGCCGCGCGCGCAAGGACGGACGCGGGCTGACGGAATACGACGTCCAGCAGGCGATGGTGGGGTGGTTCGAGGACGAAGGGCTCATCAGCGACGGGTCCCCGTGCGTCGCGGCGCAGGAGGACGCGGGCAATCCGCACTACCATCCGAGCGCGACGCATCACCGGGCGATCAACGCCGACGAGATCGTGCTGCTCGACCTCTGGGGCAAGCTGCCGGACCCCGGCGCGGTGTTTGCTGACATCACCTGGGTGGGTTTTACAGGGTCGCCGGTCCCGGACCGATATGCCAGAGCGTTCGCCGTGATTTGCGAGGGACGCGACGCGGCGGTCACGCTGGTCCAGCAGGCCGCGAAGAGCGGCCGCGAACTGCGCGGCTGGGAGGTGGACCGCGCCTGCCGCGACGTCATCGAACGCGCGGGATACGGCGAGGCCTTCGTCCACCGGACGGGCCACAGCCTCGGGACCGAGGTGCACGGCAACGGCGTGCACATGGACGACTACGAGACGCGCGACGAACGGCGGCTGCTGCCGGGCACCGGCTTCACGATCGAGCCCGGCATCTACACCCCTGAATTCGGCGTCCGGACGGAAATCAACATGATCGTGGGGGAACACGACGCGCAGGTCACCGGACCGCGCCAGGACGCCATCGTCACGCTGTAGCAGGAAGCTGTCGAACGCTTCAGGAGTCGAGGAGCAATGTCAAAGGGCAAGACCACGTTGTTTTATGCCGTCCTGCTGTCGATCGCGTCGGTGGCGGTCGGGATGGTGATCGCCTCCCGGCTGGATCTGTCGCCGACCGCCTCGGCGGCGCCGGCCGTCTCGGTGCCGTCCACCAACAGCGCGCCGATCACCGGTCCGATCGATGCGACCACGTTCCGGAACATTGCGAAAGCGGACATGCCGGCGGTCGTCAACATCCAGACCGAGTCGCACGCGCGCAGACGCGACATGAGCGAGTTCTTCGGCGGCGGCGGCGACGACCTGCTGCGCCGCTTCTTCGGCCAGCAGGGCCAGGGCGGCGAAGGCGAGAACCCGACGCCGCGCAACCGCGGCCGCGGCCAGCAGGATCAGGGGCCCGCGATGGTCGGGGCCGGCAGCGGCTTCGTCATCGACAAGACCGGCTTCATCCTGACCAACAACCACGTGGTCGAAGGGGCCGAGAAGATTCAGGTCTCCTTCTCCGACGGTGCGCCGGGCGTCTCGTACCCGGCCAAGGTCATCGGCCGCGATCTGCTGACGGACTGCGCCCTCATCCAGTTGACGGAGATGCCGGCGACGCCGCTTCACGAAGTGAAGTTCGGCGATTCGACGCAGATGGAGCCGGGCGACTGGGTGATGGCGATCGGCAATCCATTCAATATCGGCCAGACCGTCACGGTGGGGGTCATCAGCGCGCTCGGCCGTCCGTTCGGCGGCGTGCAGGGGCGCACGCAGGACATGCTGCAGACCGACGCCGCGATCAATCCGGGCAATTCGGGCGGCCCGCTGCTGAATCTTCGGGGCGAGGTGGTCGGCATGAACACCGCCATCTATACCGACCAGCGTTCGGCGAACATCGGCATCGGCTTCGCGACCCCGATCAACACGATTCGCGACCTGCTCCCGCAGCTCCGGACGGGGAAGGTCATCCGTGGCGTCATCGGCGTCCAGGTGCAGAGCCGGCCGATCGCGGCGAACGAGGCCAAGGCGTTCGGGCTGCCGAACAACAACGGCGCCGTCATCAGCACCGTCAATCCCAACGGCCCGGCCGACAAGGCCGGTCTCGAACCCGGCGACGTCGTCGTCGAGTACAACGGCCAGCCGGTGAAGGACAGCAACGCGCTCGTCTCGATGGTGGTCGGCACCAAGCCGGGCACCACCGTCCCGGTCACCGTGTATCGCGACGGCCAGCGCAAGGCGCTGAACGTGACGATCGACGAGCTGGACCTCGAGGCGGAACAGAATCAGACCGCCCGCGGCGGCGGCGCCCCGAACCAGAACGAGCCGACGACGACCGGCTTCGGGATGACGCTCGATCCGATTACGCCCGACGTGTCGCGGCGGCTCGACCTGCCGCGCGATACGGGGGGGGCGGTCGTGAGCGACGTCGACCGTGACGGCGCGGCGGTAGCGGCCGGCGTGGTCCCGGGCGACGTGATCCTGGAGGTCAATCGCGTCAAGGTGAACAGCGTCAGCCAGGTCACGCGCGAGCTGGACAAGGTGCAGACAGGCCAGCCGGCGTTCCTGCTGATCTGGCGCGACGGCCAGCAGGTCTTCGTCACGATGACCAAGAAATAGATGACGGATGACGGATGGCGGATGGCGGATGGCGGATGATGGATGATGGATGACGGATGACGGATGACGGATGACGGATGACGGATGACGGATGACGGATGACGGATGACGGATGACGGATGATGGATGGCGGATGATGGATGGCGGATGATGGATGGCGGATGATGGATGGCGGATGACACGTGAGGGGCGAATGGATGATCCGTCATCCGACCTCCGTCATCCGACATCCGTCCCTCGCCGCCTTCCCCCATACGCCTGGATCGGCCTCGCGACGATGGCGGTGTCGGAGATCGGCATGCTGCGGCACGTCGAGCCGTTCTGGTCCTGGCACACGCCGATCGCCTGGACCGGCTACATCCTCCTCGTCGACGGTCTGGTGTGGCGGCGGCGCGGAGATTCGTGGCTGCGGAACGCGCGCGCCGAGTTCTGCTTTCTCGCGGCGGCCAGCATCGCCCTCTGGGTTGTGTTCGAGCTGTACAACGCCTTCGCCCTGCACAACTGGTATTACGTCAACCTGCCCGCGAACGCGCTGCTGCGGTATTTCGGGTACGCGTGGGCGTTTGCGACCATCTCCCCCGCCATTTTCGAAACCGGCGAGCTGATTGCTGCCTGGCGCGATCGCCGGGCGCCGCGCTCCCGACGCGACCCGCCGCCCCTCGTGCCGCTCGGCGCGGCGGGGTGGACGAGCGTGCTCGTCGGTCTTGGCCTCGTGCTGCTGCCGATCCTCCACCCCTCGCCGTGGCTCGCCGCTCCCGTGTGGCTGGGGTTCATCTTTCTGTTCGATCCGCTGAACGCGGCGGCCGGCGCCGAGTCGATTCGGAGTGACCTGCGGGCCGGGCAGTACCGGCGGCTGATCGCGCTGCTGCTGAGCGGACTGGCCTGCGGTTTCATCTGGGAATTCTGGAACGACTGGTCGCGCGCGAAGTGGATCTATACCGTCCCGGTCCCGCCGCACGTGAAGCTCTTCGAGATGCCGCTGGCCGGTTTCGGCGGCTTTCCGCCGTTTGCCGTCGAGTGCTTCACGATGTACGTCTTCGTCCGGCACTGGATCTGGCGTGGAGTGGAGCGGCCGATCTCGCTATAATCGCCGCCGGGAGCACGCGGACCCGGAACGGAAGGAGCCGTTGCCCATGTCGACCACGACGATCCTCGAACGCGAAGTGAAGCTGTGCTTCGACTCGGCCGAGGCGGCGCGCCGCGCGGTGCTCGCGTCGGGCGCGACCCCGCTGCTCGGCCGCCGTTTACAGGAGGACTCGCTGCTCGACACCGACGACGAGCAGTTGCGGCGCCGTCGCTGCGTGCTTCGCGTCCGGGTCGAAGCGGGCAAGAGCCGCCTCACCTTCAAGGGGCCGGTGCAGCCCTCGGCGATGAAGCTGCGCGAGGAGTACGAAACCGTGGTCGGCGACGGCACCATGCTCCTGCGGGTCCTCGAGGAGCTGGGGCTGCACGTCTGGTTCCGGTACGAAAAGTACCGCGAGGAGTTCGCGCACGAGGACGTCATCGTCGCGATCGACGAGACGCCTGTCGGCGTCTTCGTCGAGATCGAAGGCACCGAGGGGGGCATTACGGCGATGGCAGAAGCGCTGGGTCGCTCGCCGTCGGAGTACGAGCTCGACTCCTATCGCACGCTCTTCCTCCGCCGCCGCCAGGATTACGGCCTCACCGGCAGCGACATGCTCTTCGACGAGTCGCAGGGATAGTCGCCAGTTACCAGTCGCCAGTTACCAGTCGCCAGTTACCAGTTACCAGTTACCAGTTACCAGTCGCCAGTTTCCATGTCCGACGTCCTGCCCTTCAGGCGCGCGCTCGTCCTGACGGCTGGCTTCGGGACGCGATTGCGGCCGCTGACGTGCGTGCGGGCGAAGGCGGCCGTGCCTGTCGACGGCGAGCCGCTCGTGCGCCGCGTCATCCGGTGGCTCGTGGCCGCCGGCGTCGACGATCTCGTCCTGAACCTGCACCACAAGCCGGAGACCATTGCCGCCGTCGTCGGCGATGGCGCGGATCTGGGCGCGCGCGTGCGCTATTCCTGGGAACAGCCGGTCCTCGGCTCGGCCGGGGGCCCGAGGCGCGCGCTGCCGCTGCTGACCGGCGACGATGGGGCGCGGCCGTTTCTGATCGTCAACGGGGATACGCTCACCGACGTGGACCTGCGGGCGCTCGGCGAGGCGCACGCGCAATCGGGGGCGCTCGTCACGATGGCGCTGATTCCCAATCCCCGGCCGGACAAGTACGGCGGCGTGGCGCTGGACGGCGACGGGCGCGTGACTGGTTTCACGCGGCGCGGCTCGCCCGAGCCGTCGCGGCACTTCATCGGCGTGCAGGCGGTGCAGGCGGAGGCGTTCGCGGATCTGCCCGACGGCGTCGTGATGGAATCGGTCCTCGGCGTCTATCCGCGGCTGATGCTTGAGCAGCCCGGGAGCATCCGTGGGTTCCTTACCCGCGCCGCATTCCAGGACATCGGCACGCCGGCCGATCTCTGGCGCACCTCGATGGATCTGGCCGCGGAAGCCGGCCGCCCCGGGCGGCCCGCGGCGGGGGCGCGCGTGGCGATCGCGCCGGACGCGCGTGTGGAGCGCAGCGTGTTATGGGATGATGTGAGCGTCGCGGCGGGGGCGCGCGTCGTCGAGGCGATCGTCGCCGACGGCGTCTCGATTCCTCCGGGCGCCGTGTTCGAACGCTGCGCGATCGTGCGCGCGGGCGCCGGACCGGCTGGGCCCGGCGAAACCATCCGCGACGGGCTGCGGGTCGCGCCGCTGGATCGCTCCTGACCGGGTCCTCACCCATGTCCATCGCCGAACGACGTCAGACGGGGCCTGCCGACGCGCGGGAGCGCATCGACGGGTACCTGCAGCGAAGCGGCCTCGCCCAGCAGTCGCCGCGCGTCGTCCCGCTGACCGGCGACGCCTCCGACCGGCGGTACTTTCGCGTGCTCCTGCCCGATGCCGCGTCGATCGTGCTGGCGCTCTACTCCGAGCCGTTCGACGTGCGCACCCTCCCCTTCGTCAACGTCGCGAGGCTCCTGCAGCAGATGCCCGTGCCGATTCCCGACGTGCTGGGGCATGCCGACGATCTCGGCGTGCTCGCGCTGCAGGATCTCGGCGACGTGACGTTGCAGGCGCATCTGGGCGCGGCTTCCCCCGCCGAGCACGCGGCGTTGTACCGCCAGGCGGTCACGCTGATCGCGACGCTGCAGCGCCGCGGGCGCGACCTCGCGTCCCCCGGCTTCCTGCCGTACGGCATCGCGTTCGATCGGGACAAGCTGACCTGGGAGCTGGAATTCTTCACGAAGCACTTCCTCGAGGCGTATCGCGGCGTCACGCTGGCCCCGGCCGACCGCGACGCGTTGCGCGCCGAATTCGCCGCGATCGTCCAGGAGCTGGCGGCCGAGCCGCGCGTGCTGTGCCACCGCGACTATCACAGCCGCAACCTGATGCTGCACGAAGCGCAGCTCTACATCATCGATTTCCAGGACGCGCGGATGGGGCCCGACACCTACGACCTCGTCTCGCTGCTGCGCGACTCGTACGTCGACCTGCCGGACCAGACCGTGGACGAACTGCTGGCGTACTTCCTCGCGCTCACGGGCGTATCGGGATCGGAGCGCGAGTTCCGCCGCCGCTTCGACCTGATGGCCCTGCAGCGCAACCTGAAGGCGCTCGGCACGTTCGGCTATCAAACCACCGCGCGGCGCAATCCCGTCTACATCCAGTACATTCCCCGAACGCTGCGGTACGTCCGCAACAACCTGAGCCAGTCCGCGCGCCTCAGCCGCATGCACGACCTGCTGGCGGCGCACGTGGAGGAGTTCAGATAGTCGCCAGCCGGCAGTCGCCAGTTGCCGGTAACCAGTCGACAGTAACCAGTCGACAGTAACCAGTTGCCAGTAACCAGTTGCCAGTAACCAGTTCCCAGTAGTCAGCGCCCGTCCGCCAGCCCCCGCACTCCGCCCCCCACGCCCCGCACTCCGCCGCCGCACCCGCCATCCCCCCTCCGTCATCCGCCATCCAGCTGTGTAGTACAATCGTTTGTTTCAGCCGCTCGCCGGGGCGGGCGCTGTGACGGCCATGCGGTTCGGCATTTCGACCCACCTGTACCACGACCAGCGGCTCGCCGCCGAACACCTGGCCGAGATCGCCTCGTTCGGGTTCGAAGCGGTCGAACTGTTCGCCACGCGCTCGCACTTCGACTACCACGACCGCGCGGCGATCGAGGCGCTCGCGGGGTGGCTGCGGGAAACGGGCCTCGACCTCCACGGGATTCACGCGCCGATCGCCGAATCGATGGGAGCGGGCGATCGGTGGGGCCCCGTGATTTCGAACGCGGTGACCGACAGCGCCGCGCGGCACGCGGCCGTGCGCGAAACGGACCGCGCGCTCGACGTCGTCCGGCGGATTGGCGCGGAGGTGGTGGTCGTTCACCTCGGGACGCCCGCGTCGAAGGCTGGCGACAACAATCGGGGCGCGGCCGTCCGGAGCCTCGAGGAAATTTGCGGCCTCGCGGACGGGGTGGGCGTGCAGGTTGCGGTGGAGGTGATCCCCAACGAACTGTCGAGCGCGGCCGCGCTGGCCGCGATGCTCGACCGCGATCTGGACGGCTCGGCCGCCGGCATCTGCTTCGACTTCGGGCACGCGCGGCTGCTGGGCGACGTGCCCGACGCGATCGAAGCGGCGTCGGAGCACGTGATCGCCACCCACGTGCACGACAACCACGGGCGAACCGACGAGCACCTCGTGCCCTTCGACGGCAGCATCGACTGGAACGCGGCGCTGATGTCGATGCAGAAGATTGGCTACGAGGGCACGTACCTGATGGAACTGGCGAACACCGCGCCGGCCGCCGCGGTGCTCGAATCCGCGCGACGCGCGCGCCAGCGCTTCGAGCAGTTGCTGACGTATTGATCGCGACACACGCTCATGACGGTTTACATCGAAGACATCGCGCGACACGACGGCGAGGCGGTCACCATCCGGGGGTGGCTCCACAACCGCCGGTCGAGCGGCAAGATTCATTTCCTGACGGTGCGCGACGGCTCCGGCTTCATCCAGTGCGTGATGTCGAAGCAGGCGGTCGGCGAGGAGGCGTTCCGGCGCGCCGGCCATCTGGCGCAGGAAACCTCCCTCGTCGTCGACGGCACGGTGCGGGGCGACGCGCGCGCGCCGGGGGGCTACGAGATCGACGTCACCGCGCTGCAGGTCGTCTCGGAAGCGAAGGACTATCCGATCACGCCGAAAGAGCACGGCATCGAGTTCCTGATGGATCGGCGCCACCTCTGGATCCGATCGCCCCGCCAGGAAGCCGTGCTGCGGGTGCGCCATGAAGTGATCAACGCCGTCCGCGACTTCTTCAACAGCCGCGGCTTCGTGCTCGCCGATACCCCGATCTTCACGCCGGCGGCGTGCGAGGGCACGACGACGCTGTTTCCCGTGCAGTATTTCGACGACACGACGGCGTATCTCACGCAGAGCGGGCAGTTGTACAACGAGGCGAATGCGATGGCGCTCGGCCGCGTGTACTGCTTTGGCCCGACCTTCCGGGCCGAAAAGTCGAAAACGCGGCGGCATCTCACCGAGTTCTGGATGGTCGAACCGGAAGTGGCGTACGCCACGCTCGACGACATCATCGACCTCGCCGAGGGCCTCGTCGTCTACGTCGTCGGCCGGACGCTGGAGCGCCGCCGTCGCGAACTGCAGACCCTCGAGCGCGACACGTCGAAGCTCGAACGGGTGCAGGCGCCGTTCCCGCGCATCTCCTACGACGACGCCGTCGAGATCCTGAAGCGGAAGGGACTGCCGTTCGAGTGGGGGGGCGATTTCGGCGCCCCCGACGAAACCGCGCTCTCGGAGGAATTCGATCGGCCGGTCGCCGTACACCGCTACCCCGCCGCGGTGAAGGCGTTTTATATGAAGCCGGACCCGCAGCGCCCCGAACTGGCCCTCGGGGTCGACGTGCTCGCCCCGGAAGGCTACGGCGAGATCATCGGCGGCGGCGAGCGCATCGACGACTACGACCTGCTGCTCGAGCGGATCAAACAGCACGACCTGCCGCAGGAGGCCTTCGAGTGGTACCTCGATCTGCGGCGGTACGGCAGCGTCCCGCACGGCGGCTTCGGCATGGGGATCGAACGGTGCGTGTCGTGGATTTGCGGCTTGGAACATCTGCGCGAAGCGATTCCGTATCCGCGGATGTTGTACCGGATGTATCCGTGACGGATGGCGGATGACGGAAGGCGGATGGCGGATGACGGAAGGCGGAGGGCGGAAGGCGGAAGGCGGAAGGCGGAGGGCGGAAGGCGGAGGGCGGAAGGCGGAGGGCGGAGGGCGGAAGACGGATGGCGGATGGCGGATGGCGGATGGCGGATGGCGGATGGCGGATGGCGGATGGCGGAGCCAATCGCCATTCATCAATCGTCAATCGCGTGCAATCGACAATCATCATTCCGATGGCCAATCGAAAATCCGTCAATCGCGAATCATCAATGATCAATCCCAATCGTCAATCGCCACTCGACAATCGGAAATGAAGGTCGGTCTCATTTCACTCGGTTGTCCGAAAAACCTCGTCGATGGCGAGGTAATGCTGGGGCTTGCGCAGCAGGCCGGGCATCACGTCACGCCCGATGCGGCCGATGCCGACGTCCTCGTCGTCAACACCTGCGCCTTCATCGATCGCGCGAAGCAGGAATCGATAGACGCGATTCTGGAGATGGCGGCGCTGAAGCGCCCGGGCAAGCGGCTCGTCGTGACGGGCTGTCTCGCGGAGCGATACCGCGAGGAGCTGAAGAAGGAAATTCCGGAAATCGACGCGTTGCTCGGCACGGGCGAAGTAGAGGGCATCGTCGACGCGATCGGCGGCGGCCCGGCGCGTCCGGCGGCCAGGCCGCTGACGTTCTACAAGAAGCCCACGTATCTCTACGACGCGTCGACGCCGCGGCTCCAGACGACGCCCCGGCATTTCGCGTACGTGAAAATCGCCGAAGGCTGCGACTACACCTGCGCTTTCTGCATCATCCCCACGCTGCGCGGCCAGTATCGCAGCCGGACGGCGCAGTCGATCCTCCAGGAAGCCCGGCAGCTCGCCGACCGCGGCGTCCGCGAACTGCTGCTGATCTCGCAGGACACGACCTTCTACGGCATCGACCAGGGAGAGCGCGGCGCGCTCGCGCGCCTGCTGCGCGAGCTGAACGCCGTCGACGGGCTGGCCTGGATCCGTCTGCTCTACCTCTACCCGACGACCATCACCGACGACGTCCTGGACGCGATGGCGGAGTGCGAGAAGGTCTGCCGCTACGTCGACCTGCCGCTGCAGCACGCGTCGGCCGGCGTCTTGAAACGGATGCGTCGCCCGGGCCATCGACGGACGTACGACGCGCTGCTCTCGCGGATCCGTGCGCGCGTGCCCGGCGTCGTACTTCGGACGACGTTCATCGTCGGGTTCCCGGGAGAGACCCGGGAGGAATTCGCGGAGCTCGAGGCGTTCGTCGACGACACGCGCTTCGATCATGTCGGCGTGTTCACCTACTCCCACGAGGAGGGCACGCGCGCCTTCGATCGACCCGACGATGTGCCGGCGGCGCTGAAGCGGCGGCGGCGCGACCACCTGATGCGGCGCCAGCAGCGGATTGTCGCGGCGGCGCAGCGGGAGCGGATGGGCACGCTCGTGCGGGTGATGATCGACGGTCCGTCCCCCGAGCACGAGCTGGTGCTGCGCGGCCGGCTCGAGGGGCAGGCGCCCGAGATCGACCCGGCGGTGTACCTCAGCGGGGCCGACCCCGCGGTTCATCGTCCGGGCGACCTGATCCAGGCGAAAATCACGGGCGCGACGGGGTACGATCTGGTCGCCGAGCCGGTCTCGGTCGTCGCCACGGTGTGATATAGTGATCGGTGGCTGTGACGAGGCTTTTCCGAGTGGGCCGGTGCCCACTTTTTGTTTTTCAGGGGCAATCAGTACGGCAGGATCCGAACAGCTGACCCGGCTGCGCGCCGCCGCCGAGCAGGTGGCCCGCAGTCATGGACTCGACATCTTCGACGTGCAGTTGCGGCGCGAGCCGATCGGCATGGTGCTGCGCGTCGTCATCGACAGGCCCGCGACGGATCGCCCAGAAGCCCCGAGTGAAGAAGAACGCATCGGCGTCGACGATTGCCAGCGCGTCAGCCACGATTTGAGCGCGCTGCTCGACGTCGAAGAGGAATTCGGCCGGCCGGAGCTCGCCGAGGAGTACACGCTGGAAGTGTCCTCGCCGGGCCTCGACCGCCCCTTGCGCGGCGAAGCGGATTACCGCCGCTTCGCCGGGCGGCTGGCGAAGCTCGTCACCGTCGAGCCGATCGAGCGGCAGACGGCGTTCGCCGGACGCATTCGCGGCGTCGAGGGGGGGGCGATCCTGCTCGACGAGGGACGCCGGACGCACCGGGTGCCGCTCGCGCTCGTCAAGCGCGCGAATCTGGACGTGGAGTTCTGACGCAGGAAGTTTCCAGATTCCAGTTGCCAGTTGGAACCTGGAACCGAACTGGAAACTGGAAGCTGGCGACTGGTTACTGATTGTTATGCAGAATCCGCTGTTGCAGCAGATCGACGCCATCGCGAAGGAAAAAGGGGTCGAGCCGGAAGTGATCATCGGGGCCGTGCAGGACGCCATCGAGGCGGCCGCGCGGCGGCGCTACAAGAACGAGACGCTCCGGGCCCGCTTCAACCAGGAGACGGGGCAGATCGAGCTCTGCGCCGTCAAGCGGATCGTCGACGAGGTGACGGACCCGGCGACGCAGATGTCGCTGGCCGAGGCGCAGCAGCTGTATGGCGAGGAGGCGGAAGTCGACATGGAGGTCGAGTTCCCGCGGCCGACCGAGGACCTCGGACGCATCGCCGCCCAGACCGCCAAGCAGGTGATCTTTCAGAAGGTCCGCGAGGCGGAGCGCGAGAACGTCCACGCCGAATTCAGCCAGCGCGTCGGCGAAGTGGTCAGCGGCGTCGTCAAGCGCTTCGAGAACGGCGACCTCATCATGGAAATGGGGCGCATCGAGGCGGTCCTGCCGCGCAAGGAACAGTCGCGCGCGGAAAACTACACCGTCGGCGACCGCGTGCGCGCCGTCATCCGCGGCGTGAACCGGAGCGCGAAGGGGCCGCAGATCGTGCTCTCGCGCACCGACCCGGCGCTGCTGATCAAGTTGTTCGAGCAGGAAGTCCCCGAGATCTACGACGGCACCGTCATCATCCGCGGCGCCGTCCGCGAAGCGGGGGATCGCGCCAAGGTGGCCGTCTACTCGCGCGAGCGCGACGTGGATCCGGTCGGCGCGTGCGTGGGCATGAAGGGAACGCGCGTGCAGTCGATCATCCGCGAACTGCGGGGCGAGAAGATCGACATCGTCGAGTACTCGGAGGATTCGGTCCTCTTCGTCACCAACGCGATCAGCCCCGCCAAGGTGCAGCGCGTCTCGATCGTCGACGACGCCGAGAAGGTGATGGAAGTGATCGTCGAGGATCGGCAGCTGTCGCTCGCGATCGGCAAGAAGGGACAGAACGTCCGTCTGGCCGCGAAGCTGACCGGCTGGAAGATCGAAATCAAGAGCGAAGAGGAAAAGCGCCGCGAAGTCGAAGCGCAGTTCGGGGCGCTCGAAATCGGCGGGACGGACGTGGCCGAAGGCGACGCGGCGGCGGACCAGGCCGACGCGGCCATCGTGGAGACGACCGAAGGCGAAAGCGCCGAGGCCGCGGCCGCCTCCGCCGCGGTGGCGGAGCCGGCGGCCGACGCACCCGGCGAGCAGACGGCCGAAGCGGAAGCAAAGACGGAGTAAGGCGCAGCAAGAGGTCTATTTGGCAACTGTTCGGATCTACAAAGTCGCGGAACTGCTCGACACGACGAGCCAGGAAGTCATCGCGCTGCTGAAACGCGAGCACGGCATCGAGGTGAAGAGCGCCTCGAGCACGATCGAAGAGGTCGTGGCCCGGGAATTCGTCACCCGTCACGCGCGCCAGCGCGGCCTGAAGGTCCCGTCGGCGGCGGCGTTCGCCGACACGCCGTCGGCGCGCCCCGGGCCGAAGAAGCCCGCCGGACGCGGCGCGGAACCGCCGAAGCCGGCCGCCGCACCGCTGCCCGCGCCGCGCTTGATCAAGACCGCCAAGCCGGCGGCGCCGCCGGAGCCGGCCGCGCCCGTCGAGGAGGAGCCGGCCGTCGCGGAGCCGCCCGCCGAGGCGCCGGAACCCGCGCCAGCCATGGCTGCGGACGCCTCGGCCGAGCCGGTCGCCCCGCCGCCTCCCCCGGCGCCGCCGGCGCCGGCAACGCCGGCGGTCGAACAGCCGCACGCCGCCGCGGCGCCGGCCGCCGAGACGCCAGCGCCCGTGGCCGCTGAACCTGCGCCCCCCACGCCCACGCGTCCGGCAGCGCCGTCGCGTCCGGTCACGCCGCCGCCGACCGGCCGCGTCGTACCGCCGACGCTTCGTCTTCGCGTCGAAGACCCGCGCACGGGTCAGGCGCCGCCCGCGCCGCCGCGCCGGCCGATGCTCGTTCGTCCGCCGCAACCGACCACGCCCCCGCCGGCACCGACAGGAAATCTGAGCCGGCCCGCGGGTACGCGGCCCGGTCCGCCGTCACCCGGCCGTCCGGCGCCCCGTCCGGGAGGCCCGTTCCCGCGGCCCGCCGCGCCGATGGGCGGCCCGCGGCCGCTGCCGTCGCAGCCGGTGCGCCCCTCGCAGCCCGGGCGTCCGCCGATGCCCGGCTATCGTCCGCCGGCGCCGCGCCCCGGCCCGCGTCCGTCCGGGCCGCGCCGCGATCAGCCGCGCATGACGTTGCCGCCGCCGGCCCCGTCGGCGCCGCCGCCCATCTCGCGCACCATCACGCTCGCCGAAGGCATGACGGTGGCCGACCTCGCCAACAAGCTCGACGTGAAGGCGAAGGACGTGCTCCGCAAGCTGATGGACAAGCGCATGATGATGACCATCAACAGCACGCTCGACGACGACACGGCGTCGCTCATCGCGCGCGAATTCGGCGCCGACGTCAAGATGCAGACGTTCGAGGAAGAACTGCTGCAGGTGGAGTCGGAAGAGGTCAACCCGGAGGATCGCGTCACCCGCGCGCCGGTCGTGACCGTCATGGGCCACGTCGACCACGGCAAGACGACGCTGCTCGATTCGATCCGCGAGACGCGCGTCGCCGAACGCGAGGCCGGCGGGATCACGCAGCACATCGGCGCCTACGCGGTCCAGGTCAACGATCGCAACGTCGTGTTCCTCGACACGCCGGGCCACGAAGCGTTCACGATGATGCGCGCGCGGGGCGCGCGTGTCACCGACGTCGTCATCCTGGTCGTCGCGGCCGACGACGGCGTGATGCCGCAGACGCGCGAAGCGATCGATCACGCGCGCGCCGCGGGCGTACCGATCCTCGTCGCGATCAACAAGATCGACAAGCCGAACGCCAACGCCGAGCGCGTCAAGAAAGAGCTGGCGGATCTCGGCCTGGTGCCGGAGCAGTGGGGCGGGCAGACCGTCGTGGTCGAGGTCTCGGCGAAGAAGAAGCAGAACCTGGAGCTGCTGCTCGAAATGATTCTGCTCGTCACCGAATTGGGCGAGCTGAAGGCAAATCCGAAGCGCAGCGCGTCGGGCACCGTGCTCGAAGCCAAGCTCGACAAGGGGCGCGGACCCGTCGCGACGATCCTCGTGCAGGACGGCACCCTGCACGTCGGCGACACGTTCATCGCCGGCACGATCGTCGGGAAGGTCCGGGCGCTCATCGACGACCGCGGCCATCAGATCAAGCACGCGGGCCCCGCGACCCCCGTGGAAGTGCTCGGGCTCGGCGGCCTGCCGCAGCCCGGCGATGCCTTCCAGGCGCTCGCCGACGCCGCCAAGGCGCGCCAGATCGCGCTCTACCGGCAGACGCAGGCCAAGGATCGCGCGCTCGGCGCCAAGGGAGGGCGCCTCACGCTCGAATCGCTGCAGCAGCAGATTGCCGAAGGCGGCATGAAGGAGCTGCCGATCATCATCAAGGCGGACGTGCAGGGCTCCGCCGAGGTGCTCGCCGACACGCTGACGAAGCTGAGCGACGAGCGCGTGAAGCTGCGGATCATCCACAGCGGCGTCGGCGCCATCAACGAGTCGGACGCCCTGCTGGCCGCCGCCTCCAATGCGATCGTGATCGGCTTCAACGTCCGGCCCGATCGCAACGCCGCCGACGTCGCCGACCGCGACAAGGTCGACGTCCGCCTCCACTCCGTCATCTACAACGTGGTCGACGAGATGAAGAAGGCGATGACGGGACTGCTCGAGCCGACGCTGAAGGAAGTGCGGATCGGGGCGGCCGCCGTGCGCGAGACGTTCAAGGTGCCGAAGTTCGGGACGATTGCCGGCTGCATGGTCACCGAAGGGCGGATCACCCGCAGCGGCGACGCCCAGGCCCGGCTGCTCCGCGACAACGTCGTCGTGTTCGAGGGGCGGATTGGCTCGCTGCGCCGCTTCAAGGACGACGTATCCGAGGTGCGGGCCGGCTTCGAGTGCGGCATCGGGTTCGAGCGGTACAACGACATCAAGGTGGGCGACGTGATCGAGGCGTTCGTCGTCGAACGGGTCGCCGCGACCGCCTGATCGAGCCATGCCCGCGACCCCCCGCGCCTCCCGCGTCGGCGATCAGATCCGCAGCGAACTGGCGGACCTGCTCGCCCGCGAGGTGCACGATCCGGGCATCGGGTTCCTGACGATTACCCGCGTCGCCGTGACGCCCGACCTGCAGATCGCGCGCGTGCACTACACGGCCCTCGGCGGCGATCAGGCGCGCCGCGACAGCGCCCGCGCGCTCGCCCGCGCCAAACCGTTCCTGCGCCGGCACCTCGGCCAGCGGCTCCGGTTGAAGCGCGTGCCCGAGCTCGAATTCCTGTACGACCAGTCGATCGAGCGCCACGACCGGATCGAGCGCATCCTGCAGGAGATCCGGGCCGAGGCGCCCGTCCCAGACGAGGACCCGGCCATTCACGATGTCGATTCCGACGGCGACTGACACTCCGGTCGCGCGCATCTGCGATGCGATTCGCGCGCGCGACCGTTTTCTGCTCACGTCCCATGCGCGCCCGGACGGCGATGCCATCGGGTCCCAGCTCGCGATGCGCTTCGCGCTCGAAGCGCTCGGCAAGCAGGTCCGGGTCGTCAACGTCGACGCCGCCCCCGAGCACTATATGGCGTTCCCGGGGGTCGACCGCATCGAGATCGCCCAGCGGGTCGAGCCCGGCGACGAAACCCTCATCGTGATGGAGTGCAGCGATCTCGCGCGCACCGGGGTGCAGGGGCTGTCGGGGCGGTTCACGATCAACATCGACCACCACACCGGCAATACGGGATTCGGCGACGTGAAGTGGTTCGACGAGTCGGCGGCCGCCTGCGGCGAGATGGTGTTCGACGTCATCGAGGCGCTCGGCGTGCCGCTGTCGCTGGAAATCGCGACCCACGTCTACCTGGCCATCCTGACCGACACCGGCTCGTTCCACCATTCGAACATCACGCCGCGAACTTTCGACATCTGCCGGCGGGCGGCGGAGGCCGGCGTCAAACCGGCCGCGATGGCCCGGCGCGTGTTCGACAGCAACAGCTTCGGCAAGCTGAAGCTGATTGGCGCCGTCCTCGACGAGATGGATCTGCTCGACGCCGGCCGGCTCGCGGTCCTCTATCTGAACGATCAGATCCTGCACGCCACGGGCACGACCCACAACGACACCGAAGGGCTCATCAACCTTCCGCTGACCGCCCGCGAGATCCAGGCGGTCGTCTTCTTCAAGGCGGGCTCCGGCGAAGAGGTCCGGGTCAGCCTGCGGTCCAAGTACGACGTCGACGTGCGCGCGGTCGCAAGCCGGTTCGGCGGCGGCGGCCACCGGAACGCGGCCGGCTTCACCGTCCAGGGGCCGCTCGAGACGATCAAGCCGCGGATTCTTCAGGAGATGACGCGGGCCATTGCCGCCGGCATCCAGAGCCGCCCGGCCTCGTGAGGGCGACGGGCCCTCCTCCGCTTCCGCCATGTCGTCCCTCCCCGATCTTCGTGACGGCGCGCTCGTCGTCGACAAGCCGGCCGGCCCGACCTCGCACGACGTCGTCGCCGCGGTGAGGCGCGCCGTCGGCGTCCCCCGCATCGGCCACACCGGCACGCTCGATCCGCTCGCCACCGGCGTGCTCGTGCTGCTGGTCGGCCGCGCCACGCGCCTCGCGCAGTTCCTGAACGGCAGCGACAAGGAATACCTCGCCGACGTCCGGCTCGGATTCGAAACCGAGACCGACGATGCCGAGGCGCCGCCCGAGGGGGAGACCCCCTTCGACCCGGCGATCGACGTGACGGGCATGCCGGCCGCCCTGCTCGACGAGGCGCTCGCGGGGTTTCGCGGCCTCTTCTGGCAGACGCCGCCGCAGTTCTCGGCGAAGAAGGTGGGCGGCCGCCGCGCCTATGCGCAGGCCCGCTTGCACCAGCACGTGGAACTCAAGCCGGTGGAGGTCCGGGTGCACGAGCTGGAGCGGTTGTCGTACCGCGACGGACGGCTGCGGCTGCGGATCGTGTGCAGCGCCGGTTTTTACGTGCGGTCGTTCGCGCGCGACCTCGGCCGGCGGCTTGGCTGCGGTGCGCATCTGGCGTCGCTCCAGCGCACGCGAGCCGGGCAGTTCGCGCTGGCCGACGCGCGGCCGCTCGACGAGGTCCTGGCCGGCGGCCCCGGCATGCTGACGCGGCTCGTCGCGATGGGGGATCTGATCGGCGACCTGGCGCCGCTCACGCTCACGGAGGAGGGCATCCGCCGCGTGGCCCACGGCAATTCGGTGGCCCCGGAACACGTCGCGGCCGGCGCGACGCCCGGCCTCCGCGCCCTGCGCCCGGGCTCGAAGGTGCGGCTGCTGGACGCGGCCGGCGACCTGCTCGCGGTGGCGGACCTGACGGCCGACGCGCTTTTGCATCCCGCAATTGTCCTGGTGTAAGATATTGAGTCGCTTGAAAATAGCTCAACGGACCGGTGGTGGGCTGCCCGCATCGGGGGGAGCGCGTTTCAGGGCGGCCGCGCCGCGCCTGCGGGCGAAGCAGTCACCGGCACTCGGCGAGCATCTCAGGGAGGCGGACATTTGACAGGTCAACGGCGGCCTGGTGCGGGAGACATCCCGAGGATTCTGGGCCGTGCGTGGAGGGGACAGTGTTGAGCAAGGACCGCAAGACAGGCATCATCGGGAGCTACGGGACCCATGAGGGGGACACCGGCTCCCCCGAAGTTCAGGTCGCGCTCCTCAGCGAGCGCATCAATTACCTCACCGAACATTTCAAGGCGCACGCGAAGGATCACCACTCGCGGCGCGGCCTCCTGAAGCTGGTCGGCCAGCGCCGGCGGCTCCTCGATTATTTGAAGCACAAGGATACGCAGCGGTACGCGGACCTCATCCGTCGGCTGGGCATCCGCAAGTAGGCGCGAGAACGAACATGCACACACGCGACATCCACACCGGCGGACGGACAATTTCTATCGAGACGGGGCGTCTCGCCAAGCAGGCGGACGGCGCCGTCGTCGTCCGATCGGGCGAGACGATGGTCCTGGTGACGGCATGCGCCTCGCCCAATGCGCGCGAAGGCATCGACTTCCTGCCGCTCACGGTCGATTACCGCGAATACACGTACGCGTCCGGGCGCATTCCGGGCGGATTCTTCAAGCGGGAAGGCAAGCCGAGCGAGAAAGAAGTGCTCACGAGCCGCCTGATCGACAGGCCGATCCGGCCGCTGTTCCCTTCGGGCTGGCGCCACGAGACGCAGGTGATCGCGCTGGTGCTCTCCGCCGACGTCGAAAACGATTCGGACGTCCTGGCGATTACGGGCGCGTCGGCGGCGCTCGCGCTCTCGAGCATTCCGTTCGCCCGGACGATTGCGGGCGTGCGCATCGGGCTGATTGACGGCGAGTACGTCATCAACCCGACCTTCGAGCAGCGCCGCCGGAGCCGCCTCGACCTGATCGTCGCGGGCAGCCAGGACGCGATCGTGATGGTCGAAGCGGGCGCGAAGGAAGTGTCCGAGGAAGAGATGG
This sequence comes from Vicinamibacterales bacterium, assembly GCA_036278735.1. Taxonomy (GTDB): domain Bacteria; phylum Acidobacteriota; class Vicinamibacteria; order Vicinamibacterales; family 2-12-FULL-66-21; genus DASUKM01. Next base: position 134,769 of record DASUKM010000055.1, read on the forward strand.
TGCAGGCGCTCGAGCGGGCGCACGCCGCCATCCGCGACATCGTCGCCGGCATCGACGCCCTGGCCGCGCAGGCGGGCCAGAAGAAGCAGGAACTCCAGCAGAAGGAGATCGGCAAGGAGTTCTATCGCGAGGTCGAGGAAAAGGTGTACCTGCCCCTCGGCAACGCGATGCGCATCAAGGACAAGCTCGAGAACTACGGCGCGGTCGACCAGGTGCTCGCGGATCTGATCGCCGGGATTCCCGAGGAAGAGGCCCAGCGGCGCACCGAAGCCAAGTCGATCTTCAAGGAACTCAAGGAAAAGGTGCTGCGGGAGGAAGCGCTCGAGCGCGGGCGCCGGCTCGACGGCCGCGCCTTCGACGAGATCCGTCCGATCACGATCGAGGTCGGCGTCCTGCCGCGGACGCACGGATCGGCCGTGTTCACCCGCGGCGAAACGCAGGCACTCGTCACCGCCACGCTCGGCACCGCCGAGGATCAGCAGAAAATCGAGATGGTCGACGGGGAAACGTGGAAGCGGTTCATGCTCCACTACAACTTCCCGCCGTTCTCGGTCGGCGAGGTCGCGTTCCTGCGGGGCCCCGGCCGCCGCGAGGTCGGCCATGGCGCGCTGGCCGAGCGGGCGCTCGCGCCCATGATTCCGGCCGAGGAGCAGTTTCCCTACACCATCCGTGTCGTCTCCGACATCCTCGAGTCCAACGGCTCGTCGTCGATGGCGTCGGTGTGCGGCGGGTCGCTCGCGATGATGGATGCCGGCGTGCCGCTGAAGACCCCGGTCGCGGGGGTCGCGATGGGGCTCATCATGGACGAGACGTCCGGCAAGTACGCGATCCTGTCGGACATCGCCGGCGCCGAAGATCATTATGGCGACATGGACTTCAAGGTGACCGGATCGACGGCGGGGATCACGGCGCTCCAGATGGACATCAAGGTCTCGGGCATCACGACCGAGATCATGCGCAAGGCGCTGGAGCAGGCCCGGCACGGCCGGCTGTTCATCCTGGACAAGATGCAGCAGACGCTGGCGGGCGCCCGGGCCGACGTCTCGGCGCATGCGCCGCGGATCGTCACGATCCGGATTCCGGTCGACAAGATCCGCGACGTCATCGGACCGGGCGGCAAGATGATCCGGAGCATCATCGAGCGCACGGGCGTCAAGATCGACGTCGAAGACGACGGCCGCGTGAACGTCGCGTCGGCCGACGAAGCGTCGGCGCAGAAGGCGATCGGCATCATCCAGGAGCTGACCGCCACGCCCGAGCTGAACAAGACGTATCTGGGGAAGGTCCAGCGGATTACCGATTTCGGCGCGTTCGTCGAAGTCATGCCCGGCCTCGACGGCCTGCTGCACGTCTCGGAGATCGCGCACTACCGCGTGAAGGACGTCCGCGACGAGCTGAAGGAGGGGGATCAGGTGATGGTCAAGGTGATCAACATCGATCCGTCGGGCAAGATTCGCCTGAGCCGCAAGGCGCTGTTGCAGCCCGAGGAGGGGCAGGCGCCGCCGGCCGATTCGGGCGACCGCGGCCCCCGCGAAGGGGGGGACCGCCCGCGTGGCGACCGCCCGCGTCCGCACGGCCGGCGCGAGCACGAGCCCGCGCGCCGCGACTAGGTTCCGGTAGGCCGGGCCTTCAGGCCCGGCATCAGTCGTAGGCCGGGTGTTCAGGCCCGGCTTCAGTCGTAGGCCGGGTCTTCAGACCCGGCTTCAGTCGTAGGCCGGGTCTTCAGACCCGGCCTTTCGCACCAAGGGGGCTCTCATGCACGCCCGGCGCACCACGTTCGCGCTCTTCGGCGGCCTCGGCGCTTCGGTGCTCCTCCTGCTCGGCGTCGCGGTGCACGCGCAGGATCAGGGGACGGTCCGCGAGTTCACGATCCGGGCGCACAAGTATGCGTTCGCCCCGCCGCGCCTCGAGGTCCATCAGAACGACGTCGTCAAGATCACGCTGACGGCCGACGACATCGCCCACAGCTTCACGATCGACGCGTACCGGATTGCCAAGCGCGCCGGCGTCGGCCAGACGGTGGTCTTCGAGTTCCGCGCCGACCAGGCCGGCACGTTCCCCTACTACTGCAACCTCACGATCGACGACGGCTGCCGCAACATGCGCGGCCAGCTCGTCGTCAAGTAAAACGCAATCCGGGGTCAGATCTTGTTCTTTGCACGATCGTCCTGATTTGAGGACACTCGAAAACGCAAAGAACAAGATCTGACCCCGGATTTGCGGGTCAGCCCCGGAGCGGCTGACCAGGTGCGGGCGGGTGTTGAATGCGGCGCGCCGCGTCAATCCGCTCCTCGATTGTCGGGTGCGTGTGGAAGAACCACACGACCGGCGCCGACGGGCGCACCTCGGCGAGGTTCTGCGCGCCCAGCCGGCGCATGGCGGTGATGAAGGCCGGCGGCTGACCGGTCAGCCGCAGCGCGAAGCGGTCCGCGGCGCGCTCGTTGTGGCGCGAGAGCGCGTTGCCGGCTGGCGCGAGCGCGAACAACACCAGGCCCGCACAGAGAGCCAGCAGCGGAAGCGCCGCGGGGTCGGCGGGCCCCGACGCGCCGGCGGACGCCGCCCACCATGCCGTCAACGCTCCGCCGATCCCGAGCGCGGCGACGCTCGCGCCTCCCTCGAACAGAATCGCCTTCCACATGTCGTGATGGACGTGATGGCCGAGTTCGTGCGCCAGGACGACGGCGATCTCGTCGTCCGAGTAGTCGGCCAGCAGCGTGTCGGACACGATGATGCGGCGCGTGCGCCCCAGGCCGACGAGCGCGGCATTGCCACGGCGCGTCTTCTCGCCGAGCCCCCACTCGAACGCGCCGACGACCCGGACGCCGGCGCGGGCCGACAGATCGACGAGTCGCGTCCGGAGCGACTCGCGCGCGAGCGGCCGGAAGCGGTAGAAGATCGGCATCAGGAGCACCGGGGCCACGCCCGCCAGGAAGGCCCCCGCGATCGTGAACGCGGCGCCGGCCGCGAGCCACCACCAGCGCCCCGCCGCGGCGACGCTCCCGAAGAGGACGGCGGCGGCCGCCACCATCAGGAGCACGCCAAGCGCGCCCGCCTTGACGTGGTCGGCCATCCAGGTCCGGATCGACTCCGACGACAGCCCGTATTGCTGCTCGAGCACGAACCCGCGATAGAAGACGAACGGCAGCTCGATCAGCTCGTAGCCGATCGCCAGGATGGCGACATCGATGGCCAGGGCGGACGCGAACCGGGGACCCGTGTGGGCACCGAGCGCCTGCTGGAGCGCCCGCCACAGCCGCACCGCGACGCCGGAGCGTGAGAGCTCCAGCAGATAGGCCGCGCCGATCAGCATCGAGCAGATCGTCGAACGGCGTCGCAGCCGATGATAGCGCGCCGCGCGATCCTCGTTCATGGCGTCGCTCTATTATGGGTTCAGGGTTCAGAGTGCCGGGTGCCAGGTCGGTTCAGCCTATGCGCCTTCCCGATCACCATGCCGACCGGGATTCCGTCCAACCCCGAACCCGGAACCAGCCCGAACCCGGAGCCCCGAACCAGCCCGAAACCCTGAACCCGAACCTCGAACCTGCGCCGTCTGTTCAGTTCATCTGCACCGAAATCAGCTTCGACACCCCCGGCTCCTCCATCGTGACGCCGTACAGCCGGTCGGCGATCTCCATCGTCTTCCGGTTGTGCGTGATCAGGATGAACTGCGTGTACTGCTGCATGCCTTGCAGCATCTCGACGAACCGGCCGATGTTCGCGTCGTCGAGCGGGGCATCGATCTCGTCGAGAAGACAGAAGGGGCTGGGCCGGTACTTGAAGATGGCGAACATGAGCGCCATGGCCGTGAGCGCCTTCTCGCCGCCCGAAAGGAGCTGGACGCTCTGGAGCCGCTTGCCGGGGGGCTGCGCGATGATGTCGATCCCGCTCTCGAGCGCGTCGGACTCGTCGAGCAGCACCAGGCCGGCGCGGCCGCCGCCGAAGAGCGTGGTGAACGTCTGCTCGAAGTTCTGGTTGATGACGGTGAAGGCGTCCTGAAAGCGCTCCCGGGTCGTCTTGTCGATCCGGCGGATCGCCTCGTTGGTCGCCGCGATCGAGTCGACGAGATCCTTGCGCTGCGCCGTCAGGAACGTGTGGCGCGATTCGAGGTCGTCGAATTGATCGATGGCCATCATGTTCACGGGACCGAGGCGATCGATCTTCACCTTGAGGTCCGCCACCATCTCGTCGGGCGTCAGGACGCGCGGACTCTCCGCCGACGGCTCCGCGGACGCCGGCGCGGAGGGTTCCCCGTCGGCCTCCGAGGGTTCAGGCGTATCGTCGATGGCCCTGGGGCTGCCCAGCAGACCGTCGCGTTCGAGCTGCTCGACCTCGGCGGTCACGTCGTCGAGCGGCGCCTGGACGGCATCGAGACACGAGCTGGCCAGGTGAGCGAGGTCGGATTCCGCGGTGGCGCGCTCCACTTCGAGCTGACCGGCCTCGGCGCGCACGCCTTCGAGCGCGCGGCGGGCGTTGCGGATGACGGTTTCCTGGGCCTCGAATGCCGCGCGCAGTTCCTGGGATCGCTCGTCGGCGAGGCGCACGTCTTCCCGCAGCTCGTCGAAGCGCCGCAGGTCCTCGTCGAGTTGCGCGGCCGCCGCGGAGATGCCCGCGTCCAGCTCGCGGCGCCTGGCGCCATTGCGTTCCAGATCGTCGCGGCGCGCGACGATGCGGCGCTCGAGATCGGCGGCGGCCTCCTCGAGGCGATCCACTTCCGAGGCGAGCGCGCTGGCGCGTTCGACGAGCGCCGCGTGCGCCGCCTTCGCCTCAGACGTGCGCCGCGCCTGCCGTTCGGTCGCCTCGCGGGCCTCGAAGAGCCGGCGCTGCGCCTGCGAGAGCTGGTCGTCGGCGATGCGCTGCTCCCCCTCGATGCGTCCAATCGACTCGCGGGCCTCCTCCTGGCGGGCCTGCTGGACTCGCAGCTCCTCTTCGGCGCCGCGCCGCTCGAGGGCGATCTGCTCCTGTTTGCGGGCGACGCGCGCCGCCGCGTCGACGGCGGCGGCCGCCTGCATCTCGAAGCCCACCGCCGCCTTTTCGAGGCGGTGCTGCTCGGCCTGGAGCGACAGGATCGCGGAATCGGCCGCGGCAATCGTGACGTCGAGGGCGGCCGCCTCGTCGCGCACGCGCGCGAGCGCCGCGCCGTCCGTGTCGACGCGATCGCGCAGCTCCGCGATCTCGCGCCTGGTCGTGAGGATTCCGCGGGCCTCGGCGCGCGTGCCCCCCTCGACACGGTAGGGGCCGCGGAACACTTCTCCCTCTCGCGTGGCGATGGGCGCGGCGGTGTGCCGCGCGGCATCGCTGGCCGCTTCGCGGGTATCGGCAATCCACGCGCCGGCGGTCACGGCGCGGATCGCATCGGCCGCGGGACCGGTGACGCGCACGACGGCGCTGACGGAGGTAATCCCCGGCCAGGCGGACCCGACCGGCTCCAGCGGCGGTTCCGCCGGCTCGCCAGCGGCGGCAATCAGGAAGCCCACCCGGCCCGTGTCGCGGGCGCGCGCGAACTCCAGACCCGCCACGGCATCGGCCGGAGTGGGCACGATCACGTGCTGCAGCAGATCGCCGAGGCAGGCCTCCACCGCCCGCTCGCAGCCGCGATCCACTTCCAGACAATCGGCGACCGACCCGAGCTGCGCGATTGCGCCGCCCGATTCGGCAAGAATCGTCCGCGCGGCGTCGCCGTATTCGGCCCGGGCGGCGTCGAGCTCTTCGAGCGACTCGAGCCGCGCGACCGCGCCGGCGAGATCGTGCTCGCGGCTGCGGATGTCGGCCGACAGGCTCGTGCGCGCGCCGCGCGCCGATCCCAGCTCGGATTCGCGGGCCGCGCGGTCGACGCGCAGCGTGTCCATCGCCTCGCGCGCACGCTGCAGCGACGCCTCCGCGGCTTCGCGCTCCTGCGACGCCCGTTCGGCCTGCACGCCGAGATCCGCGGTTTCGACTTCCAGCTTGCCGAGCTGTTCGGCGATCCGCGTCCGCGCCGCCGCGGCGTGCTCCATCGCATGGCGCAACGCGGTGGCGGCGTTGACGGCCGCGAACACCTCGCTCCGCGCGGCCTCGACGTCTCCTTCGAGCCCTTCGATGTGCTGATGCGCCTGCGCGTAGGCCAGCTCCTCGGCGGCGAGGCGCGCGGCCGCCTCGTCGCGGTCGGCCGATGCGCGCGTCGCCGCGTCGCGTCGCGCGTCCAGCTCCAGGCGCGCCGGCTCGCGGCGGCCGGCGAGCGCCTGCACTTCGGATTCGAGATCCGCCGCCGCGGCCTCGAGCATGCCGATCTGCTGCCGGTCGAAGGCGATCTGCTGCTGCAGCCGCCCGATGCTCAACTCGCGCGCGTGGGCCGCCTCGCGCGCCGCCGTGGTGCGGCCGTCGGCTTCGGCGAGTTCCAGCCGCACGCGTTCGAGCGAGGCTTCGACCTCCGCCAGGTGCGCCGCGGCCGCGGCCTCGCGCGCCCTGGCGTCGGCGAGCCGGCCGCGCGCCGATTCGATCGCCTCGGCGAGTCGCCGGTACCGCTGCGTGAACTGGACCTTCTCCCACCGCCGCAGCTCGTCCCGCAGCCGCTTGTAGCGCCGCGCCTTCGCCGCCTGGCGCTTGAGCGCGCCGCGCTGCTTCTCGACTTCGAAAATGATGTCGTCGACGCGCGTCAGGTTCTGCCGCGCGGCTTCGAGCTTCAGCTCCGCCGCCCGGCGCCGGCTCTTGTACTTCGTCACCCCCGCCGCTTCCTCGATGAGCTGACGGCGGTCCGTCGGCCGCGCGCTCAGGATCTGCCCGATCTTCCCCTGCTCGATGACGGCATACGCCTTCACGCCGAGCCCGGCATCCATCAGCAGGTCCTGGACGTCCCGCAGGCGGCACACCTCGCCGTCGATCAGATATTCGCTCTCGCCCGAGCGATACAGCCGCCGCGACAGCTCCACGTCGCGCACGATGACGGGAGGCTCCTCCACGACGGCGACGGCTTCGCCGGTCACCAGCTCGCGCGCCGCCTCGGCGACGATCGCCTCCCGGGCGCTCAGATCGGGCGCGACCCGCCCGTTGCCCGGGACGCGCGCCGCCACCCCGCTCAGCCGCAGCCGCACTTCCGCCGCCGACGTCGCCTTGCGCGCGTCGCTGCCGCCGAAGATGACGTCCTGCATCTGTTCGCCGCGCAGGCTGCGGGCGCTCTGCTCGCCGAGCACCCAGGTGATCGCGTCCACGACGTTGCTCTTGCCGCAGCCGTTGGGCCCGACGATCGCGGTCACCCCGTGATCAAACGCAAGCTCCGACCGATCGGGGAAACTCTTGAACCCGGAAATTTCGAGACGCTGGAGGCGCATGTTGTGATCCTGTTCGCCCGGGCAGACCTCTGCCGGAAAACCGAACGTGCCGGTTCGTCGGACCCCACGGTCCGGCCTGCTGGGACAGGGAATGGAGGAACTGGTAACTGGACAACGGCCGTTACGGCCGGCACCCACACCCCGTTCGAACGGGATGGCCCCGGGGCCGGCAAACGGCGGCCAGTCTAACAAGCCCCATACCTAGGGGCAAGAGCAAACTACAACCCCAAAATGTAGGGCCAACTGCCCTAACGGTCCGACGCTAGGTTCCGCCCTTCGTACCGGCCCGGTTCTTCGCCAGCTCGGCCAGCTTCACCGCATCGGGAAACTGCGCCAGGGCGAACTGCGCCTGCGGATCCTCTGCAATCAGGTTGCGCTGCGCCTCGGCGATGCCGAACAGCGCCACGTCGATCTGGAAATGGATCATCGCCTTGATGAAGGTCGTATCCTTCGCGAACGACGGCTCGTCGATCTTGATCTTCTCCGACCTCAGGAAGGCCTTGAAGCCGTCGAGCATCGCCGGATCGACCACGAAGCCGCGCGACACGTGCGTCTTGCCGGCGTCGGCCGGGCGCGTGTCGCCGGTCGCGGCGAAATGTTCCGCGTAGTTGTCGAACGCCGAGCGCGCGTACAGCGAGCGCCCGAACCGCGTGGGGTCGAAGCCCTGAATCGAGCCGCCGACGAACTTGTCGGGCTCGATGCCCCCCCCGCCGTACACCTTCCGGCCCGCATCCGTGTACTTCAACTCCGAGGCGGGATGCGGACGCTGGCCGGTCTGATCGCGGAGCGTGTACGTCAGGTACTCGTCGAACGCGCCGTCCCACGGCCGCTGAATCATGCGGCCGCTCGGCGTGTAATAGCGCCCTGTCGTCAGCGCCAGGCCGGCGCCTTCGCTGATCCGGTACACCGACTGCACGAGCGCCTTGCCGAACGTCGTCTCGCCGACCACCAGCGCGCGATCGTGATCCTGCAGCGACCCGGTGACGATCTCCGACGCGCTCGCGCTGCTGCGATTGACGAGCACCATCATCGGGCCGGCGAAATCGGGCTTTTCGGTCGCGCGGTAATCCTCGTCCGCGTTGGCAATCCGGCCGCGCGTATAGACGATCATGTCGCCGCGCGGCAGGAACCGGTTCGCGATCCGGATCGCCTGGTCCAGCGGTCCGCCTGGATTGTCGCGCAGGTCGAACACGAGCCGCTTCATGCCCTGCGTTTCCAGCTTCTCGAGCGCGTCGCCCACCTCCTGGTTGGACGTTTCCGAGAAGTCACCCAGCTTGATGTAGCCGGTCTGCGCGTCGAGCATGAACGCACCCCGCACCGTGGTGATGTTCACCTCGCCGCGCTCCGCGTTCATGTCGATCAGCTTGTTGTAGCCGGGCCGGCGAATCGAAATCGCGACCGTCGTCCCCTTCGGCCCTTTCAGCTTGCGGACCGCCTGGTCGCTCGTCCAGTTCTTCGTGTCCTGCCCTTCGATGCGCGCGATTACGTCGCCGCGGCGAATGCCCGCCTTGTAGGCCGGGGATCCTTCGAACACCGACATGACGGTGATGTCGCCGTCGATCACGCCGATCTGGATCCCGAGGCCGTAGTAGCGGCCTTCCTGCCGTTCGCGCATCTGCGCGTACGCTTTCGGGTCGAAGAACGTCGAGTGCGGATCGAGGGTCCGCAGCATGCCGTCGATCGCGCCGTAGACGAGACGGTCCGATGGCGCCTCCGCGACGTAGTCGTGATTGACCGCGTCGAGCGCGGCGGTGAAAATCTTGTACTGCTCGAGCACCTCGTCCTGCTTCGCCTGGACATTGCTGCCGAGGACCCCGCCGAGGAGCGCAGACACGACCACCGCCAGCACGGCGGCCGGCAACACGCGGCGAATACGCATGGATCGCATCGTAACAGACCAAGTGCCACGGCCGCAACGACTTGGGGCGGTTGACGAAAGCCGCGCGGCTTGCCCCCGCTCTCGCGCGATCCGCTATAATGCCCACAGTAGCCTTTCCGCCGCCCCGCAGCGGTAAATTGCCGTACTTCAAGGATTTGTTATGTTTGGCTCCGTTGGCGTTCCCGAGCTGATCATCATCTTCACCATCGCCCTGATCATCTTCGGGCCCCGCAGGCTCCCCGAGCTCGGAAAATCGCTCGGCAAGAGTCTGGCGGAGTTCAAGCGCGCGTCGAACGAGCTGCGCAACACGCTCGAGGAAGAGATCCGGATCGAGGACCATCGCGCCCCGGAACCGACCGTCGCCCCCCCCGCGGCCGCGCCAGCGCCGGGCCCGCAGGTCGTCGACCACGCGCCGAGCGTGCCCCGCCAAAACGGCGGCGCCTGACGCCGCGCCATGGCGCTGTTGCCTTTTCCTGTTCCCGACGACGATCGGCGCGCCGGCTTCGACGAAGACGACGGCCTCGCCGCATCGGGGAAGATGTCGTTCCTGGAGCACCTCGACGAGCTCCGGAAACGGCTGATCTACTCCATCATCGGCATCGCGGCCGGCTGCGGCATCGCCTACGTCTTCATCGGGCGCATCTTCGACTTCATCATGCACCCGCTGCAGGAGATGCTGCCGGCGGGCGGCAAGCTGATGTTCACGAGCGGCGCCGAGCCGTTCATGCTCTACCTGAAGATCGGCTTCCTCGCCGGTCTGTTCATCGCCTCCCCATGGGTGCTCTGGCAGGTGTGGCTGTTCATCGCGCCCGGCCTGTACTCGAACGAGAAGAAGTTCGCGATTCCCTTCGTGTTCCTCTCGTCGGTATTCTTCATCCTCGGCGGACTCTTCGCGCATTTCGTGGCGTTCCCGTGGACCTGGAAATTCTTCATCAGCTTCACGACCGACTACATGATTTTCATGCCGAAGGTCGACGAAGCGTTCTCGCTGTACACGAAGATGATCCTCGGCTTCGGCATCATCTTCGAGATGCCGACGCTCGTGTTCTTCCTCGCACGGATGGGCGTCGTCACCGCCGGCTTCCTGATCCGTTCGTCCAAGTACGCCGTGCTCGTCATCGCGATCGTGGCCGCCGTCGTCAGTCCGGGGACCGACGCCGTCTCGATGCTCATCATGGCGGTCCCCATGCTCGGACTCTACGGCATCAGCATCCTCGTCGCCTGGATCTTCGGCAAATCCCGCAGGACTGCCGAGGCGTGAAATTCTGAGCAAATCCGTGCGCGCGGGGTTTGACTCCCCTCGATCAAAGCTCTACATTTGAGAGAGCTGTTTACACATCACAAAGAGGAATCGCCGAAAGGTTCCGTCATGAAACTCGTAGTGAGCGCGCTCGGCCTCGCGGCCGTTCTGGCCGCGCCGGCGCCGGCTCTCGCACAAACGCCCGCGGCCGCGGCCCCGTCATCGACCACACCCGACACCCGTCCGGCGACGACCACGTTCATGGGCGATACGGGCCTGTGGATGGTGCCGACGGGGGAAGTGCTGCCGGCGCGCCGGTTTTCGGTGAGCGCGTACCGCGTCAATTTCGACGATGCGGAAGGGTTCACCGACGTGTCG
>DASUKM010000056.1:0-49631 GCA_036278735.1 Vicinamibacterales bacterium
CGACCGCGCGGCGCATGAGCTCGAGGATCTCCCGGCTCGAGACCGAGTCGAGGTTGCCCGTCGGCTCGTCGCCGAACACCACGGCGGGCCGGGTGATCAGGGCCCGGGCGACCGCCACGCGCTGCTGCTGGCCGCCGGAGAGCTGGCCCGGGGTATTGTCCTCGCGGTCTCCCAGGCCGACCAGATCCAGCGCCGCCCGCGCCCGCGCCATCCGTGCGCGGCGCGAGGCCGGACCCGACGGCCGGTAGAAGAGCGGCAGCGCGACATTTTCGAGCGCCGTCGTGCGCGGCAGCAGGTTGAAGCTCTGGAACACGAACCCGAGCTGCTCCCCCCGGATCCGCGCCAGTTCCGGTTCGTCGGCACGGGAAATATCGACGCCCTCGAGGAAGTACTGACCGCTCGTCGGGCGATCGAGGCAGCCGAGAATCGACATGAGGGTCGACTTGCCGGACCCCGACGCGCCGACGATGGCGACGAACTGCCCACGCGGGATCGTGAACGTCACGCCGCGCAGCGCAAGGATGTCGACGTCCCCCACGTGATAGGTCCGAACCACGTCGCGGACGTCGATGGCGATCTCTCCCATGGCGCGCTCAGAACCGCAGCCGCGAGCGCGCGCCGCTCTTCGGCGCCCCGGCGGCCGACGCGGAGACGATCACCTGGTCGCCCGGCTTCAACGCACCGCTCACGATTTCCGCATGCGAGTCGTCGTCGAGCCCGACCGTCACCGGCACGCGTACGGGGCGTCCCTGCCGCAGCACCCACACCGCCCCGCTCTGTCCGCCGGCTTCGTTGCCGACCGGCTTCACGTTGGCCTGTTCGGACGCGTGGCCCGAGGTGCCCGTCACTCCGCCCGGCGTGTAGCGCAGCGCCTGGTCCGGCACGCGGAGCACATCGGCGCGCTGGTCGGTGACGATGTGGACCGTCGCCGTCATGCCCGGCTTGAGCGAGTCCTTCGGGTTCGACGCGCTCACGACCGCATCGTACGTGACGACGTTCTGCACGGTCTGCGGCGCCTGGCGGACCTGCGTCACCGTCCCGGCGAAGCTCTGGTTCGGGAACGCCTCGACCGTGAACGTGGCCTGGCTGCCGGTATGGATTGCCCCGATATCGCTTTCGCTGACGTTCGTGTCGACCTGCATCTTCGTGAGGTCCGTCGCGATCAGGAACAGCGTCGGCGTCTGAAAGCTCGCCGCGACGGTCTGGCCCGGCGTGACGTTGCGCGACACGACGGTTCCCTCGACCGGCGAGACGATGTTGGTATAGCCCAGGTTGACGATCGCCGACTGGAGCGCCGCCTGCCGCTGGGTGACCTCGGTGCGATCGAGCTTCACCTGCGCCGCCGCCTGGTCGGCCGCGCTCTTCGCCTGATCGACGACGTCCTGCGACACGATGCCGCGCGTGGCGAGATCGACGTTACGCGTATAGGTCAGGTGCGCGTACTGCTGGCCTGCCTGATCCTTCTGCAATTGCGCGCGCGCCGCCGCCAGGTTGGCCCGATCCTGATCCACCACCGTCTGGTACGGACGGGGATCGATTTTCGCGCAGAGCTGTCCTTTGGTGACGTGGGTGTTGTAGTCGCACGAGACCGATTGGATGACGCCCGAGATGTAGGAGCCCACCTGGACCGTCACCATCGGGTTCACGGTCCCGCTGGCCGTGACGGTGCGCGTGACCGGCCCGCGGGTCACCGCCGCGGTGACGTAATGAGGGGCCTCGGGGCGGCTCGCGTATCGCCAGGCCCCGACCGCCACGGCCACGACGATGATGGCCAGCGCGAGCCACCAGCGCGAGTGGCGCGAGGAGACCTTCGGCCGCGAACCTGGAGCGGTAGCCATCCTGCCCCGGGTAAATGCAAGACGCGTCCCGGCTACGTGTCGAGGTTGGGGTGCTGCGGCGCGAGCGCGGCGATCGCCACGATCAACTCGAGCGGGTCAATCGGCTTCACGAGGTGCATCTGAAAGCCGCTGGCCAGCGACACGACGCGGTCCTGGGACCGCGCGTACGCGGTCAGCGCGGCGGCGGGGACATGTCGCACGGGATCGTCGAGCCGCCGAATCGTGCGGATCAACTGGAGGCCATCCGTGCCTGGCATCCCGATATCCGCCACGATGACGTCGGGCCGGATGCGGTGGACGGCTTCGAGCGCCTCCGGCGCGGATGTCGCCACCGTCACGCGGGCGCCGGCCCCTTCGAGGACGGCGCGCAGCAGCGCGAGCGAGTCGGGCTCGTCGTCGACCGCGAGCACCTGCACGCCATCCAGGCGCGGGGCCGACTCGAGCGCGGGCGCCTCGCGATCGCTGTGCGGCTGGTCCTTCGGAGACTGAGCCGATACGGGGGGGTGCACGATCATGAGCGGGAGTCTCAGGGTGAACGTGGCCCCTTGACCTAGGCCGCCGCTCGACACGGTCACCGTGCCGCCATGGAGTTCCGTCAACTGCCGGACGATCGCCAGCCCGAGCCCGAGGCCGCCGTACTCGCGCGAGAAGCTCGCGTCGGCCTGCCGGAAGCGCTCGAACACGAAGGGCAGGAACTCCGGGGCGATCCCGCGCCCCGTGTCGCTGACGGTCACCTCGACGTGGGAATCCACGCGCGCCAGCCGCAACTGCACCTTGCCGCCGCGCGACGTGAACTTGATCGCGTTCGACAGCAGGTTCCAGACGATTTGCTGCAGCCGATCCGCATCTCCGGAGACCGGCGTCGTCAGCGGGTCGATGATCGTTTCGACGCGCACCCCTTTGGCTTCCGCCGCCGGCATGAGCGTGGCGGCGGCCTCGTGCAGGACGCCCGGCAGATCCACAGGCTCGACGTTGAGCCGCAGACGTCCGGCCACGATGCGGGACACATCCAGCACGTCTTCGATGATCTGCTTCAGCGAGGTCGCGTTGCGCTCGATCGTATCCAGCGCCGTAATCGCTTTCTCGGAGGGCAGCGCCTTGAGCCGCAACATGCGCGAATAGCCGAGCACGGCGTTGAGCGGCGTCCGCAGTTCATGAGACAAGGTGGCCAGGAACTCGTCCTTCAGGCGGCTCGCCTCGTTGGCGCGAGCGTACGCGCGGGCGTTCTCCACGGCCAGGGACGCCCGCACCGCCAGATCGAGGGCAAATTGCACGTCCGGCTCCGCGTACGTGCGGCCGGACTCCGCTCCCGCGAACGTGATCGCCCCGAAGACCTGCCCCTGCGCCCGGAGCGGCACGCACATGTACGACGTCAGCTTCAACTCCCGAAGCAGACGCCGGTGTTCGTCGTCGCGCGCGACGGCATCGAGGAAATCGGCCGGAATGTGCGACATGAACGCCGGCCTGCCCGTTTTGATGACCTCGTGGACGCCGCCCGGCACGTCCGGGTCGGAGGGATACCGCTCCTCCAGCGTCCGCGCGAGCGCGACCTTTTCGGGGTCGACGTGCGCGACCGCGAGCCGCTGCAGTTTGCCGCGTTCGTTCAGGATGTCCACGGCGCACCAGTCGGCGATCGTCGGCACGGCGAGTTTTGCGACGGCCGCCAGCGTCGCCTCGTAGTCGAGCGACGCGCTCAAGGCCGCTCCCGCTTCGGCGAGGAACGTCGCGCGCAGGCGGGCCTCGTCCGCGGCGTCGTGCGCCTGCCGCTGCTCCTCGTACAGCTCCGCCGTCGTCAGGGCCGCGGCCACGAGACTCGAGACCACGACACCCATTCGCAGATCGACGGGCCTGTAGGCGCGACGCTGCCGCGAATAGAACACCAACGTCCCGGACCGCTGCCCCTCGATCAGCAGCGGGAACACGATCATCGAGCGGATCCCTTCGCGGTGGTAGGCGTCGCGCAGGTCCGCGAGCATCGGGGCGGTCTCCACGTCCTCGCACGCGAGGGGCTCCGAAAACGGCACGAACGTCGCGCTGCCTGCCCGTTCCACCGCGCGCGCCGCGAACTCCGGCGAGACTCCGAACGACTCGAATACGCGCCACGCCCCGTCGAGGCCGACGCGCCACAATGCGTAGCCGTCGGCGTCGATGACGTCGCGGGCGACGGCGAGCGAGGCGGACGCGACAGCCCCCGACTCCGGCGAGGCCAGAATGGTCGCCGACGCGGCCGTCAGGCGCAGCAGCCGTTGCTGCATGTCCCGGAGTTCGGCTTCGAGCCGCGTGCGCACCGAGATGTCCCGGGCGATCTTCGACGCTCCGACGATCGTGCCCGCCGCGTCGCGGATCGGGGACACCGTCAGCGAGATGGGGACGGGTGTGCCGTCCTTCCGCTGCCGAACGGTATCGAAGTGTTCCACGCGCTCCCCCTGCCGGATCCGGCCGAGCACCATGTCTTCTTCGGCGAGCCGTTCAGGTGGAATCAGGATGGTGATCGACGCTCCAATGGCCTCGTCGGCCGTGTACCCGAACAGCCGCTCGGCTCCCCCGTTCCAGGAGGTGATGATGCCGTTCAGATCCTTGCTGACGATCGCGTCGTCGGAGGATTCGACGATCGCGGCCAGGCGGAGCGAAGGGTCCGGGGCGCGGCTGGTCATGTACCAGAGCATTGTAGCGAGTTCACCGCCCGGCGGCCCCCTCGCAGCTCTGCGGAACGAGCCGAGTCATGGTCTAATACGACATCGCCCGATCGGTGGCGGCGACATCCTCATTCATCATGCGACGTCGAATCGGACTGATTCTGGTCCTTGTGCTGGGCGCGGCCGTAGTGTGGGCGGTCGTGGTGTGGACGCGGCCGACCGCGCTCGTCCTCACGGGGATCGTCACGACGAACGACGTGATCGTCAGCCCGCAGATCACGGGTCAGGTCACGCGTCTGCTCGTCAAGGAAGGGGACACCGTCGCCAAGGATCAGCTGCTGGCCGTGATCGCTCCGCAGGAGCTGCAGCAGGACCGGGCGTTTTACGCGAGCAGCGCCGCCCAGGCCGGCTCGCAGGTCCGGGAGAGCGAGGCGGCGCTGAGGTACGAGGAGCAACAGACCGCCGACCAGATCCGGCAGGCGCAGGCGATGCTCGCCTCGATCCAGGCCCAGCGCGCTGCGGCGGCGGCCGACCTCGAGAACGCGCGGCTGACCAACGATCGCGTACAGAAGATGGTACAGCAGGGGGTCGTCGCGACCGGCGAGGCGGATCAGGCCCGGACGGCGTTCGAGAGCGCGCGCGCCAAGGTGGAGGGGCTCGACAAGCAGGCCGACGCGCAGCGGGCGGCGATTGCCCTGGCGCGGTCCAGCGCGGAACAGATCGCGGTGCGCCGGAGCGAACTCGAGGCCAATCGGCACCAGCAGGCGGCCGCGGATGCCCAGCGCGCGAAGGCGGACGTCCGGCTCGGGTACACGGAGCTGCACGCGCCGCTCGCGGGCATCGTCGACGTCCGCGCCGTCCGGCCTGGCGAGGTGGTCACCCCCGCCCAGCCCCTGCTGACGCTCATCAATCCCGACGACCTGTGGGTGCGGGCCGACGTCGAGGAAACGTACATCGACCGCGTTCGCCTCGGCGACCACCTGACCGTCAGGCTGCCGTCGGGGGCAGAGCGCGACGGCGTCGTGTTCTTCCGCGGCGTCGACGCCGGCTTTGCCACCCAGCGCGACGTCAGCCGCACCAAGCGCGACATCCGGACGTTCGAGATCCGCCTGCGCGTCGACAACCGCGATCGCCGTCTGGCCACCGGCATGACGGCATACGTGCTGCTGCCCCTGCGGTGATGCCCGCCATCGACGTCCGCCAGATCGTCAAGCGCTTCGGCGACTTCACCGCGGTCAAGGGCATTTCCTTCAGCGTGGCCGAAGGGGAAATCTTCGGCCTGCTCGGCCCCAACGGCGCCGGCAAGTCGACGCTGATCCGGATGATGACGACCTTGCTGCCGCCGAGCGAAGGCACGGCCATCATCAACGGATTCGACATCGTCGCGAATCCCGACGGCGTCCGGAAGTCCATCGGCGTCATCCCGCAGGCGATGACGAGCGACCTGGAGCTGAGCGTCGAGGAGAACCTGCTGATTTTTGCGAAGCTGTACGGCGTGCCGCGCGAACGGCGGCGGCGCCTGATGGCGGAGCTGATCGAAGCCGTCGAGCTGACGGCCTGGGCCGACAAGCCCGTCAAGAACCTCTCGGGGGGCATGCGGCGGCGCGTCGAGATCGCCCGCGGCCTGGTCCACGAGCCGCGCATCTTCTTCCTCGACGAGCCGACGACGGGGCTCGATCCCGTCTCGCGGGTCGCCGTCTGGGAAATGCTGCAGCGCATCAAGGCCCAACGCCATCTGACGGTCCTGCTCACGACGCACTACATGGACGAGGCCGACAGGCTCTGTGAACGGATCGCGATCGTGGATCACGGCGAGCTGAAGGCGCTCGATGCGCCGATGAAGCTGAAGGCGTCGATTCCGGGACGCAATGTGCTCGAGGTCAGCTTCGATCGCGCGCCCGAGACGTGGCCGCGGACGATCGAGCGGCTCCCGGGCGTCGATACGGTCAGCCGGCACGACACCGTCTTCCGGATCGCCTCGTCGAACGGCCCCGTCACCACCGTCGCGCTGATGGCCGCCGCCTCGGATGCGGGCATCGCGGTGCAATCGTTGTCGGTCCAGAGCACCTCCCTCGACGACGTGTTCGTGCACTACACGGGGCGCGCCCTCCGCGACGGGCTGCAGGACGCGCGAGCCACCGACATGTCGTTCCTCCGGTCGCGGGGGCGCTGAGCCATGTCGCGCATCTGGGCCCTCGTCGAACGTGAACTGCGGCGGTTCCGCCGGAGTCCGACGCTCATCGTCGTGTCGCTGGTCTTTCCCGTCGTCCAGCTCGTGGTGCTCGGGTACGCGTTTGGCGGCAACCTGAAGAATCTGACGGTCGGCGTCGTGGATCAGGACCACGGCGTC
Source organism: Vicinamibacterales bacterium (assembly GCA_036278735.1). Classification (GTDB taxonomy): domain Bacteria; phylum Acidobacteriota; class Vicinamibacteria; order Vicinamibacterales; family 2-12-FULL-66-21; genus DASUKM01. Next base: position 6,825 of record DASUKM010000056.1, read on the forward strand.
CCCGCGGTGAAGATCCGCGAGATGACGGGAGCCGTGGCCGCCGGCGTCCGGACCTTCCAGATGATCGAGTACGGGGATCAGGGCCGGGCGCTCCAGGATCTGCGCAACGGGCGCCTGAATGGCGTCCTGCTGATCCCGCCCGACTTCTCGCGCCGCGCGCTGGCCGACGAGGCGCCGCACATCGCGCTGATCGAAGACAACACCGACAACTTCGTGACGGCCACGCTCGCCGCGAGCATCGGGAGCCTCGTGACGACGTACGACGAGCCGCCCCCCGACAGCGCCCGCCTCCCGACGAAGGCGACGCTCGACGTCGTCGAGATGTACCCGTACGTGCCGTACATCCAGTACCTGCTGCCCGGCTCCATCGTGATGTCCATCTTCATGATGGTGATGATCGGCGGCGGGATCATCTTCATCGACGACAAGGCCCGCGGGCTGCACGAGGGCTACCTCGTCACGCCGGTCACGAAATTCGAGCTGATCGCGGGCTTCAATCTCTCGGGCACGATCAAGGCCGTGCTGGCGGGCGCGGTGCTGACGGTCGTCGGCACGCTCATCGCCGGCATCCCGGATCCGTTCGCGCCGTTGCGGCTGGTCCGCCTGCTCCTGGTGATCGTCGTAACGGCGTTCGCGTTGATCAGCCTGATGTTCCTGCTGATGGTGCGCGTGACGGACCCGCTCGTGCCGCGCGCCACGTTCGGCGTCCTCAACACGCTCCTCTATTTTCCCAGCGGCGCGGTGTACCCTCAGCAGGGATTTCCGCGCTGGATGCAGGCGATCGCCGTGGCCGACCCGTTCACGTACTCGGTGCACGCGTTCAAGGATCTGCTGCTGAAGAACACGGGCCTCGGCGCGATCACGGGAGACCTGCTCTTCCTCGCGGTGTTCTCGGCCGGGGCGATGACGGTCGCGACTCTGCTGTTCCGCCGCACGCTGTGAGCGCGGACGACGCTACGGCCGCTGCGATGGCGCGACTTCCGGGGTGGTCGACAGCAGGCCCGGGAGCAGCGTGCCGTCCACGTCCGGCATGTCCAGGCCGAGCAGGGCGGCGATGAAGGGCGCGATGTGCTGCATCGGCAGCAGCGGGACGACGGCCCCCGTCCGGACGCCCGCGCCGGCGGCGACGAAGCCGGTCAACATGTCGGGCACATCCGGCAAATAGCCATGGCCGGCGCCGTGGGCCGCCTGGACCGCCGGACCGTCGCGGTCCGGCGAAAACACCACGCCCGGGGCGGCGGCGAGCGCCAGCACCGCCTCGGGCTCCGCTGCGAGCCGATCGAGTTCGGCGCGATCGACGACACGGAAGAGCGTGCGCACCCCATCCGGCAACGCCTCGAGCGCGTGCCGGATCGCGGCGAGTGTGTGGCCGTGCGCCTCAGTGGAAGGCTGGAGCCGGAGGAACGCCGAGCCGCCGCTGGCGTGGAAGGCCGCGCGCCACGACGTGCCCGTCGGATGCGGCGGCGTCAGCCCGGCGTCGCGCAGCCACACGTTGGGCAGCAGCGCCGTGTGCACGTCGATGCTCCCATGATCGCCCGTGACGACGAACGTGGTGCGGTCCAGCAGATTCAGCCGCTCGACGGTTTCGACGATGCGCGCCACCGCGCGATCGGCAGCCGCCACGGCTCGCCGGGCCCGCGGATTGTCGCGTCCCAGCCGGTGGCGCACGTGGTCGAGCCCGATGGCGTGCACCAGCATCAGGGTCGGCCGATAGCGCTCGAACAGATAGGCGGCCATCGCGCCGACGACGTCCTCGCGCCCGAGCGTATCGAGGCTGAACGTCGCGTCGGACAAGCGGCCGGTCGCCTCGCGCTCGAGTTCCTCGAACAGCCCCGGCGGCGTCGCCGCGGCCCGGATTGGCGCGATCGAACCAGGGGCATCGGGCGCCCAGACGTCCGGAACGTTCCAGTCGATGCGCGCCCCCAGCGTAACGGGCCAGGAAATCGCGGCGGTCGTGCCGCCGCGCGCGCGGACGCCGTCCCACAACGTGGGCACGCGGATCGCCGCGGCGTCCCAGATCCAGCGCCCCGTCGGCGCAACGGGGTCGAACGTTTCGTTGTCGACGACTCCGTGACGCGCGGGGAGCGCGCCCGTCACAATCGTCGTGTGCGCCGGATACGTCAGCGCCGGGAACACGCTGCGCACGGCCAGCGCCATCGCGCCGCGCCGCACCAGCTCGTGCAGCACCGGCGCGGGCCAGCGGTCGTCACGATAGATGTGCGGGCGCAATCCGTCGATCGAGATCAGGACGACGTGGTCGGTGAGCCGAGGAGAGGACTGCGAGGAGCCGGTCACCGCTCGATGGTATCGTGATCGAACCACTTCAAGGGGTTCGACAGCGGCGCGCCCCGGTCGCGGTGCCGGCCGCCGGCTCAGCTGCATGGTGGATGAACAGTGCATGAAACCTGCTGTCGGTAAGCCCGCCGCTCAGATCGCCGCCCCCGCTCCCGCTGCCACTCGGCAGACACGGCCGGCCGCGCGCAAGCGGCGGCGCGACGTCATTGCGTCGCTCGGCCAGCCGAAAGTCGCCGTCATGCTCCTGCTCGGCTTCTCGTCGGGCCTGCCCTTTCTGCTGACGGGCAACACGTTGGGCTATTGGCTGCGCGACGAAGGCACCTCGCTGCAGGCGATCGGCTTTCTGTCGTGGGTGGGGCTCGCCTACTCCGTCAAGTTCCTCTGGGCCCCGGTCATCGATCGCGTCGACGCGCCGCTGTTCGGGCGCTTCGGACGCCGGCGCAGCTGGATGATCCTGACGCAATTGCTCGTGGCCGCCGGTCTGTTCGGCCTCTCCGTGCGCGGGCCGCAGGCCGGGCTCGCCGCGGTTGGCGCGCTCGCGCTGCTCGTCGCGTTCTCCTCCTCGACCCAGGACATCGTGATCGACGCGTGGCGGATCGAGATTTCCGACGACGCCGACGAACTGGGGTTGCTGGCGGCGGCCTATCAGCTCGGCTACCGCGCGGCACTGCTGATCACCGACGCGCTCATCCTGATCGCGGCGAGTCACTTCGGCTGGCCGATCTCGTATTCGATGATGGCCGTCCTGATGGCGGTTGGCGTGGCGGCGAGCTTCGCGGCCCGCGAGCCACGGCGCGTGCCGGTCGCCGGCGCGCCCGACCGCGACGCGCCGCTCTGGAACGTGCGCGGGTTCCTCGACGCGGTGGTCGGTCCTTTCGCCGAGTTCTTTCGGGTGTACGGCTGGCTCGCGCTGCTGATGCTCGCGATGATCAGCCTGTACCGCCTCCCGGAGTTCGTCATGGGCCCGATGGCGAATCCGTACTACCACGACCTCGGCCTCTCCAAGGACGCGGTCGGCGCCGTGCGCGGCTCGATCGGGCTGGTGGCGTCGCTGCTCGGCATCGCGGCCGGCGGGTTGAGCGCCGTCAGGGTCGGTTATTTCCGAACGCTGATTCTCGGGCTCGTCATGCAGAGCGTCGTCATCGCGGCCTTCTCCATCCTCGCCTACACGGGGCCGGACCTGCGCGTGTTCGGCGCCGTCATGGCGGCCGACAACTTCGGCGCCGCCTTCGCGGGCGTCGCGCTCGTCACGTACATGTCGAGCCTCACCAGCATCGGCTACACGGCCACGCAGTACGCGCTCCTCAGTTCGGCTTACACCTACGTGGGCAAGTTCGCCAAGGGCTTCTCCGGCGTGATGGTCGAGTACCTCGCGAGCGGCCGCACGCTCCTCGACGGCTACGCGCTGTTCTTCATCGGCGCCGGGCTGCTCGGGATCCCGGCCATCCTGCTGTGCGTCGCGCTCGCGCGCGTGGCGCCCGACCGGACGCATGGACCGGTTGAAGGAAGCCCAGCCTCGTGACCGTCGTCGACTGGCTGCTCGACTCGGACCCGTCGATCCGCTGGCAGGTGATGCAGGACCTGACCGACGCACCTGCGGAGGCGGTCGCGGCCGCGCGCGCGCGAGTCGCCACGGACGGGGCTGCCGCACAGCTGCTCGCGTTGCAGGCGGCCGACGGCCGCTGGGGGAACGCCGCCTGGAATCGGGGGTGGGACTCGACGATGCACGTGCTGACGCTGCTGCGCGAGATGGGCCTCGATCCCGCAAGCGCGGAAGCCCGGCGCGCCGTGGGTCTGGTGCGCGACCGAGTGACGTGGCGAGGCTGCGGGCCGGAAGAGTGCGACGACCACGCCTTCTTCGCCGGGGAGGTCGAACCGTGCATCAACGGCCAGGTGGCGGCCAGCGGCGGCTACTTCGGTCAGGACGTCGACGCGCTGATCGATCGGCTGCTCGGGGAGCAGTTGCCCGACGGCGGCTGGAACTGCGAGGCGGAGAACGGGTCGACGCGGTCGTCGTTCAACACGACGATCTGCGTGCTCGAGGCGCTGCTGGAGTACGAACACACCACCGGACCCGATCCTGGCGTCACCGCCGCCCGGCTCCGCGGCCAGGAGTACCTGCTCGAACGCCGCCTCTTCCGCCGCCGCTCGACCGGCGAAGCGATCGCGCACGATCGTAAAGGGGGCGCGTCGTGGACCGCCTTCGCGTTCCCGACCTGGTGGCACTATGACGTGCTGCGCGGGCTGGAGTACCTGCGCCGCGCCGGCGTCGCGCCCGACGCGCGCGTGGCGGAGGCGATCGATCTGGTGGCGTCGAAGCGCGACGTCGACGGCCGCTGGCCACTCGAGACGCGGTACCCGGGACGCATGCTTGTCGAGATCGACGACGGCGCGGGCCGGCCAAGCCGCTGGAACACGCTGCGCGCGCTGCGCGTGCTCCGGTGGGCCGGGCGCAGCTAATCTGCGCGGAGCGCTTCGACAGGATCGACGCCGGCGGCGCGCCGCGCCGGCAGGTAACTCGCCAGCAGGGCGCACGCGAGGGTCACCACCGCGACGCCGCTCAGGATGGAGACGTCCCAGAACTTCACGCCGAACAGCAGCCGGCGCATGAACACGCCGGCGGCGACCGCGCCAGCGCCGCCGATCCCGATCCCGATCAGCGTCAGCCGCCCCGCTTCCTTCAGGATCAGCCGGGACACCGCGCCGCGGGGCGCGCCGAGCGCCATCCGCAGCCCGATTTCGCGGGTCCTCCGACTCACGGAATAGGCGACGACTCCGTACAGGCCAACCGCGCTCAACAACAGCGCCAGCGCCGCGAACGTGCCGGTGAGCCAGGCCAGCACGCGGTGCAGATACGCGGCCTGCGAGCCCTGGACGAGTTCGGGCATCGTGACGGCGTTCGACACCAGAATGTCGGGGTCCACCTCGCGGATGGCCGCGACGAGCGACGGCAGGGCGGTCCCGGCGTCCTGCGTCGTACGAACCGCGATCCGGCACGAGTGTCCGGCCATCCGGTCGTTGGGAGAATAGACGACGGGCCTCGGGGCGGAATCGAGCGCATATTCCTTCACGTCGGCGATCACGCCGACGATCCGCAACGGATGTCGCGGTCCGCTCACCTGCGGCGCGCTTCCGTGCGGATGATAGAAGATCTGCCGGCCGATCGGATTCTCGCCTCGAAAGTACCGCCGGGCCAGCGTCTGATTGACGATGACGACGTCGGGCGCCTCGAAAGCGTCGTGCGCGTCGAAGAAGCGCCCCTCGAGCAGCCTCGCCTTCAAGACCGACGAAAGATAGCCGGTGCTGACAACTTGATGGCCGGCCTCGTTGCTGGCGCCCAGATCCGGCCTCCCGACGAAGCCTATCTGCGTGCCCGGCACGCCGGTGACGGGCAGCGTCCGGGCGGTGCCGACCGCCGTCACCCCCGGCAGGCGCCGCAGGCGGCCGACGATCGACGTCTGCAGGGCCGACGCCTGCGCGGGCCGTGAATATTTCGAGTCCGGAGCCTGCATCGAAACCGTCGCCAGGTGGCTGGGAACGAATCCCATGTCCACGTGGAGGAGCGCGTAGAGGCTCTTGCCGAGGAGACCGCCACCGGCCAGCAGCACCATCGTGATCGCGAGCTCCACGACGACCAGCCTGGCGCCGAACCGCCGCCACGAGGTGCCCGCCCCGCCCGCACTCGCCGCCATCAACCCGCTGCGCAGGCTGGCGAACGGCATCCGCACGACAGGGATGACGGCGAACAGCAGCCACGCGATCAGCCCCAGCGCGACCGCGACGAGCGCGACGTGCCAGGTCCAGCCGCCGCGCAGGTACGACATGGAATCCAGCATCCGGGCCGGAATCAAGGCGAGCAGCAGCCGCCGCGCTACCGTCGCGGCGATCACGGCCACGGCACCGGCGGCGATCGCGACGATGAGCCCCTCGACGATGAACGGCTGAACGAGGCGTCCGCGTCCGGCGCCGAGCGCACCGCGAACGGCGCAGTCGTGCCGGCGATGGTCGGAGCGCACCAGCACCAGGCCCGACACGTCGACGTAGGCGATGAGGAGCAGCAGACCGGCGCCGCCGAGCAGGGCGAGCAGAATCGGCTCGGCGTCGCCGGGAATCCAGCTGCTGAACGGTGCCAGGGTCGCGCCTCGCCCTCGGTCCGGATCGGGATGTTCGCGAGCCTCCTGTGCGGCCAACGCCTGCACGTCCGCGAGGGCCTGTGCCCTGGTGACGTCCTCCTTCAGGCGCGCAATGACGCCCATGGACTGGCATCCGCGGCTCGCGTAGCACGTATCCCCGGCGTACGGGCGCAGCGTCGTCCAGAAGTCGGGGGCGCCGGCCGGATCGAACCGGAAATCCCGCGGCAGGACTCCGATGATGGTGTAGGGGTGGCCGTTGAGCGTGACGGCGCTTCCCAACGCGTCCGGCCTCCCGTCGAACCAGTGCTGCCAGGCGGCGTAGCTCAGGATGACCACCGGCGGGGCGGTCCTCAAATCCTCAGTGGCAGGCGCCGCCGTGAAGTCTCGCCCGAGAACGGGCGCCACACCGAGAATGCGAAAGAAGCCGGTCGTGACGCCGGTACCGGTGACCAGACGCGGGGTTCCGCGGTCCGACAGCACGAACCCCTCGTCGAAGTCGTAGGCGCCGGTCGAGGCGAAGACTCGATTGGATCGCTCCAGGTCGAGGTAGTCGGGATAGGAATAGCCGAGGCGTTGCCCGGCGAGCGACGACGTCTTGAACACGCCCACCAGCCGCGGGAGATCGGGATACGGCAGCGGCCGGATCAGCGCCGCATCGACGAAGCCGAACATCGTGACGGCGGAGGCGAGCCCGAGCGCCAACGTCAGGATCGTCGCCGCCGCGAAGCCTGGCGATCGGCGCAGCATGCGGACCGCGCGCCGGAAATCCTGGGCGAGCGCTTCCAGCCGGATCACGGTTCCCGTTCCGCAGCCACGAGGATGACTCGGGTCAACGCGACGACAGGACGAACTCGTTGCCGTCGACGTCCTTGAACTTGGCGAACGTCCCCCACGGCTGCTTCTGCGGCGGCGCCGTGAACTCGACGCCGCGCGCCTTCAGCTCCTCGTAGGTGCGTTCCACGTTGTCGGTGGCCAACGATCCGTTGAAGAACGTACCGATCCGATCCTCGTGCCCCTCAGGGGTGAACAGCACGACGCCGGTATCCGACGAGCCGAGGCGCAGCTCGATCCAGCGCTGCGCCCCCATCGGCTGATCGGTCGCGACCTTGAATCCCAGCTTTTCCGTGTAGAAGGCGAGCGCCGCGTCCTGATTCCGCGTGGGAATGCCCACGAACTTGACGTGTGTGATCATGCGCGTGAGGATCGCATCGACGCACGGCGTTGTCCAGCAGAAACGGCCCTGTCACGCCCTCTGCTATAGTAACGAGCGCTATGGTGGCCAGAACTCCTGTGGATGCCTACGTCCTCGACACGCTCATGCCGGATCTCGTCCGGCACGATCGCCGGCCCGGTGCGTTCCTCGTCTACCTGCACCTCGTCCATCGCACCGGCCGCGCCCGCTCGGCGCGCGCGAGCCTGCGCGAGATTGCCGCCGACACCGGCCTCTCGAAGACCGCGGTCCAGCACGCCGTCAGGACGCTCGTCCGCCGCAGGCTCCTGCGGGTCGACAAGGCGTTCCGGACGGCCGTTCCCGAGTACACGGTGCTGCGTCCCTGGATTCGCCGCTCACACCCGTAGCCCTGCCGCGTGGCGTCCCGCGCGGCCACATTGCCCCACGTCGCCATTCCAGAGATAATCACGGCAGTCCTCCCCCAAGAGAGAGCATCCCCGGCGTGATCCGATTTCGAACGATTCTTACCACGACGATGCTGTTGCCCGCCCTGGCGCTCGGCGGATGTGGCGGCGATCCCGCGCCCGGGCAGGCCGCTCGCGGCAGCGGCGCCATCGAGCGGCCGAAAGCCACCGCCGCGGTGCCGGTCACGGTCGCGACCGTCGCGCGCAGCTCGATCCCGGTCGAGCTCACCGCCATCGGCGCCGGCAAGGCGTTCAAGACGGTGTCGGTCGAATCGCAGGTCGCCGGCATCGTCAAAGAGGTGCACTACCGGCCGGGACAGGTGGTCCACGAGGGGGACCTGCTGATCACGCTCGACACGAGTCCGTTCCGCGCGGCGCTCGCGCAGGCCGAGGCCGCACTCGAGCGCGACAAGGCGCAGGCCGAACTCGGCCACGCGGAGCTCGAGCGCAACGACGAGCTGGCGGCCAAGGGGCTGATCTCGACCGAGCAGCACGATCAGGCCAAGGCGGCGTCGGCCGCAGCCATGGCGGTCGTGCGCGCCGACGAGGCGGCGGTCCAGACCGCCCGCATCGCGCTGTCGTACGGCTCCGTCTACGCGCCGATTGGCGGCGTCACGGGCGCCCAGCTCGTCTCCCCCGGCGCCGCCGTCAAGGCCAACGATGCCCCGGTGCTGGTCGTCATCAACCAGGTGTCGCCGATCTACGTCGAGTTCTCGGTTCCGCAGCAGTACCTCGACTCGATTCGCACGCTCATGGGGCACGCCCGTCTGCCCGTCCAAGCGACGCCGGCCGGCGGCGGATCGCCCGAGACCGGCGAGTTGACCTTCGTCAACAACACCGTCGACCCCACGACCGGCACGATGAAGTTGATGGCGTCGTTTCCGAACGAGGACGAGCGCCTCTGGCCAGGGCAGTTCTCCGACGTGCTGTTGCGTCTCAGCCAGCGGCAGAACGTCCTGGTCGTTCCCTCCCAGGCCGTGCAGGTCGGGCAGCAGGGAGACTACGTCTTCGTCGTCAAGAAGGACATGACGGTGGACGTTCGCGACGTCAAGGTGGCGCAGGCGGTGAGCGGCCGTTCGGAAGTCCTGAGCGGGCTGGCGGCGGGCGAGACCGTCGTCACCGACGGGCAGGTGCGGCTCGTGCGCGGCGCCCGGGTCTATGTCGACAAGGGACTCTGACGAGGACGTGGCGTGAACCTCTCCGCGATCTTCATCCGCCGCCCCGTGATGACCAGCCTGCTGATGCTGGCCATCCTGCTCTTCGGCCTGCTCGGCTATCGCGACCTCGCCGTCAGCGACCTGCCCAACGTCGACTTTCCGACCATCCAGGTGTCGGCGGGCCTGCCGGGCGCCAGCCCGGCGACGATGGCCTCGTCGGTGGCGACGCCGCTCGAGAAGCAGTTCACGACGATCGCGGGCCTGGACTCGATGACCTCCACGAGCTCGCTCGGCAGCGCGCAGATCACGCTGCAGTTCGACCTCAGTCGCAACATCGACTCGGCGGCGCTCGACGTCCAGACCGCCATTGCCGCGGCCGCCAACCAGCTGCCGGCGAACATGCCGTCGCCCCCCACGTTCAAGAAGGTGAACCCCGCCGATTCGGCGATCTTCACGCTCGCGGTCACCTCCCCCACCCTGCCGCTCTACCGGGTGGACGACTACGCCGAGAACCTCATCGCCACGCAGATATCAGAGGTGCCGGGGGTCGCGCAGGTCACCATCAACGGTCAGGCCAAGTACGCCGTCCGCGTGCAGCTGAATCCGCAGGCCCTCGCGAGCCGGCAGATCGGCATCGACGAAGTCGAGCAGGCGATCCAGAACGCGAACGTCAACCTGCCGATGGGCACGCTGTTCGGCGCGCAGCGCGCCTACAACGTCCAGTCCAACGGCCAGCTCTCCGACGCGAGCGTCTTCGGTCCGTTCATCGTCGCCTACCGCCAGGGGGCGCCCGTGCGCCTCGATCAGATCGCGACGGTGAGCGACGGCGTCCAGGATCGCTACATCTCCAACTGGGTCAACGGCGTGCCGGGCATCATGCTGTCGGTGCAGCGGCAGCCGGGCACCAACACCATCGAGATCGTCAACCGGATCCGCGCGCTGATCCCGCACTTCTTCTCGATGCTGCCTCCCTCCGTCAACCTGTCGGTCGAGTACGATCGATCGGCGCCGATTCGCGAATCGGTCGACGACGTCGAGTTCACGCTGCTGCTCGCCGTCCTGCTCGTCATCCTGGTCATCTTCCTGTTCCTGCGGAACATCTCGGCCACGATCATGCCGAGCCTCGCGCTTCCCCTCGCCATCGTGGGGACGTTCGCGGTGATGTACCTCCTCGGCTACACGATCGACACGCTGTCGCTGCTCGCGCTCACGCTCTCGGTCGGCTTCGTCGTCGACGATGCGATCGTGATGCTCGAGAACATCGTGCGCCACATGGAGCTCGGCAAGAAGCCGCTCCAGGCGGCGCTGGACGGCTCCAGGGAAGTCAGCTTCACGATTCTCGCGATGACGCTGTCGCTCGCCTGCGTCTTCCTGCCGATCTTCTTCATGCCCGGCGTGTTCGGCCGCCTGCTCCACGAGTTCGCCGTCGTCATCATCTCGGCGGTGCTCGTCTCGGGGCTGGTCTCGATCACGCTCACGCCGATGCTCAGCGCCCGGTATCTGCACGCCGATCACGGCCGGCAGCACGGACGGATGTACAACGCGCTCGAGCGCGTCCTCGACACGGCGCTCCGCTGGTATGGCTGGAGTCTCCGCGGCGCGCTCCGCTACCGCGCGCTCGTGATGGTCTGCGGCGTGCTGATCGTGGTCGGGACGGCCTGGGAGTTCTGGACGATCCCGAAGGGCTTCCTGCCCGACGAGGATCAGGCCGAGATTTCCGTGTCGACCGAGGCGAGCCAGGGGATCTCGTTCGACGCGATGAAGACGCACCAGGAGGCGGTCAACCGCGTCCTGAAAGCGGATCCGAGCGTCGTGCAGTTCTTTTCGAGCGTGAGCGCCTCCAACAGCACAGGCCTGAACAACGGGCGCGCTTTTCTGCACCTGAAGGACCAGGCGGATCGCCCCTGGACCGACAGCCCGGGCTACGATCGCCTCGTCGCGCGGGTCGGCGGCTCCTTTCTCGCCCCGCTCGTCCGGCGGATCCGCCCGCTCTTCGAGCGTCACTTCACGATCGACGACGTGATCCACGAGCTGCAGCCGAAGCTGAACCGGGTGACGGGCATGCGGGTCTTCCTCCAGAATCCGCCGGCAATCCGCATCGGCGGCCGGGGCAGCAAGAGCCTGTACCAGTTCACCCTGTCGAGTCCCGACACCGCCGAGCTCTACAAGGACGCGGAGCAGTTCGAAGCGAAGATGCGGACGCTCGGGAGCGTCGCCGACGTCACGAGCGATCTGCAGATGAACAACCCGCAGGCCAACGTGGTGGTCGATCGCGACAAGGCGTCGGCACTCGGCGTGACGCCGGCGAAAGTCGAGGATGCGCTCTACAGCGCCTACGGCCAGCGCCTGGTCTCCCCCATCTACACGGCGAACAACGAGTACTGGGTCGTGATGCAGGTCGAGAACCGCTTCCAGCGCGATCCCGACATGTTGTCGTCGCTCTACATTCGATCGTCTTCCGGCGCGCTCGTGCCGCTCGGCGCCGTGTCGAAGTTCACGACCGGGGTGGGTCCGCTGACGGTGAACCACACGGGCCAGCTGCCCTCGGTGACGATCTCGTTCAATTTGGCGCCTGGCGTTGCGCTCGGCCAGGCGGTAAACGACGTGCAGGCGCTGGCGGCGTCGATGCTGCCCATCTCGATCACCACGGCGTTTCAGGGGACCGCGCAGGCGTTCCAGCAGTCACTCACCGGCCTCACCGTCCTGCTCGTCATCACGGTGCTGGTCATCTACATCGTGCTCGGCATTCTCTACGAGAGCTACATCCACCCGCTGACGATCCTCACGGGCCTGCCGGCCGCCGCCTTCGGCGGCCTGCTGACGCTTTCGCTGTTCCACCTGCAGCTCGACATCTACGGGTTCGTCGGCCTCATCATGCTGATCGGCATCGTCAAGAAGAACGCGATCATGATGGTGGACTTCGCGCTGGAGCTCGAGCGCAAGGGACATTCCAGCGCCCGCGAATCCGCCTATCAGGGGTGCATGATTCGCTTCCGGCCGATCATGATGACGAGCGCGTGCACGATCGTGGGCACGCTGCCGATTGCGATCGGCTTCGGCTCCGACGCCGCGGCGCGCCGATCGCTCGGGCTCTGCGTCGTCGGCGGCCTGATCTTCGCGCAGTTCGTCACGCTGTATCTCACCCCGGTCTTCTACACCTACATGGACGCCGTTCTCCGCTGGCGCCGCGCCGGCACCCAGCCGGTGCCGGTCGAGGCGTAGGCCCCGCTCGAACCCGCTCAGGTGCGGGCGTCGTGGACCCGCACCTCGCCCGCGGCGTAGTCCAGGATGCGCTGGTCGGCGGAGAGGAACCGCGCGCCGGTCCGGCGTGCGGTCGCGACGAGGAGGCGGTCGATTGGATCGGCGAGCGCCGTTCCGGGGATGGACCCGGCGTCGATCGCGGCCGCCGGATCTAGGTCGAACACGCGGAGAGCGGAACGCTCGATCGATTCGCGGACCCACTCGGATGGCAGGCGCGTGAGCCGCAGGCGGCCGAGCGTGTGGAGGGCGGTCAGTTCGAAGATCGACAGGACGGAGATGCCGACGCTCCCCTGCGCCTCGGCTCGCGCGATCAGCCGGCGCGTTTTCTGCCCGAGGCGACGCGTATCCCCCGACGCCGTCCAGATCCAGACAGGCGTGTCCAGGAGCAGCACGTCAGGCCGACGTGATGTCGTAATCGGCGTCGATCGGATCGAAGGGGCGCTCGTACGCGATCACGGTGCCCTCCATCGATCCAAAGAACGGCCTCCGGGAGGGGCCTCTGAACGGCACCAGCTTCGCCACGGGCCTGCCGTGCTTCGTGACGACGTATTCGGCGCCGGTCTCGCGGACGCGATCCATCAGCTCGAGGCAGGTGGCCTTGAATTCGGCGGCGGCCACGGTGTCCGGGGCCCGCTTCCGCCGGCTCGGAGATCGCTTTCCCTGCATGACCAGAATATTATGACCTGTGGCGGCTGGCGTCAAGCAGCCTCGTGGACCGTCGCGCCCGCCGCTCGGAGCGCTGCCTGGCGGGGCTCGAGGCCCGCCTCGCCGCGTTCCCCCACCGTTCCCGATACCCCGCCCGCTTGATCAGTTGCCGGCAAGCGAGTAATGTGCGCACCATGCAGATATCTCGAAACACGTGCCTTTTTGCCGTCCTATGCTTTGGGCTGGCGTTGGCGTTGCCGCTGCACCCGCATGCGGCGGCGCGACAGACCGGTCCGGATCGCACCGTCAGTCCTGATTTGTACTCCGGGCTCGAGTGGCGCAGCGTTGGTCCTTTCCATGGCGGTCGCATCTCCGCCGTCACCGGCGTGATCGGCCAGCCGGGCGTCTATTACTTCGGCACCCCGCTCGGCGGCATGTGGAAAACCACCAGCGCCGGCGCGAGGTGGTTTCCCATCGGCGATGCGCTCCCGGGCGTGGACAGCATCGGGGCCATTCAGGTGACCCCGTCCGATCCGAACATCGTGTATGCCGGCAGCGGCGACCCGATCGCGGGCGGGGACGGCGACGGCATGTACAAGTCGACCGACGCCGGCAAGACCTGGGCGCACATCGGCCTTCAGCAGACGCACCGCCTCAGCAAGATGGCTGTCGACCCGAAGGATCCGAACCTCGTCGTCGTGGGCGCCGTGGGAGACGACAACACGGACGGCGCCGGCGGCGTGTACCGCACGACCGACGGCGGCCAGACGTGGGACAAGGTGCTCACCCCGTCCGGTGTGACGGCGGTGCGCGACCTCGAATACGCCTTCGACATGCCGAACGTGATGTTCGCGGCGACGATGGGCACCGGCGGGCGCGGGTTTGGCGCCGGCGGCCGGGGTGGCGCGCAGGCGCAGTCGACGCCGGCCAAGCTGTTCAAGTCGACCGATGAGGGCAAGACGTGGACCGAAATCACGTCGCTGCCCAAGTATCCCGGCCGCATCAGCGTGGCGGTCGCGATGCACACCAATGGCCAGCGCGTCTACGTCGTCGGCAACGACATCGAAAACGGCTCGGGCCTGTTCCGGTCGGATGACGGCGGCGCCACGTGGAAACACATGGCGAACGGCGACACGCGGATCGCGAACGGCCAGGGAGCCTACAGCTCCGGCGTCTGGGTCGACTCGCAGAATCCCGACGTCCTCTACACCGTCGCGACGGCGCTCTATCGGTCGACCGACGGCGGGAACACGTTCACCCCGTTCAAGGGGGCGCCCGGCGGCGAAGACTATCACGTGATGTGGATCGATCCGACCAATGGCCGGCGGATCTTCATCGGCGCGGATCAGGGGGCCAGCGTCTCGCTCGACGGCGGCGGTACGTGGAGCCTCTGGTACCTGGAGCCGCTCGCGCAGGTCTACCACGTGTCCACCGATAGCCGTTATCCGTACTGGATCATGGCCGCGCAGCAGGACACCGGCGCGGTGATGATTCGCAGCCGCGGCGACTTCGGCCAGATCAACTTCACCGACTGGCTGCCGCTGCCCTCCTCGGAGTTCGGAACGATCACGGCAGACCCGCTGCACCCGGGCATCGTCTATGGCGTCGGCTACGGCGCCGGGGGCGGCGGCGGGAGCAATCTGGTCAAGATCAATGTGAATACCGGGCAATGGGAGAACGTCGCCCCCAACTTCGGCGCCGACGGCCCCAAGTACCGCGCCAGCCGTGATTTCGGCAAGAAGTTCGACACCGCGTTCGATCCGCACGCGATGTACGTCGCGTATCAGTGCCTCCTCGTCACGCGCGACGGCGCGCAGACCTGGAAGCCGATCAGCCCGGACCTCACGACGAAGGCCGGCGAACCGGTCGTACCGTGCGGTACGCCCGAACCGCCCGCCGCGGCGCGCAGCACTGCCGCCGCCGCGCGCACGCCTGCCGCCGCCCCCGCTCGTGGCCGCGGCGCGCGCGGCGGCGCGGGACGAGGCGCCCGCCGTGGCGCGACGCCAACACCCGCCCCTGCCCCCGCCTTTCGGCGCGGCGGCGGTCCGGCGATCGCCGATTTCGTGCTGTCCACCGCACAAAAGGGAGCGATCTGGACCGTCAGCACCACCGGCCAGATCTATCGCACCGTCGACGGCGGCCTTCACTGGGCGAACGTGAGCCACGTGGCCGACGCCCCGGCAAACATCGCCTTCAACACGATCGACGGCGGTCACCACGACACCGAGACCGCCTACGTGTCGGGCCGCATCCCCGCGCGCCGCGGCGGCGCTCCCGAGAACGAGAAGGTCGACTCGAACGTGCCGCTCATCTGGCGCACCCACGACGGCGGGAAGACCTGGACGAAGATCGTCGACGGCCTCCCGAGCGACGAGCGCACCGGCAGCTGGGTCAACGTCGTTCGCGAGGATCCGAAGCAGAAAGGGCTGCTCTTCTGCGGCACCGAGACGACGGTCTACGTGTCGTTCGACGACGGGGACCATTGGCAGTCGCTGCGGCAGAACCTGCCGAGCACGTCGATCCGCGATCTCGTCTTCCACACCGACGATCACATGAACGACATCGTCATCGGAACGTACGGGCGCGGCTTCTGGGTGCTCGACGACATGAGCCCGCTGCGGGAAGTCGCGGCGAAAGCGCAGGAGATCGCCGCCGCGCCCGTCTATTTCTTCAAACCGGGCGACGCGATTCGCGCGCGCATCAACGCCAACTGGGATCAGCCGATCTCGGTCGAGATGCCGCATGCGCCGAATCCGCCGTACGGCGCCATCCTCTATTACCACCTCAGCCAGCCGCCGGCAGGTCAGATGACGCTGCAGGTCTTCGACGCGGCCGGGACGCTCGTCCGGACCATGTCGAGCATTCCGCCGCCGCCGATCGAAGACGCGGCATATCCCGACTACTGGCTCGCGACACCGGCATCGCGCGCGCTGTCGACGAAGGTGGGCACCAACCGGTTCAACTGGGATCTGCACTACGACGACCCGCCGTCGTTCGGCCACGATCTCGAAAACCAGATGAACATGGTCGAGGGGTCGGTCACGCCCGGTCCGCACGGTCCGCAGGTTCCGCCGGGGGTCTACACGCTGAAGCTCACCGTCGACGGCAAGGTGTACACGCAGACGGTGACGGTGCACAACGATCCGCGCGTCGGCGAGAGCCCGGCGATCCTCGCGGCGTTGAAGTCGCAGAACGCGCTGACGCAGCTCGCCTATCGCGGCATGAAGGACACGTACGCGGCCAACGACGAGGTCGCGGCGGCCCGGGCGCAGGTCTCGGCGCTGCAGAAAGGGCAGGTGCCAGCCGACCTGGCGTCACGGCTCAAGGATCTCGACACGAAGCTGGCGACGTTCGGCGGCGCCGTGGAGCCACGTGGCGCGCGCGGGTTCGGCGGGTTTGGCCGCGGCGGGCCGGCTCCGGGTGCCATGCAGTCGTTCATCCAGCTCAATGGCAGCTTCAGCACGATGGTCAGCATGGTCCAGGTGGGCCTCGACATGGCGCCGACCAGGGCGGAGGTCGACACGTGGGAGAGCGACTGCAAGAACTACGGCAGGACGCTCGCCGCGTGGAAGCAGATGCAGGGGGACGATCTGAAGACGTTCAACGATCTGCTGACGAAGGACAAGCTGACGCCGCTGTCGGTGACGCCGACGTCGCTGACGGCCCCAAGCTGCACGTTCGCGCCGGCGGCCGCGCCGGCCTCCGCCCCTCACCGGCAGTGAGTCGCGCGCGCGTGCACCGCGCTGGCGTGTGTCGAGCTGCGGCTGTCATCGGGCTCTGCCTGATTGGCGGCCGCAGCGCGAGCGCCCAGACGCCCGAAGAGCTCAAGCACATGAGCCTCGACGACCTGACACGGATCGAGGTCACCAGCGTGGGGAAGGCTCCCGAGGCGGTCTGGGACACGCCGGCCGCGGTGTACGTGATCACGCAGGAGGATATCCGAAGGTCGGGTGCGACGAGCATTCCCGAGATCCTTCGCCTCGCGCCGGGCGTCAACGTGTCGCGGATCGATTCCGACCACTGGGCCATCGGGATTCGCGGATTCGCGAACCAGTTTTCGAAGTCGGTCCTCGTGCTGATCGATGGCCGCAGCGTCTACACGCCGCTGTTTGCGGGCGTGTATTGGCAGGTTCAGGACACGCTCATCGAGGACATCGATCGCATCGAGGTCATCAGAGGCCCCGGGGGTACGGTCTGGGGCTCGAATGCGGTGAACGGTGTCATCAACATCATCACCCAGTCCGCGCGGGACACGACCGGTGCGCTCGTATCGGCGCTCGGCGGCTCCGTCGATCATGGCATCGGAGAGGCCCGGGTCGGGGGTGCCAGCGATCGGTTTGCTTATCGCGTGTATGGCAAGGGCTTCGCGCGCGGGCCCGAGGATCATCCGGCGGGCGTCGAGTACGACGACTGGCACGGCGGCCAGGCGGGGTTCCGGACCGAGTGGACGCACGCGGCCGACTCGGTGACGTTCCAGGGGGACGCCTACCGATCGGTCGACGGCAGCCAGGTGCAGATCGCCTCGTTCTCTCCGCCCAGCGCGCCAATCGTCGACGGCAATATCGTGTTCACCGGCGCCAACCTCCTCGCCCGATGGAAGCGCGACATCCGCCCGGACTCGGGCTTCAGCCTGCAGGTGTACTGGGATCACACGAGCCAGTCGGGTCCGCAGGCGCAGGACACGCTCGATACCTTCGACGTCGATTACGTACAACGGACCCCCTGGAGGCGGAACCGCTTCGTGTATGGAGCCGGTGCCCGGATCAGCCCCGATCGATTCACGCAGGTCGTCCCGACGACGAGCTTCGTGCCCGCCGATCGCACCCTGACGCTGTACAGCGCGTTTCTCCAGGATCAAGTGGCACTGGCGCCGGCCGTTGGCTTGACTGTCGGGTCCAAGTTCGAGCACAACGTCTACACGGGCCTCGAAGTCGAGCCGACGGTTCGGGTGCTCTGGACGCCGTCTGGGCGCCAGAGCGCGTGGGCGGCCGTGACCCGCGCGATACGCAGCCCCGCCCGCCTGGACCGGGATCTCGATCTCTTCCTCCTGGCCCGCGGAACGCCGCCGATCGTCTACGCACAGGTCGAAGGCAACAGCAGCTTCGAGTCGGAAACGCTCGCCGGCTACGAACTCGGCTACCGCGCGCTCGTGCGTTCCCGGCTGTCGCTCGACATCGCCGGCTTCCATAATCGCTACGACGGGCTCGTGGGGCTCGGCAACGCGACTCTCGCCTCCGTCCAGGGGCCGGGCGTGCCGCATCTCGTCGGGACGCTGCTCTGGACCAATGCGGTCGACGGCGCGACCGACGGCTTCGAGATCACTCCCGACTGGAGGCCCGTGAGCTGGTGGCAATTGCGAGGCGCCTACTCCTATTTGCACATGGATCTGCACACCAGGGCCGGACTGACCGACCTCAGCTCGCAACAGACGTTTCTCGGGTCGAGTCCGCATCACCAGATCAGCGTCAGTTCACGATTGACGCTGAAGGCGATCGAGTTCGACCAGACCTATCGCCACGTGAGCGAGTTGCCCGCACAACTCGTCCCGGCGTACGACACCGCGGACGTGCGTGTCGGCTGGCGCCGGCAGGGGTTCGATCTTTCGGTCGTGGGGCAGAATCTGTTCGACGCGTCCCACCCGGAATTTGGCATGATGCCGAGCGCGTCGGTCGGGATTCGGCGGGCGTTCTACGCCAGGATCACGTGGACCCGGTGAGCCGCGGCTCACAACCGTAGCTGCACCGGGGCATCCGGAAATTCGTCCTCGAAAACGAGTGGCGCGCGACGCCAGCCGGCCACGCGACGACGTCTGAGGAGATGACCCGCCAGGAAGAGCGCCACGACGATGATTGCCGCCTGGCTCGTGCTGGCGGTCGCCGCGCGAACCAGGGCTTGTCCTGCCATCGTGAACAACAGGAACGCGGCGAGATCAACCAGAAACGTCTGCCCGGCGAATCGCTTGCCTGGAAGGTATGAGCACGTAAACGGGATGCGACGCCAGCCGAGCAGCACAGCGTGCACGAACACCAGCGCGACGAGTGCCACGACGATGACCGCCACCGGCGCCGTGAGCCCGAGCGCCACCCAGAACAAGGGTATGGCGGCCCCCACCGGCACCTGGAAATCGACGCGATCGACGGCAAGGCACCCGCCGTGCCGTTTCGTCAATCCGCGCACATCGAGCATGGCGTCACTCGCAGCGCAAGGCCAGCAGGGGATCGACGCGCGTCGCCCGGCGCGCCGGCAGGAATGCAGCCAGGCCGGCGACGATCGCCACGAGCATCACAATCGCCGTCAGAATCAGCGGGTCTGGCGATCCCATCCAGGGCAGGCCGCCGACGATGAAGGCGCCGGGGAGCCCGACGGCCAGCCCGATGGCCAGCTCCACGATGACGCGGCGCAGGACGAGCCACCACACGTGCCGTGCCGGCGCCCCCAGGGCCATGCGGACCCCGATTTCCTGCGTGCGTTGCCTGACGGCATAGACCGTGACCGCGTACAGGCCCACCGCGGCCGTGATGAGCCCGATGCAGGCAAAGATCGTGAACATCGCCCCGAACACCCGCTCCGGCCAGCGCAGATACGCCAGCCAATCGTCCACGGTCTGGATGTCGAAGAGCGGAAGGTCGGGATCGAGGGCGCGCACCTCCTGGCGCAGTTGCGGCACGATGGCGTCGAATGTGGGGGCGCATCGAACGAGCAATGCCAGGCGCGCACCCGGCTGCGATCGGTACGGAAGGTACACGACGGGGTCCCCCGGCGTCGTCACGTCGCGGCGGATCGCCGGCGACACACCCACCACGGTGATCCACGGCCCCGGTGCCGCGTCCCGGGCGTTCGGGTTGGTCAACCGGATTCGACGGCCGATCGGATCCGCATCAGGGAAATACATGGCGGCGAATCGCTGATTGACGACAGCATTCTCCCGCCCGGGCATCCCGTCGCTGCTCGTGAGACGCCGTCCATCGAGGAGGTGCACGTCGAGGGCGTCAAAGAATCCGCCGGAAATGGCCACGACGGATACACGTGACGGCGTGCCGCGGCCCCCCGGCGCACGGCCGTCGACGGCCACGTCCCGGCGCGAAGGGAATTCGAATGGAATCGCGCTGGCGATCGCGGTGACCGCGCGCAGATGGCCGACTCGCTCCTCGAGCCGTTGGACAAAGGCGATGCGCTGCGCTGGTGTGGGGTACTTCCTCTGCGGCAACTCGATCCGCAGCGTCAGCAGGCCCGCGGTATCGAAATCGGCGTGCGCGTCGTATGCGAGAAAGAACGAGCGCATCATGAATCCGGCGCCCCCAAGGAGCACCAGCGTCAGGGCAATCTCGGCGATCATCAGCGCGCTCGTCCACCTGCGCACCCCCGGCGGCGGCGTACTCGTCCGCGGCGCCTGCTTCAGCGCTCCGTACGCATTCGTCCTCGACATGTAGAGCGCCGGCACCAGTCCGAAGAACACCGCTGTGCCGAGGCAGAGCACCACCAGAAACCCAAGCGTCCGGACGTCCGTCGTCAGCTCGAGCCAGTAGGGCCGACCGGACCCGTCGAGGACGTTCCCGAGCAGCTTCCCGCCGGCGATGGAGAGCCCATAGCCGGCGGCGCCGCCGGCCGCCGCGAGCAGCAGGCTCTCGGACAACAACTGTCGCACGATGCGCGACCGTGTCGCCCCGAGCGACGCCCGCAGCGAGATCTCGTGGGATCGTTGTGTCGCCCGGGCGAGGAGCAGGTTGGCCACGTTCGCGCAGGCGATGAGGAGGACGAAGACCACGGATCCCATCAGGGCGGCGATGATCACCCGGACTTGCGACGCGATGTAGCGGTCGGCATACGGCCAGACGATCGACCGGACGTTGGCGTCGGTGTCCGGGAACTCCTTCGAGAGGCGGTCGGCGACGGCGTCGAGCGCGGCCTGCGCCTGGGCCATCGTCTTCCCGGGCGCGAGCCGGCCGACGCCGTCGAGGACCCGGGCGGCGCGCGGCTGATCGAACAGGCCGGGCATCTGCGCCAGGGGTTGCCAGACGTGCGCGGCGAGCGGGAATCCGAACCGGGGAGGCATGACACCCACCACCACGGCCGGTGTCGCATTGATGCGGATCGTTTGCCCGATGATTCGCGGATCGCCAGCGTAGCGGTCCGCCCACACGCGGTATCCAAGTATCACGACGGGGCGCGCGCCACGCTGGTCGTCTTCCCGCCGAAAGTCGCGGCCGATGAGCGGCTGCCGGCCGAGCAGGCCGAACGCGTTGCCGGACACGTACGCGCCGGCAAACCGTTCCGGCGCCCGCTCGTCGTCGCTCACGCTCATCGTCGCATCGGCGTATGCGGCGACGCCGGCGAATGCCGCGGTGGAGCGGCGCCACTCCTGGTACTCCTGATACGACAGACCGCGGTAGCCCGGAGGACCATGAAGGACGGGCTGGCGCGTGTCGCGGGTCCCGATCGACACGACCTCGTCGGCATGCTCGAACGGCAGATCACGAATGAGGACGGCGTTCACCAGGGCGAAGATCGTGGCGTTCACGCCGATCCCCAACGCGAGCACGAGCACCACCGCCCACGCGAATCCGCGGTCCTTCTTCAGAAGACGCGCGGAAAACCGCAGGTCCTGAACCGTCTCCTCGAGCCACCGCACGCCGCGCGCGTCGCGACAGTCTTCTTTGACCTGGTCGAGCCCCCCGAACTCTGCCCGGACCCGCCGCACGGCTTCGGCACGGTCCAGCCCGGCCTTCTCGTACGCCTCCGTCTGGCGTTCGATGTGCGACCTGAGTTCGTCGTCGAGCTCGCGTTCGACGCCGGCTCGCCTGAACAGCGACCGTAACCGGATGCTCCAGTCGCGCAGCATGGCGCCTCGCTAGTGAACGGTCTCCAGGACCTGGGCGACCACGACGCTCAGCTTTCGCCAGGCGGCGGTCTGCGCCTCGAGCTGGGCGCGGCCCCGGCGCGTCAGCTCATAGTATTTGGCGCGACGATTGTTGTCCGACGTCCCCCACCGCGCCTTGACCCAGCCGCGTCGTTCGAGGCGATGGAGCGCCGGATACAGGGATCCCTGGCGGATTGTCAGGATTTCGCTGGAGATCTGATGCAGACGTTCTGAAATGGCCCAGCCGTGGCGCGGGCCGAGCGCGAGCGTCTTGAGAATGAGCAGGTCGAGCGTGCCCTGCGGGAGTTCGAATCGGTCCTCAGGCATCGTGGTCTTCCCTTGCACTTCGACATAAGCGTAGCGCGTCTCTTGTCGAAGTGCAAGGGGGAGGCCGCCCCCCGGCGATCAGGACCCGGCCGCCTTCGCGAACTCCATCAGCCAGAGATCGGCGTCCACGCCGGGCGACTCCACCAGCAGCGTATGTCCGTCGCCACTCAGACGGGCCTCGAAGGGGGCGGCCAGCTTCCGGATGATGCGCCAGCGTCCGGTGTCGGCATCCACGATCGCGATGCCGTCCCGCGCGTTGGCGATCAGGTCGTGCGTGCCGGCGACGAAGGTGATGTCCGAGGAGGACACGCGCACCAGCGGCAGGGTGATGCGACGCAGCAGACGTCTCGCGACGACGTCCCAGACCATCACGGCTGCGGGATTGCCCCCCGCATCGGTTTCCGTCCCCGCCAGCAGCGCGCCGTCGGTCGACCAGCTGTCCACTTCCGATCGCACCGGCGACAACGTCTGCGACGCGTTCTCGCGTGTCGCCGTTTTCGACGCGTCGAGGAACCACACGCCGTACGGCGGCGTGGTCGACGCGCCGACCGCCATGTGCCGGCCATCGGGGGACCACACGCCCCAGTCGGTCTGGCCCAGGCGCGACGTCAACTGCCGCAATCCCGATCCGTCCACGCCAATGGCCCACACCTCCCAGCCGCCGCTCCGGGTCGACATGAACGAGACGCGCTTGTCGTCCGGCGACCAGAACGGAAGACGATCCTTGAAGGCGTCGTCCGTCAGGCGGCGCGTCTCGCCGCCATCGGCGCGAAGCAGGACGATGTCTTCCTGGCCGGTGCGGCTGGTGCAGGCCAGCCAGGACGCGTCGTGCGACGGCATGCACCAGCCGAGCGACGCGCTGCGGATGCTCCGGACCGGAGCTGGCGTGTCCGGACGTGAAGGATCGAAGGCGCTGAAGGACAACTCGAACGAACGGTCGGTGACGCCGATCACCATGCGGCTGCCGTCCTGCGAAAAACGGCCGCTGGCGATCGCCCGAACGCCGTTCGTCACCGCTTGCGGCGAGCCGCGAGTCGCGCCGGTCGACTCGTCGATCGCGACGCGCCACAGGTTCGGGCTACCGCTGCGATCGCTGACGAAGTAGAGCCAGCGTCCGTCGGGCGACCACTCCGGCGCCCAGTCGGTGGCCGCGTCGTGCGTGACTGGCCGCGGCGGCCCGCCGGAGGACGCGACGGTCTCGATGTCGCGCTGTCCGTTGCTGTTCGCCCAGAACGCGATCCGGGTGCCGTGCGGCGACCAGCTCGGCTGGACGGCATCGCCGTCGAGCAGCTTCTTCGCCTGCCCCGAGCCGACGCTCACGATCCAGAGTTGGGATCGCACGGCCCGCGAATACGGATCGTCCACCCCTTCGGTGGCATACGCCAGCCTCGTGGCGTCGGGCGACCATCGCGGATCGAAGCCCGCCGACGTCAGGCGGCGCACGGATTCACCGGTCGCCCCCATGACGAAGAGCCCGCCGGCGTCGCGCTCGGAGCGGAACGCAATGCTCTGGCCGTCCGGCGAGAAGGCCCCCTGCACGTCGTCCCCGTCGAAGCTCGACGTCAGGTCGATCGCGCGGCCGCCCCCGACGCGGAGCAAGTACAGATCGCGATGCCCCCGCGGCCCCGCCGCATAGATGATCTGCCGGCCATCGGGCGAGATGTCCGGGTTGATCTCGGCACCCGGCATCTGCGTGAGCTGTCGCAGCGAGGCGACGAGCGGCGGTCCGGCCGGCCGGCGGGGCGCCAGCCACGAAGCCGCCGCGCCGCCGAGCACGAGGCCCGCCGCGATCCACGCGAGGCGCGCTACCCAACGGTCGCCGCGCTTCGCTGGTGCGTCCCGCGCGACAGCAGGTGCATCCCCGATGCGGGCGAGGGCGATCCGCGCCTCGCCGATGTCGCGGAGCCGGTCTTTCGGATCCTTTTCGAGGCAGCGATCGATCAGCCTCCGGAGCTCGGCCGGCGTGCCCGGAGGCACCATGGCGAGGTCCGGCGCGTCGCGAAGGATCGCGGCCAGGGTGTCGGTGACCTCCGCGCGGTCGAACGCGCGACGTCCCGTGAGCATCTCGTACAGCACGCAGCCGAACGCCCAGACGTCCGCGCGCTTGTCGACGGCCTTGCCGCGCGCCTGTTCGGGGGCCATGTACGCCGCCGTCCCGAGAATGACGCCCGCGCGCGTCTGGCCGACGGGAGACGTGAAGGTCGGCGAATTCGCCAGGGCTGCGGTATCGCCGGGGACGCCAGCCGCGTTCTCCACCGCCTTCGCCAGCCCGAAGTCCAGCACCTTGACCACGCCATCCGGGGTCACCCTGATGTTGGCAGGCTTCAAATCGCGATGCACGATCCCGCGCTCGTGCGCCGCTTCCAGCGCCTCGGCGATTTGCCGCGCGATCGGGATGGCATCCTGCACCTGGAGCGGGCCGCCGGCGAGGCGCTGCGCGAGATCCTCCCCCTCGACGAGTTCCATGACCAGGCCGAGCGGGTGCTCCACGACGCCGTACACGTGCGCGATGTGAGGATGATTCAGCGACGCGAGCGTCTGCGCCTCGCGTTCGAAGCGCGCGACCCGCTCGGGGTCGGCCGCAAACAGCTCGGGCAGGATCTTGATCGCGACGTCCCGGTGCAGCTTCGTGTCACGGGCGCGATACACCTCGCCCATGCCACCGGCCCCGAGCGTCCCCAGGACCTCGTAGGTCCCGATATGGGTTCCTGTCGTGAGGGTCACGCCTGCCGGATTATATGCGGCTCCCGGCGTCGGGAACGCAGCAGACCTTCGTCCAGGCTGGCGAACGCACGAGCACCAGCGCCAATCTCCTGCCCCTGGCCGTCAGGCATCTTCATTGCTGATCGCGCCTGCTGGAGGCACCTACGATGGCACGACTTCTGTACATTGCCTGCGCGGCGACCCTCTTTGTAGCCACGGCTACCGTTCCCGTTCGAGCCGACCCCGTCAATATCCTGAGCGGGTCGGTGTTCATGGAAAGCCCGAGCGGTGACTTCGGGCCTGCACACCTCGTGGGCACGGACGGCTTCAGCCTGACGGCGCGCGCCGGGTTCTACACGGGTCTCGGGTTGTTCGCTCAATGCAGTGTCCCCGAATGCCAGCCGGGCACGCGCGTCGAGTTCAACCTCGATCTGTCCGGCGGTTCCGGCGCTCTTGCCGGCGTCATGACGATCGGCGGCGACCCTTACGCGGTGACCGACAGCGTGGACGCGAACGCGGACGTGTTCCTCCACTTCGACGGGTCGTTCATCACTCCCGACATGGGTTCGGCGCGCGCGACGGTGTCCGCGCCATTCTCGTTGACCGGACGGGCGTTCGCGCTGACGCCTGAAGGAAATTTCGCGCACGACGATCTGCTGTTCGGGCACGGTGTCGGGACCGTCACGCTCGTGCCGTACAACCCGGCGGCGGGGTTCCCTCCGAGCTGGACTGTCCAGGATGCGCGCTTCGATTTCCTGCAGCCGACGCCAGAGCCGTCCACGCTGCTCCTGCTCGGCACCTGCGCGGCTGGACTGGTCCGATGGAGACGGCCTGCTCGCCGCAGCCCTGTCTCGGTCGAAGCCGCTCGACGGACCCGATAGCCGAGCGGTAAGATCCGGGCACGCCAGGAACGGGAGCCTGTTCCCACAGCGGCGTAGGGAGTTCCATGAGACGCGCCACGCTCGTTTCGCTCGTCGGTGCGGTCGCGTTCGCCGCCTGCCTCCCCGCTCCCGCCTCAGGAGCCGAGCGGTCCTGCACCGCGTTGAAGAACGCCCGCTTCAACGACACGACAATCGAATCCGCCGGGGAGGTGCGGCCCGACCCGACCTGGGCCTTTCCGCCCTCCCTCTTCGATGCGCTCGCGTCGGTCCACCCGACCGCCAGCCCGAACGTCAAGACGCCGTTCTGCCGGGTGGTCGGCACGATCGAACAGGAGATCGAGTTCGAGCTCTGGCTCCCCGATACCTGGAATGGCAAGTACGCCCAGGCGGGCAACGGCGGCTACATGGGTGCCCTCAACTATCCGACGATGGGCGGCGCGCTCGAGGAGGGTTACGCCACGGCCGCCACGGATCTCGGTCATGAAAACAAGGCTGCGTTCGACGACTCGGACTGGATGATCGGCCACAAGCAGCGCCTCATCGATTTCGGCTATCGCGCCCACCACCTCGTCAACGCCGTCGCCAGACAGATCGTCGCGGCCTATTACGGCACCTCGCCGAGCTATGCGTACTTCGTCGGCTGCTCCGCTGGCGGCTGGCAGGCGCTGACCGAGATTCAGAAATATCCCGAGGACTTCAACGGCGTCGTGGCGGGCGCCCCCGCTCACAATTTTGTCCGGATCGACCTGCGCAGCACGGTCACGGCGCAAATGAGCCTGGAGCATCCGGAGGGCAACCTCACGCGCGCGCAGACGAAGCTCGTCGCGGCCGCCGCCCTCCAGCACTGCGACGCCGAGGACGGTCTCGCCGACGGCCTCCTGAGCGATCCGCTGCACTGTGATTTCGATCCGAAACAGCTGCAGTGCAAGGCGGGCGACGCGCCTGAGTCCTGTCTGACGCCGGCACAGGTCGAGCGGGTGAACGCGCTGTACGGCCCCATGCACTCGAAGGGGGGTCTCGAGCTCTATCCGGGCCCGACGGTCGCGGCCGCGTTGCCGCCGTCCTTCCCGGCCAGGGGGGATGCGCCGGCGCTGTCGGCGGCGCTGCGCAACGCCCTCCGGGAGTTCGGCTATACGAAGGCGCCGACGCTCGCCAGCTTCGATCCCGACAAGGACATCCCGGCGATGGACGCGCTCATGGACCCGGTCATGTCGTCCATGGACCCTGACCTCTCGCGGTTCAAGGCGCGAGGCGGCAAGGTCCTAGTGTGGCAGGGCTGGGCCGATCCCGCCGTTTCCCCTTACAACACCGTCGACTACTACGATCGGGTGAAGACGACGACCGGTGGGAACATGGACGATTTCTACCGAATCTTTTTCGTCCCGGGCATGGGGCATTGCGGCGCAGGGTCGACCGGGCCCGACAAGTTCGATAGCCTGGCCGCGCTCGACAGCTGGGTAGAGAAAGGTGTCGCGCCGGGCCGCATCGAGGCGACCCAGTACAAGGACGGCCATGTCACCCGCACGCGGCCGCTGTGCGTGTATCCGGCCGTGGCGAAGTACACGGGCACCGGCAGCGTGAACGACGCGCGAAGCTTCGCGTGCGTGAAGCCTGCGAGTTCATCGAAACGATGAATGGTCGCATGACCGAGTGAACGGTCGCGTCGAACAGCCGACTCGTCTTGCGGCTTCTTGACCGCGTTGCGCTCCCCTACGTGCCGATGGCGCTCCTGCGCCACGTTCCTGGCGGAGAGCCCGTCGCGCGCTTGAACGCCCGATTGAACGCGGCTTCCGAGTCGTAGCCGACGCGCGTGGCCACGTCCTGAATGTTTCCTGTCCCTGTGCGCATCATCTGCTTCGCGAGCTGCATGCGCCAATTCGCGAGATATCGCATCGGCGCTTCGCCGACCAGTTCCGTGAACCGCTGCGCCAGCACCGAACGCGAGACGGCGACCTCACGCGCGAGATCGTCGACGGTCCAGTCGCGGGCGGGATTCGCATGCAGCAGGCGCAGCGCCCTGCCGATGCAGGCGTCGTTCAGTCCGGCGAACCACCCACCCTGGTCCGTGGGCAGGCGGTGCATGTATTCGCGCAGAATCCCGACGAACATCAGTTCAGTGAGCCGTCCGAGCATGGCCGCGTTGCCCGGGCGCGCCGTTCGGGCTTCAGCGATGGTGAATTTCAGCGTGGTGCCCAGCCAGGTCCCCGACCCCGGCGGCACGACGATCGGCCGGCCGCCATCCCTCTCGATGGCTTCGATCGCCGAATACTCGCCCCGGCTGCGGACGAGCAGCATCGTGGGCAGCGCCTCGACGAGCGGACTGAAGCGCTGATCGCAGTTCAGATAGCCGCACACGAAGCGCGACGTGCTGCCTCCGCCGCCAAACGACAGCTGCGGCGGCTCATCGTACCTCCCCGGCGAAAAAATGGACGCGAGAGGAGTCGCCGCGGCGGCGCCCCGACTGCGCATCGTGTGCTGGTCGCCTCGCGGGAAGACGATCACGTCGCCCCCTTCCATCGTCGTCGTCGGATGTCCCGGACACGCGACCTCACACTCCCCTTCCACGAGGATGTGGAACAAGACGACGCACTCCGCGTCAGGCATCACGGCCGACGCGAGCCTTTCTGGACTCGGTGATTCCAGGGCCCATGGCGACGAAAAGTCTGCCGTGAAAAACACGGCGCCCGACAACTGCACGACGCGAAGGACATCCGAGAGCACATCCATGTCGGCCTTCTCGTGAGATTCAGCGCGGTTGCCGGAGGAACGGGCAAGGATTTCAGAGTCCCGGTCAACGCGTCAAGCAAATCCGGCGTTTCGAGCAACAGGGCAAGTGTCGCAGTCATAGCTCGCGAGCGGCAGTGGTTGCACGATCGGCACGTCGCACACGTTCACGCAATCAGGAGGTGACCTCATGCCGCTGCTCACGCCCGACCCGACGTTCTACCCTTCGCCGATGCTGGCGACGCAGGCGCCGCCAGAGAAGCTCGCCTATCTGGCGTTGATCGACCCGCAGCAAGACGGCCGGCCCGACGCAATCGGCGTCGTCGACGTCGATCCCGACTCGAGCGCCTACGGCCGCCTGGTCGGTCAGACCGACATGATGACGGCCGGCGATGAACTGCATCACTTCGGCTGGAACGCGTGCAGTTCCTGCCTCTGCCCGTACGCGCCGCATCCTCATATGGAGCGACGATACCTCGTCGTCCCGGGCATCCGTTCGTCGCGCATCCACGTCCTCGACACCAAGCCCGATCCGCGGCAGCCGCGAATCGTGAAAGTGATCGAGCCGGAGGCGGTGTTTCAACGCTCCGGATACGCCGGACCTCACACGGTGCACTGCGGGCCCGATGGCATCTTCATGAGCGCGCTGGGCGCGCCGGACGGCAACGGACCGGGCGGCATCTTTCTTCTCGATCCCGAAACGTTCGACGTGAAGGGACGGTGGGAGATCGATCGCGGACCGCAGCAGCTCGCGTACGACATGTGGTGGCACCTCGGGTGCGACACGATGGTCACGAGCAGTTGGGGCACGCCGAACATGGTGAAGGACGGGCTGAACCCCGAGCTGTTGCTCGCCGGCAAGTACGGGCATTCGCTGCACGTGTGGGACCTGCGCAGCCGCCGTCACGTGCAGGAGCTCTCGCTCGGAGACGAGCAGCAGATGGTGCTCGAGCTGCGTCCGGCTCACAACCCGACGCGTGCCTATGGCTTCGCCGGCGTCGTCGTGTCGCTGAAGGACCTCTCCTCGTCCATCTGGTTGTGGTATCGCGAAGCCGGCAAGCCGTCGAACGCGTCGGGGGCATGGGCGGTCAAGAAAGTGATCGACATCCCCGCCCGGCCGGCCGATCCGGAACGGCTGCCGCCGATTCTGCGAGGCTTCAAGGCCGTTGCGCCGCTCGTGACCGACATCAACCTGTCGGTCGACGACCGGTTCCTGTACGTCTCGTGCTGGGGTCTCGGCGAGTTCATCCAATACGACGTCACCGACCCATTCCACCCCAGGAAGGTCGCCTCGCTCGCGCTTGGCGGCATCGTCAATCGCACGGCACATCCGGGCAGGCCACACCAGCCCCTGAACGGCGGGCCTCAGATGGTGGAGCTCAGTCGCGACGGCCGCCGCGCGTACTTCACGAACAGCCTCTATACGCCCTGGGACGAACAGTTCTACCCGGACGGCGTCCGGGGGTGGATGGCCAAAGTCGATCTGCATCCTGACGGGGGGATGCAACTGGACCAGAATTTCTTCCTCGAGACGAACGGCAGGCGGCCGCATCAGGTTCGCCTGGAAGGCGGAGACGCCTCGTCCGATTCGTACTGCTACGCGTGACTCGCGTCAGGAGGCGCGTATGGATTGGCAGGCGATGGTGTGGCTCGGCGCCTATCACGGCATCAATCCCGGAATGGGCTGGCTGTTCGCGGTGGCGTTGGGGATGCAGCACGGGAGCGCGCGCGGCGTCTGGCGCGCGCTGCCGCCCATCGCCCTCGGCCACGCGCTGGCCGTCGCGGCGGTCGTGACGATCGCCGGCCTGGCGGGTCTCGTGCTGCCCGCGGCTGTCCAGAAGGCCGTCGTCGCCGCGATGCTGCTGGTACTGGGACTGTACCGGCTTCGCCGGCATCGACATCCGCGTGTGGGCGGCATGCAG
Organism: Vicinamibacterales bacterium; assembly: GCA_036278735.1. Lineage (GTDB taxonomy): Bacteria > Acidobacteriota > Vicinamibacteria > Vicinamibacterales > 2-12-FULL-66-21 > DASUKM01. Next base: position 37,365 of record DASUKM010000056.1, read on the forward strand.
GTCGGCTTCCGTGACTTGACGGCCTGGTCGTTCCTGATGGCGTCGGCGCATGGCGCCGGGCTCATGGTGCTTCCGTTCGTGATGTCCTTGCCGACCGGACTCTCAGCGGCCGCCCCTGAACACGCGCACCACATGGCGTTCGCCCACGACATGCCGGCAGCCGGCGCGATGGCCGTGGCGGTCCACACGCTGACGTATCTCACCGTGATGGCATCGGCGGCGTGGGTGGTCTACGCCAGGGTTGGCCTGACATTTCTTCGCCGCGCCTGGCTGAACATGGACTGGGTGTGGGCCGGTGCGCTGGTGCTCACCGGACTGATCGTGTTGCTGAAGTGACTCACTCGTATAACCTCGCGTCCCCGAAGGAGGGCGTCATGCGCGAATCGCGTGTTCGGTTCATTCGCCAGCAAGGCATTACCACTCCACGCGTCGACGACGAACTGTATTCGGCGTTGATGCTGCAACCCCGAATCATCGGCGTCCTCGTGCTGGTCGGCGTTGCCGGCCAGAGCGCGTCGGTGTTTCTCGGACTGGCGGCGGCATTGTGGTGGAGCGCGCTCGTTCCGGCGCACAATCCGTTCGATGCCATCTACAACCACGCCGTTGCGTACCGGCGCGGGCGACCGCCGCTCGACGCCGCACCGGCGCCTCGCCGGTTTGCTGCGGGCCTGGCTGGAGTGGTCGCGCTGGCGATCGGCGTCGCGCTCCTCGCGGGCACCCCGGCAGTTGCGTGGGTCTTCGAAGCGCTGTTCGTCGTGGCCGTAGCCGCCGTGGTCTTTGGCGACTCTTGTGCCGGCGCCGCCCTGTACCATCGGCTCCAGCGACGTCTGACGGCGACCGTGAACGCCTCACGACATCGGTTCTGATGCCCGTGGCTTCGTGCGTCGTCTCGAGGTCGTGTCAGTCGCGCAGCCCGCCAGTGCCGAGCCGTGAGGTACGCGCGAGTGAGCGCCGCGAACGAGCCACGCGAAGCGGCGCGAGGCGGCGAAGCGCCGAGCGAGAGCGCGTGTTGGGGAGTCCGAGGGGCGAAGCCGTCAGCGGGCGCCGCGAGTGAGCGCCGCGAACGAGCCACGCGAAGCGGCGCGAGGCGGCGAAGCGCCGAGCGAGAGAGCGTGTCGGGCAGTCGAGGGGCGAAGCCGTCAGAGGGCGCCGCGAGTGAGCGCCGCGAACGAGCCACGCGAAGCGGAGCGAGGCGGCGAAGCGCCGAGCGAGAGAGCGTGTTGGGGAGTCCGAGGGGCAAAGCCCCTCGGATAATATTGGTTGCGGGGGCGTGCAACCAGCGGTACTTGCAGCTGTGGAGCGGGGCGGCGTGAACGCCGCGACGGACACGGTGTCCCCTACGGCGCTGCGCTGGTGATGCTCCTGCGAAGGTCAGCAATTGATGGCGGTTGGTCACTTGGGAGTGATTTCACGTACTCGACCAAAGGCGCAAGGAAACCGCCCCAGAGTTTGAACGAATACTGCGTTGAACATTTCTCTCGCGGTGCGCGCGGGTTCAGGCAGCGGTTGATGTAATCGAGCATAGCTGCTCCTCGGATACACCATCGCGGCGGTTCCGGCTCCGAGTCACAACCAGGGCAGCACAGCAGCGCCCGAACTCGTACGCCATCCAATTCAACGCCAGCCCTGACTTGGTCAAGGGTGGCACCATCCTGTAGGAGTGGAAGCAACCTGTCGACGGTCTCCTTCAGCCGCTCTGGCGGTATCAGACCTGACCAGCGCAAGGCCGAGTCCAACGCCCTCGGGTCGGTTCGAAGGCGCTCGTTGAACGACAACGCAGGGGCTGAACTCTTTACTTCGCACAGGAGCAACTCCCGTCGAGCCCCAAGCTCCAGAAATGAATCAGGAGCAACCTCACGTTCCGACTGGTCGTGAAATGGATGCCACACCGCGACGCAATCGACATCACCATTGTCTTGCTTCCAAACCTCAGAGTGAAGCACCGATCCCGATGTGAAGAATCCATTGAGTCGAAGATACAGCGTCGTGATGATCTCTGGCAGATCGGTGGGATGAATCTTGTTCATCAGATCGAATCCCCCTTCGCCCGATTGCAGGTTTCACACAGCAGCTGAATATTGCGCTCCGTGTTGCTGCCGCCCTGAGCGATGGGAATGATGTGGTCGTATTCGAGACGATGATCGCTGCCGCACCGAACACACCGGCCCTCGTCTCGGCGCCAGACGAACATGCGAACGCCATCGGGGATCGGTTCCCGGTCTGACGCATGCTTCTTCTCAAGTTTCTGAAAGAGCTCGATCTCGCGCTGCATCTTGAGGAACGCCTTCTCCTCGCTCAGAACCTTGTGCTTGACGCGCGTTACGATTTCATCCCTCTGAGCAGTCTCCCATTTCTCGACTTCGACGACCTGGTTCCTGAACACCCAGAACCGCATGCTCGCTTGCCGGCGGCGCTCCTTCTCTTCCCATGTCGTCAGCCTCTCTGCCTCAAGCTTGTCGCTGTAGTACTTCAAGATGAACTCGTTGCCGCGCTGAATGAAGGCGTCCGTAGATGCATCGTCTTCGCAGCCGAGCAGCGGCCCCAGCTACTTCAGCTTGGACGAACGCTCGTACATCAGGACCTTGCGTATGTATTCAAGATCCTTTTCGGTGACCGGCTTCAGTTCGATCTCGACCGGCATGCGGGTTCCGTAAATTCTGACCAGATCCTTTCCGGAAATTCTGACCACCTGACGGTCGCCCGACCGGGTCAGACAATCGTCGGAGATTCGGCTTCCGACGAGGGAAAGGATGATCGACATGCTCAAACGACACGAGATTCAGGTCCTGCGCCGCGCGGAGCACACGTGGAGCGAGATCGCCACGCTCAGCGGCGTGTCCGAGAAGACCGCCCGGCGGATCGCGGCGGAAAATCCCGTCACTGACATCGACAACGCGGGCGAGCGTGCGCGACGTCAGGTCGGTCGGCCCTCGACGGTTGAGGCGTATCGCGAGGTGCTGGTGCAGGCGCTGACGGAGAATCCGGCGGTCCGCTCCGTGGAGCTGCTGCACCGGGCGCGCCTGGCGGGCTACGCCGGCGGCAAGACCGCGTTGTATGGCTTGGCGCAGACGCTGCGGAGTCGGACGGTGGTGCCGTTGGTGCGCTTCGACGGCTTGGCCGGGGAGTTTTCGCAACACGACTTCGGCGAGGTGCACGTCGCGTATCACGACGGGACCGAGGAGACGGTCCACTTCTTCGCCTCGCGCTTGAAGTACTCGCGCTGGGCTGAGGTGACGCGCGTGGCTGATGAGCAAGTAGAGTCGCTCGTGCGCGCGCTGGTCGAGCATCTGGCCGCGTTTGGCGGCATTCCGCTCGTCGCCGTCTTTGATCGGCCGAAGACCGTCGCGCTGAAATGGGGGCGCGATGGCGTGGTCACCGAATGGAATCCCACGTTTGCGGGCGTGACGCTCGACTTGGGCATGGGCGTCGAGGTGTGCTGGCCGTATCGGCCGCAGGAGAAGGGCAGCGTCGAGAATCTCGTCGGCTGGGTGAAAGGCTCCTTTTTCAAACAGCGGCGCTTTCTCGATCGCGCCGACCTCGAGCGGCAGCTGCGCGAGTGGCTCACCGAGACGAATACCCAGCGCCCCTCGCGGGCGACTGGGGTGCCGCCGGTGACCCGCCTCGCCGAGGAGCGCGGGCGCTTGCGTCCCTTGAAGATCGCGCCGGCGGATCTCGCCCTGCGCATCCCGGTGAGCGTGTCGCCGACCGGCGTCGTCGTGCATGACGGCCATCCGTACTCGATGCCGCCCGACGCGATCGGCTTGCCGGGCACGCTCTATCTCTATCGTGACCGCGTGCGGATCATCGCTGGTCGCTTCAGCGCCGAGCATGCGCGCCAATTCCAACCGGGCGAGGGCTCGATGCTGCCCGAGCATCGCGTCGAGCGCGTGGCGGCCGTCTCCGGCAAACGCGCTCGCCGCTACCTGCAGCGCCAGCATTTGATCGATCTCGGCGCGGTGGCACTGGCCTACCTGACCGAGCTGACGCATCGCCGGCCGCGCACCTGGATTCCGGAGGTCGAGCGCTTGCACGCGCTCCTGCAAACGCACGGCGACGCCGCGCTTCGGACCGCCTTCGAGCGTGGCCTCGGCGAGCAGGCGATCGGCGCGGAGTACATCGCGCACTATCTCGGTGCCGCGGTGCCGGCCTTGCTCTTTGACGACGCCACCGCGCCTCCGACCATAAGCGCCTCTCGACTGCCGCGCGCAGGCCGGGTCCAGAGCGCCGCAGGCGCCCGGAGGGGCGGCGCGCAGCGCCGCCTCTGGACGCGGCCGAGCACGGCGGCATCCTCTCGGCGCGTCGGAGGCCGATGATGATCCCCGATGCTACGGATCTGGACGCGCTCTTCAAGCGCTTGCACCTCGCCAATGCCCGTCGCGTGTGGCGCGGTCTCGTTGACCGCGCCGAGCGCGAGCGGTGGACGTATCGTGATTTCCTCGCGCTGCTCGCCACGGAAGAGATCGCGCATCGTCAGCAGACGCGGCTCGCGCGCCTCACGCGCCGCGCACATTTTCCGTTTCTAAAGACGATCGACGATTTTAATTTCACCTATCAATCGTCGCTGCGGCTGCAGATGCTCGGCTCGGCGCTGGCCCCGGATTTCGTGACGGAGGGTCGCTCGATCATCTTGGCCGGCAAACCCGGTCGCGGGAAAACGCACTTGGCGATCGCCATGGCCTACCGCGCGATTCAGAACGGCTTCGATGCCTTCTTCATCACCGCGGCGGCCCTCATCGACGACCTCTCGGCGGCGTTTCGCGCCGGAGAGATGGCCCAGGCGCTCCCGACCTACACGCATCCCGGCGTCCTCGTCGTCGACGAAGTGGGCTATCTCACGTACGGGACCGACGCCGCCAACATGCTCTTCCACGTCGTCAACGAGCGCCATCGCCGGCATCGTCCGATGATTTTCACGACCAACAAATCGCTCAAGGCCTGGGGGCGTGTGTTGCATGACGAGGACCTCGCGCACGCCATCATCGATCGCGTGCTCGAGCGCGGGCGGCTCCTCCGGCTGGATGGACCGTCCGTCCGGACGCTCCACGTGGACCTTGACGACGCGATGAAAGAGGATTCAGATCAGAGCGACGACCTGGTCAGAATTTCCGGAAAAACAGGGACAGAATTTCCGGAACCCACACGGCAGGACTCGGACAGGCTCAGATGCCTGCTTGTTGCCAGAGTCAGGTCGTCCGGTGTCCGCGTCTGGATACCGAGCATCAGGAGAGACCGAACGAACAATCTTCACCTTCATGGGCAGAGTCGACCGGTTCTCATCCTGGTTAGGCCCCACGCATCGGCTTAATGCACCAACGAGCCTCTGGCTCCAGACGAAAATCCTTCCCACATCTGAGCTCGAACACAACTGGCTCGTCGCCATAAACGTTCGTGACACGCAGAACGGAGGCCTTGCCAGAGACAAGAAGGTCGTGACTCGCTTTGGAGGACACCTTTAGCTGTTGCCACGCGATGTCGCTTGCTGCAGTTCCTTTCACTTCGAATTGCGTCGGGACGTTCCCATCCAGAAGGACCGCCAGATCTGCTCCACGAACGGCCGCGACAAACTGACAGCCTGGATGCTTCCGACGAAAGTGCGTTTTGACGATCTCAACGGCGCGCCCGCCAATCTGGTTGCTCCCCTGGCTTACGGGGAAGCACCTATTGAGACTCGCGAATTCGTCCTGGCTCAATTTCACCCGGAATGTATCCATGCGCGTGGAGCTCGCTCATGCGGTAATATGCTTACAAATACGAATGAGTGTAAGCAAAACGGCGCGACGTCGAGGAACCGCCGCAGACGAACTTCTCGGCCTTGCTGAGAGACAGCCTGTCCTGCGGACCCGCGACGTAGCTCGTCAGGGCATTCACACTAGCACACTGACCCGAATAGCAAAGTCGGGTGTTCTTGAAAAGGTTGGTCCGGGCCGATATCGGCTGACCAGGAGCGCTCGGACCACCGAGCACCACGACCTGGCGATCGCCACGGCCTCCATCCCAGGGTCTGTGGTCTGCCTGATCTCGGCCCTCCGGTTCCATGACATCGGAACGCAGCTTCCAGCCGAAGTCTGGATTGCCGTTCCCCGTGGCACGCGTGTGCCGCGCGTAACGGCACCGCCGCTGAGGGTCATCAACGTTGCCACAGCCGTGTTTGCTCTTGGCATTGAGGAGCATCGCGTCGAACGCCAGACCGTTCGCGTCTACAGCCTCGCGCGCACGGTTGCGGACTGCTTTCGTTTCAGGAACAAGATCGGTCTCGACGTCGCGATCGAAGCGCTCACAGTCGCGTGGCGCGGGAAGCGGCTCCGCCTTGACGAACTGGCTCGCATCGCAGAGAAGCTTCGCGTGCAACACGTGATGCAGCCTTACCTGGAGACGGTAGTCCTGTGAAGGGAAGACGTCACGAGACCTTTGACCCTTTCCAACCGATGAATCTTCAGAGTTCCCTCTACCTCCCCAACGCGAGCGTGGCTATCGAGAAGCGCGGTCCGTCGGCGAGCGTCGGGACCCGCCGCTACTCGAGGTTCGTCGACGAGCTTCGATCTGCACTCTCGCGCGGTAACTCAACCGGGTTTGCTCCACTGCTCGACGGCCGAGCGGCGGTTCAATGCTTTGCGCTTGTTCACGAGCAGTCGGTGCGGCGGCTAGGTGCCTTTTTTACACCTTCCAAAGTCGCCCGCAGAATGGTCCGCCGGCTCTCAGTCGATGCGTGGCCCCAATCGACTTTCTTTGACCCTGCATGCGGTGCGGCCGATCTCCTTCTCCCGATCGCAGCGAGGCTTCCAATCAAATCGACCGTTTCTGCGACGCTTCGCTATTGGAACAAGCGTCTGTTCGGCCTCGACATCAGCGCCGAGTTCATTTCGGCAGCCAGACTTCGGCTGGTTCTCTTGGCCGCCAAGCGGGGGGCACGCCTCGACGGCTCCGGCGACAGCCTGGCCGATCTCCTAACAAACATACGTGTTGGTGATGGGCTCTCAACAACTGGGGAGTATGAGCAGAGCTCCCATATCCTGATGAATCCTCCCTTCGGAAGGGTCTCAGCTGGGGTTCATCGATGGCGTGAGGGAACGATCACGACTGCTGCGTTGTTCGTAGAACGGGCCGTTCGACTCTCAACGAATGGAACACAAATCGTCGCTCTACTTCCGGAGGTTCTCCGTACGGGAACCAGTTACGCACACTGGCGGGACCACGTCGGCGCGTTTGCGTCGCGGTCACGACCGCACTCCATCGGCCTCTTCTCCGAAGCGGCCGACGTGGACGTTTTCATTCAGCGGTTTACTCGGAGGCCAGACAAGAGCACCGTCGGCTCACGTCCCGGTCCCGTGCGTGTCAAACACACGATTGGAGACAAGTTTGTTGTGGCCGTCGGCGCTGTCGTGCCTCACAGGGACAAGCAATCTGGCCTCGAGTTCGCGTACCTGCACGCAGGAAACACGGAGGCGTGGTCGGAGATTCAACGGATAGCGGAGAAGCGCAAATTCGACCGTCGCACTTTCACGCCGCCGTTCGTTGTTGTTCGTAGAACTTCACGACCTGGAGATCGCCACCGAGCTGTCGCCACGCTGGTGCTCGGAAGTCGGCCGGTTGCAGTCGAGAATCACCTGCTCGTGCTCACGCCGAGACGAGGCGGGGCGGCGATGTGCCGCGCGTTGGTGAAGGTGCTACGTTCTCCCGGGACCTCTGAGTTCCTGAATCAAACGATGCGCTGTCGACATCTGACCACCGCTAGCGTGTCTTCTTTGCCTTGGCCTTAACCGGACGTTTCGTGTCTGCATCTCGGTAGGGCCGATCCTTAAGCATCGCGGTCTTCGTCTGGCTCATCTTCAGGAGCGTAGCCGATACGGCCTTGAGCTCGGCCTCGCTCATGTCGTCGAGTGCACCTTCGACCCATCTCTCGAACTGCTCGAATCCGGCGAGCATCGCAGCTAAACGGCGCTCAAGAACCAACTGGGCGCGATTCAAGAGTACTCGCTCAATGATGTACCTACCACTCAGAGTGGTGGCAATCACCTCGTGCGTTGCAGCCGACACCGATAGAATCGTGTTGTAATCAGTGGTCGCCGGGTCGGCGTACGTGGCCAGCGAGTGATCTGCAGCAGGCTCGCACGGCCAATCATCCCCCTTCAAGACGTTGCAGATTCCGCATGCCAAGTACAAATTCGCGATATGGTTCTCCAGCATTGGGAACTTGCCCTTGGGCCGGAAATGCTCGACATGAAAATTGCGGATCCCGCCGAAACGAGCCTCGCTGATCGCACAATACACGCACGTTCCCTCGCAGTGGTCCGCGACGTCTTGCTTCCAGTCGTGCCACTTCCCGGTGGCAGGCTGAACGCGAGCCTTCCCTAGCAAAATGGGCCACTGCACTGGCTACGCCGTCCCTTTGGTCTTCTTAATCCGGCGTTCAACCTTCTTCCGAATGGACTCGGCCTTGCGTTTCGCGGTCTCGAACTCACTCAGCACCGCGTCCACATTGACGATCGTCGGGAGTTCTGCCTGGAAGTACCCCTGAAGACTCTTCAATTCTTTGCGCTGCTTTGACGATGCTTTGCCGCCGGCGACACTTCGCGCGAGCGAATCCATGCGGGTGAGCAGTTGCCGCTGCTCGTCGTACCGCCGAAGACCCGCGCGAAGCATCTGCGGGATCACCGTATCCGCGTTCTTCGCGAAGTCCTTTCGGCTGAAAATGTTCTCCACGTCCTTCAAATGAGCACGAGCCTCGCTTTCAAAGCCAGTGATCACAAAAATCGGGAACGTCGGCCGCTTTCCGCGGATCTCCTTGATCAGCCGGTCGGCTTCGTAGGTAACCACGCGCTTTCCCTTGGCGCCTTCGTTGAGCTTCCAGTCCGTCACGAGCACCGTGGCGTCGTTCTCGTCCAACCAATGAAACACGTCGCGCTCTTTGGACGGCGGCTCATCCGACACTACGCTCCACGAGTCCGTCTCCTTCAGTTTCTTGAGCGTCGAGGCAACGACCCGACCGATGGTTTCGCGATCGTCTTTGCGGTCATCCAGGATTGCGATCGAAGGCACTGTTACGCTCCTGCGTCGGGCAGCCACACCGAGAACTTGGCGCCGCCCAGCTTGGAATCCACGTCAACCGCTCTTGCTCCTTCGGTATCTAGCACTACTGCATTGATGAGCGCCAGTCCGAGACCTGTGCCGATTGCCTTGCCACTGTCGTCCGTTTTCGTGGTGAAGAGCGGATCCCAGATTCTGTCCTGAATACCTTTCGCAACACCCGGCCCTGAATCAGCCACGATGACGTCGAAGCCGCGCCTGCCAGCATTGCTCTTTGCCCGCAGCCGCACTGCGACACGTCGGTCCCTCGATGATTGCTTTGAAAAGTAGTAAGCATTCGTCAACAGATTGATCACGACGCATTCGACATCCATCGCAAAGATCTTCGCTCTGACGCTGTCGAGTTCTCGACTCAGGGTGATGGAGCTGGCCTCCATCGCGGGCAGAATCTCGTCGAGCACGGCAGCGACAACGCTTGCAACATCGACTACACGTCGCACACGCTTGTCCCGACGCACTCGACCGAGCGCAAAAGCACCCCAAGCCGAGACTCTCTCCGATTCACGAACGGCCTTGTCAAGTTCGCTCAGGATCTCGCGCGTGTCCTCGCCGTTCTTCAGAAGCAGCCGTGCCGTCTCAAGGGTGGCTCGCATGCTGTCGAGCCCCCGCTGTGTCTCATGGCCAAACGTGGCAGCAGCAATCCCGATCGTCGCGAGCGTGCGGCTAATCGCGGCCTGAGAACCGAGCTCGTCGAAAGTCTTCTCGGCAAGTCTGAGCTTTTCTGTCGTCGAGACAAGTTGCTCGACGACTTGGCTCATTTGATGACTGACAGACGGAGGAAGGGTCTCTTCCGTCTTCTTGATCGTCGTTGCGAGTTCTGACAGCTGAACTCGCAACTCATCGACCGTGTCCCTGGGGCTTGGCAGAGGCTCGGATGGGGTCTTGTTCGCTGACGTAAAGAGCTTGTGGTAGTGGGCCTCCAACTGAGTGAGGCACCCGATCAAAAAGCTCTTGAGGATTCCGAGTGCCTCTCCCGCTACTAGTCCCTCCCTCCCTGACGTATCGATCAGCTCTGGGTTGGTGTCGCGGCCGATGAACACAGCGCCTACGAGCTGATAGGGCGACACACGAAAGTCAGGACGATTCGGGCCGGCCGGGTTTCGCGCTTTGCGATCACCCAACGCAAGCCAGTCACCCTCAGCGCGACCTTGATCCCCGTAGGGAGGAACGCGGATGCTGTCACGGTAGACGCGCACGCCGGCGTTTGCCTGCAGAAACTCCCTCAGGTCTGACAGGTCCAGATCCAGTCCCCGCACCGTTTCCGCTTTCTGCGGGTAGAACAGCAAGCGACTGGTCACCGGACCGAGACGTTGGGCAAGTTCGCTCGAAGATGTCTCGACGCCCGGACGTGGTTTCGGGTGAACGAGCTGGTTGAAGGGCAACGAAACGGAGGTTTCGATCCGCCTCCGAGATCCGCGTGCGCGATGGATCAGCTTGCCCTTAACGCTGCCGCGCGCATCAAGTGTAAAACGGGCCTCGATTGCGGCAGCGGCGAGAAGAGGTGAAGCAACGACGCCGTTGCATGCATCGTCCACATCGTTGTCGATACGAACCTGGAAGTCGTCAACGCGCTCAAATGGCGGCGTCAGCAGCGACAATAGCCGTCGGAGCTCCTGGATATCTTGTTCGTCCCAGGTCTGTCGAAGGTCGCGAATAAGCAATTCAGTGCCGGAGCGGCTGGCCGAGTTGGCCGCCGGTGTCGGTGCAGAGGAGAACTCGCGGCGCTCCTCGTCCCACCGCGACGGTCGCGGTACTTCGAATGCGAACTCTGGAAGGTCCTGGACGGGAATCTTCCCGATATCTCGCCCAGGTTCCTCGAACTCGCTCCAGTCGACGCGAAGTCCGGTCGCCGGCTTCAGTCGCGCTTGCGAACGCAACTCCAGAATCGACCCCAACCGATCCGCTGAGATGCGGCCAATTCCCTTTTCGCCCGTCTTGCGCCGACCCCGTGCAGTGAAGCGATCCTCGCGTTTCGCGCTGTAGCCTAGTCGGAGCCAGTGATTCTCGACATCGGACGCAGACATTCCAACGCCGTCGTCCACGATGCGAATGTAGGGTCCACCATCAGCGAAGAGTCCCGTACGGATCTCCACTTCGACAATCGTCGCGTTGGCGTCGTAGCTGTTCTTGACGAGTTCAAGGACTGCTGTTGTGTGGTCTTTAATGCTCTCCCGACCCCACGTCAACATCGCCCTCGCGTCGACGGAGAAATACTTCGGCATCGCGGAGAAGTCTATACCCGACCAGCCATTCCGCCCACGGGCCGGACCTCTTGCGTCGGTTGTCCCGAGACTTCCCGTCGCTGGCATTCGCCGGTGCGTTCGGCGGCAGAACGTTACACGAACTGCTCGACCGGCGCCCACAGCGCCATCACCTTGTCGAGCGGCTCGACGCAAATACCCATCTCGTCGCCGTCTTCAATGCCGTCGTTCACGCTGAGGCCCTGCACCGTCGACCCAACAAGGCCTCGGAGTATCGTGCAACGCTCGGCTGTTTCGCGATTCACCTGCCACGCCCCCGAGATCCGTCGCCTCGGTCGTGAAGCGCATCTCGAGAGGGTGGAGGTGTCCACTGAAGGTCAAGCCCCTTGCGGAGCCGAGCGACCGCCCGACGTCTAGCGCTCGTGAACGATCGACGCTCTCGAGTACTGGATTTTGGCTTCAGTGCCAGTTGCAAGTCGTGTGCTGCGATGACGCTGATCCTGGCTGATTTCCTTGAGCGCGGCTTTCGGCGAATCACGATCTCGACATCCTGGTCGAGCGCGGTCAACAGGTTCATCAGACGTTCGACGGAATAGCCCGCCAACTTGTAGTGACGGAGCCACGAGACCTTCGGCTGCGTCACTCCCAGCACCTTCGCCGCCTCGACCTGCGATATCTTGCGCCCGTCCAGCACCTGATTGATGGCATAAGCCAGACGGAGCTTAGCCTGACGCTCCACGGCGTCGGGAAACCCAAGATCGGCGAACACGTTTCCAGTGCCCCGAGTGACCCGTTCTCGCCGCTCAGCACTTCGACCTGCCATCTCGCTCCTTACCCTCGGCCTTGGTGGACACTTCAAAACCGACAATTTGTGGACAGGCAAAACCGACAATTATCCGATCGGTCGAGACGAGTGGAGTTTTACTTCGGCGCGTCCTCGGTGCGCAAGTCCGTCTGCACTTTGGTACGCCAGCTTCGGGGC
>DASUKM010000057.1:0-31026 GCA_036278735.1 Vicinamibacterales bacterium
GCAAACCCGCGCGCAGCTCGACGCGATTGAAAAGAACCCGCAGCGGATGAAGATGATGCAGGATGCCGTCGATCGGACGAACGCTCAGCGGCGCCAGGAGTACGCGAAGGAGGTCGAGACGTTCGAGCGGGAGCATCCGACGGATCCGAAGCAGGCGATCGTCAGGCGGCTCAAACAGTTCGTCGAGACATGCGGCACCGTCGATTTCGGCGCGAAGCTGAACGCCAGCGGACGCTTCGTCAATCCGGCGTACGAGAAGCAGTCACAGGACTGGAAACTCTGTTACCGGGCCGGACGCGAGCCGGTCGACGCGGGCGTGACGTTCGCGCGGGCGTGGCTGAAGGAACTGGGATCCTGACGTGTGGAACGCCTTCTTCCGGATGAACTGAAGCACCTCTGGGGCGAGGTGGACGCGGGGCGCCTGAGCCACGAGGACTTCGCCGCCGCTCAGGATCGCCTGATCGGCGAGTACCGGCAGTTGTGGACCGGCGCGCTGATCCTCCCCGGGGAGCCCGACCTCGAAACGAGCCTGCTGGGCGAGGTGGCCGCGTACGCCGGCGTCGCCGATCTCGCCGAGGTGCGCCGCCGCTGCCAGCAGGCGTCGGCCGCACTCAAGGACGAGTGGCACGAGCACGTCGATGCCGGAAGCCGCGAGTCGGTCGAGCGCTTCTATCACGCGAGCGACGCCTACATCTACGAGTTGATGTGGTGGCACACGCTCGTGGACGACCTCTCGCCGCTCGCCTACGTCGCGGCGCTCGATTTCGGCACGCGTCACGGTTGTCGCCGGTACCTCGACTTCGGGGCGGGGGTCGGTTCGGGCGCCATCCTCTTCGGGCGCCACGGCGACGCCGTCACGATCGCCGACATCAGTGCGCCGCTGCTCGCGTTCAGCCAGTCGCGCCTCGCGCGCCGCGCGATCCCGGCCACGGCGGTCGACCTCACGAGCGAGCCTCTGCCGCGGGCGGCCGTCGATCTCGTGACGGCCATGGATGTCTTCGAGCACCTGGCGGACCCGGGCGCCACGGTGGACGCGATCGCCGACGCGCTCGTCCCGGGCGGTTTTCTCTTCGGGCGCTTTCACGCGGAACCCGACGAACTGCGGCCGCAGCACATCGTGCTCGATTTCTCGCCCGTCTTCCGGCGCCTCGCCGAGCGTGGCTTCCGCGAGGTCTGGCGCGACGAGTGGCTGTGGGGGCACCAGGCCTTTCGCAAGGATGGCTGACGCGGTATAACGGAGGTGCCAGGCGCCCCCGAAGGAGAGTCCGCGTGAAGGCTCCCGTTGTCCTCGCCCTCGTCATCGCCGCACCGTTCACGGTGCTGGCAGCCACTCGTCCCCATCTCGACAGCCGATGGCGGACCGTGCCCATCACTGTCGACGCGCAGCAAGACGGCTGGCCGACCAGCGGTCTGACGCCGATCGACAAAGCCCCGTTCGCCGTCGACGTCGTCAACGACGGGTCATCCGTGTACGTGCGTCTCGATAGCTCCGATCCTGAAGCGCGCGCGCAGATCCAGCGTCAGGGCCTGATTGTCTGGTTCGACCCGGCCGGCGGGACGAAAAAGAGATTCGGCATCCGGTATCCGTACATCGTGCGTCCGACGGGCTTCGGCGGACGCGGTTTCAGCCGGGGCGGCCAGCCCGGGCCGAACGGCGGCGCGGGCGGTTCGAGTACGGGTCCCGATGCGGTCCCCGGCGACGAACCACCGGAACTCGAAGTCCTCGGACCGGCCAAAGACGATGCGCACGAGTTGATGCGCGATCGCGCGCCCGGCATCGAGACGGCCGTCCGGCAGGAAGAGGGCGTGCTCATTTACGAGATCGAGGTGCCGCTGCAGGCGAGCGGCGACCACCCGTACGCGATTGGGGCGAAGGTCGGTCAAACCATCGGCATCGGCTTCGAGTCGCCGAAGATCGAGCGGCCGGCGAACAGGACGCGCGGCGGCGGTTTCGGCGGCGGCGGCTTTCGCGGCGGCATGGGCGGACGCCGCGGCGGTGGGGGCATGGGCCGGCGTGGGGGCGGAGGCAGCGGATTCCAGCCGCCCAAGCCCATCAAGGCGTGGACGACCGTCACGCTTGCGTCGCGGCCCTGACCCTGAGCGGTGATCAGCAGATGCGCGCGGCGGCGAGCACGTCGTCGCGCGACCAGCCGCGCGCGCGCAGGTCGGCGATGCCCGTGTCGCGATCCGACTTGCTGAGTTTCTGCGTCGGCGATTTCATCATGAGCGGATGATGCAGGAACACCGGCGGCCGCTCGCGGCCGAGAAGCCGCGCGAGACGTATCTGCCGCCCGGTCGACCCGAGCAAATCGACGCCGCGGACGACGAAATCGATCTGCTGCAGGCAGTCGTCGACGGTCACCGCGAACTGGTACGTCCAGTGGCCGTCCCTGTCGCGCACCAGCACGTCCCCGCACTGGTCGGCCGGCGACTGCACCTGCTCGCCGAGCCGCACGTCGACGAACCGTTCGAGCCCGGGATCCATGCGGACGCGCCAGCCGTACCCGTCGGCGAGCGGCAGCCCGCGCGTGCGGCAGCGGCCGGTGTAGCGCGGCTCATCGCCTGCCGCACGCGTCTGCTGGATCAGACGCCGCGAGCAGTCGCAGGCGTACACGAGGCCACGCGCGGCCAGTGCCTCGAGTGCCGCACGGTAGATTGAATCGCGATCGCTCTGGCGTCCATCGCACCGCCCGGCCCGGTAGGACGACGTCGGGTACACGTCGGCGGCGAACCCGAGCCAGTCCAGCGTATCGAGGACGTCGAGTTCGAACTCCGGCCGGCACCGCGCGCGATCGTGGTCTTCGATCCGGAGGAGCACCCGTCCGTCCACCCGGCGGGCGATGCCCCAGACATACTTTGCGTTGAGCACGTGCCCAAGGTGCAGCCGGCCCGTGGGAGCGGGCGCGAACCGCGTGAGCGGATGCGGACCGGCGCGGGCCGCGACGCGGGCGAGGATCGTGGTGAAGGTCGCGGCTCTTACCGGGTCGTGCGACATCCTCGCTGCCTCGCGTCCAGGAGGCGCTCAACCTCTAATCTATATTCCGTGTATTCCGTGTAGTCCGTGGCCGTGTATTCCGTGTATTCCGTGGCCGTGTATTCCGTGGCCGTGTAGTCCGTGGCCGTGTAGTCCGTGTAGTCCGTGGCCGTGTAGTCCGTGGCCTACTGCAGCGAGCGCATGAACACGATGACGTCGGCGGCGTCCTGCTTCGTCATGTGGAACCGCGGCATCGGCGGCTTGAGCTGCTGCCCGTCGCGCCCGATGGCCCCCTCCGTCAGCAAGCGCATCGCCTGCGCATCGTCGTACCCCGGCAGGCCCCGGTTGCGCGGCGCGCGGATCGCCCAGTCGTTCGGCCACGGCGGGTTGAACGGGATGGGAGCGCCATAGAATTCGCGGGACTCGATGATGTTCCCCTGCGCGTCGCGCGGCGAGTGGCACTGCACGCACTGGGCGACGTCCTCGACGAGATAGCGGCCGTGCTCGAGATTCCCGGTGATACCCGCGACCTGCAGCGAGGGCGCCGACGCGGGCGCCTGCTTGGAAGTCTGCGCGGCGGTCGCGGTCGGCGACCCGAGTGGCGCCGTCAGGCCCACGGAGATGAGCAGCAGGGCGGCACCGGCAATCGCATACGAACTCTGCATCGAGGATCCCTCCTGCGGGAATTATGTCGCAATCGGTGCAGAAGTCAGAAGTGAAGTCAGCAATCAATCGCCAATCGCCAATCGCCAATCAATCGCCAATCTACAATCCCCCAATCTGCAATCGCCAATCTTCAATCCAAATCGCCACTCGCCAATCGACCCTCGGCAATCAGGACTGTCTCAAAACCCTGGCGGGATCGATGTGGGCGGCGCGGCGGGCGGGGAGCCACGCGGCGAGGGCGCCGACGAGGACGAGGACCAGCGCGGCGCCGGCGAGCGTCAGCGGATCGCGCGGCTCGAGGCCGAAGAGCAGCGCCGCCGTGAAGTGCGCCGCCCAGAGCGACACGAGCGCGCCCGCGACGATGCCGGCCGCGACCAGGAGCGCCACGCGCCGGAGCACCAGCGCAATCGCGCCCCCCGGACGCGCCCCGAGCGCCATCCGGATGCCGATCTCGGTCCGGCGCCGGTTGACCGCCGACGACATCACGCCGTACAACCCGAGCCCGGCGAGCAACAGCGCGAGCGCGCCGAAGAAGCCGGACAACATCGCCAGAATCCGCTCCTGCGTCGTGGCCGCCCGGATGTCGGCCGCGAGCGGCCGGAACGTCAGCGAGAGATTGGGATCGATCCGGCCGATCGCCTCCGTGACCGCGCGCGTCAGGAGCGCCGGCGAGCCGCTCGCCGACCGGACGCTGAAGCTCACCTGCGTCTGCGGCCGCGACGCCTGCAGCAGCGGCTGGTACATCGTCGGCGGGACCGGGTCGCGCAGCGAGTCGTACACGGCATCCTCCACGACGCCGACGATTTCGAGGGACGGTTCCGGTTTGCCCGGTTCCCCTACCGTACGGAGCGTCTGGCCGAGGGGATTGCGGTGTGCGAAGTACTTGCGGGCGAGCGTCTCGTTGACGAGGATGACGTGCGGGGCCGAGGCCGTATCCCGGGTCGTGATGTCGCGTCCGGCCACGATCCGCGTGCCGTACGTCGCGAACCACGAAGGGGTCACGAGATTCATGTGGACGTCGCGGTCCTTTTCGGGCAGCGACAGCCCCGCGGGATTCTCGATCAGCGTGTCCCAGATGCTGTTGCTGAGCGGCGTGATCGCCGACGCCGCCGCGTGGGTGACGCCGGGCATCGTCGCGAGGTTCTCGCGAATGCGCTCGTACAGGGCCGGCAGGGCCGCCGCGTCCGTCGTGCTCCGCTTGGCGTCCGCGTCGACGACGAGCACCGGGCCGGGCTGGAAGCCCAGCTCGACGTGAGCGAGGCGCGCGAACGTGCGCACGAACAGCCCCGCGCCGACGACGAGCACGAGCGACAGGGCGACCTGCGCCACGACGAGCAGGTTGCCGAAGCTGCCGCGCCCTTCGCCGACGACCGCGCGTCCCTGCTCCTTGAGCGCGTCGTTCGGCTGCGCCCGCCGGGCCCGCAGCGCGGGCACGATCCCGAAGAGGACGGCGGTCCCGATCCCGACGGCCGCGGTGAACCCGAGCACGCGCCAGTCGAGCGGCAGATCCAGCCGCACGGTGTCGGTCGCGGTCGAGAGCTGACGGACGAGCAGCCGTCCGCCCCAGGCGGCGAACACGAGCCCAAGCAGCGCGCCCCCTCCCGACAGCACGAGGCTTTCCGTCAGGAGCTGTCGTGCGAGGCGCCACCCCGATGCCCCGAGTGCCGCCCGCACGCTCAGCTCGTGACGCCGGGCCGCCGCGCGCGCCAGTTGCAGGTTCGCGATGTTCGCGCAGGCGATCAGGAGCACGAGGACGACGACCGCCATCAGCGTCAGCAGCGGTTGGCGATACTGGCGTTCGAGCGACGCCGGCCCGTTCGCCGCTGCCCGTAGCGTGAACCCCTCGGAGAGGTAGCGCGGCAGGTCCTGCGGTCGGTAGTTTGGCGGGATCGTGGCCTGGCGCATTTGCGGCTGGACGCCGCGGAGCGCGTGCGTCGCCTGGTCGATGGTCTGGCCCGGTTTGAGCCGTGCCATCACCCGCAGCCACCACCACGACCGCTCGTCGAGCGCGCTCTCGCCGGCCGCCCGCATCAACGGCTCGACGCCGATCGGCACCGCCACGTCGAACGGCCGCCCCTGCGCAAGGCCGGTGAACGAGGGGGGCGTGACGCCGATGATCCTGAAGGACACGCGATCGAGCAGGATGGAGCGGCCGACGACATCCGCCGCGCCGCGGAAGTGGCGCTGCCAGAACGCATAGCTGATGACCGCGATCGGCCCGTCCTTCCCGCCGCGCCGGACGTCGTCGGCGGGCGTGAACGTCCGGCCGAGGATCGCGTGTACCCCCAGCACGTCGAAATACCCGCCGCTTGCCATCGTGCCGTTGACGGGCTGCGCCTCGCCGCCGCTCGCGAGATTGAACTGCTGCGACGAGAACGCGAAGGCGCCCTCGAAGAGCTGAGGATCGCGGGCCCGCAGCTGTTCCCAGAGCGGATTCGTCCACGACCCGCGCGTCGTGCCGGCGAGCACCTGGACGAGCCGCTGTGGCTCGTGTACGGGCAGCGCCCGCAGCATCAGGGTATTCAACAGCGAGAACATCGCCGTGTTGGCGCCGATCCCGAGTGCCAGCGAGAGCACCGCCATCGTGCTGACGATCGGGGTCGCGGTGAGGGTTCGCCAGGCGTGGCGCAGGTCGGAGCTGTTCATGGCGGCGAGTATGCTACGAAGAAATTCGTACTGTCAATCCGATCCCCGTCAGGCCTGACCCACATGCCGGGTGGTGTGGGTCAGCCCTTTCTGGGCTGACCGGTGCGATAGGGATTGGACGGCCCGCGGCCGGGAAGGTTTATTTCTTGACGGTTTCGGTGCCGCTGACCGGGATGCCGCAGACCGTGCCCGAGTACGCGACCGCGACGTTCCCGGAACTGTCGGGGGTGGCGGTGCCGTTGGCGAACGTGAACGGGCAGTTCACCCCCCCCTGGCTGACGAGCCCTTGCGCGCCCCACGCCAGCGATCCGCCCGACAGCGTCCCCGAGCCGGTGCCGGTGACGTTGATGTTGCCGCCGCACGTGCCGGCGAACGTGACGTTCGCGCTCGTGCTGCTGACCGGCGTCACGGTGTACTGCACGTTCCCGCAGCCGGTTGCCGGAGTCGAGGCCGTCATCGACGTCCAGGTGCCGGCAAACTGGTCCATGTTGACCGTCGGCGTCGTGGGCGAGGTCGGCGTCGAGCTCGACGATTTGTCGGAGCTCGAGTTGAACAGACCACAGCCGGCCGTCAGCGCGCACGCGAGCCCGAACGCCGCGGCGGCCGAAAGGTAGTACCGCATGGGACCTCCACGAAAAGCGGGGAACACTTCCCCTGACTCCTATCGGTCGCGGCGGCCGTGGACTGTAGCGAGATGCCGGGTGCGGCGCCTCTCGCATATACTTCAGAGCTGCCCATGACCTTCGACGGCGTCCTCCCCCCTCCCCACTCGAGCCACCGATGCCGGCGCGGTCAGGAAGGATGCGAATGGATCTCGGTCTGAAGGGAAAGGTGGCGATGGTGGCGGGCGCGAGCCGCGGCCTCGGCTATGCGGTCGCCGAAGCGCTGGCCCGGGAAGGGGCGCGCGTCTCGATGTCGTCGACGGATCGGGACGCCATCGCGGCGGCCGCCGGCCGGCTCGGCGGCGAGACGCTGGGCACCGTCGTCGACGTGCGCAATCCCGACCAGATCACCAAGTGGACCGACGAGACCGTCGCGCGCTTTGGCGGCGTCGACCTGCTGTTCACCAACTCCGGCGGTCCCCCCGCCGGCCCGGCGCTCGCCTTCGACGACGCGGCGTGGCAGAACGCGGCGGATCTGCTGCTGTTCAGCGCGATCCGGATGGTGCGGGCGGTGATCCCGTCGATGAAGGTGCGCGGCGGCGGCGCCATCCTGATGTCGACGTCGTCGTCGGTCAAGGAGCCGATCCCCAGTCTGGCCCTCTCGAACGTCCTGCGGGCCTCCGTCTCGTCGCTCGCCAAGACGCTGTCGCTGGAGCTGGCTGGCGATCGCATCCGCGTCAACCAGATCATTCCCGGCCGCATCGACACCGCGCGCGTGCGTCATCTCGACGAGATCAACGCGAAGAAGCAGGGCATCACGAACGAGCAGGCGAAGCAGAAGGCGATCGACGCGATCCCGTCCGGCCGGTACGGCGAACCGCCGGAGTTCGGCCGGGTCGCGGCGTTCATGCTCTCGGATGCCGCCGAGTACATGACGGGCGCGACCGTTCAGGTGGACGGCGGCGCCATGCGGGGAGTGCTGTAGCGATGAGCGTGATGCGCAAGCTGTTGCTCGCCGGATCGACCAGCCCGTGGCTGCGGCGGCAGGCCACGCGCCGCGCCTTCGTGCGGCGCTCGGTCTCGAAATTCATGCCCGGCGAAACCGTCGACGAGGCGCTGCGCGCGGCCGCGACGTTGAAGCCGGAAGGGATCAACACGATCCTCACGCGTCTCGGCGAGAATCTGACCGGGCTCGACGAGGCCGAGCAGGTCACGCAGCACTACCTCGACGTGCTCGACAAGGCGAAGGCGGCAGGGCTCGACGCCGAGATCTCCGTGAAGCCGACGCAGCTCGGGCTCGACCTCGATCCGGCCGTCTGCCAGCGCAACCTCGATCGCATCGTGGCGCACGCGGAGCAGACCGGCAACTTCGTGTGGATCGACATGGAGAGTTCGCCGTACGTCGATCCGACGCTGAAGCTGTTCCGCGCCAGCCGGGAGCGGTCGCGGCGCATCGGGCTCGCGATGCAGGCGTATCTCTATCGAACGGCGAAGGACGTCGAGGACCTGCTGCCGCTCGGGCCGGCCGTCCGGATCGTCAAGGGCGCGTATCTCGAGCCGCCGGACATCGCGTTTCCGAAGAAGAGCGACGTCGACGAGAACTTCTACACGCTGTGCTGCCGCCTGATGAGCGCCGACGCGCAGCGGACGGGATCGCTCCTCCACGTCGCGACCCACGATGTCGCGCTGGCCGATCGGCTCAGCCAGTTCATCACCGCGAACGACGTCCCGACTTCCGCGTACGAGTTCGCGATGCTCTACGGGATCCAGCGCACCCAGCAGCAACGCCTTGCGCGCGACGGGCGCCGGCTCCGCGTGCTGATCAGCTATGGCGAATACTGGTTTCCGTGGTACATGCGCCGCCTGGCGGAGCGCCCCGCGAACGTGATGTTCGTGCTGCGCAATCTGGTCGGCGGATGATCCCTCGCCTTGGGGTCAGATCTTGTTCTTTGCATGCAAAGAACAAGATCTGACCCCGGATTGCAAAGAACAAGATCTGACCCCGTGCGGCGGCATCCTCATCTGTACGAGATCAACACGTGGCCCTGGCTCGACGCGCTCTCGCGGCGCGAGCAGCGGCTGGTCACGCTCGGCGACGTGCCGCCGGCGGAATGGGACACGCTGGCGGCGCGCGGCTTCGATGTCGTCTTCCTCATGGGCGTGTGGCGGCGCAGCCCGCTCGGCCGCTCGATCGCTCTCGACGATACCGGGTTGCGCGCGGCGTACGGGCGCGCGCTGCCGGACTGGTCCCTCGCCGACGTCGTCGGCTCGCCGTACTGCGTCCAGGCCTACGAACCCGACGGCCGGATGGGCGGACGCGACGGCCTGGCGCGGGTTCGCGAGGATCTGCACGCCCGCGGGATCCAGTTGATCCTCGACTTCGTCCCGAATCACACCGCGTTCGACCACGAGTGGATCGCGAGCCGCCCCGAACTGTACGTGCAGATCACCGGCGACGACGCTCGACGCGACCCATCCTGCTGCCGCGCCGTCGGGAGCGGCGCCAGCGGCCCCTGCATCGCGTGCGCGCGCGACCCGTTCTTCGCGCCGTGGCGCGACGTCGCGCAGCTGAACTACTTCAACCCCGCCACGCGAGAGGCCATGATGTCGGCGCTCGCGGCCGTCGCGACGATGTGCGACGGCATCCGCTGCGACATGGCCATGCTCGTCGTCAACGACGTGTTCGCCCGGACGTGGAGCGCGCGACTCGGCGATCGCTGGCCTCAGCCCTCGGGCGAGTTCTGGCCGGAGGCCTTCGGCCGCGTGCCGGGGCTGATCACGCTCGCGGAGGTCTACTGGGACCGCGAGCGCGACCTGGAGGCGCAGGGGTTCGGCTTCACGTACGACAAGCGGCTGCTCGACGCGATCGAGCACGGGAACGCCGGCGACATCGTCGGGCACTTGCGGGCGGCGCCCCAGCTTGGCGCCCGCTCGGCGCGCTTCCTGGAAAATCACGACGAGCCGCGCAGCGCGGCGGTGTTCGGCGATCGCCTGCCCGCGGCGGCCACGCTCGTCTCGACGCTGCCCGGGCTCCGCTTTTTCTACGACGGTCAGCTCGACGGCCTGCGCGTGCAGACGCCGGTGCAGTTGGGCCGCACGATGGAGGAGGCGCCCTCCCCCGCGGTGCAGGCGTTGTACGATCGGCTGCTGAGCGCGGCGAAGTCGCCCGTGTTCCACGAAGGGACGTGCACCCTGCTCGACGTCGATGGAGCGGCCGGCTCGCCGATCCTCGCGTATGCCTGGCGCGCCGGGGGCACGTATGCCGTCGTCGCCGTAAACGTCGGGGAGAACCAGGCCGACGCGCACGTACGGGTGGACGGCGCCGTGCCAGACGGCGACCCGCTGGCGTTCGCCGACGCGCTGAGCGAACGCACGTTCTGCTGGCATCGCGCCGACCTCGACGCACGCGGCCTGTATGTCCAGCTGCCCGCGGGCGGCGCGCATCTGTTCCACGTCACCCCGCAGGCGGCCCTACCCGCGTGATCGGCCGCCCCACCCTCTCCACGCGCAACGAGGAGTCCAGATGAAGGCCATCGTCGTTACCCCCGGGCAGAAGCAGAGCGTGCGCATGCAGACCGTGCCGGATCCGCCGCTTCCCGACGACCAGGTCGCGGTGAAGGTGCTGCGTGTCGGGCTCTGCGGCACCGACGCGGAAATCGCGGACGGCCTGTACGGCCAGGCCCCGGATGGCGATCCGTATCTGATCCTGGGTCACGAGAATCTCGGGATCGTCGAGAAGGTCGGGTCCAAGGTGAGCGGGTTGGCGCCGGGCACCGTCGTGGTCGCGACAGTGCGGCGTCCGTGCGGGCGCTGCTACAACTGCGCGCACGGCGAAAACGACATGTGCACCAGCGGCTTGTACGAGGAGCGCGGCATCAAGCGGCGCCACGGCTACATGGCCGAGTTCTACGTCGAGTCGCCAGGCTTTCTGCACGTCGTGCCCGCTGGCTTGACCGATGTCGCGGTCCTGCTCGAGCCGCTGTCGATCGTCGAGAAGGGCATCGACCACAGCTACCTCCTCCAGCGCCGTTTCTCGTGGCAGCCGAAAACGGCCGTCGTGTTCGGCGCGGGCCCGGTGGGGCTGCTCGCGACGGCCGTGCTCCGCACGCGTGGCCTGACGACGTACGTGGTGAGCCGCGAGCCGGAGTCGGACGAGCGCGTGCAGGTCGCCAAGGCCATGGGCGCCGGCTACGTCTCCGTCGCCGACCGCACGTTCGCGGACGTCCAGAAGATGCTCGATCCGATCGATCTCGCCATCGAAGCCACCGGCGTGTCGTCGGTGGCGTTCGGGGCGATGCAGATGCTCGGGCCCGACGCGGTGTTGTGCCTCCTCAGCGTCACGGGGGGCATCCACGAGGCGGAGGAGCCGATCGATCGCATCAACCAGTTGCTCGTGCTCGGCAACCGCGTGGTCTTCGGCAGCGTGAACGCCAACCCGCGCCACTTCGACATGGGCATCGCCGATCTGGTCAGCATCGAACGCCAGTGGCCCGGCGTGCTGGGCCGGCTGATCACCACGCGCCTGCCGTGGACGGAGTACGGCCGCTGGTTCGGCGCCGCGCGCAGCGGCATCAAGACGACGCTCGAAATCGCGACCGCCCGCCAGGCGTGACCCACGCGCGCTGACGATTCTGTCAGCGCGATGTGTGCTGGTCCGCCACTTCCGTGTCTCATCCCGGCACAAGACGCGCATCTCTCGGCGCGTCTGCCGTTTACCTCTCGAATCGCGCGCTCGCGCGCGTCGCCGTGTTCCATTGTGAGAATGCGGCCTTGGCGCCGCGCGCATGTCAAAGATTGTCAGGTTGCGCCCAAGTCTCACGCTCGCGACGACTTCCGCGATCGACGGCGTGCAGACCCCGAGCTGGAGCGTTCCTTGCGATGGTGATCGCCTCGGACATGTCTCGCAGGACCATACATATGAAACGCTCCCTGGCCTTCGGCGCGGCCCTCGTCTTCGTCCTCGCGTGGTTCCCGGCGGCTCCCTCCGCGCAGCGGCGGCCGTCGGTCTCGAACGATCTGCTCGCGCACGCGGCCGGTGGGCATCGGCATCGCGTGATCGTGCAGGCGGACGACGCCGCGCTCACGTTCCTGCGGGTGCGTCATCTCGGGTTGTTCCGGCGTCAGATGGCCGGCGCGCTGGTCCTGGACGTGACCGACGCGGAACTCGCGGCGATGGAGAACGATTCATCGGTCGCGCACATTTCCGGCGACCTTCCGGTGCACGGCGCCTCGGAGGTCACCGACCGAGTCACCAACGCGGTGACAGTGTGGCAGGGCTCCGGCGGGCTGCTGGGTCTTCTCGGCGGCACGCCGGGCTACACTGGCTCGGGCGTCGTGGTCGCGGTGCTCGATTCGGGCATCGCGTCCCACGTCGCGCTGGGCGCCCACGTCATCGCCCACGTCGACCTCGTGTCCGACGAGCCGGGGGTCACCGGCGACCCGTTCGGCCACGGCACGCACGTGGCGGGCATCGCGGGTGGCAACGGCAACTACGCGGGGCGCGTCGGCTCTCCGTACATCGGCGGCAGCGCGCCGAGCGTCAGTCTCGTGGACGTTCGCGTGCTCGGCAGCGATGGCGCCGGCCTGACGAGTGACGTCATCGGCGGGATCGACTGGGTGATCGCGAACCGCGCGAAGTACCGGATCCGCGTGATCAATCTGTCGCTCGGGCATCCGGTGACGGAGCCGTCGGCGAGCGATCCGCTCGACCAGGCGGTCGAGCGCGCGGTCGACGCGGGAATCGTCGTGGTCGCCGCGGCGGGCAACGACGGCGAGACGTCGACCGGCGTGCCGGTCCTCGGCGGCATCACCTCACCCGGCAACTCCCCGTACGCGATTACCGTCGGCGCCACGGATACGAACGGCACGGTGTCGACCGCGGACGACACGCTGGCTCCCTACAGTTCGCGCGGCCCCACGCGGTTCGATTTCGCGGTGAAGCCGGACGTCGTCGCGCCGGGCACGCGCATCGTCTCGCTCGAGGCGTATCGCTCCTATCTCAGCGCGGCGTATCCGTCGTGGCACATCGCGGGTTCCGGCACGAACGGCTACCTGCGCATGAGCGGCACGAGCATGGCGACCGCCGTCGTGAGCGGCGGCATCGCGCTCATGCTGAACGCCCATCCGGGGCTGACGCCGTCGCAGGTGAAGGTGGCGCTGCAGATGAGCGCGCGCTTCCTGCCGGACGCCGGTCTGATCGGCGGCGGCACCGGCGCGGTCGACTTCGCGGAGGCGAACAAGATTGCCGGCCAGGGGCTGCTTGGATCGCTGCTGACGACCGTGACGAATCTCCTCGGCCTCTCGAGCGGCGCGTCGTTCCGCGACAACGGCACGATGATCGACGGCGTCTACGACGGCAGCGGCGTGCGGCTGCTGGGGCTGCTCGACCTGTCGTCGCTCCTGAATTCCTCCGATGCGGGCGGCTGGGGCATCCTGAATCTGCTCGGCGGCGGCAATCCCTTGAGCACCGGCGCTCCGAACCGGGTGGTCTGGGGCCAGGTGGCCGGCTGGTCGAACAGCTACTTCGTCGTGTGGGGAAGCTCGATGCAGGACCCGTCCGGCGAGTTCGTCGTCTGGGGGAGCGGCGACGAGACGGACTCGACGTTCGTCGTCTGGGGCAGCGGCTTCGTCCCCAGACAACCCTAGCTCGCGCCTGACGGTTGGTCCCGCCCAAGCCGATGTCGAAGACTGCGCGTCTGTTCGTCGCCGGCGTCGCTGCAGGCGGGATCGTGATCGCCGCCCATTGCCTGGCGGTGGTCGTCTCGACGAACCTGCCGCCTCAGTGGTACGTGTTCGGCGCGCTCACGATCGCCACCGGCACGCTCACGCTGAAGATCCCGTCGATCGCGGCGCGGCTGGCGGTCTCGGAGATCTTCGCGTTCGCGTGCGTACTATTGTTCGGTCCCGAACCCGGTGCCCTGACGCTCGCGATCGACGGGGTGCTGATCTCCCTCCGCTGGCGTCACGACGCGCACAAGACCTTTTTCAACTTCGGCAACCTGGCAGCCTCCACATGGCTCTCTGGCGTGGTGTTGTTCCGGGTGTCGGGCGTTCCGCCGCTCTTCTCATCGTCTCCGGGCTACGCCGCGTTGATCGGACCGCTCGCGTTGATGACGTTGACCTACTTCGTGTGCAACAGCGGCCTGACCGCGACGGCCATTGCGCTCGAGTCGGGACAGAAGCCGTGGAAGGTGTGGCGCGAACACTTCATGGCCCTCGGGCCCAGCTACTTCGCGGGTGCGTCCGTCGCGCTGCTCCTCGTCGTCGCGATGCGCCAAGTGCACTTCGGCGCGTTGGCTCTGGTGCTGCCGGTCCTGGTCATCTCCTATCTGACCCTGCACTCCTCGTTCGGGCGCCTCGAGGATTCGAAGTCGCACCTTGAACAGCTCAATCGCCTGCAGCTCTCGACGGTCGAGACGCTGGCGACCGCCATCGACGCGAAAGACGAGGTGACCCACGATCACGTGCGGCGCGTCCAGGCCGGCGCGCTCGCCCTCGCGCGCGAACTGGGGGTGACCGACGCGATGATGCTCAAGGCGCTCGAGGCGGCCGCGCTGCTGCACGACACCGGGAAGATCGCGATTCCCGAGCACATCCTCAACAAGCCCGGACGGCTCACGGCCGCCGAGTTCGAGAAGATGAAGCTGCACGCGCCGATCGGCGCGGAGATCCTCTCGTCGATCGAGTTCCCGTACCCGGTCGTCCCGATCGTGCGGCACCACCACGAGAACTGGGATGGGACCGGCTATCCGGACGGCATCAAGGGGACCGACATTCCGTTCGGCGCGCGCATCCTGTCGGTGGTCGACTGCTTCGACGCGCTGACGTCCGATCGTCCGTACCGGCGCCGGCTGGCCAATGAGGACGCGCTGGCGATTCTGATCGAGCGCCGCGGCACGATGTACGACCCGCTGGTGGTCGACGCCTTCGTCGCCGCCCACGGACGCCTGATGCCGGTCGCGACGACGGCCCCGCACCCCGTGGCGCGCGCCGTCGGGGAAGCGCGCGCGGCGACGCGCGACGAGCCACCGGTGCTGCCGGTGAACGAGCCTGGCGCGTCCGATGAACTGCTGGCCGTCGGCAGCCTGGCGCGGGCGCTCTCGGGCGGGGCAGGCCTCGCCGACGCGGGGGCGCTCGTCTGGATGATCGTCCGGCAGCTGTTTCCGTGCAGCACCCTCGCGGTCTTCACGCCCGACGAAGCGCACGATGCCGTCGTGGCGCGCTATACGGCGGGGCTGCACGCCGCCGCGATTCGCGGCACGCGGCGGGCGATGGGCGCCGGCATGGCGGGATGGGTGGCGGTGAACCGCCGGCCCGCAATCAACGCGGACGCGACGCTCGACTTCGCCCTGCCGGCCGGCACGCTGACCCCGCCCCTCGCCTCGGCCGTCGCGATCCCGCTGGTCACCGGCGATACGCTGGCCGGCGTGCTGGCGCTCTACGCGACCGAGCCGCAGGCGTTTCGCGACGATCACGAACGGCTGCTGGCGCTGCTCGCGCCGCACCTGGCGGCGTCGTTCAGCTCTCCGCTCGGCGCCGATGCGCCCGCCTCGTCCGACGCGGCACGGCGCCACGCCGAGCTGAAGCTCGTGGCGCGCGCCGCCGCCCGCTGACACCGCGCTCTATCATTGCCGGCCCCGTCCTTGTACACTGACGGACCATGCGCGTCCGGTTCTGGGGGGTCCGCGGCTCCGTGCCGTGGGCGCTGCCGTCGGCGATTGGTCACGGGTGCAACACGCCGTGTCTGGAGGTGTCGGACGAGAAGACCGGCGAGACGCTGATCCTCGACGCGGGCTCCGGCATCGTCGGGGCCGGGGAGGCGCTGGCGAGCCACGCCGACCGGCTCCCGATTCTCCTCACGCACTATCACTGGGATCACCTGCAGGGATTGCCCTTCTTCGCGCCGCTCTACCGCACGGGCGCGGAGCTGACCATCTTTGCGCCCGCCCTGGGGACCCGCGAACGCGAGCTGCTGCCGACGCTGTTCGAGTCGCCGTTCTTCCCGGTGCCGTACTCGCACCTGCCGAACCGGCCCGCGATCGAACACGTGCAGCCGGGCGCCTGCACGATCGGATCGTTCGAAATCGACGCGCTGCCGCTCAATCATCCCGGCGGCGCGCTGGCGTACCGCATCCGCGGCGTCACCGGCGATCTCGTCTACGCGACGGATCACGAGTTCGGCGATCCGGCGTTCGACGAACCGCTCGCCGCCTTCGTTCGGGGCGCCGCCGTCCTCGTCGCCGACGCGCACTTCACGCCGCCGGAGCTGCCGCAGCGGCGCGGCTGGGGGCACGGTACCTGGCGCCAGTGCGCCGAGTTCGCCGCGGCGACCGATGTGGGCGGTCTCTGGCTGTTCCATCACAAACCAGGTCGCACCGATCAGGAGCTCGTTCGCATCCGCAGCGACGCGCGGCGTGTCTTTCCGGCGACGGAGACCGCGACCGAAGGCGAGCGGCTGCAGTTGTAGGCCCGCCCGCCGGCCACGTCAAAACGGCAGGGCGGTTTGGGTCAGGATCGGAATGCGGAGGCGTCCGGCGCCGTTGGCGGCAAACAGCGGTTCCTGGCCGAGACGGGCGACCGCTTCGTCGGTCGCGCGGTTGAACGCGTCGAGCAGATCGAGCGTTCGGGTGCCCGGACGGCGCGGCCGCCGCAGTTGCCGCAGCAGGGCGGCCGTGAAGAACCCGTGCAGGCTGTTTTCGCGGGCGCGCCCGTTGGCGGCGCACGCCGCCAGCACCACCGGACGGTGCCCCTCGGGAAGGGCGGCGATGCGCGCGTCGAGCTGCCGCAGGCAGTCGTCGGCATGGCAGGTGTCGACGATGAGGATGCGCCGCCGGACGTCGGGAGCCGCCACGAGGCCGTCGACGATCTGATCGATCCCGAACAGATGCCCGCTCCAGTAGAGCAGGAGCAGATCGACGGCCGGGAGCGTCCCGCAGTGCGCCAGGTGGGCTTCCACGGCCGCGGGGGCCGCCTGCGGCCCCGTGAGGCAGCGGTTGGCGTCGGCGCGCCAGTAGCCGAGTTGCGCGAACGTCCACGACACGCCGAACGCATCCCGCTCGGCCGCGCGCACCGACGCGCCATTGGCCTCACGATTGATACCGATCGAAAGCAGGTGATAGCGGAAATCGCGGCTGTCCATCGACGCCGCCCACCCTTTCGGCGCCAGCCGCGGACAGCAATAGTCAGCTGCCAGCTACCAGCTTATAAGGGAAGCCCTTCTTCCTTAACAAGCTGGAAGCTGGAAGCTGGAAGCTGGAAGCTGGCGGCTGGTGGCTGGGAATATCTCCCGCCGCTTGCGTGTTGTTTCCGCCAAGGAGAAGTGTCCCCATGCTGAAACTCATTGCGCTCGGTCTGGCGGGGGTGGCGATGGCCGCCCTGACGCCGCGCGGGCCGTCGTCCGACGACTTGAAGGTCGGCGACCCGGCGCCGCCGTTCACCCTGCCCGGCTCGGACGGCAAGACCCACAGCCTGGCCGATTTCCGCGGCAAGACCGTCGTCCTCGCCTGGTTTCCCAAAGCCTTCACCGGTGGATGAACCGCCGAGTGCAAGTCGCTCCGTGCGAGCGGCCCCAATCTTCAGAGCTTCGACGTCGTCTACTTCATGGCGAGCGTCGACGATCCCGAAACCAACAAGAAGTTCGCCGAAGCCACCGACGCCGACTTCGTCCTGCTGAGCGATCCCGGCAAGCAGGTCGCCACCGCCTACGGCGTCGTCACTCCTCAGAAGGCCTTCGCCTCGCGCTGGACCTTCTACATCGGCCCCGACGGAAAAATTCTGGCCATCGATCGCGAAGTGAAGCCGGGCACCTCCGGCGAAGACATGGTCGCGACCCTCGAACGGCTCGGGGTGAAGAAGAAGTGATGCCGATTACCAAAGCGTAACGGCGCCGGGACGGAGAGGCGGATTTCGTCCGTCCCGGCTGGCATTCGACTGGCACGGATGGTGAACACGCCGCGAGATGCCATCCAGCACGCGGTCGGTCGGCTTCTGTCTGGGCCTGCTCGCGGCGGCCGCGATCGCGGTCGCCGCGACGCCGGCGGCGCTCGATGGTACGCTGCCCGAGCGGTCCGTGTTTCCGGCGGCGAACTGGTGGAACCAGGACATCAGCGCGGCGCCGCTGGATCCGGCTTCGGCTGCCTACATCGATTTCATCAGTGGCCGCAGCGCGTCGAACCGCACGGCGGTGCGCCGGCTGCATCCCGATTTCGGGCCCTCCCCGTACGGTATTCCCTACATCGTGGTGTCCGGCGATCAGCCGCGCGTGCCGATCACGTTCACCGAGAGCGCCGACGAGAGCGACGCCGGGGCCGCCGGACAGCCCGCGGGTTATCCGGTTCCCGACATCGCGAAGACGCAGGCCGGCTTCATCGAGGGGGCCGTCGCGGGCGGCGGCACCAGCGGCGATCGGCACATGCTGATCGTCGACCAGGACAACTGGCTGCTGTTCGAAACGTATGCGACGCAGTGGAATGCGGCCGCCGATCGCTGGGAAGCCGGATCGGGCGCCGTCTTCGATCTCGCGGCGAGCGATCGCCGGCCGGAGGGATGGACGTCGGCCGATGCCGCGGGTCTGGCGATTTTCCCCGGCCTCGTCCGGTACGACGACGTGTACGGGACCAAGGAGATCACGCACGCGTTTCGCGTCACGGTGCGGGCCACCCACGGCCATGTGTGGCCCGCCTCCCACGACGCCGGCTCGACGACCGGCGCGCTGCCGATGGGCGCGCGCCTCCGGCTGAAGGCGGGGAAGGACCTGTCGTCGTACCCGGCCGCGATGCAGCGCGTGTTCCGCGCGATGCAGCGCTACGGCCTGATCGTCGCCGACAACGGGTCCGACATGTACGTGACCGGCACGATGGACGCGCGCTGGGACAACGACGTGTTGAATCCCGCGTTCAGCAGCCTGACGGCGGATGACTTCGAGATCGTGCAGCTTGGCTGGAAAGGCACGCCGCCGAATCCGCCGGCGAATGTGCGGATCATTCGGTGAGGGCGGAAAGCGGAGGACGGAGGGCGGAAAGCGGAGGGCGGAGGGCGGAGGACGGAGGGCGGAGGGCGGAGGACGGAGGACGGAGGACGGAGGACGGAGGACGGAGGACGGAGGGCGGAGGACGGAGAGCGCGGGTCAGCCCATGAAGGGCCGACCCACTCGGTACTGTGTGGGTCAGGGCTTTATGCCGGGACGCGCCATTGGCGGCTTATTGACGGGCGAACCGGCGCCGCCGGATCAGGCAGAACGCCAGGCCGGTTCCGAGCAGCACGAGCGAGGCGGGCTCGGGTGTCGTGGCGGCATCTTCGAAACCGAACGCCCAGATGTCGGTGCGCCAGGAGTTCGGCTCGTCGCCCGGGGCGAAGATGATCGACGCATGGCCCGCGCCGGTCAGATCGTGACTGAAGAGTGGCGCCCCGGTCCGCGACGGGTCGCTGAAACCGAGGAGCGTTCCGGTCATCGTGAATGGACGACGCACCGAGAACTCGCGGGCCCCGAGCTGATCGAGGTCTGCCGGGATCGTGATCGAATCGCTCGCAAACGACAGATCACCACCGAGGTAGACGGCGGGCTCATCCGGAGCGGCGATATCACCGAGCTGGTTTCCGGAGAACTCCGCGCTCATGCTCAGCGTGCTCCCCGAGGCGCAGGGGTAGCACTGGTACGCCGATCCGATATCGGGCGTCGCGGCGAACGTGTCCCAGTGCATGTCGAACCCCGAGCCCGACAGCGCGAACGTGAGCGGATCGTTGTCGAAGTCGACGAACCCGCTCGTGATCCGGATCGTGTCCGCATGCGCGACGGCCGGCGCGATACCGAAAAAGACGACAATCAGTCCGCACAGCAGGCTCCGCATACTCACCTCCTGGTAGAGAAGAGCCAGGGCAGCAATCGCCGTGCCCTGCCCCCAATCGCCAATCGGCAATCCAATCGCCAATCGCCAATCGCCAATCGCCAATCGCCAATCGGCAATGGCTGGCAACTGGCAACTGGCAACTGGCAACTGGCAACTGACTACTCGACGCCGAAGACCCCCTGGAGCGGACCAGGACCTGTGCCGGCTGAGTAGTAGACCCCTTCCAGGAACAGCCCTGCGGCGGGCGCCGTCAGGGCGGCGGGGAGGCCTGAAGTGTCGTCGAGCAGGGCCGCCGCGCGTTCCGGCGTCAACTCGCCGCGGCCGACGGCCGCGAGCACGCCGACGATCCGGCGGACCATCCGCCACAGGAAGTGCGAACCGCGAACGCGCACGAGCAGCAGCGCCCCTGCTTCCGCGAGCTCGACGCTGTCGACCTGGACGAGCGTCGACGTCTCGTCGCGATCGTCGGCCGTGAACGCGCCGAAGTCCTTCAGTCCCACGAACGCGGCGGCCGCGGCGCGCATCCGTTCGATGTCGAGCGGCTCCTTGATCCACCACACGTACGGTTTGAAGAACGCGGTCCGCCGGCGCGCGATCTGGTACAGGTAGCTGCGCGAGACGGCATCATGACGCGCATGGAAGCGGTGCGGCACCACGGCGATCTCGCGCACGTGGATATCGGCGGGGAGCGCCTCGTTGATGCGGGCGCGCAGCACGGCCGGGCGGAGGTCGGTGTAGAGATCGAGATGCGCCACCTGGGCGAGCGCGTGCACCCCCGCGTCGGTCCGGCCCGCGCCGTACAGCTCGAACTCGCTCCGGTGCGCCGCCGTCCGGATGGCGCCGTCGAGTTCTCCCTGCACCGTACGCGCGTTCGTCTGAATCTGCCAGCCGCGGTACCGCGTACCCGCGTACTCGATCGTCAGCTTGAACCTGGACACTTAAGAGCACCAGTTACCAGTTACCAGTTACCAGTTCCCAGTTCCCAGTTCCCAGTTCCCAGTTCCCAGTTCCCAGTTCCCAGTTCCCAGTTCCCAGTTCCCAGTTTCGAATTGTGAACAGAACCGATTGCTGGTGACTGGCAACTGGTGACTGGCGACAGTTGTTCACCGTCCGTCGAGCGCGGCGCTTGCGATAGCCGTGTCTTGAAAGCCCACGCCCGTGAGGTCCGCGATCGTCAGCTCGTCGTCGCGGGTCCGGCCGGGATGCCGGCCGGCGACCACGGCACCGAGTTCCCGCACGCGCTCGCCCGTCAGCACGCCGGCGTCGAGCGCGTGCTTCAGTTCGCCGAACGCGGCGCACTGCGATACGCGATCGACCACGACGAGGTCGGCGCGGGCGAGGCAGGTCGCGTCCAGTTCCTGCTTGCCGGGCGAATCGGAGCCGACCGCGGTGATGTGCTGGCCGGCGCGCAGCCACGCGGCGCGGACGAGCGGCACGCGCGACGGCGTGGCCGTGATGAGGAGGTCGGCCGCGCGGCACACCGCCTCGACGCCGCCGGCGGCCGTCGCGTCGTACCCGGCGGCGCGCATCTCGCCGCAGTAGGCGTCGAGTCGCGCGCGGGTCGGACTCCACGCCACGATCCGGGAAAAGCGGCGCACCGTAGCGAGACACGCGATCTGATGGCGCGCCTGCAGGCCGGAGCCGATGACGCCGACGGTGTGAATCGTGCGGGGCGCCAGCAGGTCGGCCGCGAGCGCCCCGGCGGCGCCGGTCCGGAGGTCGGTCAGAAAGCCGTTGTCGAGGAGCAGCGCCGCCGGCAGCCCCGTGGCGGCGTCGAAGACCGCCATCAGGCCGGAGCCGCTGGGCAGTCCTTTCGCCGGGTTGTCGTAGAAGCCGCTCGCGATCTTCACGGCCACGTACGGCACGCCGTCGATGAGCGCGGTCTTCACATGGAATTCGCCGCGCGCGGCGGGCACGTCGAGGTTGATCACCGCGGGCACGTGCGTGCGCTGCTCGCCGTCCGCGCGGAAGGCGTCGCGCATGGCCTCGACGGCGCGCGCCGGCGTGATCGCGGCGCGCAGCGCCGCTTCATCGACGATCGGCAGCATCGGTCGGCGTCCGGTCCGCTCGACGCGGCACGACCGCAATCGCGTCGATCTCGACGCGCAGTCCGTCCCCCGGCAGTCCCGACACTTCGACGGTCGTGCGCGCCGGCCGGTGGGCGCCGAAGGCGCGTCCGTAGACCGCGTTCATCCGGGGGAACTCGCGCATGTCCACGAGGAACACGCCGCAGCGCAGCACGTGCGCGAGGTCGGACCCGGCAGCCTCGAGAATGGCGCCGATGTTTCGCAAGGCCTGGTCGGTCTGCGCCTCGACGTCAGGGCCTGCGACGCGGCCGGTTCCGGGATCGCGTCCGGCCTGCCCCGACACGAAGACCAGATTCCCGACGAGGGTGGCCGGCGCATACGGTCCGGCCGGAGCGGGGAGGCGGTCGCTGACGATCGCTTGCACTTCATCGGACATGCCGCCATCCTATGCGATGAGGAGGCGCTGGCTCCAGTCCTGCCGCGCGACTCGACATGATCCTGCTGCTCGCCGCGCTCCTGATCCTTGCGGTCCCGCAGGCGGGCGATTCGCTCGCCGACGCCGTCTCGCTCGCGCGCACCCACGACCAGGCGCTGTTCGAGGCCTTCAACGCCGGCTACCAGCTCGCGGCGTCGGGCGAGGTCGAGCGCGTGGAGGTCGTGACGGAATTTCGCCGCGCCGTGCTGCTCGCCCGCGCCCGCGCGGATCAGGGGGATTTTTCCTTCACTCCGCGCGATCTCGATCTCGCGATGACCCCGTTTCGCGGCCGCGTCGGTTTCCTCGCGCAGGTGCGATTGAATCCGCTGAACACCTATGCCACCCCGCCGCCCTACCTCTTGTACATCCGGACGGGCCCGGCGACCCCTCCACTCGCGCCGGGCGATCTGAAGCGCGACCCCGTCTTTCCCCCCGGCCTGTCACGGCCGGGCACCGCCATGACGGCGGTCGCGATCGAGGCGAGCTTCTCGCGCGCAGATATCGTCGGGGCCGCCGATCCGCATCTGATGATCCTCGATCCTCAGGGCACCACGATCTGGGACGCCCGTCTCGACCTGACGCGGTATCGTTGACCGGACGTCACCACGTACAGGCAAGGCTGAGCTTACATTTAAGGATTGCGCGACTGTACCCGGGCCGGGTATCTTTTACGCACTCGTTCGCTCAGCGGATGCCGTGAGTAAATCAGATCCCATTCAGACGCTCGTTGCCCTCGCGCTCGACCTCCTCGCCCACACCGAGGCGCAATATCGGGAGGCCCGCCGACTCGACGCCGCGACGCAGGTGCTCGTCCACGACGACAGGCGTCAGGCTGAACAGATTCGCGAACATTTGCGCGGTCTCCGGCGGATGAGCGAGGAGCAGCGGACACTCGTCGAGGACTTCCACCGCGAATTCGATGTCTGGGTCGGGCAGCGCTGACCAGCTCGGCACTGAGCTGGTCCGTTCTTTGTAGTGGTGCAGCCGTATGACGGCTGCGCGACAACCCCCTTACCTCCTGCTGGTCGGCACGGGCCGTCCACCCGACGGCTGCCTGGCGGCGCTGTCCGACGATCATCCGGACTTTCTGTACGACGAAGCGGTGGACGCGAGCGACGCGATCCTGCGCGCCGCCGTACGGCGGCCGGCCTTGATCGTCCTCGATCTTCACGGGCGCGAGCAGGCGGGCATCGACATGTGCCGTCAGCTCGTCGTCTCCCTCGCGACGCGCGACGTGCCCATTCTGGCGATTGCCGGGGATCCTGCCGAACCCCAGTTCATGATCGAGGTGCGCGTGAAGCCGTGCACGGAGGCGACCCTCGACGAGGAAATCCACAGGATTCTGCACTGCGTGCAGTGACCGCCCAGACTCCCGTGGTCAGGGCATGAAGCCCTGACCCACAGACGTGGACGCCAGGTCAGAGCAGGAAGCGCTGACCCACGCCGGCCTCCGCCGCATGCGGCCCCGCCCATGCTAGAGTGCGGCTCATGATGCGCCAAGCTGCTCTGATCCTGGCCCTGAGCGTCGCGCCTTCGATCGCCGCGGCACAGACGACGGCGGCGCCGGTGGCACCGGTCGCGCAGAAGTTCTCGCCCCAGGACGTCATCCCGTTCGACGCGGCGGTGACGAAGGGCACCCTCCCGAACGGCTTGACGTACTTCATCCGGAAGAACGGCCGGCCGGCCAATCGCGTGCTGCTCCGGCTGGCCGTGAAGGCCGGCTCCCTCGACGAAGCGGACGACCAGCAGGGGCTGGCGCACATGCTCGAACACATGGCGTTCAACGGCAGCGCCCATTTCCCCCCCGGCGCGCTCGTTTCGTACTTCGAGTCGGTCGGCATGAAGCTGGGGCCGCACGTCAACGCGTACACGAGCTTCACCGAAACCGTGTTCATGCTGGACCTGCCGACCGGCGATCCGGGAGTGGTCAACAAGGGGCTGCTCGCGCTCTCGGATTTCGCCGGCGGCCTGACGCTCGATCCCAAGGAGATCGACAAGGAACGCGGCGTGGTGATCGAGGAATGGCGCGGCGGCCTGGGAGCGGCCTCGCGCATCCGCGACAAGCAGATTCCCGTCCTCTACCACGACTCGCGGTACGCCGAGCGCCTGCCGATCGGCAAGCCCGAGATCCTCCGGACGTTCCAGCCCGAGCGCCTGCGCGCGTTCTACGATACGTACTACCGGCCGGATCGCATCGGCGTGATCGTCGTCGGCGACATCGATCCGCAGACCATCCAGTCGGCCATCGAGACGACGTTCGGTCCGTTGAAGGCCCGGGCGCCGGAACCGGCGCCGCGCAACGCGACGGTGCCGCTCGACCACGAGACGCTCGTGAGCGTGGCCACCGATCCCGAGGTGACGCAGTCGTCGGTGGCGATCGTCCGCAAGCGGCCGCGCGAAGGGGAGGCGCACGTCGCTGATTACCGGCGCGACCTGGTGGAGCGCTTCTTCGACCAGATGCTCAACGAGCGCTTCGACGAGATCGGCCGCCGGCCGGACGCGAAGTTTCTCGACGCCGGCGCCTCCGGAGGCGATCTCAGCAAGGACGTCGCGACCTTCTCGCTGGGCGCCGCCGTGCAGGACGGCCACATCCCCGACGGCCTCACCGCGATCGTGGTCGAGGCGCACCGCGCGCGCGAGTACGGGTTCACGCCGCCGGAGCTGGATCGCACGAAGCGGACGATCCGCGCCTTCTACGATCGCGCGTACAGCGAGCGCGACAAGACGGAGAGCGCCTCGTACGCGAGCGAATATCTGCAGTATTTCCTGGAAGGGGAGCCGAGCCCCGGCATCGCCTACGAGTACGCGCTCGTCCAGCAGTTGCTCCCGGGGATCACCGACGCGGAGGTCTCGGCGATGGGGAAGGATCTGCTCGCGGGAGACACGCGGGTGATCCTGGCGGTCTCGCCGCAGAAGCCGGGCATCGCGGTCCCGACGGACGTCGCGGTCCGTACGACGCTGACGTCGGCGGAGAAAGTGCCCGTCACCGCCTGGACGGAGGCGGCCGAAACGCGGCCGCTGATGCCGAAGGTGCCGGAGCCGGCGCCCGTGACCTCCCGGCGCGAGATCGCGGACCTGGGCGTCACGGTCGTGCAGTTCGGCAACGGCGTCGAGGCCTGGCTGAAGCCGACCGCCTTCAAGAACGATCAGGTGCTCTTTTCGCTGTCGGGCTTCGGGGGCGCCTCGCTCGCCCCTCCCGCCGACTATCCCGATGCCTCGCTCGCGAGTTTCTACGTGGGCCTCTCGGGAGCCGGCGGCCTGTCGGCGGTCGACCTCCAGAAGCTGCTCGCAGGCAAGCTGGCGTCGTCGTCGCCGTTCATCAGCCTTTCGACGCAGGGGATCTCCGGGTCGTCCTCTCCCGCGGATCTCGAGACGGCGCTGCAGCTGCTGTATCAGCAGTTCACGGCGCCGGGCGACGATCCGCAGGCGTTCGCGCTCCTGCAGCGTCAGCTCTCGGCCGTCGTCGTCAACCGGCAGCAGAACCCGCAGGCGGTGTTCGGCGAGAAGCTCAACGCGGTGAACACGTCGAACAACTACACGACCGAACCGCTGACCGTCGCGCGCGTCGAGGCGCTCGACCGCACGAAAATGGCGGCGTTCTACCGCGATCGCTTTTCCAATGCCGCCGATTTCCGCTTCTTCATGGTCGGCGCGTTCAAGGTCGACGATGCCGTCGCGCTGCTCGCGCGGTACGTCGGGACCCTGCCGTCGACGGGGAAACGCACCTCGGCGTTCAAACAGGTCGGCATGGCGTTTCCGCTGGACGTCAAGACGGCGCAGGTCGACATGGGCCGGGAGCCGCGCAGCCAGACCGTCATCAGCTTCTTCGCCGATCCGCCGATGGATCCGGTGGCGCAGGAGCGAGTCGGCGCCGCCACCGACGTGCTCGAGACGGCGCTGCGCGACATCCTGCGGGAGGAGCTGGGCCAGACCTACACCGTGTCGGTGGGGCTGCAGCAGCCGCTGCCGCAGCGCGGCGAAGGACACGTGGCGATCAGCTTCGGCTCGGCGCCCGAGAACGTTGGCTCGATGACGAAGCGCGTGATGGACGAGGTGAAAGCGCTGCGGACGAACGGCCCGTCCGAGGACCTGGTGAATCGCGCCAAGGAGGCCGCCCTGCGCGGTTACGAGACGGCGCTCGAGCAGAACGGCTACTGGCTCGGGCGCCTGCAGAACGTCGTCCTCTTCGACCAGGATCCCGGCCTGATCCTCACGCGCAAGGCGCGCATCGACGCGATCACCCCCGCGATCGTCAAGCAGACGTTCCAGACGTACTTCCCGCTCGACCGGTATACGGTGGTAACGCTGATGCCCGCGAAGTAGCGCTCCTAAAGCCTAAAAGCCCAAAGCCCAACGCCTAAGACGTGAGTTCATCGTAGACCGCCCCGAGCGTCGCCGCGGCCGACAGCCGTGGCGGTGCGGACTGGTAGTCCTCGAATCCGGGCAGCGCGGCGAGTGCGATGATCTCGTCACGCGACTGGTGCTGCTGCAGGCCGCGTCGAACGTGGGTCAACGCGGCGTCGAAATAGTCGCGCTGCTTCAGGAGTGCGGCGCGATCCACGCTGACCGGATGTCCGGCCCTGGCATGCCCGGCGATGTAGATCGTATCGGCGGGCATCTCCTTCGCCACGGCCTCCACCGTCGTCCGCCAGTGCTGGACCGAGGCGCCGCCGGGACGATCGATGAAGGGGTGGATGTCGATCCAGATCAGATCGCCCATGTGGACGACGTGGGCGCGTTCGAAGTGGACGATGGCGTCGCCGCCCGTGTGGCCGGGGCCGTAGTATTTCGCCGTCACCCGCTCGTCGCCGGCGTGCTCCGACCAGGTCTTGTCGAACGTCGTATCCGCGTAGGTCTGCGGGTCGCCCGACGTGCCGTACGCGGTGCGCTGCAGATCCGGCACGCGCCGCTGCGCCACGATCTTCTTCGCATGCGCGCGGAACACGCCGTTGCCCGCCGTGTGATCCACGTGGTGGTGCGTGTTGAAGACGAGATCCACCGGCCGTCCGGCCCGCTGCTCGACCGACGCGAGGCAGACCCGCGCCGTGTCCGGGTACTGGGTATCGACGACGAGGAGGGTGTCCTTGTTCGAGAGGATGCCGATCGTACC
Organism: Vicinamibacterales bacterium; assembly: GCA_036278735.1. GTDB lineage: Bacteria > Acidobacteriota > Vicinamibacteria > Vicinamibacterales > 2-12-FULL-66-21 > DASUKM01. The sequence goes on from DASUKM010000057.1 coordinate 27,346, forward strand.
GCCGCGGCCGGTGAAGACGCCGACGTTGCGCCGCACCGATTCGAATGCCGTCGGCGAAGAGGCGCGCGGCGATGCCGGCGCCTGCGCGCGCAGCCGCGCGAAGGGCGCCGATGCGGCGGCGGCGGACGAGAGCAGCAGAAATCGGCGGCGGCTGATCGACACGGGCGCACCTCCAGAGTGGTGGCCGGAGTGTAGCAGAGGGCTCCGAGCATTTACTCACCCGGGAGTATCGAGTACCATACCGCCGTTCAGATGGCTCGCCAGGAACAGGAGAAGCTGGAGGCGGCGCTCCGCAGAACGGCTCGGGAGATCGCGGCCGCTCTCGACCCGTTCAAGGAGCAGCCGCGCGCCGCCGGACGCCGCGAGCTGAGCCGCCTGATCGCGGCTGCGCCGTTTGCGGTCCTCGCCCACGACGACCGTCAGCGCTATATCGCGGTCAACGGTCCGGCGTCCGCGCTGCTCGGCTATGCCGAACCGGAGCTGCTCGCGCTCTCCGTGCAGGACATTGTCGCCTCCGAGCCCCCGGGTGCGGCTGCACCGTCGCGCCGCACGTTCATCCGCGGCGGCGTGCAGGAAGGGGAGCTGCCGCTGATCCGCGCCGACGGCCTGATCGTCGTCGTCACGTATGCGGCCGTCGTGCAGGCGCTGCGCGGGGTGCACCTGTCGGTGATGGCCCCCACGCTGCCGGCGTCGGGCGTCGCGTCAGACGGTCGGGCACAGGTCTGACGGCGCGAGGGAAATAATCATCCGTTCGTAAACGCGCCGGCCGTGCGGTCCGTCTAACCGGCCATGGCGAACATCGTGCTCGAGACGCGGTCCGGCGTGCGAGCGCTGTGGCGCGGCCGATTCGTCACCACGCTCGCGGTCATGGCGTTCGCGCTGGGCATCGGCATCACGACCGCGATCTTCAGCATCTTCAATGGCGTCCTGCTCACGCCGCTTCCGTATCCGGAGCCGGACCGGCTCGTCGTGGTCTACGACACGCAGCCGGCGCTGAAGACGGCGCCCGCGTCGTTCCCGAAATATCACGATTGGGTCGCGCGCAATCACGTGTTTTCCGCCATCGGCGGCGCCTTTCCGCAGTCGGTGGTCGTGACGGGGGCCGGCGATCCGGAGCGCCTGCACGCCGCGCGGACGACGGCGTCGTTCCTCGACGTGTTTCGCGTCCAGCCGCTGATGGGGCGATGGTACACGCCGGAAGAAGATCGGCCTGGCGGGCGCAAGGTGGCCGTGCTCTCGTACGGGCTCTGGGTGCGCACGTTCGCCGCCGACCCGCACGTGCTCGGCCGGACGATCGCGATTGACGGCGACACGAGCGAGATCATCGGCGTGATGCCGAAGGGGTTCGCCTATTCGAACGCCGAGCTGTTCCTGCCGCTCGCGCGCGCGCTCGATCCGTCCACCCGCGGCAACCACTTCCTGAACGTGTACGCGCGCCTGACGCCCGGCATCCCACTCGACCGCGCCGCGACCGAGATGCGCGCCCTCGGCGTCACGCTCGCGAAAGAGTTCGGCACCAATCACGGCGTCGACGTCCGCGCGCTGCGCGAGGTGACGGTGGGCGGCATCCGCCGCCCGCTGCAGTTGCTGCTGGGCGCGGTGCTCCTCGTCCTGTTGATCGCGTGCGCCAACGTGGCGAACCTGCTGCTCGCGTCGGGTCTCGCGCGGCGCCGCGAGCTGGCGATCCGGCTCGCGCTCGGCGCCTCGCCGGCCGATCTCGCCCGGCAGCTCACGATCGAAGGCGTGCTGCTGGCGCTGACCGGCGGCGCGCTGGGGGTCGGCCTGGCGTTCTGGCTCGTGCGGACGCTCGTGGCGCTCGCCGGGAAGCTGCTGCCGCGCGCCACCGCGATTGGCATCGACGGACGCGTGCTGGCGTTCAGCGCCGTGGTGTCGCTGGCGGTCGGGATCGTCTGCGGCCTCTGGCCCGTGGTGCGCCTGCGGACGCGCGCGCTCGCCGCCTCGCTGAATGCGGCGGACACGCGGACCGGCAGCGGCGGCCGCGTCGGCACCGGCCTCGTCGTCGCGGAGATCGCGATGGCGTTCGCGCTCCTGATTGGCGCGGGGCTGCTCGCGAAGAATCTGATCGATCTCGAATCGCGCGACACCGGGTTCCGCACCGACCACGTCATCGCCTTCGACGTCGCCCCGTCCGGTCCGCGGTACGACGCGACGGCGCAGTTGCAGGCGTTCTATCGCGAACTGGACCAACGCCTGGCCCACGTGGCCGGCGTCGACTCGGTGGGCCTCATCAGTCATCTGCCCATGTACCAGTACGGCTGGAACGGCGAGATGTCGCGCGAAGGCGGTAATCCGTGGGGGCCCGGCGACGCGCCGCTCGTGGAGTATCGCTGGATGTACGGCGACTACCTGAAGGCCATGGGCATTCCGCTCCTGCGCGGACGGCTGCTCGACCACCGCGACGGCGCCGGCACGACGACCGTGTTGATCAACCAGGCGATGGCCGACAAGTTCTGGCCCGGCGCGAACCCGATCGGCAGGCGCTTCGGACAAGGCCCCGACCACAGCCGGTGGTATCGGGTCGTGGGCGTGATTGGGAACGTCCGATCGTACGGGCTCGCCAGGCCGACGCCGTTCGAGTTCTATCGGACGACCGACCAGGACGCGTTTCCCTCGATGACGGTCGTGATGCGCTCGTCGGGCGCCGATCCGGCGGCGCTGATTCCTGTCGCGCGCAGCCTGGTCGCGTCGATCGATCCCGCGACGCCGGTGGCCGGCGTCCAGACGCTGGCCGGCGTCGTCGCCGCGTCGGTCGGGCAGCCGCGCCTCGTCTCGGTGCTGACCGCGCTGTTCGGCGGCCTGGCGGGCCTGCTCGCGATGGTGGGGGTCTACGGCGTGATGGCCTATAACGTGCGACGTCAGCGCCGGGAGTTCGGCATCAGGCTGGCGCTCGGCGCGGATCCTGCGCGCGTCCGGACGCTCGTCATCACGCGCAGCCTGCTGCTCGCGTCGATCGGCATCGCGATCGGCGCCCTCGCGGCCTGGCTGCTGACAGGCCTACTCCGGTCGATGCTGACCGACGTCAAACCCACCGACCCGACCGTCTTCGCCGCCACGATTGTCGCCGTTCTGGCCGTCTCCACCCTGGCCGCCTGGCTGCCGGGCCGCCAGGCCGCCCGCGTCGATCCGACGATCGTGTTGCGCGATTGTTGAGCGGGATGCGGGATGCGGGATGCCGGAGGGCGAGGAGTGGGGGGCCGAACCGGATAGATAGGTAACAGATCAGACCGGATACATGGGCGACACGTTTCGGGTGCGTGATTCTCCGTGACTGATCGTCTGGCGAGCCTCCGCGCCCCGCCCTCCGCCCTCCGCCCCCCGCCCTCCGCCCTCCGCGCTCCGCCCTCCGCCCTCCGTGCTCCGTCCTCCGCCCCCCGCCCCCCGCCCTCCGCCCTCCGCCCTCCGCCCCCCGCCCTCCGCCCTCCGTCCTCCGCCCCCCTAGACTTCTAGGGTAAGATGTCCCCATGCTCCGCGGCCGCAAACAGGACGCCCTCCAGGGCACGCTCGATCTGCTCGTCCTCAAGACGCTGAGCCGCGGGTCACAGCACGGCTACGGCATTGCGGCGCACCTGCAACTCGTGTCGGACGAGGCGCTCCGCGTCGAGGAGGGATCGCTCTATCCCGCGCTGCACCGGATGGAGCAGGCGGGATGGATTGCGGCCG